>NZ_JBWKNZ010000009.1:0-282291 GCF_059415825.1 Acidovorax sp. GW821-FHT10A04
GCCGTCATCGACTCGCAGTCCAATCGGGGCAGCCCACAGGGCGGGGAGCTGGGCTTCGATGCAGGCAAGAAGGTGCAGGGGCGCAAGCGCCATCTGGTAGTGGACACGCTGGGCCTGTTGCTTGCTGTGGTGATCACCAGCGCCGCTGTGCCAGATCGGGCAGCAGCGACCCAGGCGATAGCCCAGGCATGCAAACGCACGGACGGCTCGGTCAAGACCGTGTGGGCAGACAGTGCCTACGCTGGGCAATGCGCTCAACTGATCGAGCAAACGCACCAGTTGAAGGTTCAGATCGTGCGCAATACAGGACGCCATCGCTGGGACGATGCACAGCAGTCTCTGTGGAGCCAGGAACAGCCAGCAGCCATGCCCAAGAAGCGCTGGGTGGTGGAGCGCACCCATGCGTGGCTCGAGCGCAATCGCAGGCTGGTGATGCACCACGAGCGCAAGCCGTTCTACGCTGCAGCGTGGGTCTGGCTGGCGCAGGCTCGCATGCTCTTGGGGCGGCTCAAATAGGTTTCTTCTACACCCTCTTGGCGAAGCAAAAGAAGGTAGGTGCGCCGCCGGGCGCACATCCCGGCCTCCGCCCTTCAACCAGGCATGCGGCTCAATCAAGAACAAGTGAAGGGTGACTGGGGAACCAGGAATCCGACCTCAAAACTCCCAGTTATCAATCAACCGCGTCCCCCCCAACCGCGCCGCCCCCAACACCACCAATGCCCCCACAGCATCCCCAGCCGTGGGTGCCTGCAAATCCACCCGCCGCCGCACCGTCAGGTAGTCCGGCTGCCACCCCCGCGCCCGCAAGCCATCCATCGCCTGCTGCTCCAGCTCCAATCCGCTCGATGGCTGCTGCCCCCAGCGCACAGCCAGCTGGCGCAAGGCCTGCGACAAGGCCACCGCCTCCTGCCGCTCCTGCAGTCCCAGGTAGCCGTTGCGCGAACTCAGGGCCAGGCCGTCGGGAGCGCGGGTCGTCTCGCCGGCCACCACGGTGATGGGCAGCGCGAACTGGCGCACCATCTGGCGAATCACCATCAACTGCTGGTAGTCCTTCTTGCCGAACACCGCCGTGCCGCCGCTCTGGCCCAGCACGCAGGCGAACAGCTTCATCACCACCGTGGCCACGCCCGTGAAGAACCCAGGGCGGAAATGGCCCTCCAGCATGTCGGCCAGGGCCGGGTCGGGGTGCACCTTGACGGTCTGGGGCTCGGGGTACAGGTCGGCCTCGCGCGGGGCGAACAGCACCTTGCAGCCGGCGGCCTGCAGGCGGTTGCAGTCGGCCTCCCAGGTGCGCGGGTAGCTGTCGAAATCCTCGTGCGGCAGGAACTGCAGGCGGTTCACGAAGATGCTCGCCACGGTCACGTCACCCAGCGGCAGCGCCTGCTCGACCAGGGCGATGTGGCCGTCGTGCAGGTTGCCCATGGTGGGCACGAAGGCCGGGCGGCGGTAGGGCGCCAGGACCTGGCGCAGGTCGTCGAGGGTGTGGGCGATCAGCATGGAAAAAGCAGGAGTAAAAGGAGAGGGAAGCGAGAAGAAAACCAAAAACGGAGGGAGGGGAGGGGCCGCCCGCTACCAGGCATGCAGGGCGTTGTCGGGAAAGCGCCCCTGCTTGACGGCCTGCACATAGGCCTCGATGGCGCCGCGCACGCTGCCGGCGTCCTGCATGAAGTTGTGGACGAACTTCGGGTTCTTGCCCAGGTTCATGCCCAGCATGTCGTGCAACACCAGCACCTGGCCGGCCGTGCCGTTGCCCGCTCCGATGCCGATGGTGTGGCAGTGCGCCAGCTCCCCGGTGAGGTCGGCGGCCAGCACCGCGGGCACCATCTCCAGCACCAGCATGGCGGCGCCGGCGTCCTGCAGCTCGTGGGCCTGCTTGCGCAGCGTGCGCGCGGCATCGTCGCCGCGGCCCTGCACGCGGTAGCCGCCCAGGGCGTGCACCGTCTGCGGCGTCAGGCCCAGGTGGGCGCAGACCGGCACGCCGCGCTGCACCAGGAACTCCACCGTGGGCGCGGTCCAGCCGCCGCCTTCGAGCTTGACCATGTGCGCGCCCGCCTGCATCAGCACGCAGGCGCTGCGCAGCGCCTGCTCGCGGCTTTCGGCATACGTGCCGTAGGGCAGATCGGCCACCAGCCAGGCCGTTCCCTGCACGCGGTGCAGGCCGCGCGCCACGCTGGCGGTGTGGTAGGCCATGGTGTCCAGTGTCACGCCCACGGTGCTGGGCAGGCCCTGGCAGACCATGCCCAGCGAATCGCCGACGAGGATGCATTCCACGCCCGCGGCATCGGCGACCGCCGCGAAGGTCGCATCGTAGGCCGTCAGCATGCACATCTTCTCGCCTGCCGCCCGCATCTGCGCCAGGCGCGGCAGGCTCAGGGGGCGGCGCTGGGGCAGCGGCGACGCCGGTGGCAGCGTGCCGTAGGGCGTGGCGGAGGAAGGCGTTGCATCGGTCATGGGGCTCCCCTGGACAAAATTGCGCGAGTGTAGGGTGTATGCCGCCGGGACAGCGGTGTCCCAAACCCCGGTTCCAGAAGCCGCTATGCTCGCGGCCCATGACCCATCCCAGCAACGATGAAAAAAGTGCCGAAGTGGCAGCCCTGGCCCGTGCAGACGTGGCCCGTGCCCTGGCAGAAGACGTGGGCAGCGGTGACCTGACCGCCGGCCTGATCGACCCTGCGCGCCGCGCCCGTGCGCGCATCCTGGCGCGCGAGGCCGCCGTGATCTGCGGTACGCCCTGGGTGGAGGCGGCCCTCACGGCCCTGGACCCCGGCGTGCAGCTCACCTGGCATGTGGCCGAGGGCCAGCGCTGCAACGCCGACCAGGTGGTGCTGGAGATCGAGGGCAGCGCGCGCGCGCTGCTCAGCGCCGAGCGCACGGCGCTCAACTTTCTGCAGTTGCTGTCGGCCGTGGCCACCAAGACGGCCACCTACGCCGACGTGGTGGCCGGCACGCGTGCGCGCATCGTGGACACGCGCAAGACCCTGCCCGGCCTGCGCCTGGCGCAGAAGTACGCGGTGCGCGTGGGCGGCGGCACCAACCACCGCATCGGCCTGCACGATGCGGTGCTGATCAAGGAAAACCACATTGCCGCGGCCGGTGGCGTCACCGCCGTGCTGCGCGCCGCGCAGCAGCAGGTGGGCGCGCGGGCCGCCTTCATCGAGATCGAGGTCGAGACGCTGGAGCAACTGGCTGAGGCGCTCGACGCAGGCGCCACCATGGTGCTGCTCGACAACATGCCCCTGCCCCTGCTGCGCGAGGCCGTGCGCACCAACGCGGGCCGCGCCGTCCTGGAAATATCGGGCGGCGTCACGCTCGATGGCCTGCGCGAACTGGCCGAGACCGGCGTGGACCGCATCTCCATCGGCACGCTGACCAAGGACGTCAAGGCCACCGACTTCTCGATGCGGCTGCAGGAGTTGTCATGAGCACCACGGCCACGCTGAACCGCATCGACGTCGAATACGACCAGCCGATCACGGTGCTGGAAGACGGTGGCGCTGTCTGCTCGACCAAGCACGCCTGGGCCCGCGTACCGCCCGAGCCCTCGCAGGTTGAGCGCGCCGCGCTCAAGGAGCGCATCCGCCGCCTGCTCAAGGAGAAGAACGCCGTGATGGTCTCGCACTACTACGTGCACCCGGACCTGCAGGACCTGGCCGAGGAGACTGGCGGCCTGGTCAGCGATTCGCTGGAGATGGCGCGCTTCGGCCGCGACCATGCGGCGCAGACCCTGGTGGTCTCGGGCGTGCGCTTCATGGGCGAGACGGCCAAGATCCTCTCGCCCGAGAAGACCGTGCTCATGCCCGACCTCGATGCCACCTGCTCGCTCGACCTGGGCTGCCCGGTGGACGAATTCAGCGCCTTCTGCGATGCCCACCCCGACCGCACCGTGGTGGTGTATGCCAACACCAGCGCGGCCGTGAAGGCGCGCGCCGACTGGCTGGTCACGTCGAGCTGCGCGCTCGAGATCGTCGGCGCGCTCAAGGCGGCGGGCCACAAGATCCTGTGGGCGCCCGACCGCCACCTGGGGGCCTACATCCAGCGCGAGACCGGGGCCGACATGCTGTTCTGGAACGGCGCCTGCATCGTGCACGACGAGTTCAAGGCCTTCGAGCTCGAAGCGCTCAAAAAGGAACATCCCGGCGCCAAGGTGCTGGTACACCCCGAAAGCCCGGCCGACGTGGTGGCCCTGGCCGATGCGGTCGGCTCGACCTCGGCCATCCTCAAAGCCGCGCGCGAGATGGATGCGCGCGAGTTCATCGTCGCCACCGACAACGGCATGATGCACAAGCTGCGCACGCTCAACCCCGGCAAGACCTTCTACGAAGCCCCCACCGCCGGCAACAGCGCCACCTGCAAGAGCTGCGCGCACTGCCCCTGGATGGCGATGAACGGCCTGGCCGACGTGGCGCGGGTGCTGGAAACCGGTGCCAACGCGGTGCATGTGGATCCGGCGTTGATTCCGCGCGCGCGCCAACCCATCGACCGCATGCTGGCCTTCACGGCGGCGCTCAAGGGCGGCCAGCCCGTCGAGGGGCTGGTGCCGCACATCGGCGCGGCATAGGGCGTGTCATCAGTCATTTCACCCCCGCGAAATGACTGATGACACGCCCTAAGTCGACCCTTCCCCTCCGCATGCCGTCCCGCATCGATTTCACCCGCCCCCAGGAACCCGGCGCGCAGCGCCTGCGGCATGTGTTCGGCCCGCCGCGCGCGGTGCTGGTGGCGCATGCGCTGCACGAGGTGCGTGGCGTGCTCGATGCCGTGCATGCGGCGGCGCAGGGCGGTGCCTGGTGCATCGGCTATGTGCGCTACGAAGCGGCGCCGGCCTTCGATGCCGCGCTCGCCACCCATGGCGCCGACGGGCCGCTGGCCTGGTTTGCCGTGCACGATGCGGCCCTGCCCTGGCCGCACGAGGCGCCAGAACAGGGGCCTGCCGAAATTGCCTGGGCGGCCAGCCTGCCGCGCGGCGAGTTCGATGCCAGCCTGGCGCGCATCCAGGGGGCCATCGCCGATGGCGAGGTCTACCAGGTCAACTACACCGCGCCGCTGCAGGGCCATGCGCGGGGCAGCGCGCAGGCGCTGTTCGAGGCGCTGCACCGCACCCAGCCCGAGGGCTACTGCGCGCACATCGATGCGGGCGGCACCCAGGTGCTGTCGGTCTCGCCCGAACTGTTCTTCGACTGGACCAGCGATGCCGCGGGCGGTGACATCCTCGCCCGCCCGATGAAGGGCACGGCACCGCGCGGCGCCACGCCCGAGGCCGATGCCGCGCAGGCCGAGCACCTGCGCACGGCGCCCAAGGAGCGGGCCGAGAACGTGATGGTGGTGGACCTGCTGCGCAACGATATCTCGCGCATCGCGCAGCCGCACAGCGTGCGCGTGCCGCGCTTGTTCCACACCCAGGCCTTGCCCACGGTGTGGCAGATGACTTCCGACGTGCAGGCGCGCACGCGCGCCGGCACCACGCTGACAGACGTGTTCGCGGCCCTGTTCCCCTGCGGATCGGTCACGGGCGCGCCCAAGGTGCGCGCCATGCAGCTGATCCGCGATCTGGAGCCCGCGCCGCGAGGCGTGTACTGCGGCGCCGTGGGCGTGGTGCGCCCGCACGGGCCACCGGGCCAGGGCGGTGTGGCCGCGACCTTCAACGTGCCCATCCGCACCGTGGTGCTGGCCCAGGGGCCCGATGCGGTGGCCGCCACCTGCGGCATCGGCAGCGGCATCACCTCGGGCGCCGAGGCCGAGGCCGAGTGGCACGAGTGGCGCCACAAGCGCGCCTTCGTGGAGCGTGCCAGTGCCGCGTTCGAGCTGCTCGAAACGCTGGCGCTGGTCGATGGGCAACTGCGCCACCGGGACGACCACCTGGCCCGCATGGCGGTCGCTGCCGCGCACTTCGGCTACCCCTGGGACCTGGCCCGCGTACAGGCCTGCCTGCAGGCGCTGGCGGTGCAGCACGCCAGCGGCGCCTGGCGCGTGCGCCTGCTGCTGGACAGCCGGGGCGCGCCACGCGCCGAAGCCTTTGCGCTGCAGCCCACGCCCACCCCCGTGCACCTGCGCCTGGCCGACCGCGCCTTCGACGAGGCCGACAGCGAGTTCGTGCGCCACAAGACCACGCGCCGCGCGCACTACGCGGCGTTTGCACCCACCACACCCGGCGTGCTCGACACGGTGCTGTGGAACCGGGCGGGCGAGATCACCGAAGGCACCTTCGGCAATATCGCCCTGCGCCTGGACGGCCGCTGGGTCACGCCGCCGCTGGCCTGCGGCCTGCTGCCCGGCGTGGGACGTGCCGTGGCCCTGCGCGAGGGGCGCGTGGCCGAGGCCGTGGTGCGGCTCCAAGACCTGCCGCGCGTGAACGGCTGGGCCTTCATCAACAGCCTGCGCGGCTGGCTCGATGCGCAACTGCTGAGCTAAACCGCGGGGCGGGCACGCGCCGGCGCGCGCCGTGCACCCCACCCCCGCGCTCGGGCGCCTTTCCGTGCGTATACACCAGGCGGCGCAAGCGTTGCTATGCATGCTTATTTTCCGCTGGGTGTGCAAGGGTTTACCCCAGTACTGTCACACGGGCTTTTTCTAATGGACGCAGCTCCCCACCACGGGGCGCCGACCGGTGGGATGCGTGCCGTGCCGCATGCCATGCCCCGGTGATCTGCCCATATCGAAGAAGTGAACTCCATGAAACTCAAACTCATTGCCCTCGCGGCCCTGACCCTTGCTGCTGCCGCCGGTGCCCAGGCGCAGTCCAGCGTCACCCTGTTTGGCGTGGTCGATGCATCGCTGGTGCGCATGTCCAGCGACACCAACAGCGTCACCGGCCTGTCCAGCGGCGGCCAGTCCAGCAGCCGCCTGGGCTTTCGCGGCGTGGAAGACCTCGGGGGCGGCCTCAAGGCCGGCTTCTGGCTCGAAGGTGGCCTGGCCACGGACAACGGCACGGCCGCGGGCTTTCGCTTCGACCGCCGCTCCACCGTGAGCATCTCGGGTGGCTTCGGTGAAGTCCGCCTGGGCCGCGACAAGTCGCCCGCCTACCTGAACATCGAGACTTTCGATCCCTTCGGCGATTCCGGCGTGGGCGGCAACAACGGCGCCAACATGGTCGGCAGCGCCACCTCGGCCGCCGGCACGCCCGAAGGCAGCGCCCCCAAGCGCACCAGCAACGGCCTGAACTACCTGCTGCCCGAACTGGGCGGCTTCTACGGCCAGCTGCAGTACGCCCTGGGCGAGCAGCTGTCCAACCAGGTCAACGACCGCATGGGCAACTCCCTGGCCGTGCGCGCCGGCTATGCCAACGGCCCGCTGAACGTGGCCCTGGCCTTCGGCGAGACGCGCGGCGGTGCCGCCACTGCCAGCGCGGTCGACTACAAGTCCAGCAACGTCGGCGTGTCCTACAGCTTCGGCGTGGTCAAGCCCATGGCCCTGTTCGCCACCGAGCGTGGCAACGGCCGCCGCGTGGACATGTACACCTTGGGCGCCACGGTGCCGCTGGGCGTAGGCGAGCTGCGTGCCTCGTACGTCAACTTCAAGCGCAAGGACGTGAACAACGCCGACTCGCAGAAGTTCGCCATCGGCTACGGCCACAACCTGTCCAAGCGCACGCAGCTGTACGCCACCGTGGCGCGCATCAGCAACGACCGCGCTGCCACGCGCGGCCTGGCCGTGTCGTCCTCGTCGCTGGGCAGCCCGACCATCGGTGCCGGCAACGACGTGACCGGCTACGAGTTCGGCGTGCGCCACACGTTCTGACGGAGGCTAGGGGCCGGACCACCTGTTGCAGCGGGTGGCCCGGTTCCAGGTCCGTGCTGTGCGCCTTCCACCTGGTGGGGATGCGAGGGGGGCGCAGCACGGACTTTTCCTCCGCGACAGGAACGACAAAGCCGCCCAGGGCCATGCCCTGGGCGGCTTTGTCGTTGGGGGCTGCCCGGCAGGGCAGGTGCCATGAACCTGAACAGGTTCCTACAGCTTTTCCTTGGCGTACGAGCCGCGGTCCATGTCCACGATCTCCACGCTCAGCTGCACCAGCACGCCCTGGGGCTTGGGCGTGAGCTGGCGCAGCACGCCGGCGATCAGGTCCGACAGCTCCTTCTTGGCCTCGGGCGTGCGGCCCGAGAGCACGCGCAGCTGCGCATGCACGAAGGCGCGCTGCGCCGGTGCGGTGCCGATCTCGAAACTGTCGGCCACCACGAAGCGGGTCTTGAGGTCCAGCTCGTCCAGCACCTGGGGGTGGGCGCACAGCGCGGCATTGAGCGCGGTCAGCGCTTCGGCCTCGGGGTAGTGCGGCAGGTTGCCGGAGTACTCGACGATGAGATGGGGCATGGTGGTTCCACGAAAAATCGGTGCACCCGGCCGGTGGCCGGTGCGGTGAGCGAAGACGCCGCAGGTGTGCGCGGCGCAGGGCCCGCCAGTTTATCGGCTTATCGGGAGGGCGTCGGCGTCGTCCGGTGCAAGCCCCACCGGTGCCTCGATGGACTGCAGGAAGCCATGCAGCGCGCGCAGCATGGCCATGGGGGCCTCGATCTGCGGCCAGTGGCCGATGCCGTCGAGCGCCACCACGTCCGCATGCGGCACCACCTCGCGGTAGCGCCGGGCCATGTGGGCGCCCGAGTTGGGGTCGGCGCTGCCGTTGATCAGGCGCACGGGCACGGCCCGGGCCACCAGCGGCGCCACCAGGCGATCGCGCAGGGCCATGCGCTCGATGTAGAAACGCCCCAGCTGGTGCGAAATGCGCCGCCCCTGGCCATGGTTGAGCAGGGCCCAGAAGTCATTGAGCAGCGCGGCCGCGGGCTGCGTGCGCGGCCCGAACAGGCCCGCCACCGTGCGCTCGAATGCACGCCGCGGAATGCGCGGTCCCACCCACCGGCCCAGCGGGGACGAGAGCAGGTGCTGTATCGGGCGCGGTGCGTACGCCTCGGGGCACACGCCGCCATTGAGCAATACCAGCGATTCGATGCGGCAGCCCGCCTGCGGCTGCTCCAGACGGCGCGCCAGCATCTCCTGCGCGACGCTCACCCCCAGGTCGTGGGCGATGATGTGGCAGCTTTCCACGCCCTGTTGCGCGAGCAGGGCGTCGAGCAGATCGGCATGGTCCTGCAGGCGGTAGGCGTGCTCTGGCGGCTTGTCCGAAAAGCCCATGCCCAGCAGGTCGGGGGCGATCACGTGGTAGCGCGCCGCCAGCGCGTTCCACACGCCATGCCAGTCGTAGGAACTCGTGGGGTAGCCATGGACCAGCAGCAAGCTGCTGCCCCGGCCCGCCTCGGCAACGAAGAGGCGCTGGCCGCGCACGGTGATGAACCGGCCCTGGCCGTGCCAGTGCCGCAGGGCGGGGGTCAGTTGGTCCATGCCGCGCGCACCAGGAGCAGGGTGGCCGCCAGCTGGCACAGCAGGGTCAGCGCATGGGCTGCCTGTCGCCAGGGCAGGCGGCGACCGAAGGCCGCCGTGCAATAGAGCAGGCGCGCCAGCACGAACACGCTGCAGACCGCGGCCAGGGTGGTGGGCCCGGTGCCGCCGGCCTGTACGAGCGCCAGCAGCAGCAGGCCGAACAGCAGCGACTGCTCCAGCGTGTTGCCGTGCGTGCGCACCGCCACGGCCAGGTCCTTGTGCCCGCCATCGCCCCAGGTCTGGCGGTGGTGCATGCGCAGGCGCGAGACCTGCAGGGACAGGGCGGTGAGCAGCAGGGCCAGTGCCGCCAGGGTGGCCGATGCGATCGTGAGGGATGGAGGCATTGGGTGCAAGGGTGCGAACCGTGACAAGGATTCGCCCAAGCTTAGAAAGCCCGTGTCCTGCTGCCAATAGCACCAAAGGGCAGGTGGGGTGGTGGTCCTGGCCGCACCACCGGGCTCACGCGGCCGCGTGGCTTTGCAGGAAGGCGCGCAGCTTCATGGGTGCGATCGGCTTGGGCAGCAGCGGCAGGCCGGCGGCTGCGGCGCGGGCCTGCAGGTCGGGGGTGGCCTCGGCAGTGACCAGCAGGGCCGGCACGGCATGGCCGATGGCGCTGCGCAGGGCCGCGATGGCGTCGAACCCGTCTATGCCCTGCGGCAGGTGCCAGTCCACCACCAGGGCGTCGGGCTGCGCATGCGCAGGCCACGGCTGCTGCAGCGCCTCCTGTAGGCTGGCCGCCGCCGTGACCTCGCAGCCCCAGCCCTGCAACACCTCGGTGAGGGCCCTGCGCGAGCCCGCGTCGTCCTCCAGCACCAGCACCCGCTGCGCGGCCGGCGCGGGCGGCGGCCGCGGCCTGGCATCCTGAGGGGCTGCCGTAGCCATCGGCAGGCTTGCGGGCACGGCCGGCGCTTCGGGCGCCAGCGGCAGGCGCAGGGCGAAGCGGCTGCCCTGGCCGGGCTGCGACTGCACGCCCAGTTCCAGGCCGAGCAGGGCGCACAGGCGCCTGGCCGTCGCCAGCCCCAGGCCCAGCCCCTGGTCGCGCTCGCGCCCCGGGTGGCCGACCTGGTAGTGCTCGTCGAAGATGTGGGGCAGCTCGGCGGCATCGATGCCCACGCCCGAGTCCTCCACGCTCACCTCCACCAGGGCGCCGTGCATGCTGGCCTGCAGCCGCACGAAGCCTGCCGGCGTGTAGCGGATGGCGTTGGAGACCAGGTTGGACAGCACCCGTGCCAGCAGGGCGCGGTCGCCCTGCACGTGCACGCTGCCGGGCTGCACGCTGAACACCAGGCCCTTGGCCTGGGCCTGCACCGCGAAGGTGCCCGCCAGCTCGTCGAACAGCGACTGCAGCGCAAAGCGCGCCGGGCGGGGCGTGATGGAGCGGGCGTCCAGCCGCGACAGCTCCAGAAGACCTTCCACCAGCGCGCTCATGCTCGCCGCGCATTCCATCAGGGTGGCGGTCAGGTATTCGACCCGTTCGCGTGGTGCGGGCTGCTGCAGCGTGTAGGCCAGCAGCTGCATGGCGTTGAGCGGCTGGCGCAGGTCATGGCCCACGGCGGCGAGGAACTGCGCCTTGGAGGCATGGGCTGCCTCGGCCTCCTGGCGCGCCAGCCGCGTGGCCTCGTTCTCGCGCTGCAATGCGGCAATCAGCTCCTGGCGCTCGTGCTGCTGGGCGGCCGCCTGCGCGATGGTGCGGGCCTGGGCCCGGCCGGCATGCCAGACATACAGCCCCATCAGCACGGCACCCAGCGCCAGCAGGGTGTGCAGCGGCTGCGCCACGAACAGGTCGCGCGCCGCCAGCGGGCCGAACACGCCCGCCGCATAGGCCGCCAGCGCGGGCAGGTGGTGGGCCAGGTGGGCCACGCTGCCCAGCACGACGGCGGCCAGGCCGATGTGCAGGGCCACCTCGGCCACCAGGTTGGCGGGCGCCAGCAGCACCCAGCTGCCGATGCCCCAGGCCAGGGCTTGCGCCAGTGCGCTCACCACCACCCAGCGTGCCCAGAAGGCGGGGCGCGCGCCGGGTGCCGCGGGGCTGCGGCGGTAGGCCATGCCCAGGGCGATGCGCAGGCCGCGCACGGCCACAAACGCCGCCAGCCAGAGCGCAATGGCGGTGGCCGGCACCTCGCGCCAGAACAGCACGCTCAGGAAAAAGGCCTCCACCACGCCCACCAGCGCGGACAGGGGCGCGCCCCGGTACAGCGTGTCCAGCGCCTGGGCGTCGGGCGGCGCGCCGGGCGCCACTGCGGCCATCTAGAGCAGCCCTTTCTCGCGCGCCAGCGCCACCAGGTGCGTGCGATTGCGTGCCTGCAGTGCGCCGAGCAGCGCCGTGACATGCAGCTTGACGGTGCGCTCGGCAATGCCCAGCACCTGCGCGATGCGCTTGTTGGGCTGGCCCTGGGCCACCAGCAGCAGCACTTCCATCTGCCGCGCCGTGGGGCCTGCCGACCCATCCGCGGCTGCCGCGGGCAGCGGGCCGAACACCAGCCCCCCGGCTGCGACGGTGGCCAGTGCGGCGGCCATGGCGTGCACGGGCTGCGACTTGCCGAGGAAGCCGCTGGCACCCGCGTCCCGCGCGGCCGCCTGCAGGGCCGGGTCCTCGTCGCCCGAGATCAGCACCCGGGCCACCAGCGGGAACTGCCGGGCAAAAAGCGCCAGCCCCTGCAGCCCGCTGCGGGCTCCCAGGCGCTGGTCGAGCAGCACGATGTCCAGCCCCGGCCGGCTGGCGGCGGCCTGCAGGCCCGCGTCCAGCGTGGCGGCGGTGTCCACCTGGGCGCCCGGCCAGGCATGGGCCAGCGCGTGGGCAAAGCCGACGCAGAACAGGGGGTGGTCGTCCACCAGCAGGAGTTGGGGCATGGAGCGGATTGTGTGACAAGCCAAGGCGGATGCGGCATGGGGTGGCCGTGCGCTGGTGCCGCCCTTTATGGTTGACATGGGGCAAGGGGCTCTCCCCTTCGGGGTTCTCCAACCAGGCGTTGCTGTACAGAATCGCGGCAGCCTGGTGCGGTCTCCAGGCTGGCTGCGCACGCCTCTTTGCGTTGTTGTTTCACCACCCTCCTTCCGCCTGCCCGCCCGTTTTCGATTGGACAACGCCGAAGGTGCGCGTGCGCGTGCCCCGGGCGGCAGCGGTGTCTACCACCCTCGTCTTCAATATAACCATGACACACCAGAAATTGATTCGACGCGTGACCTTTGCCTGCCTTGCGCTGTGTGCCACCCTGGCGAATGCCCAGGGCCCGCACGCGCACTGGGAGTACAAGGGCAAGCATGGCGCAGCCCATTGGGGCGCGCTCGAACAGGGCTTCGAGGCCTGTGCCCGCGGCACGGCCCAGAGCCCTGTCGACATCCGCAAGACGGTCAAGGAGGCCTTGCCGGCGCTCGACTTCCAGTACGCATCCGGGGCCCCCACGCTGGTCAACAACGGCCACACGGTGCAGGTCAACGTGCCGGCCGGCAGCAAGCTGGTGGTGGGCGGCAAAACCCTGGAGCTGCTGCAGTTCCACTTCCATACGCCCAGCGAGGAGGCCGTGGGTGGCAAGCGCGCAGCGATGGTCGCCCACTTCGTGCACAAGGGCGAGGACGGCGGCCTGGGCGTGGTGGCCGTGCTGATCCAGCCGGGCAACAAGAAGAACCAGGCCTGGGAACCCATCTTCGCGCACCTGCCGCGCGTGGGCGAGCAGGTCACGGTCGATGGCCTGGCGCTGCATCCCGCGGCCCTGCTGCCGGAAAAGCACGGTTACTACAGCTTCGAGGGTTCGCTGACCACGCCGCCGTGCTCGGAAGGCGTGCAGTGGATGGTGCTCAAGGAGCCCGTCAAGCTCAGCGCGCAGCAGATCAAGGCCTTCCGCAAGGTCTACAGCGCCAATGCGCGCCCCTTGCAGCCTCTGCACGGGCGCGTGGTCAAGGAAAGCACGTAGGAAGAAACACCCCCTGAGTCGCTTCGCGCCTTCACCCCTCTCTCATATTGCTTCGCAATCTGGGAGGGGGACGCTCCCGGTGCACGCAAGCGAAGCGCCGCATCCGCAGCTTGGCGGCCCTTGCACGGGAGCACTGGCTTCGGCTGGGCCAGTTTCACGCGCAGCGCCCGGGGCGTGAGACCTCAGGTCTGCGCTGTCGTAGTGCACTCTGCCGCGTGCCGGTGCAGCGCCTGCAGCAGCAGATCGACGTCTTCTGCGGTGTGCGCGGACGACAGCGCAATGCGCAGCCGCGCCGTGCCGGCCGGCACCGTCGGCGGGCGGATCGCGGGCACCCACAGGCCGTCTGCGCGCAGGCTTTCCATCACCGCCAGCGCGGCCTCGTTGCTGCCGATCACCAGCGCCTGCACGGCGGTATCCGAGGGCAGCAGGTGCCAGCCCAGCGCAGCCGGCAGGGTGGCCAGCCCGCTGCGCAGCTGCGCGATGCGCGCGCTGAGCTGCTGGCGCCGGTCATCGGCCGCCGCGATCAGCCCCAGGCTCTTGCTCAGGGCGCTGGCCAGCAGCGGCGGGGCGGCCGTGGCGAAGATGTAGGTGCGCGTCTTCTGCAGCAGCCATTCGATCAGCGCGGCATCGCCTGCGACGAAGGCCCCGGCCACGCCGGCGGCCTTGCCCAGCGTCGCCATGTAGAGCACCCGCCGCGATGCGGCGGCCCCGGTGAGGCCGGCCTGCGCCAGGCTGCCGCGCCCCTGTGGCCCTAGCACGCCGAAGCCATGGGCGTCGTCGAGCAGCAGCAGGGCATCGAAGCGCTCGCACAGCGCCAGCAGCGCCGGGATGTCGATGAGGTCGCCGTCCATGCTGAACACCGCGTCGCTGACCACCAGCTTGCGCCGCGCGGGGCTGGCCGCCAGGGCCGCCTCCAGCGCCGCCAGGTCGGCATGCGGGTAGCGGTGGATGGTGGCGCGCGACAGGCGTGCACCGTCGATCAGGCAGGCGTGGTTGAGCGCGTCGGAGAACAGCGCATCGCCGTCGCCCACCAGCGCCGGGATGATGCCGGTGTTGGTGGCATAGCCGGCGTAGAAGTACAGGGCGCGCGGCAACTGCACGAAGGCGGCCAGCTCCTGCTCCAGCGCCGCGTTGGCGGCGCTGTGCCCGCTGACCAGGGGCGAGCCGCCCGAGCCCACGCCAAAGCGGTGCGTGGCCTCGCGCGCGGCCTCGGCCAGCGCCGGGTGACCGGCCAGGCCCAGGTAGTCGTTGCTGCAAAAGGCCAGCATGGGCTGCCCGTCCACCAGCAGCCGGGCGCCGCCCGCGGGCTGTACCACGCGGCGGCGGCGCAGCAGGTGGGCGCGCTCGATGTCCGCCAGCCGCGCCGGAATCTCGTCGAGCCAGGAGGCTGCCGGCGCGTTCATTGCCAGTCCCCGGGCAGTTCGAAGACAAGGCTGCGCGCCTCGGGTACGGCCTGGTGCGGCACCTCGGCCAGCAAGGGCGCCTGCAGCCGCGCGCGCAGGTAGGCGATGTTCTCGTCCGCGGCCAGCATCGCGGGGTCCACGCGGTTGGCCACCCAGCCGGCCAGCGTGAGGCCGCGCGCGCGCACGGCCTCGGCCGTCAGCAGCGCATGGTTCAGGCAGCCCAGGCGCAGGCCCACCACCAGCACCACGGGCAGGGCCAGGGCCTGGGCCAGGTCGGCGCCGGTCGCGGTGTCCGACAGCGGCACGTGAAAGCCCCCGGCACCCTCGACCACCACCGCATCGGCCTCGGCCGCCAGGGCCTGGTAGCTGCGCACGATGGCCGCGATGTCGATCTGCACGCCCGCGCGTGCCGCCGCGATGTGCGGCGACAGCGGGTCGGGCAGCAGCACCGGGTTGTCCAGCGCCGCCGGCACGGCCACGGTGGAGGCCGCGCGCAGCGCGATGGCGTCTTCGCTGGCCCAGTCGCCGTCCCAGGGCACGACGCCCGCGGCCACCGGCTTCATGCCGACCACGCGGCGGTGGTGCCGTGCCAGCGCGTGCAGCAGGCCCGCGGACACCAGCGTCTTGCCCACGCCGGTATCGGTACCGGTCACAAAACATGCGATCGCCATCAGCAGGTCTCCTCGTTCAGGGTGGCATCGAGCGCGCCGAGCGCACCGCTGGCCAGGCAGTCGATGGCCTCGCCATCGAGCACATAGGGCGGCATGGCATACAGCGTGTTGCCGATGGGGCGCAGCACCAGGCCGCCGGCCATGGCGTGCTGGTGGTAGCGGCGCGAAAAGTCGGGCAGGGTGGTTTCGATGTCCCAGGCCCAGACCATGCCCAGGCGGCGCGCATGGCGCACGCGCGGGTGGCGGGCCAGGGGCGCGCAGGCGGTGTCGATGCGCTGCGCCAGGGCCCGGTTGGCGTTCAGCGCATCCAGCTGGTCGAACAGCTCCAGCGTGGCCAGGGCCGCGCGGCAGGCCAACGGGTTGCCGGTGTACGAGTGCGAGTGCAGAAAGCCGCGCGCCACCTCGTCGGCATAGAAGGCCTGGTACACCGTGTCCGTGGTCAGCACCGCCGACAGCGGCAAGGTGCCGCCCGTGAGGCCCTTGGACAGACAGATGAAGTCGGGCCGGATGCCGGCCTGCTGGTGCGCGAACATGCTGCCCGTGCGGCCGAAGCCGGTGGCGATCTCGTCCACCACCAGGTGCACCTCGTAGCGGTCGCACAGCGCGCGCGCCAGGCGCAGGTATTCGGGGTCGTGCAGGGCCATGCCGGCCGCGCACTGCACCAGGGGCTCCACGATGAGCGCGGCGGTGTCGGCATGGTGCTCGGCCAGCCAGGCCTCGAGCGCGGCGGCGCTGCGCCGGGCCACGTCCGCGGGTGTCTCGCCCGGTGCTGCGGCGCGCGCATCGGGGCTGGGCACGGTGGCGGCCAGGCGCACCAGCGGGGCATAGGCCTCGCGGAACAGCGCGATGTCGGTCACCGCCAGCGCCCCCACGGTCTCGCCGTGGTAGCCACCGGCCAGTCCCACGAAGCGGCTCTTGCCCGGGCGGCCCGTGTTGCGCCAGTAGTGGGCGCTCATCTTCAGCGCGATCTCGGTGGCGGCCGCGCCGTCGCTGCCATAGAACGCATGGCCCAGGCCCGTGAGTGCGCCCAGGCGCTCCGACAGTTCGACCACCGGGGCGTGCGTGAAGCCGGCCAGCATCACATGGTCCAGCCGCTCCATCTGGTCGGCGAGGGCGGCCTTGATGTGCGGGTGGCTGTGGCCGAAGAGGTTGACCCACCAGGAGCTGATGCCGTCGAGGTAGCGCCGGCCATCGGTGCCGTAGAGCCAGGGGCCTTGCGCGCGGGCGATGGCCACGGGCGGCTGGGCCTCGTGCCGCTTCATCTGCGTGCAGGGGTGCCAGACATGGGCCAGGCTGCGGGCGACCAGGCCCCCGCCAGTGGTGGTCGGTGCAGCGGCTGCCATCGTGCTCACAGCGCCTGTGTGGGAACGGCGTGGCGCAGCGCGGTCTGGCGGTTGTGCCCGTCCACGAACACCAGTTGCGGCACGTGGCCGGCCACCTGCTCCTCGTGCACCTGGGCAAAGGCGGCAATGATGACCAGGTCGCCCTGGCTGGCGCGGCGTGCGGCCGAGCCGTTGACTGAAATCATGCCGCTGCCGCGCTGGCCCTTGATGGCATAGGTGACGAAGCGCTCGCCGTTGTTGATGTTCCAGATGTGGATCTGCTCGTTCTCGGCGATGTTGGCTGCATCGAGCAGGTCTTCGTCGATGGCGCACGAGCCCTCGTAGTGCAGCTCGCACTGGGTCACGGCCACGCGGTGGATCTTGGATTTGAGCAGGGTGCGGAACATCGGGCTTCTTCCTCGGGTTGAAGTCAGGGAGGTGTTGGCAGGCGCCTGCCAGGCAGGCGTGAGCGGGAGCTCAGGGCGGTGTGAAGTCGAGCGCGCAGCTGTCGCCCAGCGCCTCGCGCCACACGCGCACGCGGCTCACGCGCGGGCGCAGCTCGGCAGGCAGGGCCTGGGCGATGAACAGGCACAGGTTTTCGAGCGTGGGAATGCCCAGGCCGGGCACCTCGTCGAGCATGTGGTGGTCGAGCTGCTCGCGCACCACGTCCAGCCCCCGGCGCAGCAGGCCCAGGTCCAGCACCATGCCGGTGGCGGGGTCGCGCGGGCCGCTGAGCGAGACCTCGGCGTGGTAGGTGTGGCCGTGGATGCGGCGGCTGCCTTCGGCCTCGATCTCGCGGCGCAGGGTGTGGGCCGCGTCGAAGAAGAAGCGCTGGGAAATCGTGAACTGCATGGCAGGAAGAAGAGGAGCAGGGGACTAGCGGATGCCGCTGATCTTGTGGGTCTGCAGGCTCAGCCGCCAGGCGGGCTGCTCCATGCAGGTGGCGATGCACAGGGCGATGTGGGCGGCCTGGTCGGGCCCGTCCATGGGCTGCAGGAAGCGCTGGGCGAACTGCCCGGTGGCGGCAATGGCCGCCAGGTCCATGCCGGCCTGGGGCCAGACGAGCTTGAGTTCCTGGCCCTGCTGCTGCACCCAGGGTGCGCCGGCCTTGGGGCTCACGCACAGCCAGTCGATGCCCGGCGGCGCGGCCACGCTGCCGTTGGTCTCCACGGCAATGCGAAAGCGCCGCGCGTGCAGGGCCTCGATCAGCGCCGCATCCACCTGCAGCAGGGGCTCGCCACCGGTGAGCACCACCAGGCGATGCGCCGCATCGTGCGCTGGCCACTGGGCGGCAATGCGCTCGGCCAGGGCATCGGCATCGGCGAACTTGCCGCCCAGGGTGCCGTCGGTGCCCACGAAGTCGGTGTCGCAGAAACGGCAGATGGCGCTGGCGCGGTCGGCCTCGCGGCCACTCCACAGGTTGCAGCCCGCAAAGCGGCAGAACACGGCGGGCATGCCTGCCTGCCCGCCCTCGCCCTGCAGGGTGTAGAAGATTTCCTTGACGCTGTAGGTCATGGGTTCAGGCCCTCAGGCCACCGGTGGCACCAGGATTGTAGGCGCGGCGGGGGCGGCCAGCTCGGGGTAGTCGCGGCTGAAGTGCAGGCCCCGGCTCTCGCGGCGCATCTGTGCGCTGCGCACGATGAGCTCGGCCACCTGCACCAGGTTGCGCAGCTCCAGCAGGTCGCGCGTGACGTGGAAGTGCGAGTAGAACTCGTGGATCTCGCCCTGCAGCAGCGCGATGCGGTGGGCCGCGCGGTCCAGGCGTTTGTTGGTGCGCACGATGCCCACGTAGTCCCACATGAAGCGGCGCAGCTCGTCCCAGTTGTGCGAGATGACCACGCACTCGTCGGCGTCGGTCACGCGGCTGTCGTCCCATTGCGGCAGTGCGGGCAGTTCCACCGCGGGGGCCGCGGCGATGGCCTGTGCGGCCGCGCGTGCGAACACCATGCATTCGACCAGCGAGTTGCTGGCCAGGCGGTTGGCGCCGTGCAGGCCGGTGCAGGCCGTCTCGCCGATGGCGAACAGGCCGGGCAGGTCGGTGCGGCCCGCCAGGTCGGTGAGCACGCCGCCGCAGGTGTAGTGCGCGGCTGGCACCACGGGGATCGGTTCCTTGGTGATGTCGATCCCGAGCTCGGCGCAGCGCGCCAGGATGTTGGGAAAGTGCTCCTGCAGGAAGGCCGGGCTCTGGTGCGAGATATCGAGGTGCACGCAATCGAGGCCATGGCGCTTCATCTCGTAGTCGATGGCGCGGGCCACCACGTCGCGCGGCGCCAGTTCGGCGCGCTCGTCGTGCTGGGGCATGAAGCGCGTGCCGCCGGCCGCTGCGGGCAGCTTGAGCAGGCCGCCCTCGCCGCGCACGGCCTCGGTGATCAGGAACGACTTGGCGTGCGGGTGGTACAGGCAGGTCGGGTGGAACTGGATGAACTCCAGGTTCGCCACGCGGCAGCCTGCGCGCCAGGCGGCCGCGATGCCGTCGCCCGTGGCGGTGTCGGGGTTGGTGGTGTACAGGTAGACCTTGCCGGCGCCGCCCGTGGCCAGAATGGTCTGCGGCGCGCGGAAGGTGATGACCTCGTCGGTGGCTTCGTCGAGGGCATACAGGCCGAGGCACCGGTCGGATCCCTTGGCGCCGAGCTTGCGCGCGCTGATCAGGTCCACCAGCGTGTGCTGCTCGAACAGGGTGATGCCCGGCGTGGCGCGTACCACGTCGATCAGGGTGCGCTGCACGGCCGCGCCCGTGGCATCGGTGGCGTGCACGATGCGCCGCGCACTGTGGCCGCCTTCGCGCGTGAGGTGCAGGGCGCCGTCCTCCAGCGAAAACGGCACGCCCAGCTGCTGCAGCCAGGCAATGGCCTCGGGCGCGTTCTCCACCACGAAGCGCGTGGCGGCCAGGTCGCACAGGCCGGCGCCGGCCACCAGGGTGTCGTCCACGTGGGCGCCGAAGCTGTCCCCGTCGGCCAGCACGGCGGCGATGCCGCCCTGGGCCCAGCCGCTGGCACCGTCGTGCAACTGGCGCTTGGTGATCACGGCCACGCGGTGCGTGGGCGCCAGGTGCAGGGCCGCGGAGAGACCGGCGAGGCCGCTGCCTACGATGAGAACGTCGAAGTCGTGAGATGCCATGGCTTGCAGGGGTGAATGGAGGCCATGGCCGCCCGCCATGGCCGAAATCAGGCGGTGGTCGTCGTCAGGCGGGGGTGTACGCCAGGCGCACGTAGATGGGCGCGAAGGCCTCGGCCTGGGTGATCTCGATCAGGGTTTCCTTGGCGAGCTCCAGCAAGGCGATGAAGGTCACCACCAGCACGGTGCTGCCGCGCTCTGGCTCGAAAAGCTCTTCGAACTCCACGAAGCGGCGGCCCTGCAGCGTCTTGAGCACCATGCTCATGTACTCGCGCACCGAGAGTTCCTCGCGCGTGATCTTGTGGTGCTGCACCAGCTTGGCACGCTTCATGATGTCGCGCCAGGCCTCCTGCAGCTCCACCACGTGCACGTCGGGAAAGCGCGGCTGCAGGCTCTGCTCGATGTAGACCTGGGCCTTGAGGAAGTCGCGCCCGTACTGCGGCAGCTGCGACAGGCGCATGCCGGCCATCTTCATCTGCTCGTACTCAAGCAGGCGGCGCACCAGCTCGGCCCGGGGGTCCACAGGCTCTTCGCCCTCGGCCTGCTTCTTGGGCGGCAGCAGCATGCGCGACTTGATCTCGATCAGCATCGCCGCCATCAGCAGGTACTCGGCGGCCAGCTCCAGGTTGCGGCTGCGGATCTCGTCCACATACGCCAGGTACTGCTTGGTCACCCCCACCATGGGGATGTCCAGGATGTTGAAGTTCTGCTTGCGGATCAGGTACAGCAGCAGGTCCAGCGGCCCTTCGAAGGCTTCGAGGAAGACCTCGAGCGCGTCCGGCGGGATGTACAGGTCGTTGGGCAGGGCGAACAGCGGCTCGCCGTACAGGCGCGCCAGGGCAACCTGGTCCACCACGTCGGGCATGCCCTGGGCCTGGACCGCGGCATCGGCTTCGCTCGCGCTGCTGCTCATCAATTGCTATGAAATAAATAGCTTCAAACGCTTTGTGAAAAAGCGTTTGAGGCCGTTTTCATGCCGATAACCCGCTCAGTCGGCGTTGGTCTGGTAGACGTAGGGCTTTTGCTCGACCTGGCCTTCGCGGTACTCGCCCCAGATCTTGCGGTCCACCTGCTTGTCCCACAGCAGGGCGCGGCCTGCCACCTGCTGGGCGTCGAGCTCGGGCCGGCTCGCCTTGAGCTGGTTGATGAACTGCGTGGTGTCGGATTGGTAATCGGGGCGGCGGAAAATGGACATGGACTGGTAACCTCTTTTCCCTGATTTTACCGGGATGACCCCATGCCCCCATTTTTTCGTGCCCTGGCAGCTGCCATCACCACCCTGGCGCTGCTCGCCGCCGCCGGCTGCGACCCCCAGCGCATCAGCGAGCTGCAGCCCGGCGTGTCCACCGAGGCGGACGTGCGCGACCGCTTCGGCGTGCCCGAAAACACCTGGAACGAGGCCGACGGCAGCCGCACCTTCGAATACAACCGCCAGCCGGCCGGCCAGGTCAACTACATGATCGCCATCGGGGCCGACGGCAAGCTGATCGCCGTGCGCCAGGTGCTCACGCCCGAGAACTTCGCCCGGGTGCAGCCCGGCATGGGCATGGACGCCGTGCGCCGCCTGCTGGGCAAGGCCGCCAAGGTGTCGCCGTACCCGCTCAAGGACGAGATCCATGTGCAGTGGCGCTTTGCCAACGCGCGCAACGAGTCGCAGGTGTTCACCGTGGTCCAGGGGCCGGGCGCGAAGGTGCTGCGCACCGAGACCGGGCCTGATCTGGATGCACCGGAGCTGAAGGGCGGAAAGTAAGTAGCTGCTATTGCTGTGCGCCGGGCTGTGCGGCCAGCCGGTCGGCGAAGCCCGAGCGCTCCATCAGCGAGCGCGGCTGTTCGTGCAGGTGCACGATGTGCAGGGTTCCGCCGCGCTGCTCCACCGCCTTGAGCACCTGGCCGAGGGCATCCAGGCCGGTGGTGTCGAGCGCCACCAGCTCGCTCGCGTCCAGCACCAGGTCCACGCCCGCGGGGCCAGCCTCCACCGCCTGCACGATGGGGTCGATCTTGGCAGCCGCGCCGAAGAACAGGGCGCCGTGCAGCCGCCAGGTCCGGGGCGCCCGCCCCGGCGTGGTCGCGGCGGCAGGCGGTTGCAGTTCGGCCTTGAACAGCCCGCTCATGCGCCGCACGAACAGGGCGCAGGCCATGAACAGGCCCACCTCGACCGCCACCGTGAGGTCGAACACGACAGTGAGGAAGAAGGTGCCCAGCATCAGCAGCCGGTAGTGGTTGCTGAACTGGCGCAGGCGCACGAACTCGTGCCACTCGCCCATGTTCCAGGCCACGAACAGCAAGATGCCCGCCAGCACTGCCAGCGGGATGTGCAGTGCCAGCGGGGCCGCGGCCAGCACGATCAGCGCCAGCGTGGCGGCATGCACGATGCCGGCGATGGGTGAGGTAGCGCCCGAGCGGATGTTGGTCACCGTGCGCGCGATGGTGCCCGTGGCCGGCATGCCGCCGAAGAAGGGCACGACCAGGTTGGCCAGACCCTGGGCCATGAGTTCCTGGTTGGGGTCGTGCTTGCGGTGGTGGCTGTCGGTGGCCAGCTGGTCGGCCACGCGCGCGCACAGCAGTGATTCGATGGCGCCCAGCAGGGCAATGGTGAGCGTGGGCGTGACCAGGAGGCGCACCGTCTCCCACGAGAAGTCGGGCAGCTCGAAGGCCGGCAGGCCCTGCGGAATGCCGCCAAAGCGCGAGCCGATGGTCTCCACCGGGAATTCGAGCGCCCAGGCCAGCAGGCTCAGCGTGACCAGGGCCACCACGGGCGCGGGCACGCGCGCAAAGCTGTGCACGCTGTAGCCATCCATGAGCCGCACCACGGGCGAGCCCTTCATGAACAGCCGTGGCCACACGAACAGGCCCACCACGCACACGGCGCCCAGGCCGAAGGCATAGGGGTTGAAGCTGTCGATGTGGCGCGCCAGCGTGGCCACCTGCGAGAAGAAGTCGCCCGGCATGCGCGCGATGGACAGGCCCAGCCAGTCCTTGAGCTGCGAGAGCGCGATCAGCACGGCGATGCCGTTGGTGAAGCCGATGACGATGCTCACGGGCACGAAGCGCACCAGCGTGCCCAGCCGGAACAGGCCCAGCAGCACCAACAGCACGCCCGCGCAGGCGGTGGAAATCAGCAGGTTGGCCACGCCATAGCGCTCGACGATGCCGTAGACGATGACGATGAAGGCCCCCGCGGGCCCGCCGATCTGCACGTTGGTGCCGCCCAGCGCCGAGATCAGGAAGCCGGCGATGATGGCCGTCCACAGCCCCGCGCCCGGCGGCAGGCCGCTGGCGATCGCAAAGGCCATCGCCAGGGGCAGGGCCACGATGCCCACGGTGATGCCCGCGCCGACATCGGCCAGGCAACGGCTGCGGTTGTAGCCGCTCAGGGCATCGATCAGCCGCGGGTGGAAGGCGAAGGACAGCTGCATGGCAAGGAGGGCACCAGTGTATTCCCCGGCACCGCAGGCGCAATACCGGACCACGGTGCCGCAGAGGGATGGAAGGTGCCGGGAATGCAAGCATTTCCTGTGCCGGCCTCTGGCATGGTGCGGTTCTGGCGCAGTGCTTGCTTGTTCTCGTGCCATCTCCACTGTCCGATGACCGCTGTATGCTGATGGACCGACCCATGCCCGATCCTTCCCCTTCACCCCTCCTCGACCCCGACACGCCCGAGTCGCTGCGCCACGGCACGTACGAGGACGCCCAGGCCATCTTCGCGGGCACGCTGTTCGTGGCCATGGCGCTCATGCTGTTCAACCAGGCCGGCCTGCTGGTGGGCGGCACGGCAGGCATCGCCTTCCTGGTGCACTACATCACCGGGGTGTCGTTCGGCAAGCTGTTCTTCCTCGTGAACCTGCCGTTCTACTGGTTCGCCTGGACGCGCATGGGGCGCGAGTTCACGCTCAAGACCTTTGTCTCGGTGGCGCTGCTGTCGGGCCTGACCGAGCTGTTCCCGCACGTCATGCACGTGGACTACCTCAACCCGCTGTTCGCCTCGCTGCTCGGGGGGCTGCTGCTGGGCACGGGCTGCCTGTTCCTGGCGCGCCACCGCTCCAGCCTGGGTGGCGCCACGGTGCTCTCGCTGTACATGCAGGACCGCTACGGCATCCGCGCCGGCAAGGTGCAGATGGGCATCGACGGCGCCGTGGTGCTGATGGCGCTGTTCATCGTGCCGCCGGAGCGGGTTGCGTACTCGGTGCTCGCGGTGCTGGTGATGAGCGGCTTTTTGTGGATCAGCCACCGGCCAGGCCGCTACATCGGGCACTAAGACACTGTTCGCGATCCCCTGCGAGATCGCGCACAGGTTCTTAGGCCGCTCAGAACCGGTACAGGTAGCCCGCCGTCACGGCCGGCTGGCTGGACCGGTCGACCAGCGGGCTGTCCTTGATGGCGCTGCCCAGGCGCGTGACGCCCACGTCCACAAACACCCATTGCCGCGGCGCCAGCGTGTAGCCCACGCGCACGCCGGCCTGCAGGTTCACGGCCGAGCTGCCCTCGTAGGCCGGGCGCCCCAGGCGGGCCTCGCTGGCCTGCACGCCGTAGTAGTAGTCCACGGTCTTGCGGTCCTGCTGCTGCAGCGCCAGGCGCGGCGTCACATCCCAGGCGCCGAGCTGGAAGCGGCGCTCGGCCTTGAGCGTGAACTGGCGCCCCTTGCTGTGTCCCGAGGCATCGGCCAGCAGTTCGGCCGAGAGCTGCACCGGCCCGGTGTCCCAGGTCGCGGCGGCGCCCAGCCACAGGCTGCCCTTGCGCTCGTGCATGCCGGCCAGCCAGGGTGAGTCCTCGGCCTCGTAGCCCTCGAAACCGAAGCGCGAGCGCAGCCGCAGGCCCACCGGGCCCAGCGAGGGCAGCTTGAAATCCACCCCGGGGCCCGCGATGTGGATCCAGCGGTTCTCGTAGGTCAGCAGGGGCAGGGGCTGCAGCTTGTCGTCGAAATCGCGGTAGGGCTTGCGGTCGGCGCTGACGGCCAGGCCCAGGCCCCAGCTGGAGGCGCCTGCCTCCTGCGCCTGGGCGCTGGCTGGCGCCAGCAAGGGCAGCGTGGCGGCCAGTGCCGCCAGGAGGCGGATCGATGAATGCGGGAGGCGAAGCGTCATGGTCTCAATTTCCACAAGAAGAAAGGGATGCGGGGCAGGGCGGACCTGCGTGGACAGGGGGCCGCCGCGGTGGTAGCTTTGCCGCGGCAGGCCGGTGGACTGTAGGAAGGCTTTCTTAGCCTGCCGTTAGCCACCCTGCATGGCGCTGCTCACGGCCGGCTAAGAATCCCGCGCTAGGCTTGCGCTGCCCCATTTCCCGAGGAGACCCCGTTGCGCGCATTGCTGGTGGAAGACGACGACATGATAGGGCGCGGCCTCACGCACGCCCTCAAGAGCGCGGGCTGGTCGGTGGACTGGGTGCGCAATGGCGAACTGGCCCACAGCGCCCTGGCCGATGGCGACTACAGCTGCGTGCTGCTGGACCTGGGCTTGCCCGGGCTGGACGGCACCGAGGTGCTGCGCCGCGCGCGCTCGCGCGGCGACCTCACGCCGGTGGTGGTGCTCACGGCGCGCGATGGGGTCGAGGACCGCGTGCTCGGGCTTGATACCGGGGCCGACGACTACCTGCTCAAGCCCTTCGAGATGACCGAGCTGCTGGCGCGCATGCGCGCCGTGGTGCGCCGGCGCAGCGGGGCCGCCCAGTCGCTGCTGGGCAACGGTGCCGTGCAACTGGACCTGGCCACGCGCGAGGTGCTGCAGGATGGCGTGCGCGGAGCGCTCACGGCGCGCGAGTTCGCGCTCTTGCATGCGCTGCTCGAGCGGCCCGGGGCCATCCTTTCGCGTGAGCAGCTCGAGAACCGCATCTACGGCTGGGGTGAGGAGGTCAGCAGCAATGCCGTGGACGTGCTGATCCACGGCATGCGCCGCAAGCTTGGGCCCGACGCCATCCGCAACGTGCGCGGCCTGGGCTGGCGGGTGGCGGCGCCATGAAAGGCGCGGTGCCCGAGGAGGCTCCCCGCTGGTACCGACCCCGCTCGCTGCGCGGGCAGATCGTGCTGTGGCTGGCGCCCTGGATCCTGGCGGGCGCCGTGGTGGCCGGCGGGGCCTTTTGGGCCAGCTACAGCGCGCTGATCCACACCTTCATGCAGTACCAGATGGAGATACTGGCGCGCTCGCACCTGTCCGGCGGGCCGGTGCGGGCAGGCCCGGCAGAGGCTGCGGTCGAGCCGCTGCCCCTGCTCAGCCGCACCAACATCGTCGAATGGGGTGCCTTCGTGGTGCAGGTCTGGTCGGCCGACGGGCGCCTGCTCGCCACCTCCGGCCCCGACATCGGCGTGCCCCTGCAGGCCGCGCCCGGCCACCAGCGCCTGCGCACCAGCGATGCCTGGGCACCGGGGTGGCGTGTCTATTCCACCCCCGCGGCCGGGCAGCACCTGCACCGCGTGCAGGTGCTGCAAAGCGAGCAGTTCCTGCAGGAAGAGGTGGCCGTGCGCACCCTGTACGCCATCGTGCCCCTGGCCCTGCTGGTGCCCGCGCTGCTGTTCACGCTGTGGCGGGTTGTGGGGCGTGCGTCGCGCTCGCTGCGCACCGTGGCCGACGAGGTGGCGCAGCGCAACGACCGCAGCCTGGGCGCCATTCCCATGGGCCGCGTGCCCGAGGAGATCGTGCCGCTGGTCGGCTCGTTCAATGCCCTGCTGGAGCGGCTGGACGAGGCCTTTGCCGCCCAGCGCCGCTTCGTGCAGGACGCCGCGCACGAGCTGCGCACCCCCATGGCCGCCATGGCGCTGCAGATGGAGAACCTGCAGCCGCTACTGCCCGCGGGCGAGGCGCGGCAGCAGTTCGCCCAGCTCGATGCCGGCATGCGCCGCGCCCGGCACCTGATCGGCCAACTGCTGCGGCTCTCGCGCCAGGAGGCGCCGGCGTCCATGGGGCTGGCGGCCGAGCCGGTGGACATCACGGCCCTGCTGCGCGAAAGCGTGGGCCAGCTCATGCCGCTGGCGGACCAGCGGCGCATCGAGGTGGGCTTCAGCGGTGCCTGCGCCGTGCGTGTCGATGCCGTGGCCAGCGACCTGCGCAGCGTGTTCGACAACCTGCTGGACAACGCGCTGCGCTACACGCCCGAGGGCGGTAGCGTCGAGGTGCGGCTGCACCCGCTGGCGGGTGGCCCGGTGGTGGACATCGTCGACACCGGGCCCGGCATACCGCCCGAGCTGCTGGAGCGGGTGTTCGACCGCTTCTTTCGCGTGCCCGGTGCTGCCGCCGACGGCAGCGGCCTGGGCCTGGCCATCACCCGGGCCGCGGCGCTGCGCCATGGGCTGCGGGTGGAGCTGCGGGCGCGGGACGACGGGGTGGGGGGCCTGGTGGCCAGGGTGCACCTTGCTCATTCCGCCGTAAGTGAGGGCTAATGCGGGCCTGAGTCGCGCTTTCTAGAGTGGATGGACTCCCATCCCTTCAAGGTTCTCGCGATGCAGACACGCCTCTTTTCCTCCCCCGCCCTGGCCTGGTCCTGGGCCCTGCTGGCGCTTTCGGCGCTGGCCATCGGCCTCTTTTCGCTGCGCTATGCGCTGCCCGGCATGCCCCTGCCGTCGGACCTGCCCAGCCTCGCACTGTCGCCCCGGCCTTTCGTCGTGCATGCGGTCAGCGCCTCGCTGGCGATGGTGCTCGGGCCGCTGCAGTTCGTGCCGGCCTGGCGCGCGCGCTTTCCGGCCCTGCACCGCTGGGTGGGGCGTGCCTATGTGCTGTCGATTGCCGTGGCCTGGCTGTCGTCGCTGCCGCTGGCCGTGAACGCCATGACGGGCGCGGTGGCCGCCGCCGGCTTCTTCGTGCTGGGCCTGGCGTGGGTGGTGACGACCGGCATGGGCCTGGCGTTCGCCTTGCAGCGGCGCTTTGCCGAGCACCGGCGCTGGATGGTGCGCAGCTTTGCGCTCACGACGGCTGCCATCACGCTGCGTATCTACCTGGGCGCCAGCATGGCCGCCGACATCGACGAAGCGCTGACCTACCCCTTCATCGCCTGGCTGTGCTGGGTGCCCAATGCCCTGGCCGCAGAGTGGTATCTGCGGCGCAGGGATCCAAAGCAGCGCCCCCAGGCGCTGCGATTCCAGTAAGGCTCAGCGCACGCGCATGCCCGGCGTGGCGCCCGGCCAGGGGTTGAGCACGTAGATGCCGGGGTGGGCTTTCTCGTCGCCATGGCTGGCGGCCAGTACCATGCCTTCGGAGACACCGAACTTCATCTTGCGCGGTGCCAGGTTGGCCACCATCACCGTGTGCTTGCCGATCAGCTCGGCCGGCTGGTAGGCACTGGCGATGCCGCTGAAGACATTGCGCGTGCGGCCCTCGCCCACGTCCAGCGTCAGGCGCAGCAGCTTGGTCGAGCCTTCGACGGGCTCGCAGTTCACGATCAGTGCGATGCGCAGGTCGATCTTGGTGAAGTCGTCGATGCCGATGGTCGGCGCCAGCTCTTCGCCGCCGGGGGCCGCCATTTCGGGGGCTGCGGCCTCCGGCTGGGCCGGGGCTTCGAACAGCGCATCGAGCTGCTCGGGCGCCACGCGCTGCATCAGGTGCTGGTAGGGGGCGATGGCCTGCACGTCGCCGGCCACGGCCCAGCGCTGCATGTCGCTGCCGACAAAGCCTTCCACCGCGCGGGCCAGGCCCGGCAGCACGGGCGCCAGATAGCGTGTGAGCACCGCAAAGGTGTTGATCAGCACCGAGCACACCTGGTGCAGGGCCTCGTTGTTGGCGGCGTCCTTGGCCAGGTCCCAGGGCTTGTTCTGGTCCACATAGGCATTCACCTTGTCGGCCAGCAGCATGATCTCGCGCGTGGCCTTGCCGAACTCGCGCGCCTCGTACAGCTGTGCCAGGCCGTCGCCTGCGCTGCGCACCTCGGCCAGCAGGGCCGCGCCGTCGACGCCGAACTGCGTGGTGAGCTTGCCGTCGAAGCGCTTGGTCAAAAAGCCCGCCGCGCGGCTGGCGATGTTGACGAACTTGCCGATCAGGTCGCTGTTCACGCGGGCCATGAAGTCATCGGCGTTGAAGTCGATGTCCTCGTTGCGGTTGGACAGCTTGGCCGCCAGGTAGTAGCGCAGCCACTCGGGGTTCATGCCCAGGCCCAGGTACTTGAGCGGGTCCAGCCCGGTGCCGCGGCTCTTGCTCATCTTCTCGCCGTTGTTGACGGTGAGGAAGCCGTGCACGAACACGTTGTCGGGCGTCTTGCGGCCGGAAAAGTGCAGCATCGCGGGCCAGAACAGCGTGTGGAAGGTCACGATGTCCTTGCCGATGAAGTGGTACTGCTCGGTGTCGGGCGCCGCCATGTATTCGTCGAAGCTGCGGGTGTCTCCGTGCTTGTCCTTGGGGCCGCCCTTGTCGAACCAGTTCTTGAGCGATGCCAGGTAGCCCACGGGTGCGTCGAGCCAGACATAGAAGTACTTGCCCGGTGCGTCGGGGATCTCGATGCCGAAGTAGGGCGCATCGCGCGAGATGTCCCAGTCGCCCAGGCCTTCGCTGGTGGTGCCGTCCGGGTTGGTGCGGACGGTGAACCACTCCTTGATCTTGTTGGCCACCTCGGGCTGCAGCTTGCCGTCCTGGGTCCAGTTTTCGAGGAACTCCACGCAGCGCGGGTCCGAGAGCTTGAAGAAGAAGTGCTCCGAACTCTTGAGCTCGGGCTTGACGCCCGACAGGGCCGAGAACGGGTTGATCAGGTCGGTGGGCGCGTAGACCGAGCCGCAGACCTCGCAGTTGTCGCCGTACTGGTCCTTGGCGTGGCACTTGGGGCACTCGCCCTTGATGAAGCGATCGGGCAGGAACATGTTCTTCTCGGGGTCGAAGAACTGCTCGATGGTGCGGGTCTCGATCAGCGAGCCGTCGGCCCGGTCGCGCAGGTCGCGGTAGATCTGGCGCGCCAGGTCGTGGTTTTCCGGGCCATCGGTGCTGTGCCAGTTGTCGAAGCTGATGTGAAAGCCGTCCAGGTACTGCTTGCGGCCGGCGGCGATGTCGGCCACGAACTGCTGGGGTGTCTTGCCGGCCTTCTCGGCCGCGATCATGATCGGCGCGCCGTGCGTATCGTCGGCACCGACGAAGTTGACCGCGTTGCCCTGCATGCGCTGGAACCGCACCCAGATGTCGGCCTGGATGTACTCCATGATGTGGCCGATATGGAAGTTGCCATTGGCATAGGGCAGGGCGGTGGTGACGAAGAGCTTGCGTGCGGATGACGTCATGGGTCGTACTTTCTCAGGCGGAACCCGCGATTTTAGGCGCTCGGAGCCATCCTTTGCCCCGGCAGGGGCAGATGCCACAATGCGCGCCATCCAGAACAACAGGGGGACAGCATGGCCAAAGTGCGCTGGGGCAGGTGGGGAGCAGGGGTGGCAATTGCCGTGCTGGCGGGGGCGGCCTACCTGGCCTGGTGGCCGGTGCCGATCGCGCCGGTGGCCTGGAGCGCGCCTGCCGCGCCCGGCTACCAGGGCGTGCATGCGCCCAACCAGCGCCTGGCCGGGCTGCGCATGATCGACCTGAAAGGCGAGATCGGCCCCGAGCACATTGCGCTGGGCAAGGACGGCAGGCTCTACACCACGGTGCTCAGCGGCAACATCCTGCGCATGAACCCGGATGGAACGGACCAGCAGATCTTCGCCAACACCGGGGGGCGCGTGCTGGGCTTCGATTTCGACGCCGCGGGCAATCTGGTCGCGGCCGATGCGGTCAAGGGCCTTCTGTCCATCGCCCCCGATGGCAAAGTCAGCCTGCTCACCGACCAGGTGGCCCCCGGCGACCCCATCCGCTATGCCGACGGCGTGGTGGTGGCCCAAAGCGGCAAGATGTACCTGAGCGATGCCTCGACCCGCTTTGCGCCCAGGGACTGGGGCGGCACCTTCGAGGCCAGCGTGCTCGACATCCTGGAGCAGGCCAGCACCGGCCGCGTGCTCGAATACGACCCCGCCACGCGCGCCACGCGCGCCACGCGCGTGGTGGCCCGGGGCATCAGCTTTGCCAACGGCGTGGCGCTGAGCCAGGACGAAAAAAGCCTGTTCGTCAACGAAACCGGCAAGTACCGGGTGTGGAAGATCGCCGTGGATGCCAACGGGCTGGACATCGGCAGTGCCCAGCCGGGCCCGCAGGCCCGGGTGCTGCTCGACAACCTGCCCGGCTACCCCGACAACCTCATGCGCGGGCGGGACGGGCGGATCTGGCTGGGCTTTGCCAAGCCGCGCGGCGCCGCCATCGACAACATGGCCGGCAAGCCCTGGCTGCGCAGCCTGACCCTGCGCCTGCCGCGCGCGCTGTGGCCCATTCCCAAGCCCTATGGCCATGTGATCGCCTTCACCGACGAAGGCCAGGTCGTGGCCGACCTGCAGGACCCGGCGGGCGCCTACCCCGAGACCACGGCCATCACCGAAACGGCGGACCGGCTGTATGTGCAGAGCCTGCACGCGCATGGCCTGGGCTGGCTGCCCAGGGACGTGCTCAAGGCGCCGTAGCGGATCGGCGGGGGAGGCGCCTGCCGCCCCGCGGGCATCAGCTGTGCATGAGTGTCGTCACCTCGGCGCCGGTGTCGGTCCAGCCGAAGAACTTGCACACCTCGGCGCGCATGGCCAGCGTGTCCTCGCGGCCCAGGGCCATGAGTTCGCGCGTGTAGCCCGACTCGAACAGCAGGTAGCTGGCCAGGGCCGCGCCGCGCACGTCGGCCATGTTGGAGGTGACGCCCAGGGCGCCGAGCATGGCGCGCACGGGGGTGGGCAGGTTGCCCACGTGGCGCGCGGCCACGGCGTCCAGGCGCTGCGAGGGGGCGATCACCAAGAGCTCGATGGGGCGCAGCGCGCTCTTGGCGCGCACCTCGGGCGGGATCAGCGAGAGCGTCTGGTTCACGCGCTGCACGCGCTCCACGTCCACCGAGAGCGCGTCGAGGAAGATGTTGGACAGCGCGTGCCCGGCGATCTGCGCCAACGAGGGGTAGGTCGGCGTGGGGTTGGCCGAGGCATCGCCCTTGGGTTCGTGCATGCGGCCGGCGCCCACCACCAGGATGCGCTCGGCCCCCAGGTGGATGGCCGGCGCGATCGGTGCCGACTGGCGCATGGAGCCGTCGCCGAAGAACTCCATGTGGTCCCCCATGCTGATGGCCTTGGCCGGGAACACGAAGGGAATCGCCGAGGAGGCCAGCAGGTGCTCGTGCGTGATGCGGTCGCGGGCCGCCTTGCGCTGCGAGCGCACCCAGGGCTGCAGCGGGGCGTCGCTCTCGAAGAAGGTCACGTGCTCCCCCGAGCTGTAGCTCGACGCCGTGACGGCCAGGGCCTTGAGGTGGCCTTTTTTCAGCAGGCGCGGCAGGCGCACCAGCGGCACCATCTTGACCAGCAGTTTTTCGAGCGGCGCATTGTCCAGCAGCGAGCGCGGGCGCATGCGCCGCCAGCGCGCCAGGGCCCAGCCCAGCGACAGCAGCGACAGCCAGCGTGCACCGCTGCGCAGCACGCTCAGCGAGTCCGCCCGGTACACCTGGTGCGCATGGAAGTCGCGCCAGACGCGCGCGATGCGGCGCACAGCGCGGTCGAAATGGTCGGCCCCGCAGGCCAGCGCCGCCGCATTGATGGCGCCGGCCGAGGTGCCGGTGATGATGGGAAAGGGGTTGGGCTCATCGCCCGCGCCACAGGCCAGGCGCAGGTCGGCAATGGCTTCGAGCACGCCCACCTGGTAGGCCGCCCGGGCGCCGCCGCCCGTCAGCAGAAGGCCCGTGGTGGGAGGGGCTGGTGGGGCAGGGCTGTCGGGTGGGTGCATCGGCGCGTGCGTGGGGGCTTTATCGGCAGTGCCAAGTGTGCTGCGTTGCGGGCAGCCCGCCACATGGGGAAACCCGCATGGCGGGGGGCGGGTCAGGCCTTGGCGAGAAGGAGGGAGGCGACGCCCGGGCCCTGCAGCACGGTGATGCCGTTGTCGCGCGCGAAGAGGCGGGCGTTGTCGGAGAGCTGGCCCTGGGTCATCACGTAGATGCCGCTTAAGGCCCCCTCGGCCTGCATGGCGGCATGCAGCTCGCGCACCGGCTCGATGCCATGGGTGGCGGCCTTCCAGCGTTTGGCACTGACCAGGGTGGCCTGGCCGCCCTTGGCCACGCGCAGGTCCACGGGGCCTGCCTTGGGCTTTTCCACCGTGCAGCCATCGCGCACCCAGGCGGCCTCCAGCGCATCGGCAAACTGGCGCCAGGGCATGCTGTTCACGGCGCCCAGCATTTCCTCGACCTTGGCGGGGCTCGGCGCCCGCAGCTGGCGCCAGGCCGCAATGCAGCCCACGACGAAGATCGGCAGCGTGCCCACGGCGCCGACATAGGCGTACTCGCGCGGCAGCAGGGCGCCGGCGCCCAGTGCGATCACCCCCACCACCAGGAAGCTGACCCACCAGGGCGAGCGCAGCAGCACAGCAAACAGGGATTTCTCGGCCATCTTGAATTTCACGGGGGGCTTTCGGGAGTCGGTGACAGAAGAGGGGAAGACGCGCATTGTCCCGCACTTGGATCGGGGAAGTTCCTCTTCGATAGACTACCTCCCCCACAGGAGTTAATTGCATGGCAGTCACCGAACAGGGCCTTCTGGCCGCACTTTCCAGCGTACAAGACCCGCACACGGGCAAGGACTATGTCAGCACGCGTGCGCTGCGCAATGTGCAGATCAGCGGCGGCGACGTGGCCTTCGACGTGGAACTCGGCTACCCGGCCAAGAGCCTGGTCCCCGAGCTGCGCCGCAGCCTGGTGGCCGCGGCCAAGGGCGTGGCCGGGGTGGACAACGTTTCGGTCAACATCACCACCAAGGTGCTGGCCCATGCGGTGCAGCGCGGCGTGCAGCTGCTGCCCCAGGTGAAGAACATCATTGCCGTGGCCTCGGGCAAGGGCGGGGTGGGCAAGAGCACCACGGCTGCCAACCTGGCCCTGGCACTGGCGTCCGAGGGCGCCAGCGTCGGCGTGCTCGACGCTGACATCTACGGCCCGAGCCAGCCGATGATGCTGGGCATCAGCCGCCGCCCCGAGAGCGAGGACGGCAAGACCATGGAGCCGCTGGAGAACTACGGCGTGCAGGTCATGTCCATCGGCTTCCTGGTCGACCAGGACGAGGCCATGATCTGGCGCGGCCCCATGGCCACGCAGGCGCTGGAGCAGCTGCTGCGCCAGACCAACTGGAAGGACCTCGATTACCTGATCATCGACATGCCGCCCGGCACCGGCGACATCCAGCTCACGCTGTCCCAGCGCGTGCCCATGACCGGCGCGGTGATCGTCACCACGCCGCAGGACATCGCCCTGCTGGATGCCAAGAAGGGCATCAAGATGTTCGAGAAGGTGGGCGTGCCCATCCTGGGCATCGTCGAGAACATGGCCGTGCACGTGTGCAGCAACTGCGGCCACGTGGAGCACATCTTCGGCGCCGATGGCGGCAAGAAGATGGCGGCCGACTACGGCATGGACTACCTGGGCGCGCTGCCGCTGGACATGCAGATCCGCCTGCAGGCCGACAGCGGCAAACCCACCGTGGTGGCCGACCCCGATGGTGACGTGGCGCAGATCTACAAGAAGGTGGCGCGCACCGTGGCCGTGAAGATCGCCCAGCAGGCCAAGGACTTCTCGTCCAAGTTCCCGACCATCTCGGTCAGCAAGGACACGTGAGCGTGCGCCCGCGCAAGGCCCGGCAACCGGGCGGTGAAGGGGCGGCGGGGCGATGAACCTGCTGGCCGCCATGCGCTACCTCGTCTCCCTGGACGAGCACCGCCATTTCGGCCGGGCGGCGCAGGCCTGCCACATCACCCAGCCAGCGCTGTCGAACGCGCTGCGGGCGCTGGAGGAAGAGTTCGGCGTCGTCATCGTGCAGCGGGCACGCTCCTACGTGGGCCTGACCCACGAGGGCGAGGCCGTGCTGGCCACGGCGCAGCGCATGCTGCGCGACAACGAGGTCCTGCGCCAGGAGCTGCGCAGCACCGAGATCGCGCCGCAGGGGCGCCTGCGCATGGCGTCCACCCCCACCGCGGTGCCCATCCTCTCGCGCTTTGCCGCCCTGCTGCAGGCGCGGCACCCGGGCATCCTGCCCGTGGTGCTGTCCATGAGCTCGCAGGAGCTCGAGCAGCGGCTCGAAGATTTGTCGCTGGACCTGGCCGTGGGCTACAGCGAGCGCATGCAGGCCAAGCGCGTGAACCTGCGCTCCTGGCCGCAGTGCAACGAGCACTACTACCTGCTGCGCCGCGCACACACGCCCGACCCGGACCGCCTGCGCATCGGCCCCCCCATGCGCTGGAAGGACGCCGGCCAGCTGCCGCTGTGCCTGCTCACCCCCGACATGCACAACCGCTTCATCATCGATGAGGCCCTGCGCGAGGCGGGCGCGCCGGTGCCGCCGGCCATCGAGACCAACTCGGTGCTGACCCTGGTGCTGTCCGTGCTGTCGGGCGAGGTCTGCAGCGTGCTGCCGGGCGCCATGGTGGCCGCCGCGCGCAGCGAGCGCTGCCTGGAGGCCCTGCCCCTGGTGGCACCCGATGTGCGCACGCCCATCGGCTTCATGACCCAGCGCGGCCCGCGCGTGTCCCGGGCGCTCGAGGCCGCGCTCGAACTGCTGGACCTGCCCGCCTGGCGCGAGCACGTGGCAGAGCACTGCGGCGAGTTGAAGTCTTAGCCAAATCCCCCGGGGGCGCATCCCCCAAGACGGACGGCCCAGCCCGGCGAGGCAATCCTTGCGCGGGGCTGTGAGTTGGGCCGTGCGGGCTGATTGCGCGACATATGCAATGCGCTGCATATGCGAGCGATTTCCATTCGCGTTCATTCAACTGCTGAATCGCACCATGTGCCGATTCAATTTGACGCACCAGGGATCCTGTTCAGACACTCCGCTCGGCGCATTGACCTGCGTCAATAAGAAAAGCGCTTGCGCAACATCACAGGAGAGAGAACATATGAATGCATCATCGGCAGGCACCGCGACCATGCCTGAGTCCTTCGCGGCTCCTGGTTTTCTGGACAAGGAGCGCATCATTGCGGGGCCTGGCTTCAACCGGTGGCTGGTGCCGCCGGCTGCCCTGGCGATCCACCTGTGTATCGGCATGGCCTATGGCTTCTCGGTGTTCTGGCTGCCCCTGTCCAAGGCACTGAGCACGGCGGGCACGGGCGCGGCCTGCGCCAAGGAGATGAGCTTCTTCGCCGAGCTGTTCGCCAGCGGCTGCGACTGGCGCGTGGCCACGCTGGGCTGGATGTACACCCTGTTCTTCGTCTTCCTGGGCTGCTCGGCCGCCATCTGGGGCGGCTGGCTGGAGCGTGCCGGCCCGCGCAAGGCCGGCGTGGTCTCGGCCGTGTGCTGGTGCGGCGGCATGCTGCTGTCGGCGCTGGGCATCCACCTGCACCAGTTCTGGCTCATGATCCTGGGCTCGGGCGTGATCGGGGGCATCGGGCTGGGGCTCGGTTACATCTCCCCCGTGTCCACGCTGATCAAGTGGTTCCCCGACCGGCGCGGCATGGCCACCGGCATGGCCATCATGGGCTTTGGCGGTGGCGCGATGATCGGCTCGCCCCTGGCGGTGGACCTGATGAAGAACTTCTCCAGCCCCACCGACGTGGGCGTGATGCAGACCTTCGTGGTCATGGCGCTGGTGTACTTCGTGTTCATGATGGCCGGTGCACTGGGCTACCGCGTGCCGCCCACGGGCTGGAAGCCCGCCGGCTGGACGCCGCCACCCCCCTCGGCCAACGCCATGATCACCCAGCGCCACGTGCACGTGAAGCGCGTCTGGGGCATCCCGCAGTTCTGGCTCATCTGGGTCGTGCTGTGCATGAACGTGAGCGCCGGCATCGGCGTGATCGGCATGGCCTCGCCCATGCTGCAGGAAGTCTTCGGCGGCGGCCTGATCGGCGTGTCGCAGAAGTTCGGTGAGCTCGACAAGGCCCAGCTGGCCGCCATCGCGGCCGTGGCCGGCGGCTTCACGGCGCTGCTGTCGCTGTTCAACATCGGCGGCCGCTTCTTCTGGGCCAGCCTGTCCGACAAGTTCGGCCGCAAGATGACCTATGTGATCTTCTTCGTGCTCGGCGGCCTGATGTACGCCAGCATCCCGAGCTCGGCCGGTGCCGGCAGCAAGCTGTTGTTCGTGGGCGCCTTCTGCGTGATCCTGTCGATGTACGGCGGCGGCTTCGCCACGGTGCCGGCCTACCTGGCCGACCTGTTCGGCACGCAGTTCGTGGGCGCCATCCACGGCCGCCTGCTGACGGCCTGGGCCACGGCCGGCATCCTGGGCCCGGTAGTCGTGAACTACATGCGCGAATACCAACTGGGCCTGGGCCTGCCGCGCGAACAGGTGTACAACCAGACCATGTACATCCTGGTGGGCATGCTGGTCATTGGCCTCATTGCCAACCTCATGGTGCGCCCGCTGGCCGACAAATGGTTCATGAGCGACGCGGAACTGGCCCACGAGAAGAAGCTGGCCCACGAAAAGAGCGTGGCGGCCGAAGTCGGCGGCGGCCCCGGCAGCGGCGGCACGACCAGCCCTGCGGTGGTGGCCTTCGCCTGGCTGGCCGTGGGCCTGCCGCTCATCTGGGGCATCTACAAGACCCTGGTGAGCGCCGCCAAGTTTTTCCAGTAAGGAAGCGGATGGCACGGGGCCGGGGGCGGCAAGAAGCGCCTGTGGCCGCCATGACCATGCCCCCTGCAGGGCAGGGGGCCGGGAACGCCCGGCGCATGGCACAGTCCAAGCAGGGGCGCCCGTCCAGGAGACCATGATGAAGCAAGAAAAAATCGAGTTCTACAAAGGCCCGGCCGGCGGCTGGGGCGCGCTCAACAGCGTCAAGAATGCGCTGCTGCGCCAGGACATTCCCCTGAAGGGCGCCAAGACGCTGCTCTCGGCCAACCAGCCCGATGGCTTCGACTGCCCGGGCTGTGCCTGGCCCGACCGCAACCATGCCTCCACCTTCGAGTTCTGCGAGAACGGCGTCAAGGCCGTGGCCGCCGAGGCCACGGCCCGGCGTGCCGGCCCCAGCCTGTTCGCCCAGTACACCGTGGCCGAGCTGGCCGGGCAGAGCGATTTCTGGCTCGAAGACCAGGGCCGGCTCACGCAGCCCATGGCCTACCATGCGCCCAGCGACCAGTACCGCCCGATCTCCTGGGACGATGCCTTCGCGCTGATCGCGCGCCACCTGAACGCGCTGCCCGATCCGAACCAGGCCATCTTCTACACCTCGGGCCGGGCCAGCAACGAGGCCGCCTTCCTGTACCAGCTGTTCGTGCGCCAGTACGGCACGAACAACTTTCCCGACTGCTCGAACATGTGCCACGAGCCCAGCGGCAGTGGCATGCGCCCGCAGATCGGCGTGGGCAAGGGCACGGTGACCCTGCACGACTTCGAGTGCGCCGACGCGATCTTCATCTTCGGCCAGAACCCGGGCACCAACCACCCGCGCATGCTTGGCGAGCTGCGCGAGGCGCACAAGCGCGGCGCGCGCATCGTGAGCTTCAACCCCCTGCGCGAGCGCGGGCTGGAGCGCTTTGCCGACCCGCAGGACAAGCTGGAGATGGCCACCTTCGGCTCCACGCCCATCAGCACGCACTACTTCCAGCTGCGCGTGGGCGGCGACCTGCCGGCCGTCAAGGGCATGATGAAGCATGTGCTGGAGCAGGAGGACGCCCGCGGCGGCGTGCTCGACCACGCCTTCATCGCCGAGCACACCACCGGCTTCGACGCCCTGGCGGCGGACCTGCGCGCCGAGTCCTGGGAGCTGCTGGAGCAGGAGTCGGGCCTGACCGAGGAACAGATGCGCTCCGCGGCCGACATCTACATCGGCGCCAGGAACGTGATCGCCTGCTGGGGCATGGGCATCACCCAGCACAAGTACGCGGTGGCCACGATACAGGGCATCGTCAGCCTGCTCATGATGCGCGGCAACATCGGCCGCGAGGGCGCAGGCCCCTGCCCGGTGCGCGGCCACAGCAACGTGCAGGGCGACCGCACCATGGGCATCTGGGAGAAGCCCCCGGCGGCGCTGCTCGACCGGCTGCGCGACGTGTTCGGCTTCGAGCCGCCGCGCGAGAACGGCGTGGACACCGTGGAGGCCATCCGCCACATGCTGGACGGCAAGGGCAAGGTGTTCTTCGCCCTGGGCGGCAATTTCGCCGCCGCCACCCCCGACACCTACGAGACCTGGAAGGCGCTGCAGCGCTGCGACCTCACGGTGCATGTGACCACCAAGCTCAACCGCAGCCACATCGTGCATGGCAAGGAGGCGCTGATCCTGCCCTGTCTGGGCCGCACCGAGATCGACGTGCAGGCCGGCGGACCGCAGGGCGTGACGGTGGAGGATTCGATGAGCATGGTGCACATCTCGGTGGGCATCAACCCGCCGGCCTCCGAACACCTGCTGTCCGAGCCGGCCATCGTCGCGCGGCTCGCCGCGGCCACGCTGGCCGGGCGCAGCAATATTCCCTGGATGTGGCTGGTGGAAGACTATGCGCGCATCCGCGACCAGATCGAGAAAGTGTTCCCCGACTTCAAGGACTTCAACCAGCGCGTGGCCGTGCCCGGCGGGTTCCGGCTGCGCAACACGGCCAGCGAGCGCGTGTGGGCCACGGCCTCGGGCAAGGCCAGCTTCCATGCCCACGCCGTGCCCCGCGACACGCCCTCGCACATCGCGCGTGAACGCTACAAGGATGCGGTGGTGTTCACGCTGCTGACCACGCGCTCGCACGACCAGTACAACACCACCATCTACGGCATGGACGACCGCTACCGCGGCGTCTACGGCCAGCGCCGCGTGGTGTTCATCAACGACAAGGACATCCGCGCCCTGGGCATGCAGGACGGCGACTGGGTCGACATCCAGACCGTGTGGAGCGACGGCCAGGAGCGCCGCGCGGACCGCTTCAAGCTCGTGGCCTACGACATCCCGCGCGGCAACCTCGCGGCCTACTACCCCGAGACGAACCCGCTGGTGCCGCTGTCGGCCGTGGCCGATACGGCGGGCACGCCCACCTCCAAGTCCATCCCGGTGCTGCTGCTGCCGCATGGGCCGGGCGCGGCGGCCCTGGCGGGCGCCGCCGCGCCGGCGCAGGCCGAGGCGCCATGACCGCCCAGGAGGAAACCCTGGCCTGCGCCATCCTGCGTGCGCTGGCCGAAGAGTCCCGCGGCCAGGACGGGGCGGCGGCGCCCGGCGTGTCGCTGCCGCGCCTGGGTAAGCACCTGGGCCAGGGCGTGAGCGTGCTCCTGCGCGAGCTCACGCTGATGAGCGATGCCGCGGTGGGCGGCCAGCGCGGCCCCGGCTGGGTGCGCGTGGACCAGGTGGGCGAGCGCTGGGTGGCCCACCTGACCGACGCCGGCCGCGCCGTGGCGCGGGAGTTGCCGGCCGCGGGGGAAGCCCCGTGAGCGCGCAGCCGTTCTCCCTGCCCGACGGCGAGGCCGATGCGGCGCTGGAACTGTCGGCGTTGGCCCAGCGGCCCGTGCGGGTGTTCGGCGAGGCAGGCGTGCCGCAGGACGGGGCCTTGCGCTCCGATACCCTGGCGGCGGAGATTCCGGTGGCGCTGGTGTTCAACGGCGTCTCGCACGCGGTGATGATGGCCACGCCCGAGCAGCTCGAAGATTTTGCGCTCGGCTTTGCGCTCAGCGAAGGCATCCTCGACCAGGCGCAGGACTGCCGCGGCAGCACGCTGCAGCTGGCGGATGCCCGTGCGGCACACCTGCCGCCCGGCGTGCCGGGGGTCGAGGTGCACCTGGAGATATCGGCGCGCAGCTTCGAGCGCCTCAAGGACCGGCGCCGCAGCATGGCCGGCCGCACGGGCTGCGGCGTGTGCGGCGTGGAGAGCTTTGCCGCGCTCGACCTGGCGCCCGAGCGCCTGCCGGCGCGCGACTGGATCGGGGGCGTGGACCTGCCTACCGTGCTGCGCGCCTTTGCCGACCTCAAGGCGCTGCAGCCGCACAACGCGCAGTCGGGCTCGCTGCATGCCGCCGGATGGGCCACGCTGGACGGGCGCCTGGCCCAGGTCTGCGAAGACGTGGGCCGGCACAACGCGCTGGACAAGCTCATCGGCTGGCTGTCGCGCAGCGGGCGCCTGGCCGAGCCCGGCTTCGTCGTGCTCAGCAGCCGGGGCAGCCACGAGCTGGTGCGCAAGTGCGCCCGCGTGGGTATCTCGGCGCTGGCCACCATCTCGGCCCCCACCGCCACCGGCGTGCAGGTGGCCGAACTGGCCGGGCTGCGCCTGTGGGGCCTGTGCCGCGCGCCGCGCGCGGTGCTGTATGCGCCGGGTGCGCAGGCGCGGACCTGAGCGACAGGGGAAAACCCTCGCCGCCGCAAGCAGTACAGGCTTGCGCAGTACAGTCGGGCCATGTCCCAGCGCCCCACCCTCGAAGTCGCCGTCACCATGCGCCGCGAGCGCCTGGACAACCGCTGGCAGCCCTGGCGCTGGGTGCTCGACGGCGTGGTGCCCGGCGAAGCCGCCTTCGGCGACGTGCCGCGCCTGCTGCGCGAGGACGCGGACCAGGCCCTGTGGCTGTTCCCGGGCTTTGCGGTCGAGCTGTTCAAGGACGATGGCGAGGGCTACCACCTGAACCTGTCGGCACCCGCGCCCTGCTGGTTCGTGCTCTGGCGCATGGACGAGGAGGGCAGCGTTGCCGAGCCGCTGGCGCGCCCCGTGGCCGTGAGCCTGAGCTACCACGATGCCGGCCGCTGGCTCGATGCGCAGGAAACGGTGGAGCAGGTGCCCGCGCCGCCAGAGGTTCTGGCCTTGCTGCAGGCCTTTGTCGACGAGCACTATGCGCCCGAGCCCAAGCGCCGCCGGCGGCCCGACAGCTTCCAGTCGCTCACCGACCGCTTCGGCAATCCGGCATCGGTCTCCACCGACAAGCAGCGCGGTGGCCGGGGCGGCCAGCACCATGGCTGACGGCTTTCTCTCGCGCTGGTCGCGCCGCAAGCAGGAGGTGGCAGCGGGCCGGCCCGTGCAGGAGCCGGAACTCCCGCCCGCGCCCGAGGTGCTGGCATCGCCGGTGGCCACCCCTGCCGCAGAGCAGCCGCCTGTGCCCGCCGCCGTGGAGCCCGAACCGCCCACCCTGGCCGATGCCCAGGCCCTGACGCCCGAATCCGACTTCAAGCCTTTCATGGGCCGTGGCGTGGCGCCCGATGTGCGCAACACGGCCATGAAGAAGCTGTTTGCCGACCCCCACTTCAATGCCATGGACGGCCTGGACATCTACATCGATGACTATTCCAAGCCCGACCCGCTGCCCGAAGGCATGCTGCGCCAGATGGCCAGCGCCCATTTCATGGGCTTCTTCGACCATGAAAAGGAGGCCGCCGGCACGCCCGCGCCGGCAATGGCCCAGCAGGATGCTCAGCCTCGGGATGATGCGGAGTCGGCTGTGCCGCCAGACGTGGCACAGTCCGAGGTATGCACCGCCATTCCTAGCTCGCCAGTACTGGCCGCCACGCCCCCGCAAGGGGACGCAGCGGCCAGGGTAGCCAGCCATACCGAACATGACCACGCTGATCTGCGACTGCAACCAGACGATGCCCCTCGACGCGAAGGCGTTGGGCGCGGCCCTGCATGAGGATCTGACGCTCCACTCCACGCTGTGCCGGCGCGAGGCCGGCGCCTTCCAGGGCGCCATCCGCACCGGCCAGGAGGTGGTGGTGGCCTGCACCCAGGAGCAGCGCCTGTTCGGCGCACTCGGCGCGCAGACCGAAGGCGCGGTCTCGCCGATCCGCTTCGTGAACATCCGCGAGACCGGGGGCTGGAGCCGCGATGCCCGCGAGGCGGGCCCCAAGATCGCTGCGCTGCTGGCCGCCGCGCGCCTGCCCGAGCCGCCGCCGGTGGCCACCGTCACCTACAAGAGCATGGGCCGCCTGCTGGTCATCGGCCCGCTCGACGCGGCCGAGCAGGCCGCGGCGCTGGTGGCCGACGTGCTCGACGTGACCCTGTTCGCGCAGGGCCCGGGCCGGGCCGGCGGCGCCCAGGCGCGGCGCTTTCCCGTGCTCGCGGGGCGCCTCACGGGCCTCTCGGGCTGGCTCGGGGCCTTCGACGTGCAGTGGTCTGCCGACAACCCCATCGATCTGGACCTGTGCACACGCTGCAATGCCTGCATCGTGGCCTGCCCCGAGAATGCCATCGGCCTGGACTACCAGGTGGACCTGTCGGCCTGTGATGCCAACCGCGCCTGCGTGCGCGCCTGCCAGGTGGCCGGCGCCATCGACTTCGGCCGCGAGGCCAGCGTGCAGCAGGAGCGCTTCGACCTGGTGCTGGACCTGCGCCCGGCCACGGCCGAGCCGGCCTTCACCCAGCATGCGCCGCCGCAAGGCTATTTCCGCAGCGATGGGCGCGACATGGCCGTGCTGCTCAAGCTGCGCGAGCTGGTGGGCGAGTTCGACAAGCCCCGTTTCTTTGCCTACAAGCAAAAGCTCTGCGCCCACAGCCGCAACGAGACCGTGGGCTGCAATGCCTGCATCGAGGTCTGTTCTGCCGAGGCCATTTCCAGCGACAAGGGCCGCCAGCAGATCAAGGTCAACCCCCACCTGTGCGTGGGCTGCGGCGCCTGCAGCACGGTGTGCCCTACCGGGGCGCTGTCGTTTGCCTACCCGGGTGCCACGGAGCAGGGCGCGCGCTTCAAGGCCCTGTTGTCCACCTACGCGGCCGCGGGCGGCAAGGATGCCGTGTTGCTGCTGCACAGCCAGGAGCGCGGCCAGGTCCTGGTCGATGCGCTGGGCCGCGCCGCCCAGCTGCGGCGCGCCCAGGGCGTGCCGGCCCAGGTGATCCCGGTGCCGCTGTGGCACACGGCCAGCACCGGCGTGGACCTGTGGCTCAGCGCGCTGGCCTATGGTGCCTCGCAGGTGGTGGTGCTGGCCACGCACGAGGAGGCACCCCAGTACCTCGCCGGCCTGCAGGAGCAGATGGACGTGGCCCAGGCCATCCTGCACGGGCTGGGCTACACCGGCAGCCACCTGCGGCTGCTGCGCGCGGACGACGCGGCAGCGCTCGATGCAGGCCTGCAGTCCCTGCGCCATACGCGCCAGCTGCTGCCGCCCGTGGCCGCGCGCCATGGTGTGGCCCAGGAAAAGCGCGCCACGCTGGAGATGGCGCTGGACCACTTCACCGCCCATGCGCCGCTGCTGAAAGACGGCCTGCCCGAGGCCATCGCGCTGCCGGCAGCCGGCGCGCCGCTCGGGGCCATCACGGTCGCCAAGGACCGCTGTACGCTGTGCCTGAGCTGCGTGAGCGCCTGCCCCGCGGGGGCGCTTCAGGACAACCCGCAGCTGCCGCAGCTGCGCTTTCTCGAAAAGAACTGCGTGCAGTGCGGCCTGTGCGCCACCACCTGCCCCGAGGACGCCATCGCCCTGCAGCCGCGCCTGTTGCTCACGCCCGAGCGCACGCAGCTGCGCGTGCTCGCCGAGACCCAGCCCTGGGCCTGTGTGCGCTGCAGCAAACCCTTCGGCACGCTCAAGGCCATCGAGGCCATGCTGGAGCGGCTCGCGGGCCATGCCATGTTCCAGGGCGAGGCGCTGGAGCGCCTCAAGATGTGCAGCGACTGCCGCGTGATCGACCTGTATTCTTCCCAAAGCGAAGCGAAAGTGACGGACCTGTGAGCGCCACCGCCCCCCTGACCATGGCGTCCAGCGCTGCCCTCGACGAGGAAACCGCGCGCGCCGAACTCTATGGCCTGCTGGCGCAGCTGTACTACAGCGCGCCGCCCCCGGAGCTGCTGGCCCTGCTGCGCGTGGCCGTGACCGAAGCGCCTGCGCAGGGCGGCTTGCTCGAAGACCCCTGGCAGCAGCTGGTGGGGGCTGCCCGGGCGCAGGGCGATGCGGCCACCGCCGCCGAGTTCGAGCGCCTGTTCGGCGGCGTGGGCAAGCCCGAGGTCTTCCTGTACGGATCGCACTACCTGAGCGGCTTTCTCAACGAAAAACCGCTCGCGCGCCTGCGCAGCGACCTCGGCGCGCTGGGCCTGGCCCGCAGCGAGGCCATGCCCGAGACCGAGGACCATATCGCCTACCTGTGCGAAGCCATGCGCTACCTGATCGCCGGCGACGACATGGCGGTGTGCAACCTTGCGAACCAACGGGACTTTTTTGCCGCCCACCTGCAGCCCTGGCTGCCGGCCCTGTGCGACGTGCTGGAGGCCCACCCCGCCGCCCCCTTCTATGGCGCGCTGGCCCGCTTCACACGGGCCTTTGCGGCCGTCGAGGCCCAGGGTTTCGACATGCTGGAATAGAAATGAAGCACCCCCTGAGTCGCTTCGCGCCTTCACCCCTCTCTCGACTCGCTGCGCGAGTCGGGAGGGGGACGCCCCCAGCGCGGCGGGGCGGCCCTTGCGCGGGGGCGCTGGTCTCGGTTGCGCCAGTCTCATGGGTGGCGCGTAATTCGATGACAACCGGAAATGTTGCAGTGCGAGAACGTCGCCCTAAACCCGAGTGCAAACCTATGGGGTGGCCATACCCGATTGCAGCGGGCCGAACACTCGCATAGACTGTATGAACGACATTGCATAGCCGCAAGCCCTCCTGGAGACAACGATGCAGGACAGCCAGCCCCAACCTTCCCGCCGCCGCTTCTTTGCAGGTGCAGCCACCGCAGGGGCTGCCGCCGCAGCCGTCGCGGCCTTGCCGCACATCGCAGCGCCCGATGCCACTGCCGTGGCCGAGCCGGTACCGGCCCCGCCCGAGCGCGGTGGCGGCTACCGCCTCTCGGCGCACGTCCAGCAGTACTACAAGACCACCCAACTCTGACCGCGGGGCGCACCATGTTGCTCACCAAGAAGTCTTCCCACGCCCGGGAGGGCGCTGCGGCCTCCTCCCCTTTTGTCCACAGCCTGCAGCGCGGCCTGGCCAAGGCCCTGCCCACCATGGACCGGCGCGCCTTCCTGCGCCGCTCGGGCCTGGGCGTCGGCGTGGGCATCGCCGCCTCGCAGCTCGCGCTGGTCAAGAAGTCCAACGCCGCCGAGGGCGCCAAGGTCGGCCTGGGCGACAGCAAGATCGAGGTGCGCCGCACCATCTGCACCCACTGCTCGGTCGGCTGCGCGGTGGATGCCGTGGTCGAGAACGGCGTCTGGGTGCGCCAGGAGCCGGTGTTCGACTCGCCCATCAACCTGGGCGCGCACTGCGCCAAGGGCGCTGCGCTGCGCGAGCACGGCCATGGCGAGTACCGCCTGCGCTACCCGATGAAGCTGGTCAACGGCAAGTACGAGCGCATCAGCTGGGACACGGCGCTCAATGAAATCACGGCCCGCATGCAGGATCTGCGCAAGGCCAGCGGGCCCGACAGCGTGTACTTCGTGGGTTCGTCCAAGCACAACAACGAGCAGGCCTACCTGCTGCGCAAGTTCGTGAGCTTCTGGGGCACCAACAACTGCGACCACCAGGCGCGCATCTGCCACTCCACCACGGTGGCCGGTGTGGCCAACACCTGGGGCTACGGGGCCATGACGAATTCGTACAACGACATGCAGAACAGCAAGGTCGCCATGTACATCGGCTCCAACGCGGCCGAGGCCCACCCGGTGAGCATGCTGCACATGCTGCATGCCAAGGAGACCGGCTGCAAGATGATCGTGGTGGACCCGCGCTTCACGCGCACGGCGGCCAAGGCCGACGAGTACGTGCGCATCCGCTCGGGCACCGACATCCCCTTCCTGTTCGGCCTGCTGTACCACATCTTCAAGAACGGCTGGGAAGACAAGCAGTACATCAACGACCGTGTCTACGGCATGGACAAGGTGCGCGAGGAGATCCTGGTCAAGTGGACGCCCGACAAGGTCGAGGAGGCCTGCGGCGTCAAGGAGGAGCAGGTCTTCAAGGTGGCCAGCCTGCTCAACGCCCACCGCCCCGGCACCGTGGTCTGGTGCATGGGCCAGACGCAGCACACCATCGGCAACGCCATCGTGCGCGCTTCGTGCATCCTGCAGCTGGCGCTGGGCAACGTGGGAAAGTCCGGCGGCGGCACCAACATCTTCCGCGGACACGACAACGTGCAGGGCGCCACTGACGTGGGCCCCAACCCCGACTCGCTGCCCGGCTACTACGGCATTGCCGAAGGCGCCTGGAAGCACTTCGCCGCCGTCTGGGGCGTGGACTTCGAGTGGATCAAGGCCCGCTATGCGAGCCCGGCGATGATGACCAAGTCGGGCCTCACGGTCTCGCGCTGGATCGATGGCGTGCTCGAAAAGAACGAGCTGATCGACCAGGACGCCAACCTGCGCGGCGTGTTCTTCTGGGGCCATGCGCCCAATTCCCAGACCCGGGGCCTGGAGATGAAGCGCGCCATGGACAAGCTCGACCTGCTCGTCGTGGTCGATCCCTACCCCTCGGCCACCGCGGCCATGGCCGCCATGCCCGGCCGGGCCGAGGACCTGAATCCGAACCGCGCGGTTTATTTGCTGCCCGCAGCCACGCAATTCGAAACCAGCGGTTCGTGCACCGCCTCCAACCGCTCGCTGCAGTGGCGCGAGAAGGTGATCGAGCCGCTGTGGGAGAGCCGCTCCGACCACATGATCATGTACCAGTTCGCGCAGAAGCTGGGCTTCGACAAGGAACTGGTCAAGAACTACAAGCTGCAGAAGGTGCAGGGCATGGACGAGCCCGTGATCGAGGACATCCTGCGCGAGATCAACCGCAGCGTCTGGACCATCGGCTACACCGGGCAGAGCCCCGAGCGCCTGAAGGCGCACATGAAGAACATGCACCTGTTCGACGTGAAGACCCTCAAGGCCAAGGGCGGCAAGGACAAGGAGACCGGCTACGACTTCACGGGCGACTACTTCGGCCTGCCCTGGCCCTGCTATGGCACGCCCGAGCTCAAGCACCCCGGCTCGTCCAACCTCTATGACAATTCCAAGCATGTCATGGATGGCGGCGGGTGCTTCCGCGCCAACTTCGGCGTGGAAAAGGACGGCCAGAACCTGCTGGCCGAAGACGGCTCGTACTCGCTGGGCTCCGACATCACCACCGGCTACCCCGAGTTCGACCAGGTGCTGCTCAAGAAGCTCGGCTGGTGGGATGAACTGACCGACGCCGAGAAGAAGGCCGCCGAGGGCAAGAACTGGAAGACCGACCCCACGGGCGCCATCATCCGCGTGACCATGAAGAACCATGGCTGCCACCCTTTCGGCAATGCCAAGGCGCGCGCCGTGGTGTGGAACTTCCCCGATGCCATCCCGCAGCACCGCGAGCCGCTGTACGGCACCCGGCCCGACCTGATGGCGAAGTACCCTACGCACGACGACAAGAAGGCCTTCTGGCGCCTGCCCACGCTCTACAAAAGCGTGCAGGACAAGAACATCGCCGACAAGGTGCACGAGAAGTTCCCGCTGATCCTGACCTCGGGCCGGCTGGTCGAGTACGAGGGCGGCGGCGAGGAAACCCGCTCCAACCCCTGGCTGGCCGAGCTGCAGCAGGAGTCGTTCGTGGAAATCAACCCCAAGACCGCCGGCGAGCGCGGCGTGCGCAACGGCGAGCGGGTGTGGCTTAGTTCGCCCACAGGCGCCCGTATCAACGTGCAGGCGATGGTGACCGAACGCGTGGCACCCGACACGGTGTGGATGCCGTTCCACTTCTCGGGCCACTGGCAGGGCGCAGACATGTTGGCCCACTACCCCAAGGGCGCGGCCCCGGTCGTGCGCGGCGAGGCCGTGAACACCGCCACCACCTATGGCTACGACAGCGTGACCATGATGCAGGAAACCAAGACCACGGTTTGCAACGTGGAACGCGCGTGAGCACGCAGCACAAGCAGCGACCAGGAGACACCCCATGGCACGAATGAAATTCATCTGCGATGCAGAACGCTGCATCGAATGCAACGGCTGCGTCACCGCCTGCAAGAACGAGCACGAAGTGCCCTGGGGCGTGAACCGCCGCCGTGTGGTCACCCTCAACGACGGCGTGCCGGGCGAAAAATCCATCTCGGTGGCCTGCATGCACTGCAGCGATGCGCCCTGCATGGCCGTGTGCCCGGTGAACTGCTTTTACCGCACCGACGAGGGCGTGGTGCTGCACGACAAGGACGTGTGCATCGGCTGCGGCTATTGCAGCTATGCCTGCCCGTTCGGCGCACCCCAGTTCCCCTCGCAGGGCACCTTCGGCGTGCGCGGCAAGATGGACAAGTGCACCTTCTGCGCCGGCGGCCCCGAGACCCATGGCAGCCAGGCCGAGTTCGACAAGTACGGCCGCAACCGCCTGGCCGAGGGCAAGCTGCCGGCCTGCGCCGAGATGTGTTCCACCAAGGCCCTCCTGGCCGGCGATGGCGACGTGGTGGCGGACATCTTCCGCAACCGCGTGGTGCAGCGTGGCAAGGGTGCCGAGGTCTGGGGCTGGGGCACGGCCTACGGCTCCAAGCAGGCCGGCCAACCCACGCCGGGAGCCAAGTCATGACCGGGCGCAGCGCGCTGATCCTCTGTGCCGCCTGCGGGCTGCTGGCGCTGGCGGCCTGCACGGAGAAGCCACAGACCGGCGGCGGCGTGCGCGTCGATGCGCCGCCCTATGCAGGCACGGGCAGCAACTTCACGCAGCCCGGCTGGAAGGCCGGCGACAAGGCCGGCTGGGAGCAGCAGCTCAAGGCGCGCCAGCAGTACGGCCAGAACGAATACACCCGTAGCACCCGCTAGAGCGAGGCCTGACATGAAAACCATCCTGTGCAGCATTGCCCTGTGTGCCGGACTGGCCTGGGGCACGGCGGCCGCCCAGGCGCCGGCCGATGCGGCCTCGGTGGCCACGCCGGCCACCGCCGCTGCTGCTGCGCCGGCACCAGGCGGTATCCAGAGCCAGAACATCTTCCAGGTCAAACCCGATGCCAGCGAGGAGCCGGGCTATGCCAGGCAGAGCAACGGCGAGCGCGCCAAGGTGCAGCCGGGCAACAACGCGCCGATGTGGCGCCAGGTGGGCGAGGGCGTCACGGGCTACAGCAGCCTGCCCAAGAGCCAGGCGCCCGAGGCCGGCAACCTGATACAGCCCTTCGTGCAGTACCCCGGCTCGCGCGTGACCAATGCGGGCGAGGCCTGGCGCCAGGTGCGCAACCAGTGGATCATCCCCTACGGCGGCTCGCTGCTGCTCATCGTGGCGGGCGCCATCGCGCTGTTCTACTGGCGCAAGGGCACCATGCACCTGCACGGCGCCGAGACGGGCCGCAAGATCGAGCGCTTCACGCCGTTCGAGCGCTCCGCCCACTGGGCCAATGCCATCGCCTTCGTGGCGCTGGCCATCTCGGGCCTGGTGATGGCCTTCGGCAAGTTCTTCCTGCTGCCCATCCTGGGCGGCACGCTGTTCGGCTGGCTAGCCTACGTGCTCAAGAACGTGCACAACTTCGCCGGGCCGCTGTTCGCGGTGTCGCTGCTCATCGTGTTCCTCACCTTCGTCAAGGACAATTTCCCGCGCCGCGGCGACCTCACCTGGCTGCTCAAGGGCGGCGGCATGCTCTCGGGCCAGGAGGTGCCCTCGCACCGCTTCAATGCCGGCGAGAAGCTGATCTTCTGGGGCGGGGTGCTGTTCCTGGGTGCCATCGTCGTGGCCTCGGGCCTGGTGCTGGACAAGCTCGTGCCCGGGCTCATCTACGAGCGCGGCACCATGCAGATCGCGCACATGGTCCACGCCGTGGCCACGGTGGTGATGATGGTGATGTTCATGGGCCACATCTACCTGGGCACCATCGGCATGCAGGGCGCCTACAAGGCCATGAAGACCGGCTACGTGGACGAGACCTGGGCGAAGGAGCACCACCAGCTCTGGTACGAAGACATCCAGGCCGGCAAGATCCCCTCGCAACGCAGCAGCAGTGCCGAGCCCGCGGGCGAGGCCACTGCTGCCAAGCCCGTTCAGGCATGAGGTCCCCCATGACGATGAACCACCTCCCCCGCACTTTGCTGCTGGCCCTTTCCGCCGCCTGCGCCTGCAGTGCCGCGCTGGCCAAATTGCCGCCGCCACCGCCCGAGGCGGCAGCCAAGGCGGCCGAAGCCGCCGCCAAGGCCGCCTGGGCCGGCAAGGTCGACAACTACAAGCTGTGCCAGTCGCAGGACAAGGTCGCGGCCCACTACCGCAAGACCAATCCCGCCGCCAAGCCTGCCGCTACGGGCGCGGCCTGTGCGGACCCCGGCCCGTTCGCCTACACACCGCCCGAAGCCAAGCCCATCGAGGCGGCGGGGGCGCACTCGCCACCGGGCACGGCCAGCAGCCCGCCCAGTACCCAGACACCCGCGGCGGCCGCTTCGGCCCCCAAGTCCTGAGCACCGCACGGCATCGGCGGGCATGCCCCCGCTGCACCCTGCGGGGATGGGGTACGCTGTGCCCATGAGCACGCCCCTGCCTGCCACCGACCTTCGCCTGCCGCGCCTGACCCAGGCACGGGCGCCGCTGACCCACCGCGTCGAGGTGGTCAACGAACACGGCGAGCGCGAAGAGCTGTCCATCCCCGCCGAGCGGCCGCTGACCGTGTATGTCGACAACCGTGAGCTCGTCACGCTGATGACCCTGGGCGCGCACCCCGAGCTGCTGGTGCTGGGCTACCTGCGCAACCAGCGCTTGGTGGAGTCGGTGCAGGACATCGAATCGATCACCGTGGACTGGGAGGTCAACGCCGCTGCCGTGCGCACGCGCCACGGCATCGCGCGCATCGAGGAGCGCACAGCCAGCAAGGTGGTCACCACCGGCTGCGGCCAGGGCAGCGTGTTCGGCGGCCTGATGGACGAGGTGGACCGTATCGTGCTGCCCGAGGCTCGGCTCACGCAGGGCCAGCTCTACGGCATCGTCAACGCCATCCGCCTCAAGGAGAGCACCTACAAGTCGGCCGGCTCGGTGCACGGCTGCGCGCTGTTCCAGGGCGAGGAGCTGCTGGTCTTCGTCGAGGACGTGGGCCGCCACAATGCCATCGACACCATCGCAGGGTGGATGTGGATGGCCGCAGGCGACGCGGCACCGATGGCGGGCGCCGACAAGGTGTTCTACACCACGGGCCGGCTGACCAGCGAGATGGTCATCAAGTCTGCCCAGATGGGCGTGCCCATCGTGGTCTCGCGCAGCGGCATGACGCAGATGGGGCACGCCGTGGCCGAGCAACTGGGCCTGTGCGCCATCGGCCGCGCCACCAACCGGCGCTTCGTCTGCTACAGCGGCAGCCACCGTCTGGTGCTGCAGCCCGAGCTGGCGCAGGCAGCTGCAGCCTCCTCTTCCAGCTGACACCGGGCCGCCGCACGGCGATGGCATGATTGGGTGATGCGCGACCAGAAATCCACCCACACATGGCCGGACACGCTGCCCAGCCAGTTTGGCCCCTACGACCTCGACGAGGTGCCGGACACCCATCGCATTCCTGTCGAATCCGTACCGGCGGCGACGGACGGGGCCCAGCCCCCACCGGCCACCGCAATGCCTGCTGCGGCGGCCGTGCCCGAGCGGCTGGCCGGGGCGCGCTGGCTGCGCGAGGGGCTGCGCGCATCCGTGCTGAAGCGGCCCCGCACGGGGGCTGCTGTGCCTGCGCCCGGGCAGGCGATCCTTCTCGTCCTGCTGTGCAGTGCCCTGCTCCTGGGCCTGGAGCGCCTGCACATTCCTGGCCCCGCGGCCTTTTACTTCGGGGGCTGGCTCACGCTCTGGTGGTCCTTGCCTGCGTTGCTCGCTGCCGCCTGGTGGGCCCTGTCGCGCCCGCCGACTGGCGACGCCGGGGGGCAGCCCTCGGGGGGCGTGCCGGCCTGGCTGGTGCTCTCCACCGTGGCCGTGCTGCCCGCCTCGGTCGTGGCCTATGGGCTCATGGCCCTGGGGGCGCATTACCCCGCCCGCTGGTCCACGGGCTACGGCTACTGGGCCTTCTGGGTCATCTACGGCGCGACGATACTCTGGGATGTGCTGGTCCACACCGTGCTGATGGCGCGCTTCACGCGGTCCCGCGGCCACACCGCCGTCTTCGTGCTGGTGCTGCTGGCCGTGACCGGGGGCAGCCTGTACTACGTGTCCTCCCAGTCGTGGGTGGCCGGCCCGGCAGACAACGCTGAAAATGCGGCGCCCCAGCCGGCGCGCCTGCACCTCTCGCAGGCCGTGTTCGAGGCCCAGCAGGACCTGATGCAGCAGCAGGCCGATGCCCTGGTGGCTGAGCGCCCCGGCGTGACCGACGTCTATGCCCTGGTGTTCGCCCCGTATGCGCGTGAGAACGTGTTCCGCCGCGAGAGCACCATGGTCAGCCAGGTGCTGCAGGAGCGCTTCGACGCGCAGGGCCGGGTGCTGCACCTGCTCAACCATGCCGAAACTGCCGACACCCATGTCTGGGCCACACCCGAGAACCTCGATCGTGCGGTGAACGCCCTGGCCGCGCGCATGGACAAGGAGAACGACGTGCTCGTGGTCTACATGACCTCGCACGGCGCCAGGAACCACCAGCTCGCGGCCTCGCACTGGCCGCTGGAGGTGCCGCCCATCAGCCCCGAGATGCTGCGCGAGGCGCTGGACACGGCGGGCATCCGCCACCGCGTGATTGCCATCTCGGCCTGCTACTCGGGCGGCTGGATCGACACCCTGGCCACGCCCTCGACGCTGATCATGACGGCGGCCGACGCCACCCACACCTCGTATGGCTGCGGCGCGCTGTCGGAGCTGACCTTCTTCGGCCGGGCGGTGTTCGACGAACAGCTGCGCAGCACGCATTCCTTCGAGGAGGCATTCAAGAAGGCCGTGCCGCTGATCCAGCAGCGCGAGGTCGAGGCCGGCAAGACCGATGGCTTCTCGAACCCGCAGATCCGTGTGGGGGCCGAGATCGGGCCGGTGCTCAAGGGGCTGGAAGAGCGCCTCACCACCGCGCCACGCTGAGCCCGCCGGCCCGAAAGGGCCTGCGCGCCGGCTGGAAATGTTTCATTGCCGTGGTTTGGCGCCCTTTTGCGCTAATGTCACGCCCATGAACCTCTCTTTTATCCGCCTGGGCTGGCGCACCCTGCTGCGCGACCTGCGCGCGGGCGAGCTGCGCCTGCTGGTCGTGGCCGTGACCCTGGCCGTCGCCGCGCTCACCTCCGTGGGCTTCTTTGCCGACCGCCTGCAGGGCGGCCTGCAGCGCGATGCCCTGCAACTGCTGGGTGGCGACGCCGTAGTGGCCAGCGACAACCCCACGCCCGCTGTGTTCGCCGAGCGCGCCAAGGCCCTGGGCCTGCAGAGCGTGACGACCATGGGCTTCCCCACCATGGGGCGGGCCAGCGACGACAAGGGCGGCGCCAGCAAGCTGGTGGCCTTGAAAAGCGTGCAGCCCGGCTACCCGCTGCGCGGCACTCTCACCGTGGCCGTGGGCCCGGGCGCGGCCGAGCAGACCACGCGCGACATCCCGGCGCGCGGCGAGGTCTGGGTCGATGCACCGCTGCTCGAATCGCTGGGCCTGGCCATGGGCGACATGCTGCTGCTCGGCGATTCGCAGTTGCGCATCGCCCGCATCATCGTCATCGAGCCCGACCGGGGTGCCGGCTTCATGAGCTTTGCGCCGCGCGTCATGCTCAACGCGGCCGACGTGCCCGCCACCGGCCTGGTGCAGCCCGCCAGCCGGCTGACCTACCGCTTTGCCGTGGCCGGGCCGGCCGCCGCGGTCAAGACCTTCAGCCAATGGGCCGCGGACGAGGCCAAGAAGCCCGAGCAGCATGGCGTGCGCGTCGAGTCGCTCGAAAGCGGCCGCCCCGAGATGCGCCAGACGCTGGACCGGGCGCAGAAGTTCTTGAGCCTGGTGGCCCTGCTGGCCGCGCTGCTCTCGGCCGTGGCCGTGGCGCTGGCCGCGCGCGGCTTCGCCACCGACCACCTCGACGCCTCGGCCATGCTGCGCGTGCTGGGGCAGAGCCAGCGCACCATCGCCGGCGCCTACACCACCGAGTTCGCACTGATCGGGCTGTTCGCCAGCGCCCTGGGCGTGGCCGTGGGCTACCTGGTGCACTACGTCTTCGTGCTGCTGCTGGCGGGCCTGGTGGAATCGACCCTGCCCGCCGCCAGCCTGTGGCCCGTGGCCTTCGGCCTGGGCATGGGGCTCACCCTGCTGTTCGCCTTCGGCCTGCCGCCCGTGCTGCAGCTGGCCCAGGTGCCGCCGCTGCGCGTGATCCGGCGCGACGTGGGCGGGCTCAAGCCGGCTTCCATGGCCGTGCTGGGCGTGGGCGTGGCCGGCTTTGCGGCCCTGCTGCTGGCCGTGAGCAGCGACATCAAGCTGGGCCTGATCGCCGTGGGCGGCTTTGCCGGTGCCGTGGCGCTGTTCGCGGGCCTGAGCTGGGTGGCCGTCAAACTTTTGCGCCGCAGCGTCAACGAGGCCACCGCACCGCGCTGGCTGGTGTTGGCCACGCGCCAGATCTCCGCGCGCCCGGCCTATGCCGTGGTGCAGGTCAGCAGCCTGGCCGTGGGCCTGCTGGCGCTGGTGCTGCTGGTGCTGCTGCGCACCGACCTCATCAGCAGCTGGCGCCAGGCCACGCCGCCCGATGCGCCCAACCGCTTTGTCATCAACGTCATGCCCGAGCAGGCCGACGCCTTCCAGCAGAGCCTCAAGGATGGTGGCGTCAAGCGCTACGACTGGTACCCCATGATCCGCGGCCGCCTGCTGGCCGTGAACGGCAAGGCCGTGGGCCCGGCCGACTATGCCGACGACCGCGCCAAGCGCCTGGTGGACCGCGAGTTCAACCTGTCCACCGCCGTGCAGCAGCCGCCCCACAACCAGGTCGTGGCCGGCAAATGGACCGAGAACGAGCAGGGCACCATCAGCGTGGAAGAAGGCATTGCCGAAACCCTGGGCCTGAAGATGGGCGACACGCTGCAGTTCGACATCGGCGGCGTGCAGAACGAGGCGCGAATCACCAGCCTGCGCAAGGTGGACTGGGGCTCCATGCGCGCCAACTTCTTCGTGATGTACCCGGTGGACCACCTCGAAGGCGTGGCCGTGACCTACCTGGCGGCCTACCGTGCGCCCGACAAGGCGGGCTTCGACAATGCGCTGGTGCGCCAGTTCCCCAACATCACCAACGTGGACATGGGTGCCACCATCACCCAGGTGCAGCGCGTGCTCGACCAGGTGATCCGCGCGGTGGAGTTCCTGTTCGCCTTCACCCTGGCTGCCGGCCTGGTGGTGCTGTTCGCGGCCGTCACCGCCACGCGCGAGGAGCGCGCGCGCGAGTTCGCCATCATGCGCGCCGTGGGCGCCCGCGCCAGCCTGTTGCGCCAGGTGCAGCGCGCCGAGCTCATGGGCGTGGGCCTGCTCGCGGGCTTCCTGGCCAGCACGGTGGCCGTGGTCGTGGGCTGGGCCTTGGCGCGCTTCGTGTTCGACTTCACCTGGACGGCATCGCCCTGGGTGCCGCTGGCCGGTGCGGTGGCTGGGGCCGTGCTGGCGCTGGCCGCAGGCTGGTGGGGGCTGCGCGACGTGCTGCGCCGACCCGTGGTGGAAACGCTGCGCCGCGCCTCGGAGTAAGGCCGCGAAGGCGGCTTATGCCGCCTTCGAGAAGGGCGTGCGGATGTCCGAGAGAAACTGCTGCGCGCGCGGGTGCTGCGGGCGGTTGAAGAACTCGCCGGGCGTGGCGCGTTCGAGCACGCGGCCCTCGTCCATGAAGAGCACGCGGTCGGCCACCTCGCGGGCGAAGCCCATCTCGTGCGTCACGCAGACCATGGTCATGCCGTCGCGGGCCAGGTCGCGCATGACCACCAGCACCTCCCCCACCATCTCGGGGTCCAGGGCGCTCGTGGGCTCGTCGAACAGCATCAGCGGCGGCTCCATGGCCAGGGCGCGGGCAATCGCCACGCGCTGCTGCTGGCCGCCCGAGAGCTCGCTGGGCCAGGCATGGGCCTTGTGCGCCAGGCCCACGCGCTCGAGCAGGGCCAGGGCGCGCTGCTCGGCCTGCGGGCGCGACAGGCCGCGCAGCTGGATCGGGGCCAGCGTGCAGTTGTCCAGCACCGACAGGTGCGGGAACAGGTTGAACTGCTGGAACACGAAGCCGATGCGCGAGCGCAGCGTGTTCACGTTCACGCCCGGCCCGTAGATGTGGTGCCCGTCGATCAGGATGCGCCCGCCCTGGATGGGTTCGAGCCGGTTGAGCGTGCGGATCAGCGTGGACTTGCCCGAGCCCGAGGGCCCGCAGACCACCACCACCTCGCCCTGCTCGATGGTTTCGGTCACGTCCACCAGGGCGTGGTAGCTGCCGTACCACTTGTTGACGTCGTGCAATTCGATCATGTTGCGAGGGGCTGGGTGGTGGTGGTGGTGGAAGAGGCGGAGGGGGCAGACGCTGCGCCGCGCCGCGCCAGCCGACGCTCGAGCGCGTAGGCCAGGCGCGACAGGCCGAAGCACAGCACGAAATAGGTGAAGCCCAGGATGCCGAAGACCTCGGCGGGCCGGATGAAGACCTGGCTGTTGATCTGGGTGGCGATGAAGGACACCTCGGTCAGGCCGATGATGTAGCCCAGCGAGGTCTCCTTGATGGTCGAGACGAACTGGTTGACCAGCGAAGGCAGCATGCTGCGCAGCGCCTGCGGCAGCACCACCAGGCGCATGGCGCGCGGGTAGGACAGGCCCAGGGCGCGCGCGCACTCCATTTGCCCGCGCGGCACGCCCAGGATGCCGGCGCGCACGATCTCGGCCAGGTAGGCCGCGTTGAAGATGACCAGGGCCAGCAGCATGGTGGTGAACTGGCCGGTCTTCACCCCCGTCACGCTGGGCAGGAAGAAATAGGCCCAGAAGATCACCATCAGCAGCGGCGTGCCGCGCACCACGAAGACGATGCCCGTGACGGGCCAGCGCAGGGCGCGCCAGGGGCTCACGCGCGCCAGGCCGAAGAGCACGCCCAGCGGCAGCGCCAGCAGCAGGGCGCCGGCCGCCAGCAGCAGCGTGAGCGCCAGGCCGCCGAGGGGACCATTGGGGTATTGGCCGACCAGGAAGTACAGCCAGTAGGTGTCGATGAGTTCCAGCATGCTTGGGAGTCAGATGGTGCGTACTGGGTAGCGGTGGTGGTACCAGCTGGCCAGCCCCGTGATGAGCAGCGACACCGTGAGGTAGGCCGCGCTCGCGAAGGCAAAGGCCTCGATGCTGCGGAAGGTGGCACTCTCCACCTTGGCGGCCTGGTACATCAGCTCGGCCACGCCGATCACGGTGGCGATCGAGGTGTTCTTCCAGAGGTTGAGTGCCTGCGAGATCAGCGGCGGCACGGTCACGCGCAGTGCCTGCGGCAGCACCACGCGGCGCATGGTGGCCAGGAAGCCGAAGCCCAGGGCGCGGCCCGCCTCCATCTGCACCGTGGGAATCGAGCGGATGCCGCTGCGGATGTCCTCGGCCATGAAGGCCGCGGTGTAGAGCGCCAGCGCCACGATGGCGGCCGCGGCCTCGGCATGGCCGCTGTCGTAGAGCCATTGCTTGACCGCCTCTGGCAGCAGCTCGGGCGCGCCGAAGTACCAGAACAGCATGTGCGCCAGCAACGGCACGTTGCGAATGCCTTCGACGAAGGCGAAACCGGCCCAGCGCAAAGGGGCCGCCGGTGCCAGGCGCAGCAGCGCCACCACCAGCGCGATGGGCAGGGCCGCGAGCAGCGCGGCGGCCAGCAACTGCAGCGACAGCAGCAGACCCCCCACCATCATCAGGTGGTACTTGCCGCTCAGCAGCAGGGAATAGTCAAACAGGGGCATGCATGCCAGTCGTTCAGAAAAGCGGCACGCGGCAGGCGTGCGCGGCGGCATGCCAGCCGGGAGGCACGGGGAAGCGGCGTAGCGCGTGCACCAATGGCCCGCGCGCCATCCCCGTCCCAGCCCCGGCGATCACGCCGCCGTGGGTTCTCCATCCATCAACCGTCGATCTTGTCCGACTCGAACTTGAAGGGGCGGGTGGTGAACTTGATCTTGGTCTTGGGGCCGTACCACTTGAAGAAGATCTTCTCTGCATCGCCCGACTTCTCGAGTTCGCGCAGCGTGTCGTCCACAATGGATTTCACGGCGGTCTCGCCCTTCTTGATGCCCAGGGCCAGCGGCTCCACGCTCAGGTTGGTGGGCAGGATGGCGTAGTCCTTGTTGCGTTCGCCGAGCTTGCCGAAGTCGTCGATCAGCGAGGACTCGTCGTTCACGTAGCCCACGCCCTTGCCCTGCTGCAGCGCCAGGAAGGCCTGCTGCGTGGTCTCGAAGGTCACGACCTCCACGGTGGGCACGGCCTTGCGCACATTGGGTTCCTGCGTGCCGCCCTTGACGGTGACCACGCGTTTGCCGGCCAGGTCGGCCACGTCCTTGATGCCGCTGGCCTTCTTGACCAGCACCTTCTGGCCCGTGACGAAGGTGGTCAGCGAGAAGTCGATCTGCGCCTCGCGCTCCTTGTTGTGGGTGAGCGAAGCGGCCAGGATGTCCACATGGCCCTGCTGCAGTTCGGGGATGCGCGCGGCCACGGCCAGTTGCTTGAACACGGGCTTGACGCCGATCTTCTTGGCGATGGCCTTGCCCAGGTCCACGTCGTAGCCGATCAGCTCGCGCGTCTTGGGGTCGATGAAGCTGTTGGGCTCGTCGGTGCCCAGCACGCCGACGACCAGCTCGCCCTTCTTCTTGATGTCGGCCAACTGGTCGGCGTGGGCGATGCCCGACACGGCGAATGCGGCGGCGACCAGGGATGCAATGAAACGGATGCGCATGATTTCTCTCTCTCCAGACTTGTTGAAGCCCAAAGGCTACGCTTCCAACCGAGAGATATGAACATCGCATTTCTTATAATCAAACTCGCCAAACGTGCTTGGCGCAGACTGTGACCCCATGGACGAAGACACCCCCGAAAACACCACCCCCGCCACCACGCCCTTCGACTGGATCGGCGGCGAAGAGCGCGTGCGCGCCCTGGTCGAGCGCTTCTACGACCTGATGGACCTGGAATCAGGTTACGCCGCGCTGCGTGCTGCCCATGGCAGCGACCTCGCCAGCGCGCGGCAGAAGCTGTTCTGGTTCCTGTGCGGCTGGCTCGGCGGGCCGTCCTACTACACCGACCAGTTCGGCCACCCGCGCCTGCGGGCGCGCCACATGCCGTTTGCCATTGGCCCAGAGGAGAGCCGCCAGTGGGTGGCCTGCATGAACCAGGCCATGGGCGAGACGGGCGTGCCCGAGGCGCTGCGCACGCGCCTGCGCGAAAGCTTCACGGGCACGGCGGACTGGATGGTCAACCAGCCCCTGGTGACCAAGAAACTGATGTGAGCGGCCGCGGGGGCGCACGGGCCTGAACCCCCGGGCTGCGGCCGCAGGCATACTGCGGCTGTCCATTCCACCCGAGGAACCCGCGCCATGAAGCCTTCCCTTGTGCTTGCCGCCAGCCTGCTGGCCTGTGCCCTGTCGCATGCCCAGCCGGCCCCCGCCGCTGGCGACACCTGGAGCAATGTGCCGCCCGCATCGGACGACCGTTTCACCAACCCCAAGAGCAAGCTCTACGCCGGGCCCAACGGCTGGCACAACTTCGGCGAGGTGCGGGCCGAGGTGGCCAATGCGGCCAAGAGCCGCTATGCCTTCAAGACCGGTCTCAATTACCTCTCGACCCCCAAGGCCTTCGTGTTTGCCACGAACTCCCAGACGCAACTGGTCGAGGTGGACTTTGGCACCGACCGCCCCGCACCAGGGGCCTACGAGGTGGCGGCCAAGCCGGACCCGGCCCAGAAGAAGGTGCGGGTCTCGCTGGTCGACGCCTCGGGCGGCAAGCTGCTGGGCTGGCAGAGCGGCGACAAGGCTGGCACCGTGGCGGTGTCCAAGGTGAATGGCTACCTGTACTTCACCGCGCGCAACCTGCGCCTGGCGCCCGTGGGCATGAGCAACACGGGTGATCTCAAGCAGCCCATGTCGCTGGGCTTCGAGGGCGCCGTGGCGCCCGAATGAATCTTTTGACGGGAGAACGGCTGTCCATGTCCTGCGATGAACGTTTTGCACAGGAGGCTCAGGCACTGGGCTACTCCTTCGACGGCGAGATCAAGATCGGCGGCAACTACGTGCCGCTGGTGCGCGATGGCCGCCACCTTTACCTGAGCGGCCAGATCCCGCGCGTGGGCGATACCGTGGTGGTCACCGGCGCGGCCGGCGCCGATGCCTCGCTGCAGGACGCGCAGCGTGCCGCCAAGGTCTGCGCCATGCGCGCCCTGGCGCTGCTGCAGCGCGCACTGGGCACACTCGACGCCGTCAGCGCCGTGCTGCGCATCACCGTCTACGTGCAGTCGGCCCCTGGTTTCACGCAGCAAAGCGAGGTCGCCGATGGCGCCTCGGAAGTGCTCTACCGCGTGCTCGGCCCGGTGGGCGCGCACACCCGCACCTCGGTGGGGGTGCTGCAGTTGCCCAAGAACGCGACGGTCGAGGTGGACCTCACCGCGACCACCGGCTGACGCAGCGGTGTTTCACTCTGCCTTGATGCCGGCCGTCTTGACGATCTGGGCGTAGCGCCCGTACTCGGCCGCCACCTGGCGCTGGAACTGCTGCTGCGGCGTGCCCGTGGCGTCGATGCCCTGTGCCGCCAGCTCGGCCCGTGCGGCCGGCGTCTGCACGATGCGTGCGGCATCGGCGGCGATGGTGTCGAGCACGGCCTGGGGCGTGTTCGCCGGCGCGAACAGGCCGAACCAGGTGCCCGAGCGGTAGCCGGCGTAGGTCTCGCCGACCGTGGGCACCTCGGGCAGCAGGGTGTTGCGCTTCTCGCCCGTGGTGGCCAGCGCCACCACGCGGCCGCTGCGGATGTGCGGCAGGGCAGGGCCCAGGGCCACGAACATCACTTCCACCTGGCCGGCCACCACGTCCTGCAGGCCCAGGGGGCCGCCGCGGTAGGGGATGTGGGTGGCGAAAAAGCCGGCCTGCTGCTTGAGCAGCTCCATGCTGAACTGCAGTGCGCTGCCATTGCCGGCCGAGGCGTAGCTGTAGCGGCCCGGCTCGGCCTTGGCAGCCCGCACGAAATCGCCCAGGGCGCGGAACCCGGTCTTGGCGTTGGCCACGAGCACGAAGTCCACATGCCCGAGCGAGACCACGGGCACCAGGTCGCGCTGGGCGTTGTAGGGCAGGTTGTGCTGCAGGTTGGGCAGGATGGTGATGGGGCCGTCACCGCCCACGAGCAGGCTGTAGCCATCGGCGGGCGACTTGGCCAGCGCATCGGCGGCGACGATGCCGCCGGCCGCGCCACGGTTGTCCACCACCACGGGCTGCTTCCACTGCTCGGCCAGGCGCTGCGACAGGTAGCGTGCCAGCACGTCGGGTGCGCTGCCGGGCGAGTTGTGCACGGTCAGGCGAACGGTCTTGGCGGGAAACGCATTGGCGGCCGGTGGCTGCTGCGCCGCGGCCGTGAGGGCCAGGCATGCGGTGGCCCAGGCCACGGCGATGGATTTGAGAGAGGCAGCAGCGTGCATGGCCGGTTCGCAAGGGAGTCGAGGAAGGCCGCGATTCTGGAGCGGCGCCTTGCAAACAGGAACGATCCTTTTGTCACTTGCATAGCTGCAAATGATCTAAGCGCCCGCTCCGGGCGTCTTACGGGCTGCGTGGCCCCACCGGCTGCAGCAACACCAGCAATGCGCCTGCGCCGCCATCGACAGGCCGGGCCTGCACGAAGGCCAGCACCTCGTTCTTCTGCACCAGCCAGCGCTGCACCCGGCCCTTGAGCACGGGGCTCTTGCCGGGCGATCCCAGGCCCTTGCCGTGCACCACGCGCACGCAGCGCAGCCCGTTGCGGTGGGACTGGCGGATGAACTGGCCCAAGGCCTCGCGCGCCTCGTCCACGCGCAGCCCGTGCAGGTCGAGCTGGCCCTGGATGCTCCAGTAACCCGAGCGCAGCCGCTGCGTGACCTGCACGCCGATGCCGGGGCGCCGGTAGCTCAGCGCGTCGTCGGTGTCCAGCAGGGTGCTCACGTCGAAGTCGTCGCTGATGGATTCGAGCAGCACGCGCTCCTCGTCCAGCCAGTGCTGCAGCGGCAGCGGCTGGGGCAGGCGGCGCTGCAGGCGCGCCAGGTTGCGCACGCGCAGGGGCGTGATGGGCCCCACGCTGCGGCTGAACAGCTGGCGCTCTGAGTCCGCCCGGGCGGCCGCTTCGCGTTGGGCTTTCTCTTCGGCCTGCTCGCGTTCGTGCTGCTCGCGCAACTGGCGCGCCACCGTGGCCAGCTCCTGCAGGTCGGCGATGCGCTGGCCGGCGCGCCGGGGCGCGGGTGCGGTGCGCCGCGGGAGCTTTGCCGCAGGGGCCGGGGCGGTGGCCGGCGGCCGGGGCACGCGCGCAGGCCGGGCAGCGGCCAGGCGGGCCGCCGCCGATGCACGCCGGGCGGCGCGCGTGGGTTCGGGCACCGGTGGCAGCGGGGCGGGCAGGGCGGCTGCCAGGGCGGGGGGCAGGGCCTCCTTGCCGGCGCTGTCGGCGGCGCGGGCCAGTGCCGTCTGCAGCGCGGTGGGCGCTGCGGGTGGCAAGGGGTGCGAGGGCGGGCGCGCCGGCGGTGCAGGGCTCACAACAGCCCCTTCTCGGCCATCGACAGGGCCTGCCCCGGGGCCACGATGACATGGTCGAGCACGCGCACGTCGATCAACGCCAGCGTGGTCTTCAAGGTCTGGGTCAGGGCCTCGTCGGCGCGGCTCGGCTGCACGCTGCCGCTGGGGTGGTTGTGGGCCAGCACCACGGCCGCGGCCTGGTGGTGCAGGGCGCGCAGCACCACCTCGCGCGGGTAGACGCTGGCCTGGGTCAGCGTGCCGCGGAACAGTTCTTCGAGCGCCAACAGGCGGTTCTGGTTGTCCAGGAACAGCACGGCGAACACCTCGTGCCCCTTGGCCGCCAGGTGCAGCTGCAGGTAGTGCTTGACGGTGTCGGGCGAGTCGAACACCTCGCGCTCGCGCAATTGCTGGGCCAGGGCGCGGCGCGCCAGCTCCAGCACGGCCACCAGCTCGGCGCGCTTGGCCGGGCCCAGGCCCTTGATGCGCGAAAGATCGTCCGCGCTGGCGTGGAGCAGGCCGGCGATGCCGCCAAAACCGCCCGTGACCTTGCCGCTGGCGGCGTCCAGCACCGGTGGGTCGAGCAGTTCCTGCGCCATCTGCAGCACGCCCTTGCCCACGATGCCGGTGCGCAGCAGGATGGCCAGCAGCTCCGCGTCGGCCAGCGCAGCAGGGCCACGCGCGAGCAGTTTTTCGCGCGGCTGGGCGTCGGGTGGGAGGTCTTTGATGGCCATGGCGTGCAGGAAATAAGGGGTCTCGGACACCCAGCCATGGGGGATTGCCCGTTTTTCTACAATAGAGGCCAGTTTATCGGGACTTTCATGACCTCTACCGCCACCGCCCTTCCCACCGTACAGCCGGGCTCCTTTCTCACGCTGCACTATCGCCTGGCAGGTCCGGCGGGGGATGTGATCAACACCTTTGCCGACAAACCGGCCACGCTGTCGCTGGGCACGGGCGAGCTGTCGCCCGCCATGGAGCAGCATTTGCTGGGCCTGGTGGAGGGTACGCGCGCCACCTTCGAGCTGGCCGCGGGCGAGGCCTTCGGCGAGCGCAACTCCGACATGCAGCAGTGGGTGGCGAAAAAGCTGCTCAGCGACCTGGGCAGTGCCGACGAAAAATACAGCCCCGGCGACGTGGTGCAGTTCCCCACCCCCGACGGCATGGGCAGCTATGCCGGTGCGGTGATGCAGGTGCGCGAGGATGGCGCCGTGCGCTTCGACTTCAACCACCCGCTGGCCGGTCAGCCCGTGACCTTCGAAGTGCATGTGATCGGAATCCTCTGATGCAGACCCCCCAGGAAATCCTGCTGGCCGAGCCACGCGGCTTCTGCGCTGGCGTGGACCGCGCCATCGAGATCGTCGAGCGCGCGCTGCAGAAGTTCGGACGCCCGATCTATGTGCGCCATGAGATCGTGCACAACACCTACGTGGTCAACGACCTCAAGGACAAGGGCGCAATCTTCATCGAAGACCTGGCCGACGTGCCTCCGGGCGCCACCCTGGTCTTCAGCGCCCATGGCGTGAGCAAGGCCGTGCAGGAAGAGGCCGTGGCGCGCGGCTTTTCCATCTTTGACGCCACCTGCCCGCTGGTGAGCAAGGTGCACGTCGAGGTGGCCAAGTTGGCCAAGGAAGGCTACGAGTTCATCATGATCGGCCACAAGGGCCATCCCGAGGTGGAAGGAACCATGGGCCAGCTCGACCACGGCATCCACCTGGTGGAGGACGTGGCGGACGTGGCCCATGTGCAACCCGGGCAGACCGCCAAGCTCGCCGTGGTCACCCAGACCACGCTGAGCGTGGACGATGCGGCCGAGATCTCGGCCGCCGTGCGTGCGCGCTTCCCCCAGGTGCGCGAGCCCAAGCACCAGGACATCTGCTACGCCACCCAGAACCGGCAGGACGCCGTCAAGGTGCTGAGCCCCCAGGTGGACCTGGTGATCGTGGTCGGTAGCCCCACCAGCTCCAACAGCAACCGCCTGCGCGAGCTGGCGGCCAAGCTCGGCACCACGGCCTACATGGTCGACAGTGCCGAGGAGCTGCAGGCCGAGTGGTTCACCGGTGTGGCGCGCGTGGGCCTCACGGCGGGTGCCTCGGCGCCCGAGATCCTGGTCCGGCAGGTCATCGACCGCATCAAGGCGCTCGGCGCCGTGTCGGTGCGCAGCATGAACGGCATCGAGGAAACCATCAAGTTCCCGCTGCCCAAGGGCCTCAAGATTGACGCCGCCACCGGCTTCGAGATCAAGGAGCGCCAGCCCGAAACCGGGCCGGCCGGTCATTGACATCGGGAAAGTAGGCGCTCACAACGTCTACAGTGCCACGGCCGGGCCGCTCCACAGGTCCAGCGGTGGGTCGGCTGCCACTGCGCGCAGGATGTCGGTGCGCGAGATGAAGCCAGTGAGCCGGCCCGTGTCGTCCGTCACCGGCAGGCCGGGCAAGCCGGTGTCCAGCAGCACGGCGGCCACGCGGCGCAGTTCCGTATCGGCCGCCACGGCGGGCACGGGGCTCACCATCACCTCGGCCACGGGCCGGCGCGCCAGGTCAATGGCCTGCTTCACCGCACCGGGTTCGGGCAGCAGGTCCAGCGGCGCCATGTCGGCGCGCAGCAGCAGACCCACCACGCGGCCCTGGGCGTCCACCACCGGCGCCTGCGCCACATGGTGCTCGGCCAGCGTCTGCCAGGCATCGTTGACCATGGCCTCGGGTGGCACGGTCAGGGCCTCCTGGGTCATCACGTCGCTCACCAGCGTCAGCGGCTTGCGCGCCTGCTGGGGGCCTTGTTCCGTCTGGGCATAGGCGCTCACGGCGTCTTGCAGGCGCAGGTTCACGGGTGGCGCCACGGGGTGGGCTGCCGGCTGAACGGGCAGCTCGGGCAGGGCCTGCTCGTCCAGCGAGCGGGTGCGCAGGGCCTGGGGGCGCTGCACGCGCCGCACCGGTGCCACGCTGGAGAGGTTTTCCGCCCCGCCACGGTACATCTGCCCCGAAGGGCCGAACACAAAGAACATGCCGCCAACCTCCTCAGGGGCAGGCCTGCAAAAATATTGGCTGCCCCCTGCCCATGTTATCGGCAGCAAAAAGGGCGGGGCACTGGCCAGGGTGTATCCGTGTGTGCCAAATGTGCGCGGCCGCGGGCATCTACACTCACCGGTTGTCCTGAACCGGGCCTTTGGGGCCCCCCATTTCCATGATCGACCGCGCTGCCATCTCCGCCGCCCGCACCCAGCTGGCGTCCCGCCCCGACTTCCTGCGCACCACGCCGCTGCTGCGCCTGAGCGGCCGGTCCCTGGGCGTGGACTGCGCCGAGGTCTGGCTCAAGCTCGAGCACCTGCAGGTGGGCGGCAGCTTCAAGGCGCGCGGCATGCTGTACCGCCTGCTGGCCAACCCCGTGCCCGAGAGCGGCGTCATCATCGCGTCGGGCGGCAATGCCGGCATCGCCGTGGCGGCCGCGGCCCGCGCCCTGGGTGTGCGCTGCGAGGTCTTTGTGCCCGAGGTCTCGCCCGAGGCCAAGCGCGCGCGGCTGCGCGCCCTGGGGGCCGACGTGGTCGTCACCGGCGCGGCGTATTCCGAGGCCTTCGAGGCCTGCGTGGCGCGCCAGAAGACCACCGGCGCCCTGCAGGCCCATGCCTATGACCAGCCCGAGGTGGTGGCTGGCGCCGGCACCCTGGCGGCTGAGATCGAGGAGCAGGGCGGCCGCCTGCCCGACACCGTGCTCGTCAGCGTGGGCGGAGGCGGCCTGATCGGCGGCGTGGCCGCCTGGGCGGAAAGCCGCGCCCATGTGGTGGCGCTGGAGCCCGAGCGGGCGCCCACCCTGCACGCCGCCCGTGCCGCCGGCGCACCGGTGGACGTGGAGGTCGGCGGCATCGCCGCCGATTCGCTGGGCGCGCGCCGCATCGGCGCCATCGGCTGGGAGGTGAGCCAGCGCCATGTGCACGCATCGCTGCTCTTGCCCGACGAGGCCATCCGCTCGGCCCAGCAGTGGCTGTGGAAGGAGCTCAAGCTGGCCGTCGAGCCGGCCGCTGCGCTGGGCCTGGCGGCCCTGCAGACCGGCGCCTACAAGCCCCAGCCGCAGGAGACCGTGGCAATGATCCTTTGCGGCGCCAATTTCGATCCGGCAAGCCTTGCCTGAAGCGGCTTTGCGCCGCCCCTCTAAAATCCCCCCATGCTAGACATTCTTCTTCTCCGCAAAGACCTCGACACCGCCATCGCGCGCCTGGAAACCCGCAAGAAACCCCAGGCCTTCCTGGACGTGGCTGCCTTCCAGGGCCTGGAAGCCGAGCGCAAGACCCTGCAATCGCGCACCGAAGAGCTGCAATCGCAGCGCAACCAGCTCTCCAAGCAGGTCGGCATGCTGATCAGCCGCGGCGACAAGGACGCGGCCGAGGCCGCCAAGGCCCAGGTCACCGCCATGAAGGCGGAGCTGGAACAATCGGCCGCCCGCCTGGAACAGATCCAGGCCGAGCTGCAGGCCATCCTCGTGGCGGTGCCCAACCTGCCGCACGAGAGCGTGCCCGTGGGCTCGGACGAGTCGGGCAACGTCGAGGTGCGCCGCTGGGGCACGCCCGGCACCTATGCCTTCGAGGTCAAGGACCATGTGGACGTGGGCACGCCCCTGGGCCTGGATTTCGACATGGGCGTCAAGCTCTCGGGCTCGCGCTTCACGGTGATGAAGGGCCAGATCGCCCGCCTGCACCGCGCGCTGTCGCAGTTCATGCTGGATGTGCAGACGCAGGAGCACGGCTACACCGAGTGCTACGTGCCCTACGCCGTCAACGCCGACTCGCTCAAGGGCACGGGCCAGCTGCCCAAGTTCGAGGGCGACCTGTTCGCCGCCAAGAAGGGCGGCCAGGACGGCGAGCCCGTGCCCGACAACGCGGCGCTCTACCTCATCCCCACCAGCGAGGTGCCGCTGACCAACTTCGTGCGCGACGTGATCGTGGCCGAGGCCGAGCTGCCGATCAAGCTCACGGCGCACACGCCGTGCTTTCGTTCCGAGGCCGGCAGCTACGGCCGCGACACGCGCGGCATGATCCGCCAGCACCAGTTCGACAAGGTCGAGATGGTGCAGATCGTGCACCCCGAGAAGAGCTACGAGGCGCTCGAGGAGATGACCGGCCACGCCGAAGCCGTGCTGCAAAAGCTTGGCCTGCCCTACCGCGTGATGAGCCTGTGCACCGGCGACATGGGTTTCGGCGCAGCCAAGACCTACGACCTCGAAGTCTGGCTGCCCGCGCAGAACACCTACCGCGAGATCAGCTCGGTGAGCAACTGCGAGGCCTTCCAGTCGCGCCGCCTGCAAGCCCGTTTCAAGAACGCCCAGGGCAAGAACGAGCTGCTGCACACCCTCAACGGCTCGGGCCTGGCCGTGGGCCGTACCCTGGTGGCCGTGCTCGAGAACTACCAGCAGGCCGACGGCAGCGTGACCGTGCCCGAGGTGCTGCGCCCCTACCTGGGCGGCCTGGCCGTGCTGGCGCCGAAAGCCTGATTTCATCTGCGGATCCAGCGCACCACGGGCCTTCGGGCCCGTTTTTCATGCCCGCAAGGGACTGCGGTGGCGCCGCAAGCAGCTTCTGGCGCGTTGTGGTGCAATCCGCTTCCGATGCGGGCGGCTGCCGCTGCATCGCTACAACACCTACCTACCTACCAGGACCGATCTTCATGACCTACCCCATGCACACCTCCAGCATCCCCGTGTTCCGCCAGATGCTGGGCGCCCTGAAGGACGTGCTCGCCAAGACCGAAGCCCATGCCACCGCGCGCAAGATCGAACCCGACGCGCTGCTGCAGGCCCGCCTGTACCCCGACATGTTCCCCATGGCGCGCCAGGTGCTGATCGCCTGCGACTTCGCCAAGGGCGTGAGCGCGCGCCTGGCCGGTGTCGAGGTGCCGTCCTTCCCCGACGGCGAGCGCCCCGGCTTTGCCGAACTCAACGAGCGCATCGACACGGTGCTGGCCTTCATCAAAGGCCTGCCCGCCGAGAACTTCGCCGAGGCCGCCACCCGCCAGATCACCCTGCAGCCCGGCACGCCGCGCGAGAGGCAGTTCGAGGGCCAGGCCTACCTGCTGCACTACGGCCTGCCGCAGTTCTTCTTCCATGTGACGACCGCCTATGCGCTGGCACGCCACAACGGCGTGGAGTTGGGCAAGAAGGACTACATGGGCAAGGCCTGAGCCAAGGCCGCGGGCACCTTCCGGGGACCGGCGTCATGCCTTGAACGTGACCCAGGGCCGAAGCCGCACAGCCGGTCGCACCAGCCCTGCCGACTCCTGGGCGTCGATCACCGGCCCGATGGGTTTGTAGGCCTGCGGTGCCTCCTCGATGCGGCGCTCTTCGCGCAGCGTCACGCACTGCCAGGCCTGCTCGCCAGCGTTGGCCGGATTGGGGTGCATCGCCCGCATGGCCTGGCGCCGCATGCTTCGACCTGCGCCATGGCTGCAGGACCAGAGCCATTCGGCCGACCCCAGGCCTGTCACCAGGTAGGAGGCATCCCCCATGGACCCCGGAATCAGCGCGAAGTCGCCTTCGTTTGCTGGCGTGGCTCCCTTGCGATGGATGTTCATCCCTTTCTCTTGCAGGACCACGTTGTGCGGCACATCCACCACCAGGCGCGAATCGGACGCGCCGATGAGCTGTGCCAGGTCCTTGCGGACCAGCTCGGCCAGCACGACGCGGTTGGCCCAGGCGTACCGGGCGGCAACGCCCATGGCTTGCAGGTATTCCTCAGCCAGAGGCCCTGACAGACCATACAAGCCGCTGGCGGGGTGCTTCTGCCCGTGCGGCCATTCAGCCTTGGCGCGGTCCATCCAGGCCTGGCCCACGTAGAAGCCGATGTCGCGTGAGCCACTGTGGATCATCACCACCACGTCACCAGCGCGCAGTCCGGCATGGTAGGCGGCATGCCGGTCCAGGATCTTCTCGACCACCTGCAACTCGACGAAATGGTTGCCCGAGCCCACGGTGCCCAGGCAGGGGTCGCGGAACACGGCATGCCGTTCCTGCAAGTAGGCATCGGGCGCGTAGCGTGCACTGCCACCAAAGCTCGCCAGGCCAATGCATTGATCGAGCTCGGCATGCAAGCGGGCCGTGTCGGTATGGGCCCAAATCCCGTCGCTACCCAACCGGTCGATAAAGGCCTGCGGCCCTTCATCGAAGAGCGCGCGGAACGCTCGGGTGGTCACAGGTACGTCGCGCCCGTTGTTCAGCAGACTTGCCGTGAGCAGATTGACCAGCCGATCCTTGTGCGGGGCCAACTGGTCCAGGCGGGCGCCAGTGGTCAGCAGGCGAACGCTGCAGTTGATGTCCGTGCCGATGGCGGCCGGGATCACGAAGTCTGCGGGCGTGGCCACGATGCTGCCGACGGGCGCCACCGTGCCCGGGTGAAAGTCCGGTGTGGCACAGGCCCGGCAGACGGCGGCGTGCCCATCCGGCCGCTGTACGGCTGCAAAGGCCAGGAGCTGGCGAACTGCCTTGTCCTCCAAGGGGAGGCTTTCGGGCAAAAGAATATGGGCCTCGGCCTGGCCATCGCGCACATGGTAGATGCCGTCGCGATAGTCCAGGGCGATGCCGGTGCGCGCAAAGGCGCGCTGAAGTCGTTGGTAGGTACCCATAGCTGCAAATTCCGCGAGGCCGGTTGGCACTCGCTGTGTCCGGGGCGCTTCGGTCGTGTGAAGCAGCCTGATCCCGGACGATGAAAGACACCCGGGGCCTGTGAGGGCCGGGAAGCGTCCTTCTTGCAGCAGCAGGGTCAAGTAAGGAAAGGCGCGCAGTATATCCGTGCCGCTCCGTGCTGGGCAAGCGGGAGTGGCGGGCAATACAATTGCAATGCGCCAAAAAAGCCTGCTATAATCGCAGGCTTCGACACATAGGAGAGGTGGCAGAGTGGTCGAATGTACCTGACTCGAAATCAGGCGTAGTGGCAACACTACCGTGGGTTCGAATCCCACCCTCTCCGCCACTGACAAAGCCCCGTGCCATCGCAAATGGCACGGGGCTTTTTCTTTTGCCCATCGCATCCGCGGCAGGACTTGCCTGGTGCGCCCCATGGGCCGTGGGGATCGCGAGGCATGTTCGCTTTCTGCAGCTCACCCGTTTGTCGCTATCTCTTGCGTTCTCTTCGTGTGAGAATTTGCAGGGAGATTCATTCGCCCTGCTTTGCCAATTCCTGACGTCAAAAGGATGTGTTCATGATGCTTCGTAAAACCGCCGCTGCCTTCGCTTTCGTCGCTGGTGCGGTCATGATGTTCCCGGCCCACGCGGCCGACCCTGCCGTGTTCGATGCCGCCACGGGTCGCCTGCGCTTCCCCATCCTGCAGATCGACGGCAACCTCAAGTTCCGCGACGTGGTGATCCAGCTGGTCTCGCCCGGCCAGCTGCGCCTCAACGATTCCAGCGTGGGTGCGGACATCAGCTTCACCTCGGCGGGCAATGTGCTGCGCATTCCGCAGCTGAACTTTGGTGGCACCCTCTACCCTGCCGTCAGCCTGACCGGCCCCGGCTTCACGCTGGTGAGCTTCGGTGATGTGGTCATCGATGCCGGCACCCCCAGCAACGCCACCCTGGACATCCGCGTGACGGCGCAGGGCACGCCCGTGCCACTGATCACCATCAACAACATGCCCAAGCCCGCCAACCAGGCCGCGTTCTGCAGCGATCCGGCACTGCAGCAGACGGTGTTGCAGAACGCAGGCGCTGCGCAGGCCACCTGGACCATGTCGACCTGCACCTTCAGCGGCAACACCGGCCGCATGACGGGTACGCTGACCCTCACCACCCCGGTGGCGGCAGCCGTCTCGATCGTCGCGGACTTCACCTACCGCTGATAGATAGCCCGTTCAGTGCGCCGGGGCCTCGATGTGGCCCGGCGCATCCACCTGCACCGTGGCATGGCCGATGCCGTACGCGCGGCGCAGGTAGCCGGCCACCTGCGCTGGCAGGGCCAGCGGGTCGGTGCCCGCGGCCGGCGTTACGTGCACCGTGGCCACGGTGCTGTCGTCCGTCAAGGTCCAGGCATGGAAATGGCCCACCTCGGCCACCCCGGGCAGGGCGCGTATGCCCGTCTCGGCGGCTGCCAGGTCCAGCCCCCGGGGCGCGGACTGCAGCAGCACCACCAGCGCATCCGACACCAGCCCCCAGGCCGAGCGCACGACCAGCACGGCCACCAGCACCGAGAGCAGCGGGTCGAGCACCGTCCAGCCCGTGGCCATGATGCCGATGGCCGCCGCGATGGCTCCCACCGAGCCGAGCAGATCCCCGACCACATGCAGCAGGGCGCCGCGCAGGTTGCCGTCGTTGCGCTCGCCACGCATGAGGATCCAGGCGCCCACCAGGTTCACCGCCAGGCCGATGGTCGCCACGATGAGCATGGGTCCGGCCTGCACTTCCGAGGGCGTGCGAAGGCGCTGCACGGCTTCCCAGGCGATCCAGGCCACGAGCAGCAGCAGCGAGGCCCCGTTGGCCAGCGCCGCGAGCACGCGCACGCGGTGAAAGCCATAGGTGCGCTTCAGGTCCGGAGGGCGCCGTGCCACGCGGTAGGCAACCAGCGCCAGCAGCAAAGCCGCCGCGTCGGAGACCATGTGCCCGGCATCGGCGATCAGCGCCAGCGAGCCCGACAGCGCCCCGCCGATGGCCTGCACCGCGGCATAGCCGGCCGTCATCAGGAAGACCAGGCGGATGCGCTGCTCGTTGGAGGCGGTGACCGACGGTGCATGGCTGTGCTCGCCGCCCTGTGAATGGCCGTGGTCGTGGTCCCCGTGCCCGTGGGGCTCGCCGGGTGCGTGGGCGTGTGGTTCGTGCATGGCGGCCATTCTGAACCAGGCGGGGCGGCTGTCCCTCAGTCCCGCCCGGCGGCGTCCGCCGCCTGCACCAGCGCCTTGCGCAAGGCCTTCGCAAAGCGCGGGTCGGTCACCGCGCCCACGTTGAAGCGCGACCAGCGCGAGGTGGCTGCAAAGTCCACCGAGAAGATGCGCCCCGGCGCCATGACGATCTTGCGCGGCAGCATCTGCTGGGCGAAGGCCAGCGAGTCCTGCACGCCCGGCAAGGCCACCCACTGGTACAGCGACTGCGGGTTGCGTGTGAACACCTCGGCACCCACGGCGTCGAAGAGCTGCGTGGCGCTCTGCGTGGCCGCGGCCAGGCGGTTGCGCAGGCGCTGGATGTGGCGCTGGTAGTGGCCTTCGCTCAGGATCACGTCCACGGTGCGCTCGCTGTACTCCGAGCTGCTCACGTGGATCAGGGCCTTGAGGTCGGCGATGTCGCTGGCCAGGTCGGCCCCGCAGGCGATGTACCCCACGCGCAGCGCGGCCGAGAAGGACTTGGAAAAGCTGCCGATGTAGATCGTGCGTTCGAGCTGGTCCAGCGAGGACAGGCGCGGCGCGCTGGTGGGCTTGAAGTCGGCCAGCGGGTCGTTCTCCACGATCATCAGGTCGTACTTCTGCGCCAGCTGCAGCACGCGGTAGGCCTTGGCCGCCGTGAGGTCCGAGCCCGTGGGGTTGTGCGCCACCGACTGGGTGAAGAACAGCCGCGGCTTGTGCACGATGAGCAGTTGCTCCAGCGCGTCGAGGTCGGGACCGTCGGCCAGGCGCGGTACGCCTACGATGTGCGCGCCCGCCAGCTTGAGCTTGCCGAACAGCGGGTAGTAGCCCGGGTCGTCCACCAGCACCGGCGCGCCCGGCGGCACGAAATAGCGCACCACGATGTCCATGGCCTCGTTGGCCCCGTGCGTGAGCACGATCTGCCGCGGTTCGGTACCGATGCCCAGGTCCGCGAGCTTGCGCACCAGGTGGTGGCGCAGCGGCTCGTAGCCGAAGCGGTTGCCGTAGCGGAACAGGGCCCCGAGGCCGGTGCGCACCACCTTGTGGTGGAACTTGTCCAGGCGCACGTCGGCCAGCCATTCCACGGGCGGAAAGCCGTCGCCCACGGCCAGTTCGCCGGGCTCGGACTTGAGCTGCTCGCGCATCAGCCAGACGATGTCCATGGCGCGGCCGAGTGAGCCGGCCTCTTCCTCCTGGGCGGAGGCCTGGGGCTGCGCGCGCACGAAGTAGCCCGAGCCCCGGCGCGGCTCGATCAGCCCGCGCGCCACCAGCATCTCGAAGGCCGCGACGATGGTGTTCTTGGCATAGCCGTGCAGTTGCGCCAGCTCGCGCAGCGAGGGCAGCTTGTCCCCCACCTGGTAGGCGCCGTCGCGGATCTGGCGGTCGATGGAGTCGGCCAGGGTGAGGGTCAGCGAGGCGGTCTTGGGCGCGGCTTTCATGGGGGTTCCAAAGCGGTTGGGCCACTATGACACAGCCCATGTGTACCCGGACAGATGGCACAACTGTCCCTGAAAACTGTACCCATCGACACTGGTACAGATGGCCTAGAGTCCGCCCCATCGCCCAACGACTTACATCCCGAGGACAACCCCAAATGGTCGCCGACTCCCGCCTTCCCCAGTTCCGTGCACTCAGCCCTGCCCAGCGTTTCGACCACGTGGTGGAGGCTGCGGGGCTCACCGCCGACGAGGCCGTGCTGCTGGCCCGGCCTGGCGCGCTGGGCGTGGAGCGGGCCAACGGCATGATCGAGAACGTCATCGGCACCTTCGAGCTGCCTCTGGCCGTGGCCGGCAACTTCCAGGTCAATGGCCGCGAGGTGCTCGTGCCCATGGTGGTCGAGGAACCCTCGGTGGTGGCCGCGGCCTCGTACATGGCCAAGCTGGCGCGCGAGTGCGGGGGCTTCCAGGCATCGAGCACCGGGCCGCTGATGCGTGCCCAGGTGCAGGTGATCGGCATCAGGGACCCCTACGGCGCGCGCCAGGCCCTGCTGCTGCAGCGCGAGGCGATCCTGGCCGTGGCCAACAGCCGCGACAAGGTGCTGATCGGCCTGGGCGGCGGCTGCCGCGACATCGAGGTGCATGTGTTTGACGACGCGCCGCGTGGCGCCATGGTCGTCATGCACCTCATCGTGGACGTGCGCGACGCCATGGGCGCCAACACCGTCAACACCATGGCCGAGGCCGTCTCGCCGCTGGTGGAGCAGATCACCGGCGGCACGGTGCGCCTGCGCATTTTGTCCAACCTGGCCGACCTGCGCCTGGCCCGGGCGCGCGTGCGGCTCACGCCCGAGGTGATGGCCACGGCAGAGCACAGTGGCGAGCGCATCATCGACGGCATCGTCGACGCCTGCAGCTTCGCCGTGATCGATCCCTACCGCGCGGCCACGCACAACAAGGGCATCATGAACGGCATCGACCCCGTCATCGTCGCCACCGGCAACGACTGGCGCGCGGTGGAGGCCGGCGCCCATGCCTACGCCTGCCGCGGTGGGCGCTACACCTCGCTCACGCGCTGGGAGAAGGACGCCAGCGGCGCCCTGGTCGGCAGCATCGAGATGCCCATGCCCGTGGGCCTGGTGGGTGGCGCCACCAAGACCCACCCGCTGGCGCGCCTGGCCTTGCGTATCCTCGGCGTGCAGTCGGCGCAGGAGCTGGGCGAGGTGGCCGTGGCCGTGGGCCTGGCGCAGAACCTGGGCGCGCTGCGCGCACTCTCCACCGAAGGCATCCAGCGCGGCCACATGGCGCTGCATGCCCGCAACATCGCACTGGTGGCCGGCGCCTCGGGGGACGAGATCGACCGCGTTGCCAAACAGATGGCGCAGGAGCACGACGTGCGCGTGGACCGCGCGCTGGCGCTGCTGGCAGAGATCAGAAGCTGACAGAGCCCTCGGGCAAGCCCGGCAGGCCCGCAACAGGGCCGCCTTTTCCCATGACAGCGACAGGAGACAAGACATGACGACGAAGACGACGACGCTGAACCACCGCATTCCCTCCCTGGTCCGGCCGCTGATCGCGGCTGCGGCGCTGGCCCTGGGCCTGTCCACGGCCCAGGCGCAGGACATCCGTTTCGGCTTCAATGCCGACCAGTCGGGCACCGGCGCGGCCGAGCTGGGCGTGGCCGCGCGCCATGGCTTCGACCTGGCCATCGAGGACATCAACAAGGCCGGCGGCCTGCTGGGCAGGAAGGTCGTGGGCATCGTGCGCGACGACACGGGCCAGCCCCCGAAGTCCATCCAGAACATGACCGAGCTGATCGACAGCGAGAAGGTGGCCGCCGTGGTCGGGCCCACCAACTCGGGCAATGCGCTGGCCTGGCTGCACATTCCCCAGCAAAAGAAGGTGCCCGTGATCGTGCCCGTGGCCACTGCCACCGACATCACCAAGCGCTACGCCAACGAGGCGCAGAACTACATCTACCGCGTCTCCATGGTGGACCGCGAGCAGGTGGCGCTGCTCATCGCCTACGCCGTCAAGGCCACCAAGAACCAGAAGATCGCCTTCATCGCCGACTCCACAGGCTTCGGCCAGCAGGGCGTGAAGGACCTGACCGAGGTGCTGGCCCTGCACGGCAACAAGGCCGTGGCGGTGGAAAAATTCGGCCCCAAGGACACGGACATGACCTCGCAGCTGGCCAAGATCCGCGATGCCGGGGCCGACACGCTCATCGTCTACGGCCTGGCCGATGCCAACGCCCAGCTGCTGCGCAGCATGGAGAAGATCAACTACATGCCGACCACGCTGGGCACCTGGGGCAACATGAGCACGCCGCTGCTCAACACGGCGGGCAAGAAGCTGGCCGAGCACATCATCTTCGCCACCTCCACGGCCGAGGACAGCAACCCGCGCGCCGTGGCACTGGCGGCCCGCGTGCGCGAGCGCTACCCGCAACTGCCCACCTTCGTGGCGGCCGCGCAGTCCTACGACTCGGTGATGCTGCTGGCCGCTGCCGTGAAGAAGGCCGGCAGCACCGATGGCGACAAGCTCGCCGCCACGCTGGAGAACGGCGTGCCCGACACCCAGGGCGTGGTCAAGCTCTACCAGAAGCCGTTCGCCAAGGGCGACCACGAGGCGCTCTCGGTCGCCGACTTCCACCTGGCGCGCTGGCGCGATGGCAAGGTGTCGGCCTATGAAGACGCCATCACCAAGGCGCTGACGCCGGCCGACTACAAGAAGTGATGCGCGCCCAGCGCGCCAGAGCGGAGCCCCACAGCCCATGACCAATGTCCTGCAAGCCTTGCTGAGCGGCCTGGCCCTCGGTGGAATCTATGCGCTCGTCGCCCTGGGTTTCAGCATCACCCACACGACGACCAAGACGCTCAACTTCGGCCAGGGCGAGTTCCTGGTCGCGGGCTCCTTCATCGCGGTGGCCACCTTGCTGCTGCTCTCGGGCAAGGGCCACACCGGCGTGCTGGCCGCAGCCGACGTGACGTTCGCGCGCTATGGCCTGGCGCTCGTGGTGTCGCTGGCGGTGCTGGCGCTGCTGGGCGTGGTGCTGTACTTCACGGCGGTGCGGCCCTTCGTCGGTGCCACCGGCATGGCCTGGGTCATGAGCACCATCGGCTTCGGCATCATCGTGCAGAACACGGCGCTGGCCATCTGGGGCCCTGGCTCCATGGCCATGCCTTCGCCGCTGGGCGACGAAGTGATCCGCATCGCCGGGGCCGGCATCCGCGCGCAGGAGATCCTGGTGCTGTGCGTCACGGCCGTGGTCATGCTGGTGCTGGACCATGTGCTGCGCCGCACCAAGGTCGGCAAGGCCGTGCGTGCGGTGGCGGTGAACAAGCAGGCCGCGGCCCTCATGGGCATCAACGTCGGCGCCATCGTGGTGCTGGCCTTCGTGATCTCGTCGAGCCTGGCAGGACTGGCCGGCCTGCTGATCGCGCCCATCACCACGGCCTCGGTCTTCATGGGCCTGGCCATCGCGCTCAAGGCGTTCTCGTCGGCCATCGTGGGCGGGCTCACCAACCCGCGCGGCTGCATTGCCGGCGGGTTCATGCTGGGCTGCATCGAAGCCCTGGTGGGCCTGTGGCGGGCCGAGCTGCGCGAGATCACGGTCTTCGCGCTCATCATCCTGGTGCTGGTGGTCAAGCCCGAGGGGCTGTTCGGCCAGAAGCCCTTCGAGAAGGTGTGACCGCACCATGCGCACCCATACCCTTGCGTTCATCGCCGCCGCTACGGCGGCCGTGCTGGTCCCGCTGGCGATCAGCAACGACTTCCATCTCAAGATCATCTTCACGGCCGGCATGTACTACCTGGCTGCCGCCGGCCTGAACGTGCTGGTCGGCTGGAGCGGGCAGAAGTCGCTCGGCCATGCCGGCCTGTTCGCTGCCGGGGCCTACACGGCGGCGCTGCTCACGGCCCAGGCGGGCTGGAACCCCTGGCTGGCGCTGCTGGCCGCGGCCGTGGTGGCGGGGCTCTTCGGCGTGCTGATCGCGTTGCCCTCGCTGCGCGTCAAGGGCCCGTCGCTGGCCATGGTGACCATCGGCTTCGGCATCGTGGTCGAGAAGATCGTGACCGAATGGCAGGTGCCCTTTGGCGGCCAGCAGGGCATCTACGGCATCGTGCCGCCGTCCATCGGCGGGCGCATGCTGGACATGCGCGGCTGGGCCTGGCTGGTGCTGGCCTTTGCGCTGGCCACCCACCTCCTGCTGCGTACCCTGCTCGGGGGCAAGTACGGCCGCGCCTTCCAGGCCGTGCAGGCGGCGGAGGTGGCGGCCGAGAGCGTGGGCATCGACGTCTACCGCACCAAGGTGCTGGCCTTCGTCATCAGCGCCGTCACCTGCGGCGTGGCAGGGGCCCTGGTGGCGCAGCAGAACCAGTACATCAACTCCGACTTCATCAGCTTCAACCTGTCGATCTTTTTGCTGCTCATCGTGCTGTTCGGCGGCCCCTCAGTCATGGGTCCGGCGGTGGGCGCCATCGCCCTCACGCTGCTCGACGCCTTCCTCGCGCGCTGGCCCGGGTTGCAGCATTTCACCTACGGGGCGCTGCTGCTGTTTGCGCTCTATGCCATGCCCCAGGGCCTGGCCGGCTCGCTGCAGCGGCTGGGGCGGCGCCTGTGGCCGCGGCTGCAGCAGGCGCCGCCATTGCCGGTGGTGCAGGGCGAGTGGCAGCCGCGCCAGGCCGCGGGGGTCGAGGCTGGGGGCGTGATGCTCAACGCCAGCGGGCTGTACAAGGCCTATGGCGGCGTGGTGCCGACCAACGAGGTCAGCCTGTCGCTGCGCGCGGGCCATGTGCATGCGCTGATCGGCCCCAACGGTGCCGGCAAGACCACGCTGCTCAACATCCTGTCGGGCATCGTGGCGCCGGACCGGGGGAGCATCGAATTCGCAGGCCAGGGCATTGCCCGCGTGCGCACCAGCCAGATCTGCCGGCTGGGCATAGGGCGTACGTTCCAGAACCTCAAGCTGTTCACCCACATGAGTGTGCTGGACAACGTGCTGGTGGGCCTGCACCCGCACCTGCGCGTGGGCTTCGGGGCCAGCCTGCTGGGCCTGCCCGCAGCGCGGCACGAGGAGCGCCAGGCGCGCGAGGAGGCGGTGCGGCTGCTGCAGTTCGTGGGCATGCTCGACCGTGCCCACGACGAGGCCGGCAGCCTGCCCTACGGCCTGCAGCGCCGGCTGGAGCTGGCCCGTGCGCTGGCCACGCAGCCGCGCCTGCTGCTGCTCGACGAGCCGGCTGCCGGCCTGAACCCGCAGGAGACACAGGCGCTGACGGAGCTGATCCGGCGCATCGGCGCCAAGGGCATCACCGTGCTGCTGATCGAGCACCACATGGACCTGGTGATGGCCGTGTCCGACCACGTGGTGGTGCTCGACTACGGCGCCAAGATCGCCGAGGGCACGCCGGCGGCCATGCAGGTGGACCCCAGGGTCATCGCCGCCTACCTGGGCGTGGATGACGAGGAGGAGAGCATCGCCGTCGCCACACCATCCCCTGTCCCTGCCTGAGGCGTCGTCCATGCTCCAAATCGAACAACTCGCAGTGAACTACGGCGCCATCCAGGCCCTGAAGGGTGTGAGCCTCACGGTCGCGGCCGGGGAGGTGGTGACCCTCATCGGTGGCAACGGCGCGGGCAAGAGCACGCTGATGAAGGCCATCTCGGGCCTGGAGCCGTGTGCCGGCGGGCACATCGTGTTCGACGGCCAGGACCTCGCACGCACGCCGGCGCACCGGCGCGTGGCCCTGGGCATTGCCCAGTCGCCCGAGGGGCGCCAGGTGTTCCCGGACCAGAGCGTGCGCGACAACCTGCTGCTGGGCGCCTACCTGCGGCCTGCCGGCGATGCGTCCATCGGCTCGGACCTGGAAGCGCAGTTCACCACCTTCCCGCGCCTGCGCGAGCGCCAGCACCAGATGGCCGGTACCCTGAGCGGTGGCGAGCAGCAGATGCTGGCCATCGGCCGGGCACTGATGGCGCGCCCGCGCCTGCTGCTGCTCGACGAGCCCTCGCTGGGCCTGGCGCCGCTGATCGTCAAGGAGATCTTCGGTGTGATCCGCGCGCTCAAGCAGCGCGGCATGACCATCCTGCTGGTGGAGCAGATGGCCAACCAGGCGCTCAAGGTGGCCGACCGGGCCTATGTGCTCAAGACCGGCGAAATTGCCTCGTCGGGCCCGGCCCGGGCCCTGCTGGAAGACCCCGCCGTGCGCGAGGCCTACCTGGGCAAGCACTGAGCCCAGGCCAGGTAGGCCGCCATGCCCAGCACGGCCAGGGCCACGCCTGCATCGAGCAGGCGCCCGGTGCGCGCAGATGCCATGTGGCGCCGCGCATGCCCGGCTCCCGCCACCAGGGCGACAAACCACAACAGCGAGGCAGCCACGGCCCCGGCGGCAAAACCCGGCCGGGCACCGGGGGCCAGCGAGGCACCCACGGTGCCGATGACGAGGACCGTGTCCATCCAGGCGGCCGGGTTCAGCAAGGAGGTCAGCAGCACAGGTCGCAAGCCTGCGGACCGATCCGGCGCGGGGCCCGGGCGTGGTTCATGGACGGGGTGCAAGGCACTGCGCAGGGCCTTGGCTCCATGCACCAGCAGCAGGCCGATGCCCAGCCACAGGGCCGCAGCCTGCCAGCCCGGGGCCTGGTTCAGTGCGGCCGAAAGGCCCAGGATGCCCAGGGCGATCAGGGCGGCATCGCTGCCCACGCCCACGCCGATCAGCACTGCTGCGGGCCGGCCCGCCAGGGCCTCGCGCAGGATGAGGATGTCCTTGGGCCCGGGGCACAGAAAGACACCGAGGCCCAGAATAAAGCCCTGCAGGAGGGAAGAGAGGTCGAACATGGAACATGCCGACAACCTCTCAAGCTGGACCGGTACAGATGGTGTGCCGCCATCATAGGGGATCCTCCCGCAGGTCGTTGGCCGTCAGCGGCTCCTGCGGCCGCAGTGGCGCCCGTCCTACAGGTCTTCGGGCGCTGCGGGAGGCCAGGAATCCCGTGTCCAAAAATACCATGGAGCCAGACACAACAGACCTCGCGGTCGAAAGGAAGGCTTCCATGAAAAGTTGGTACAAGCTATCGCTGGGCAACGATGCCCAGGCCTTTGAGCCCACCCAGCGCATCCAGCAGATGTTCATGTCGCAGTTCCTGGTCTCGCCGGCAGGTTCCAAGCGCGCGCTGTTCTCGTGCTACGACAAGCAGGCGGACAAGCTGTGGCTGTTCTTCTCGCCCGCCGCGCAGGACATTGCGCTGCGCGTGTATGCCAAGCCTTGCGATCCACCCACGGCGCTCGACTGCATCGGCCTGCTGGCCGGTGAGGGCGATGCCCTGGCCGACCCGGTGCACCTGGAAGCCGAAGCCACCGCCTGAGGAGCCATCGGTGGCGGTGGCTACTGCGCTGGTGCCTCGCCCTGCGGCAGCACCAGCCTGAATTCCGCGCCCTTGCCTTCGTCGCTCTCGACCTCGATGCTGCCACCATGGCGCTGCACCACGGTGCGTACCAGGGCCAGCCCCAGCCCCACGCCGGCAATGCCGGGGTGGCTGCGGTCATGCAGGCGCTGGAAGGGGGCGAACAGCTTGTCCTGCAGTGCGGGTGCAATGCCGGGGCCTTCGTCGCGCACCGCCAGCACCCACTTGCCGGGCCGCTCTGCCAGGGTGCAGTGCACGGTGCTGCCCCGTGGGCTGTACTTGACGGCGTTGTTCACCACATTGGCCAGCGCGCGGCACAGCAGCGAGCGGTCGCCCATGAACGGGGCGGTCTCCGGCGCCCCGGCCACCAGCACCTGCACATCTGCGTCGCGCGCCAGCACCCAGACCTCGTCCACGGTCTGGTGCAGCACGTCCACCAGGTCCAGGGGTTCGCGCCGCATCGCCTGCGATTCGGCACTGGCCAGCTGGATGAAGTTCTCGGCCATGCCCAGCGAAGTCTTGGCATAGCGCGCGATGAGCTGCATGAGTTCAGCGTCCGACATGCGGCCCGGATAGGCTTGGTGCATCTCCAGCAGCGTGAGGATGGAGGCATTGGGCGCGCGGATGTCATGCGAGATGAAGTGCATGGCCTCGTCACGTTGTTGCAGCGCGCTGCGGATCTCGGTCAGGTCCACCAGGGTCACGAGCCAGCCCGATTGCGCCAGGTCGGTGAACTGGCGGCTTTGCACCAGCACGCTGCGGCCCTTGGCATCGCGCCCCTCGCGGCGCGCGGGCAGGTTGCGGCTGGCCAGCCGCTCCGGGGTCACCAGCGGCTGCTCGGTGGCGATGTCGATCAGGTCGCCGAGCACATCGGCGATCTGGCGGCCCTGCAAGGGCCAGACCATCGGGTCGCCCTCGACCTCGGCCACGCCCAGCAGGTGCCGCCGCGCGGCCGTGTTGGCCAGCAGGATGCGGCCCTCGGTGTCGCAGACCATGGTGGGCGAGGGCAGCTGCTGCAGGCTCTCGCTCACGAAGTGGTGCATGTCGCGCAGCTGGCGCGAGGCATATTCCACCGCGTTGATACGCCGCTCCAGGAAGTCGCCGGTGCTGGCCGCCGGGCCGCGCAGCGGGATCACCAGGCCCTGGCGCTGCAGGTTCTCCATCTGCAGCCGGAGGAACTGGGCCGCGGCACTCAGGCGCCGCCAGCTCCACAGCGGGTAGGCCAGCACCAGCCCGATCAGGGCCGCAGCGGGCGCGAATTGCAGGCCGCTCCAGACGGGCAGCAGCACGGCCAGGGCCAGGGTCAGGGCGCCCAGTGCAATGCTGGTGAGCAGGGCGGCGAAGGGGCCGAGCAGCAGCAGCGCCAGCAGCGCCAGCACCACCGGCAGCAGGTTGAAGGCCATGTTCAGCGCCGGCGGTGCGCTGTGGATGTGCACCCCCGCGAGGTCGGCGTCGAGCACCTGGGCGATGACTTCCACGCCCGGCATCAGGCGCGACTCCTGGCCCACCGGGGTGGCGAACATGTCGCCCAGCCCGGCGGCGATCGAGCCCACGAGCACGTACTTGCCGCGGAAGGCATCGGCTGGCACCTCACCGCGCAGCACGTCGATGTAGGAGTAGGTGGTGAAGTGCCCCGGCCCGCCCGCGTAGGGGATCAGGCGGCGGCCCGCACGTTCCCAGCGGGCGCCGTCGGCAGGGGGGGCGCTCCAGCGCGCCGGCGGGCAGCCACCGAGGGATGGCGTGGCCACGCAGCGCATGGCGATGCTGAAGTGCTGCCAGGGCGCGCTGGCCGGTCCCTCGCGCGCATACAGGCTGCGCACCACGCCGTCCTCGTCCGTGGCCACGTGCACATGCCCGAGCCGGGCGGCGGCCTGCTCCAGCGCGGGCATCGGCCGGTCGGCACCATCGCCCGGTTCGTACGGGCCCTGGCGCTGCATCACCGGCAGCACCACCCGGCCACTCCTGGCGACGGCATCGGTCAGCAGCAGATCGTCCTCGGGGTAGTCGAGGTCTTCTTCGTTGAACAGCACGTCCATGCCGATCACCAGCGGTGCCTGGCGCGACACGTTCTGGATCAGCTGGGCATGCAGGGCGCGCCGCCAGGGCCAGCGGCCGATCACGCCGATGCTGCGGTCGTCCACCGCGATCACGGCGATGCCGGGCTGCGGCGGGCGCGACACCAGGCGCAAGCCGGTGTCCTGCACCAGGTGGTTGGTGCGCGGTAGTGCGCTCGGTGAACTCAGCCAGGCCACCAGGGCCAGCAGCGTGAGCGCGATGGCGGCCCATTCGACCCGCCGCTGCTGGTTGCGCGTGCGGGAGTGCTGCGTGGGCATCGACCGCAAGGGGCTCAGGGACGGCGCACGGGCTCACCGCCCATGGTGGACAGGGGCAGCCCGGAGCTGGTGTTCAGCCCCGTGCCCACGCGGATGCTGCGCGGCGGCGAGAACTCGCTTTGCAGGCCCGAAGGGTCGAGCACCTGGATGCGCACGAAGTAGGTGCCCGCAGGCAGGTCGGCCGCGGAGGTCCAGCGCGGTTCGTCGAACTGGGTGTCCTGCAGGACCTTGCTGAACTCCAGGTCCGGCGCCAGCTGCACGCGGAAACGCTGGCCGGCCTGGGCCGGCCAGTGCAGGCGCACGATGGTGTCGCCATCTGTCGCCTGCATGGACGACAGGTCCAGCGCGGCGGGCTGCTGCGCCACGGTGAAGGGCTGCGCGGGTGCGAACGGCCCCTGGTCCAGCGCACCGCCCGCGAGCTCCGCGACCGTGGCCGCGCGCCAGAAGTAGTTGCCCAGGGGCAGCGTGGCCAGCGTCAGCTGGCAGGGGTTCAGGCGTCCCTCGTCCAGCAGCGGGGTGGTGAAATCCGCGCTGGCTGCCACCTGGATGCGGTACCAGCGGGCCCCTGGCACTTCGGTGCAGCGCAGGCTGCCGGTGGTGCGCGGCAGCACGGCACCGGGGGCAGGCTGCTGGTACAGCGGCGGCACCGGCCGGGTCTTGATGGTGATGGGGCGCGTGGCGGGCAGGCCGGCAATGCCGGCCTCGTCCACGGCGCGCACGGCCAGGTGGTAGCTGCCATCGTCGAGCGCGGCCCAGCGCAGCTGGCCGTTGGCAAAGCGGCCGCTGCGCAGTACCTGCGTCAGGGCCGCATCGCGGGCCACCTGGGCCACGTAGCCGCTGGCGCCGGGCGTGGCCGGCAGGTTGATGGCCAGCAGGCCCAGGTCATGCAGCTGCGCCGGCACGGTGGACAGGTCGGGCGGGGCCAGCAGCGGGCGCGGGGCACCCAGGGTGCCGTCGGGCGCCACCGACAGGCCTTGTCCGCGGGCCAGCAGGGTGGCGTCGGCAACCGGCTGCGGGGCATTCTCGGCGCGGGACTGTACGGCCACCGTGCCTTCAAGTACCGAGGCAGTCGCCTGGCCCGAGGCCGCCAGCGCCACGCCGAATTCGGTGCCGCGCACGCTGGTCACGGCGCGCGGTGTGCGGATCTCGAAACGGCGCAGCGCATCGGTGCTGGGGGTGACGCTCGACTCCACGCTGCCGGCGCGCATCTCCATCACCGACTGGATGCTGCCCGCGCGCCCGCGGCGGCGCAGCTGGCGCAGCTGCAGGTCGGATTGGGGCTGCACGCGCACCAGCGTGCCGTCGGCCAGGCGCACGGCGACGAAACTGTCCGGCCCCACCTGCAGGCGCGTGCCTTCGTCCAGGCGGGTGCCTTGCGCCACCGGCTGGGCATCGCCCCGCTGGGGCTGTGCCGTGGCGTTGCCCTGCACGAACTCCACCTGGGCCGAGGCCTGCGGCTGCAGGCGCACGGGGATCCACACGGTGGAGCCCGGCTGCAGGCGCCTGGGGTCGGCCACCTTGTTGCGCTGCTGCAGCAGCGGCCATTGGCGCGGATTGTCCAGGTAGGCGTTGGCCAGACCTTCGAGGGTGTCGCCGGCCCGCACCGTGTGCGGGATTTCGTCGGTCTGCGTGTCGGAAGGGGCAGTGGGGGTAGCTTGCGCATGCGCGCAGCCGAGGCCCGCCACGAACATGGCGGCGGCGGACAGGGGCAATGCAAGGCGGTGGATGACCACGTCAACTCTCCTACGGGCCGCAGGCTGCGGCGGTCTTCATCATTCTCGAGGGGCGGGCTTCGCTGTGGAAGCCCGGGGGGCGCATCACGGCTTGCGATCAGGCTCCACGGCTTCGAAGCGGTAGCCCACACCATACACCGCGGTGATGAAGTAGCCGTTGACCGGGCGCAGGTCCAGCTGCGTGCGCAGGCGCGAGACATGGGTGTCGAGCGAGCGCGAGAGCACGTCCGAGCCCTGGCCCCAGATCACCTCCTTGAGGTGGTCGCGCGAAAGCAGGCGCCCCATGTTCTGGAACAGGAACAGCGCCAGGTCGTATTCGCGGTTCTTGAGTTCGGCCACCTGGCCATTGACCTCCAGCGAGCGCGACTCGGGGTAGAACTTGTAGCGCCCGAAATCCAGCGCGCCGCTGGTGCTCTGCGGGTAGGCGCGGCGCAGCAGCGCTCCCACGCGGGCATTGAGCTCGCCGATGCGCACGGGCTTGACCATGAAGTCGTCGGCCCCGCTGCCCAGGCCTTCGACGATGTCGCGCTCTTCCTGCCGGTTGGTCACGAACAGGATGGGCAACTGCTTGCCCACGTTCTCGCGCACCCAGCGCACCACCTCGGGGCCGGTGGTGTCGGGCAGGTGCCAGTCCACGATCAGCAGGTCGAAGGTCTCGCGGCGCATCTCGCGCATCAGCGCGGCACCGGTCAGGTGGGTGTGGCACACATGGCCCATCGCTTCGGTGGCCTGTTTGATCAGATCCAGCTGAAGCGCATCGTCGTCTAACGCCGCTATGCGCATGGTTCTCCGTTCCGTTCAAGATTCACCCCGCATTATTCGCGATGTGCGGCAGTCCATTCCATGCCCCATCTTGGGGATCACCAAGTTTGACAGTTGTTCACCGTACCACGGGCGATGCCAGGCGGCGCGGGGCGGCAGGGCGCGCGCCAGGCCGGGCGGCCGCGGCGGGTGCGATTTCACGCAGCAGTCGCATGCCCACCAGGGTGTAGCGGGTTTGCGGGCTGTTCCAGTTGCGGTAGCCGCAGCGTGCATAGAACGACCAGGTGTGCCAGGAGCCCCCGCGGCGCACGCGCACGCTGCCCTCGGCCGGGCCCCCGGGGTCCACGGCGGGCGACTCGGCGTAGTAGCTGTCGCCATGCCAGTCGGCCACCCACTCCCAGGCATTGCCCAGCATGTCCTGCAGGCCGAAGGCGTTGGGCGCATAGCTGCCCACGGGGGCGGTGAAGGCATGGCCATCGCTGCCGCGCAGGGCATGCTGGCGCCAGCGCTCCCAGTGGGGCGCGGCCTCCTGGTCGAAGGTATTGGCGTTCTGGAGCAGGCCCTCGGGGTCGTCGCCGTGCGGGTAGCGGGTGCGCGTGCCGGCGCGGCAGGCGTACTCCCACTCGGCCTCGGTGGGCAGGCGGTAGCGCTGGTCTTCGGTGCGGCTCAGCCACTGGGCCAGGGCCTGGGCGTCGTTCCAGGTGACGTTGACCACGGGGTGGTCGTCACCCTGCGCAAACCCCGGGTTGCGCCAGGAGTAGCGCGGGTCGCGCCCCTCGAAGGCATCGCCGCGACGGGTCGTGGCCGGGTCGTAGCGGGGGTTGTAGCCATAGCCGCCGGTGCCGTCGGCCTCCGACTCGGGCTGGTAGCCCGAGGCCTGCAGGAAGCGCCGGAACTGGCCGACCGTCACCTCGTGCTGCCCCAGGTAGAAGGCCTGGCGGATGACCACCCGGTGGGCCGGGCCTTCATCGACCAGCTCGGCAAAGCGCTTGGGCTCCAGCTGCGGGTAGGCCCGCGCCAGCACGTCGGGCGCCTCGGGCCCGCCCATCACGAAGCTGCCGGCGGGCACCTTCACGAACGGCATGCCCAGGCTGTTGGTCCACACCGGGTGCTGCCGGTCGCGGCGCACCTGGGCCTGCGCGGGCAGGGCTGCGGCCAGCACGAGCACTGCGACGACGGCGGCTGTTCGGCGCCGGGCCATCGGGCTCAGCGGTTGGGGTTGTCGCTCACGCACTCGAAGACCAGGCGCGAGCCCTCGTTGCGCAGCAGCTTGGGGAACAGCGCCAGCTTCTGGCATTCCCGGGTGGCGGCGTTGTAAGCCGGTGAGGCGTCGTTGCCATAGACCGGCACGCTGAAGGTGCGGTCCCGGCCCGAGGCCATGGGGCCCGACGGTGGGCGGGTGGTGGCCGATTCGCAGCCCGCCAGCAAGGCGAGCAGGGTGGCCGAGGCGATCAGTGCTTTCATGGGATTCTCCCCGTGTTGGAGGGCAGTCTAAGGGACGGTGGGGCAAAAAGCCGCGCCCCATTTGTAACCCCGGGGTCTGAAACCCTTGCGCTGCCTCCCCCCTGCGATACAGTACGTTACAACTGACGGAAGAACGTATGGCCTGGATCCGGTCGGCAGTGGCAAGGGACGCGGGGCGCCAGTGGGCGCTGCGCCTGCTGGTGCCGCTGGTGCTGCTGGCCTTGCTGCAGGTCCTGCCGGTGTGGCAGCCCTTGCAGCGCCTGGAATACGATCTCTTCAGCAGCCTGACCGCACCCGTGCGGCCCGATGCGGGCGTGGTGGTCATCGGCATCGACGAGCCCAGCCTCGCGGCCCTTCAGGCAGCGCCGCCGCTGCCGCGGCGCCTGCATGCGCAACTGGTCGAGGCGCTTTCCGCGACCGGCGCGGCGGGGCTCGGTATCGACCTGCTGCTGTCCACCGCCCAGTCCCCCGAGGACGACGCCGCCCTCGGGCGTGCCTTGCAGGGGCGCATGCCCGTGGTGCTGGCCAGCGCCCGGGTGGCCGTGCACAGCGGCCAGGTGGCGCAGTACCAGCAGGCATTGCGCTCGATCTTCGGCCAGGCGCTGCACGGCGACGTGGGCATGCAGCCCGACGACGATGGCGTGCAGCGCAGCGCGCCGCTGCACGCCGATGCGATGTGGCGCGTGCTGGCGCAGGCCGCGGGCCGCAGCGTGGTGCCGCCCCCGCCCGGTGCGCTGCTGCGCTACTACGCGCCCGAGGTGGCGCTGCCCTATGTGCACTACACCCAGGCGCTGGACCCGGCGCGGCAGCTGGCGCCTGGCGCGCTGCAGGGGCGATTGCTGTTGCTGGGCCAGAACACGCCGGTGGGCGGCGTGGACCAGTTCACCACGCCGTTGCGCACCCTGGGCCAGGGCACGCAGTCGGGCGTGATGCTGCATGCCACGGCCCTCATCAATGGCCTCACGGGCGACTGGATCGTGCCCGCGCACCCGGCGGGCCCGCTGCTGCAGGCCGCGGCGGCCATTGCCGTGGTGGCCGCGCTCACGCGCCGCTGGCGTGGCTGGCTGGCCGTGTGGCTGAGCGTGGCGCTGGCGCTGCTAGCGTTGATCGGCGGGCTGTGGGCCTATCTGCAGGGGACATGGTGGCCTACGCTGCCCACGCTGGTGGCACTGGCGCTGCACTTCAATGTGGGTGCGACCGACAGCTACTGGCGCGAGCGGCGCCAGCGCGAGCGCCTGCGCCTGGACTTCGGCCGCTATGTGCCGCCGGCCGTGGTCAGCGCGCTGATCGCCAGCGGCACCGCGCCGGCCATCAGCGGCGAGCGGCGCGAGCTCACGCTGCTGTTCTCGGACCTGGCGGGCTTCACCTCGGCCAGCGAGCGCCTGCCACCCGAGGGCGTGGCCCGTGCACTCAACGCCTACTTCACGCGCATGACCTATGCCGTGCACCGCCACGGTGGCACGCTCGACAAGTTCATCGGCGATGCCGTCATGGCCTTCTGGAACGCCCCCGTGGCCGAGCCGCAGCACGCGGCACGCGCCCTGGCCTGCGCGCAGGAGATGCAGCGGGAAATGCAGGCCCTGCGCAGCCAGTGGGCGGGCACCCCCTTTGCCGAGCTGCAGCTGCGCATCGGCCTGCACACCGGCGAGGCGGCGGTGGGCCACCTGGGCTCCGAAGGCCGCTTCACCTATACCGCCGTGGGCGATGCGGTGAACACCGCGGCCCGGCTGGAAGGCGCGAACAAGGCCTTCGGCACCGGGATCCTGCTGTCCGAGGCCACCCGCAGCGCCTTGCCGCGGGAGGGGGCGCAGCCGCCACCCCTGCTCTGGCTCGACGCCGTGGTGCTGGCCGGGCGCAGCAGCGGCATCGATGTCTACACCCCCTGCGACGATGCGCCGCTGGTGGCCACCAGCCTGGTTTTGCAGGCCCATGTGCATGCGGGCCGCTGGGACGAGGCCCTGGCGTGCTGCGCCGAGTGGCGGGCCCGGGCTGTGCACCTGGCACCGCTGTGGGCGGCCCAGGCCGACCGGCTGCAGGCGCAGGTGCAGACACTGGCCAACGCCCGGGCGCCGGTGGCAGCGGGCGCTGTCTTTGCGCATGCGCTGGACAAATGAGTACCCGGAAAGGCCCCGCCATGCCATCGACACACCTGTGGATCAAGACCCCCATTGCCCTGGCTGCCACCCTGTGCCTGCCCAGTGCCTGGGCGCAGTGCGCCGGGGTGTCCGTGGCCCCCGATACCGTGGCCGCGCAGATCGTGGCCCTGGCCGGCCAGGGCCAGACCCGGCCGCCCGGCGAGGGGCCCTGGTCGCCCGCCGTGCTGGCCCAGCAACTGGGTGCGGGTGCGGGCGTGCGCACCCTGGAGCTGTCGTCGGCCGCGCTGCTGCTGGCCGACCGCACGCAGATCCGCATGTCGGCCAATGCCCAGTTGCGCCTGTGCGCATCGCAGCCCGAGCGCACCCTGCTGGAGCTGGCTGCCGGGCGCCTGTGGGCGCGCACCAAGAAGACCCCGGCCTCGCTGCAGCTGCAGACCCCGGCGGCCCTGGCCGTGGTGCGTGGCACGGACTGGGATGTGGAGGTCGATGGCAGTGGCCGCACCACGCTCACCGTGCTGTCGGGCCAGGTGGATCTTTCCAATGCCTTCGGCCGGGTGGAACTGGGGCCTGCCGAGCAGGGCTATGTGGAGCCTGGCAAGGCACCGGTCAAGCGCCTGCTGGTGCGCCCGCGCGAGCGCGTGCAGTGGGTCATGGCCAACCCGGTGGACGCCACGCGCTGGGTGGAACTGCAGGGTGACGCCGTGGCACCGCCGCTGGCCGCGATCCGTGACGACCTGCGCACGGGCCAGTGGCCGCGCGCACGCGAGCGGTTGCTGGCGCTGTCTGCCAGCGGGCAGGGCGGGGCCGTGGTGGAATTGCTGCTGGCCGACCTCGACGTCTTTGACGACCGCATGGACGCGGCCCAGCAGCGCCTGGCCGCCGCCTGGCAGCGCACGCAGGACCCGCGCACCGCCGCGCGCCGGGCCGAGCTGCTGCTGGCGCTGGACCAGAGCCCTGAGGCGCGTGCCTGGCTCGGTACCGCACGCACGCAGGCACCCGAGGCCACTGCGCTGCTGCTGGCCGACGCCGACTGGCAGCGCCTGGAAGGCCGGGGCGAGGAAGCCATTGCCCTGTACCGGCGAGCGGTGGCCGGTGCCGAGGCACGGCGGGAGCCTGCTACCGACCAGGCCGCAGCCCAGTGGGGCCTGGGGCGCGCCCTGCGCGAGCGGGGTGACCTGCGCGGTGCGCGCGAGGCCCTGGCGCGTGCCGTGGCGCTGGCGCCCGCGCAGCCCGCCTACCAGGGCGAGCAGGCCACCCTGGCGGCAGAGGCCCTGCGCCTGGGCGATGCGCGTACGGGCTTTGACGCCGCGCTGGCCCAGGCCGGCGATGACTATGTGAGCCTGGCCGGTGCAGGCCTGCTGGCGCTGCAGCAGGGCGACCCCGGGGCGGCGCGCAGCCAGTTGCTCAAGGCCCTGGTGATCGAGCCGCGCTATGCGCGCGCCCAGGTCTGGCTGGCCGTGGCCGAGTACCAGCTGGGCGAGCAAGCGGCGGCGCTCGACTCGCTGGCGCGCGCCCGCGTCGCCGACCCGAACGATCCCTTGCCCTGGCAGATCGAATCCACCCTTCGCAACGACAGCGGGCAGCCCGTGCAGGCGATCGCCGCAGCGCGAGAGGCGCTTGTGCGGCTGCCTTTCCTCAAGTCGCTCAATCCGCTGGCGTCGGACAGCCGGGGGTCGGCCAGTCTGGGCAAGGCACTGGGTGACTTCGGCATGGAGCACTGGGCACGGGCCTATGCCGCAGCCTCGTACTACCCTCTGTGGGCCGGCAGCCACTTCTTCCTGTCCGACCGCTACGAAAGCGACTTCAATCGCCGCTCCGAACTGTTCCAGGGCTACCTGACCGACCCTACGGTGTTCGGTGCCAGCGAGAAGCGTGCACCGCTGCTGCTGTCCACCGGCAGTGAATGGAGCGCGGGGGCGAGCGCCGAACGCAACCCGCTGCGGCACAACGCCACGATCGATGCAGGCCACCGTGGCTTTGCGACGGCGCCCATCCCTGTGGCCTGGCTGGTGCGGGGGCAGGACATCCAGATGTGGCCGCGCGAAGGGCCCGCTGCATCGCGCTATCGCCTGTCGTCCCCGGATCTGGCCATCGCCGTCGGTGCCAAACCCAGTGAAAGCCTCTCCCTTTTCCTGCAGCATACGGACAGCACCCTGCGCTACCGTTTCCCGGACGGGCGCGATTTTGGCAACGGCATCACCTTCACGGGCGGCGCCGAGACCCGCGCACGCCGCACGGACGCCGGGGGATCGTGGCGCTGGTCCGCCGACAGCCAGACCTGGATCCAGGTGCACGGGGGGCGCCAGACCTCCGGCCTGGTGCTGGACGATGCGCGCTTCGGACCGCAGGACTACCACTATGCAAGCGAAGAGAAGGGCCTGTTCCTGCGCCATACCCTGCTGCAGGGGCCACACCGCTTCAGTGCCGGCTGGGAGCGCGTGACCCGTGATACGGACAGCGCGATTGCAGATGCGCAGGTGGTCAGCCCTCGGGCCAACACCGAACGCTATGACATGCCCTGGATGGCAGGGGAGTGGCGCAGCGGACCGTGGAGCGTGATGGCGGAAGCCTATTGGCCCAGGCTCTCCACCGCCCAGAGCGACCGCTTCACCGACACGGCGGGCCAGGACCTGCTGGATCCGCAATTCGACGGTGCCGCGCGCCGCCGCAAGTTGCTGCCGCGTGTGGGTGCCAGCGTGCGGCTGGGCCCCGGGCGGGCCCTGCACTGGGCCTGGCAGGAGAGCATGCGTGCCCCCGGTACGCACACGCTCGCGCCGGTGTCCACCGGTGCCATCGCCGTGGACAACCAGTACCTGCTGCCAGGCAGCCTGGCACGCAAGCACGCGCTGCAATTGGACTGGGAACTGGGGTCGTCCACCTTCCTGGGCACCAGCCTTTCAGGCCAGCGCATCCACAACCTGGTGGCCCGCGACGGGCGGCTGTTCGCCATGAACACGGCGGCCTTGTTCGACAACATCAATACGGTCGCGCCCGTCGTGCTCAGCGCACAGACTTCATTGAACACCTACGAGGAGACGCCGGTGTTCGGACAGGGGCATCTGGTCCAGTCCAGCGTGTCCGTCAACCACCTGCTGGGGCCGCGCTGGAGCGTTCTGGGCAGCTACATCCATACCGATTCGCGCAATACGGGGGAGGGGTTCTCCGGAAACCTGCTGCCAGGTTTCGCGCGCCATGTGGCGCTGGGGCAGACCACCTGGCGGCACGAGGGGCGCGGCTTTTCGCTGCTGCGGCTCACCTGGCGCGGGATGCGCTACCGCGATGAGGCCAACTTCCTGCAGCGCGCGCCGGGCTGGAGCATGGCCTTGGCCCACGGCTGGGAGTCGCAAGATCGCCGCTTCACGCTGGTGGGCTCACTGGAGACGGGCTTGCGCAGCGGCGAGCGGCCCACCTTGTGGGCGCTGCTGCGCTACCGGGATTGAGTTGCGCGCCTGCAGTTTGCCAAGCCTGGCGTCCCGCCGCGCAGGGGCAGGGGCGTCTCAGGCTGCCGCCGCAGCCTCGGCCAGCGCCTGCAGCGCCGCCTGCACGTCGGCCTGCGCAACGCCATCCACCGGCGCCAGGCGAGGTGCCAGGGCCTGCAGCGCATTGCCGTCCTTTTGCAGCTGGGCGATCGCCTGCCCGGCGTCCTTGGGCGCATCGAAGCCCGTGCTCTGCAGCAGCAGGCGGCCATCGGCCGCGACGAACTTGAAGTAGAACTTGCCATCGGCCTCGCGGTACTGCTTGAACGAGGGCAGGGCCACCTTGGCGGCCTTGGCCGCCTTGGTGGCAGCGCCGGCCTGCACCAGGCTGCGCAGGCCCACGGCCGAGCGCAGCTCGCGGATGAAGGGCGTGGCCAGCGCGCGCGCGCGCTCGGCACCGGCCAGCAGCGTGGTCTCGATGCGGGCCGGGTTGTTGATCAGCTCTTCGTACTGGGCGCGCATGGGGGCGATCACCTGGTCCACGCGCTCCAGCAGCACCTGCTTGGCATCGCCCCAGGCAATGCCGTCGGCATATTGCTGGCGCAGGGCGGCGGTCTCGGCCTCGGTGGCGAAGGCCTGGTAGATCTGGAACAGGGCCGAGCCCTCCACCTCCTTGGGCTCGCCGGGCGCGCGCGAGTCGGTCAGGATGCCGCCGATGAGCTTCTTGAGCTGCTCGCGCGAGCTGAACAGCGGGATGGTGTTGTCGTAGCTCTTGCTCATCTTGCGGCCGTCGAGGCCGGGCAGGGTGGCCACGTGGTCGTCGATGGCGGCCTCGGGCAGCACGAAGTGCTCGCCGTACAGGTGGTTGAAGCTCGCGGCCATGTCGCGCGCCATCTCGATGTGCTGGATCTGGTCGCGGCCCACGGGCACCTTGTGGGCCTTGAACATCAGGATGTCGGCGCCCATGAGCACGGGGTACATGAACAGGCCCGCGGTCACGCCGTCATCGGCATCGCGCTCGGCCGCCATGTTCTTGTCCACGCTGGCCTTGTAGGCGTGGGCGCGGTTGAGCACGCCCTTGCCGGTCACGCAGGTCAGGAGCCAGGTGAGTTCAGGAATCTCGGGGATGTCGGACTGGCGGTAGAAGGTGACCTTTTCGGGGTTCAGGCCCGCGGCCAGCCAGCTGGCCGCGATCTCCAGCGTGGAGCGCTGGATGCGCACCGGGTCTTCGCACTTGATGAGCGCGTGGTAGTCGGCCAGGAAGTAGAAACTCTGCACGCCGGGCGTGAGGCTGGCCGCCACCGACGGGCGGATGGAGCCCACGAAGTTGCCCAGGTGGGGCGTGCCCGTGGTCGTGATGCCGGTGAGAAAGCGCGTGGTGCTCATGGGAAACGGATTCTGCGAAAAGGGGGAGAGAAAAAGCGAAGTCGGTCAGCGCAGCAAGGCCATCAGCGGCGTGAGCAGCAGGTTGATGGCGCCATAGCCCAGCGACATCAGCGGGCGCAGCCAGATGGTGCCCACCACGCCGGCCACCACCAGGCCCATCACGATGAAGAAGCCGAAGGGCTCGATGCGCGAGACCATGTGCGCCGCCTTCCAGGGCAGCAGGCCGACAAGGATGCGGCCCCCGTCCAGCGGCGGCAGCGGGAAGAGGTTGAAGGCCCACATCACCAGGTTGACCAGGATGCCGGCGCGCGCCATCTCGATGAAGAAGCGCTCGGTCACGCCCATGCCGAGCAGCACCACCAGCAGGACGGCCCAGAAGATGGCCTGGAAGAAATTCGAGGCCGGCCCCGCGAGCGCGACCCAGATCATGTGCTGCTTGGGGTTGCGCAGGTTACCGAAATTGACCGGCACCGGCTTGGCATAGCCGAACAAGAAGGCCCCGGAGGTGGCGAAGTACAGCACCAGCGGCATCAGGATGGTGCCGATGGGGTCGATGTGCTTGAGCGGATTGAGGGTGATCCGGCCCATCATGAACGCCGTGTTGTCGCCGAAGTGGCGAGCGGCATAGCCATGGGCAGCTTCGTGCACGGTGATCGCGAAGAGCACCGGCAAGGCATAGATCAGAACGGTTTGGATGAGATTGGAGATGTCCACCCTGCCAATTGTCTCAGACACACGACAACAACCCTTTGGCACAGTCACTTTCCGGGATTGTTACGATGGTTCCGTTGTTTCAAATGGATACAGGCGTGGCAGACTCGGGCAAGGTTGTGCGCGCGCTACATTGTTGAATGCAACGGTCGCTATAAATACATACAACACTGATATCGGAGATGAATCCCATGGGCCTGGATCGTTTGAAGATTGGAACGCGCCTCATTCTGGCGTTTGGTGCCATTGCCTTGCTGGTGGCGGTACTGATGGTGGTGGCCAGCTCGGGCATCGGCCAGGCCGACGATGCCTACCGCGCCGCGGTCGGATCGGCCACGGGGCTCACTGCCGAGCAGCGCGCGCCCCTGGAGCAGGCCATCCGGGCCGGCCAGGGCCACCTGGAGAGCGCGCGCCTGTGGGTGCTGCTGCTGGGGGCCTGCGTGTTCGTGGTCTCGCTGGTGTCCTTCGTGCTGCTGCGCAGCGGCATCGTGCACCCGCTGAACCAGGCCATCCTGATCGCCGAGACGGTGGCGGCAGGCGACCTGAGCCAGGAGTTCTCGTCCGAGCTCGAAGGCGACTTCGGCCGCCTGCTCACGGCCCTGGGCACCATGGAGGACACGCTGACCGAACTGGTCTCGGGCATCAAGCAGTCCACGGACTCGATCACCGAGGCCGCGGCGGACATCGATTCGGGCAACTCCGACCTGGCGCGCCGCACGGAAGACCAGGTGAGCTCCCTTGCCGACACGGCCGGCAGCATGGCCGAACTGACCTCCACCGTGCGCCAGAACGCCGAGCGCGCGCGCTCGGCCAGCAGCCTGGCCGTCAACGCCTCGCAGATCGCCGAGCGCGGCGGTGCCGTGGTGGGCGACGTGGTGCAGACCATGCAGGCCATCAGCGGCAGCTCGCGCAAGATCGTCGACATCATCCAGGTCATCGAAGGCATTGCCTTCCAGACCAACATCCTGGCGCTCAATGCCGCCGTGGAAGCGGCCCGTGCGGGCGAACAGGGCCGCGGCTTTGCCGTGGTGGCCAGCGAGGTGCGCAACCTCGCGCAGCGCAGCGCCGTGGCGGCGCGCGAGATCAAGACCCTGATCAGCCAGTCGGTCGACCAGGTCGAGAGCGGTGCCGGCCACGTGGGCCGCGCCGGCAAGACCATGGAAGAAATCGTGGGCGCCGTCGGCCAGGTCACTGCGCTGCTGGGCGAGATCTCCGGTGCGTTGCATGCGCAGAGCTCGGGCATCGAGCAGGTGAACGGCGCCGTGGCCCAGATGGACAGCGCCACGCAGCAGAACGCGGCCCTGGTGCAGCAGGCGGCCAGCGCCGCCTCGGCCCTGTCCTCGCGTGCGCAGGAGCTGCAGCGCGCCGTGGGCGCCTTCAAATTGGACTAACACCCCCTGAGTCGCTTCGCGCCTTCACCCCTCTCTCGACCCGCTGCGCGAGTCGGGAGGGGGACGCCCCCGGTGCGGCGGGGCGGCCCTTGCACGGGGGCACTGGTCTTGGCCGCGTCAGTTCATGCGCCGCGAACAGTGGCAATGATTAGCGGTTGAAACGGCCCTACAGCCCCAGCGCTTGCAGGCTGCCGCGGCCTTCGCGCACCACCTCGGGGTCGCCGCCGGTGCCCATGGGCGTCAGGTCGACCACCGTGGTGGGCTCCCGGGGGCAGGCACCAGCATCCACGATGGCATCCACCAGCTTTTCATAGCGCTCGCGGATTTCCTCCGGGTCGTTCAGTGGCTCGGTTTCGCCGGCGGGGATCAGCGTGGTGGCCAGCAGTGGCGCGCCATGCAGTTCCAGCAGCAGCTGCAGGCCCTTGCGGTCGGGCACGCGCAGGCCGATGGTCTTGCGTGAGGGGTGGCTCACGCGGCGCGGCACTTCCTTGGTGGCTTCGAGGATGAAGGTGTAGGGCCCGGGCGTGCCCAGCTTGAGCAGGCGGTACTGGCGGTTGTCCACGCGCGCGTAGTTGGCCAGCTCCGAGAGGTCGCGGCACAGCAGGGTCAGGTGGTGCTTTTCGTCCACCTGGCGGATGCGGCGCAGCCGGTCCACGGCATCCTTGTCATCGAGGTGGCAGACCAGCGCATAGCTCGAATCGGTGGGCACGGCCACGATGCCGCCTTTTTGCAGCAGTGTGGCGGCCTGCTTGAGCAGCCGGGGTTGGGGGTTGTCGGGGTGGACTTCGAAGTACTGGGCCATGGTGAAGGTCAGGCGGCGGCTGCCGGGCGGATGCGATCGGCCAGCAGTTCCCACACGGGGGTCAGCGTGCCGGGCAGCGGGGGCAGGGTGCCCAGGTCGGTGTGCGATTCGTCGGGGCTGTGGAAGTCGCTGCCACGCGAGGCGGCCAGGCCGAACTCCTGGGCCATGGCGGCATAGGTCAGGTACTCGGGCGGGCTGTGGCTGCCGGTCACCACCTCGACGCCACGCCCGCCGTGGGCCTTGAATTCGGAGAACAGCGCAAACTCCTCGTTGGCGCTGAACTTGTAACGGGCCGGGTGGGCGATCACGGCCATGCCGCCGGCCTCGGTGATCCAGCGCACGGCATCGCCCAGCCGGGCCCAGCGGTGCGGCACGTAGCCGGGCTTGCCTTCGGTGAGAAAGCGGCGGAACACCTCGGAGGTGTCCCTGCAGACACCCGATTCGACGAGAAAGCGCGCAAAGTGCGTGCGCGAGATCAGTGCCGGGTTGCCCACGAACTTCAGGGCGCCTTCGTAGGCCCCCTCGATGCCCACCTGGGCCAGCTGCTGCGCCATGTCCCGGGCCCGGTCACCGCGACCGCCGCGCGTGGCGACGAGGCCCTCGGCCAGGCGGGCGTCGTCCGGATCGAACCCCAGGCCGACGATGTGCACGGTGGTGTCGGCAAAGGTCACCGAGATCTCCACGCCCGTGAGGTAGGCCATGCCCTGTGCGCGCGCGGCTGCGGCGGCCCGGTGCTGGCCGCCGATTTCGTCGTGGTCGGTGAGCGCCCACAGCTCGACCCCGTTGGCCTTGGCGCGCGCGGCCAGGTCCTCGGGGGTCATGGTCCCGTCGGATACCACGGAATGGCAGTGCAGGTCGGCGTTGAGCAAGGTGGTCACCGACCCATTTTAGGGCTTGTACCGATAACGCGGGGTGCCGATTCCAGCAACACTGGTTACAAGAGCGCGGGCTCTGCTGTCGTCCGTCCTGTGGCCGTGACGGCGGCTGGTGGTTTGAAGACGGTTTCCTGAGGCAAAAACCCACAAAGCAGGGGCAGGTGATGCCCTTGCACAGCACAAGAACCTGTTGCAAGGATCGACCATGAAATTCGACAACCTGCGCGTGGCCCACAAGATGTGGAGCGTGATCCTGGGCCTGCTGGCACTGATGCTGGTGACCGCCATCTGCACCCAGTGGTATGGGCGGCAGGTGACGGCAGAGACCGAGCGGTCGGTCGAGAAGTACGAGTCCGCCATCACCACGGCAGTGAGCTGGCGCGGGCTGGCCGAGGTGGCCGTCACCATGTCCATGGCCAGCTTCGTGACCACGGACGCAGCGCTCAAGGCCGACTTCGATACGCGCGTGGCGGCCCTCACGGCGCGCATCACACCGGTGCAGGAAAAGATCGGCAAGAGCTCGGTGTCGGCCGATGACAAGGCCGCCCTGGCCCATGTCGCCGCCACCCGTGCCGACATCCGGGGGCAGACCGACAAGCTCAAGGAGCTGACCGACGCGGGCGACGCGGCGGCCAAGCAGGACTACCTGGCCAAGGTCTACCGCCCGAAGGCGGTGGCCTACCTGGAGGCCATCGACAAGTTCGTGGCAGTGCAGGAGCGCCAGCGCGACGCGGCGGTGCAGGCAGCCCGCGACTCGCGCGCCAGCCTGGTGGTGATCGGCGCGGTCGCCGCCATTGCCGTGGTGGTGCTGGGCATGTTGATGGCAGCCCTGCTGGTGCGCTCCATCACCCGCCCGCTCGATCGCGCCGTGTCGCTGGCCGAAGCCATCTCCGCCGGCGACCTCACGCAGAACATCCATGACGACCGCAAGGACGAACTCGGCGTGCTGACGCGCGCCCTGTCCGGCATGTCCACCCGCTTGCGCACCGTGGTGAGCGAGGTGCGCGTGGGCGTGGACTCGGTGTCCTCGGCCTCGGTGGAGATCGCCAACGGCAACCACGACCTGTCGGCACGCACCGAGCAGACGGCCTCCAACCTGGAAGAAACCGCGGCCAGCATGGAACAGCTGACGGCCACGGTATCGCAATCGGCCGACACGGCGCGCCAGGCCAACCAACTGGCGGGCACGGCGGCCCAGGCCGCGGCACGCGGCGGCGAAGTCGTGGGCCAGGTGGTCAGCAGCATGCAGCAGATCACCGACAGCTCGCGCAAGATCGCCGACATCATCGGCACCATCGACGGCATCGCCTTCCAGACCAACATCCTGGCGCTCAACGCCGCCGTGGAAGCGGCGCGTGCCGGCGAACAGGGCCGGGGCTTCGCCGTGGTGGCCAGTGAAGTGCGCAGCCTGGCACAGCGCAGCGCCGAGGCGGCCAAGGAGATCAAGACCCTGATCGGTGCCAGCGTGGAGAACGTCGAATCGGGCTCGGCCCAGGTGGCGCAGGCAGGGCAGAGCATGGAAGAGATCGTCTCCAGCGTGCGCCGGGTGAGCGACCTGATCGGGGAGATCACGGCCTCGTCGACCGAGCAGCGCGACGGCATTGCCCAGGTGAACCAAGCGGTGACGCACCTCGATCAGATGACGCAGCAGAACGCGGCGCTGGTGGAAGAGTCCACGGCGGCAGCCGCATCCATGCGCGACCAGGCGCAGAAGCTGGCCGAGGTGGTGTCCATGTTCAACGTAGGAGCCATGCCGGCACGGGCGCCGGTGGCAGCACCGCCACGGCCTGCACCGGCTGCCAGCCGGCCGGTGGCCGCGCCATCCCGCAAGGGCGTTGCCGGCAAACCCGCAGCACCTGCCACCGCACGGCTCACTGCGTCGGCGCCCAAGCCGGCAGCGGCCCACAAGCCTGCTGCAGCCGGGCCAGCCCCCGCACCGGCTCCACGGGCCACGGCCAAGGGCGGAGACGACGATTGGGAAAGCTTCTGAGGTCGCCCCCAGGGTTCCAGGCGCAGCGGCCTGGGGTGCATTGCCTTGACTGCCATTGGGCTGGTGGCGGCACCACGCCCGCCTGAATGTCTCTGGAGTGCTTCCTCCAAATTGGGGTTTTTCCCGGTGGGCTGAGGCATTTGCCGGCGCCCGGCTGTCGTAGGCTATGGGCTGTTGGATGTAATTGAATGTTTCTGCGGCCAGGTGCCGCAGTCCATCGGGCATCCGGGCCAGATCCACAAGGGAAAGAGATCCATGCAATTCGACAATATCCGCGTCTCGCGCAAGCTCTGGGGTGCATTCCTGGGGCTGATGATCGCGATGCTGCTGCTCTCGAGCTTCGCCCAGAACCGCGGCAACAACGCCATGTCGTCGGCGATGGACGACATCATCGAGATCGAGGGGCGCATCTCCTCCGCCGTGCGCTGGCGCGGCGCCACCGAGACGGCCGTCAACATGGTGATGGGCGGCGCCGTGACCACCGATGCCGTGCTGGCCGAGCAGTACGGCGCCAAGGTCAAGGAGATCATCGGCGCCATCAACAAGGTGCAGGAGAAGATCGTCGCCTCGGCCACCGCACCTGAGGAAAAGGCGGCGCTCGACAAGGTGCTGGACGCGCGCAAGGCGGTGCTGGCCGCCACCGCCAAGACCTGGGAGCTCAAGGGCGCGGGCGATGCCGTGGCCACCCAGCAGTTTGCGGACAGGGAGTTTGCACCCCTGGTCACGGTCTACCTCAAGGCCCAGGACGATTTTGTGGCGGTACTGGAAAAGCGCCGCGATGCGATCCGCGCCGACGCCACGGGCCGCCGCATCCAGAACGCCATTTCGGGGATCATCCTGTCCATGGTGCTGCTGGGGGTTGGCATCTTCCTGGCCTGGCGCCTGGTGCATTCCATCAGCGACCCGCTCGACCAGGCGGTCAAGACCATCGACGCCATCGCCGCGGGCGACCTCACGCGCGAGCTGCACGCCACGCGCAAGGACGAGTTCGGCCACATGCTGCGCTCGCTCTCGGCCATGTCGGCGCGCCTGCGCGGCGTGGTGACCGAAGTGCGCCACGGCGTGGACTCGGTGTCCTCGGCCTCGGTGGAAATCGCCAACGGCAACCACGACCTGTCGGCACGCACCGAGCAGACGGCCTCCAACCTCGAAGAAACCGCGGCCAGCATGGAACAGCTGACGGCCACGGTATCGCAATCGGCGGACACGGCGCGCCAGGCGAATCAACTGGCCGGTACCGCCGCCCAGGCCGCGGCCCGCGGCGGCGAAGTCGTGGGCCAGGTGGTCAGCAGCATGCAGCAGATCACCGACAGCTCGCGCAAGATCGCCGACATCATCGGCACCATCGACGGCATCGCCTTCCAGACCAACATCCTGGCGCTGAACGCTGCGGTGGAAGCGGCGCGTGCCGGCGAACAGGGCCGGGGCTTCGCCGTGGTGGCCAGCGAAGTGCGCAGCCTGGCACAGCGCAGCGCCGAGGCGGCCAAGGAGATCAAGACCCTGATCGGTGCCAGCGTGGAGAACGTCGAATCGGGCTCGGCCCAGGTGGCGCAGGCAGGCCAGAGCATGGAAGAGATCGTCTCCAGCGTGCGCCGGGTGAGCGACCTGATCGGGGAGATCACGGCCTCGTCGACCGAGCAGCGCGACGGCATTGCCCAGGTCAACCAGGCGGTGACGCACCTCGATCAGATGACGCAGCAGAACGCGGCGCTGGTGGAGGAATCGACGGCGGCAGCGGCATCCATGCGCGACCAGGCACAGAAGCTGGCCGAGGTGGTGTCGATGTTCAACGTGGGGGCCATGCCGGCACGGGCGCCGGTGGCTGCGCCGCCACGGCCTGCACCGGGGGCCCGCAAGCCCGTGGCCGCGCCGACCCGTACCGCCGTGGCCGGCAAACCGGCAGCGCCAGCGACGGCACGGCTCACGGCGTCCAAGCCGGCAGCCGCGGCCCCCAAACCCGCTCCCGCCGCAGCGGCCCCGCATGCAACCGCCAAGGGTGGGGACGACGACTGGGAGAGCTTCTGACCCTGCGCCCGGAGCGCCAATACCCACGAAAGGGCAGCCCAGGCTGCCCTTTCTTCATGCAAGATCGGCCCCATTGCCATCGAAGAAAGGTCTGCCATGCCCCTGGTCAACATCCGCCTTGCCAACCGCGACATCCCCACCACCTCGGCCCAGAAGGCCGCGCTGATCGCCGGCGTCACCCGGCTCATGGTGGAGGTGCTCGACAAGAAGCCCGAGACCGTGACCGTCATCATCGACGAGGTCGATCCCGACAACTGGGGCGTGGGCGGCGAGCAGGTGACCGTGGTGCGCCAGCGCAGCAAGGGGCCGACCCAGGCCTGAGGAGGAGGGGAGGTAGCCCCTTCGCCTATACCCGACCAACTTCCTGACATATTTACTTACAGGTAGGATCGGCCGCACAAAGGCACACCCGTACGAAAGTCGGGGTCGCAAAGCTTCCGGTCTGAGACCTCGTGCGCGAGGGGGTATGGCAGCGGGGCCGCTGATTTCCGGATGACTTGCGTCCTCGGGTGACTTGCCGCCAGGCAGGGCGCCCCTTCAGGGCGCGCCGCTGATCGCGCGCCCGCGTCTGCTCCCCGTGTGTCGACTGCCTTTGTGGCGCCCCTCCCGGGATGGACGGGGTTGGGCGCCCCTGTTCCAGTCCACACGATGAATCTCGGGGAAAAGCAATGAAGTTGAACGATATTCGGGTGGCCACGAAGATGTGGGGCACGATCCTGGGCCTGTTGGTGCTGATGCTGGGGGTGTTTGTCTTCACCCAGTACCGCTCCAGCCTGGCCATGGAAGCGGCGCTGGCCGACGTGCAGCGCTACGAATCCAACATCACCGCGGCGGTGCGCTGGCAGGGCCTGACCGAGACCAATACCGAGCGTTCGCTGGCCAGCATGGCGAGCTCCGACGAGGTGATCGAGAAATTCTTCGCCAGCCGCCAGGATGCGGGCTCGGCCCTCATCAGCGAGGTCCAGACGGGCGTGCGTGCCACGGCGGTGTCGGAGTCCGACAAGGCCGCACTGGCCAAGGTGGGCGAAGCCCGCGGCACCCTGCTCGACACCCTCAAGAAGCTCCCCGCTGTCAAGGCATCGGCCGAGCCGGGGGCGCGCAAGGAGTTTGCGCTCAAGGAATTCCTGCCGACCTCGGTGGCCTACGTCGATGCGCTCAAGGGCTTCGTCAAGGTGCAGGAGGCACAGCGCGACGCGGCCAAGATCGAGGCCCGGCATGCGCAGCGCAACGCCACGCTGCTCGGCCTGTCCAGCGCCGCCGTGGTGTTCGTGATCGGCATCGTGTTGGCCTCCCTGCTGGTGCGCTCGATCACGCGCCCGCTGGACCGCGCAGTGACCGTGGCCGGCGCGATTGCAGGCGGGGACCTGACCCAGCAGGTCCACTCCACGCGCAAGGACGAGTTCGGCCAGCTGCTGCAGGCCCTGTCACTGATGGTGGACAAGCTGCATGGCGTGGTGACGGAGGTGCGCCGCGGCGTGGATTCGGTGTCCACCGCCTCCAGCGAGATCGCCAACGGCAACCACGACCTGAGCAGCCGCACCGAGCAGACGGCCAGCAACCTGGAGGAGACGGCCGCCAGCATGGAACAGCTGACCGCCACGGTGTCCCAGTCCTCGGAAACGGCGCAGCAGGCCAACCAGCTGGCCGTGGGTGCGGCCCAGGCGGCCACCCATGGCGGCGAGGTGGTGGCCCAGGTGGTGGTCAGCATGCAGCAGATCAGCGATTCGTCCAGGAGGATCGCGGACATCATCGGCGTGATCGACGGCATCGCCTTCCAGACCAACATTTTGGCGCTGAACGCGGCGGTCGAGGCGGCCCGGGCGGGCGAGCAGGGCCGTGGCTTTGCGGTGGTGGCCGGCGAGGTGCGCAACCTCGCCCAGCGCAGCGCCCAGGCGGCCAAGGAGATCAAGACCCTGATCGGCGCCTCGGTGGAAACCGTGGAAAAGGGCTCGGCCCAGGTGAGCCAGGCGGGCCAGGCCATGGGCGAGATCGTGGGCGGCGTGCGCCGCATGACCGACCTGATCGCGGAGATCGCCGCCTCGGCCAGCGAGCAGCGCGATGGCATCGGGCAGGTGAATCAGGCGGTGACCAACCTGGACCAGATGACGCAGCAGAACGCCGCGCTGGTGGAGGAATCGGCCGCGGCAGCGGCGGCGCTGCGCGACCAGGCCCAGCACCTGGCCGAAGTGGTGTCGGTGTTCAACGTTGGCGCGGCGGCCGTGGGCTACGCCAGCACGCCTGCCGCAGCCCCGGCGCGCAAGTCCCCCGCAACTGCGCCGCAGCCCCCGAAGGCGGTGCCGGCCAAGGCGGCACTGCCGACCCGAAAGGGCGTTGCGCCGCGGCTCGCGGAAAAGGCCGCCAGCACCCAGGACGATGACCAGTGGGCGAGCTTCTGATGAACGCATTGAACCCGACCGCCGGCGTGCCGCTGGCCGCTGCAGGCCAGTACCTGAGCTTTCGCCTCGGCGAAGAAAACTACGGCATCGACATCATGAAGGTGCAGGAGATCCGCTCCTACGAGCTGCCCACGCGCATGCCCAGCGCCGCAGGCTTCCTGCTGGGCGTGGTGAACCTGCGCGGCGTGGTGGTTCCCATCCTCGATCTGCGCGTGCGCCTGCACTGCGCGGACAGCGCGTTCACGCCCTCCACCGTGGTGATCGTGATCGACCTGGGAACCCGCGTCGTGGGCGTGGTGGTGGATGCCGTGAGCGACGTGGTCACGCTGGAGCCCGGCATGGTGCACGCGGCCCCGGGGCTGTCGGGCGCGCTGGATGCGGGCTGCATCAATGGTCTGGCACAGGTTGGCGAGCGCATGCTGATCCTGCTCGACATCGATGCCCTGCTCGGCGATACGCCGCCGGTGCCGGCCGGCGAAGGGCTGGTATCCGCTGCCTGAGCGCTGCGCCGCTGGCGGGCGCGGGGCCGTCAGAGCTCCGCGCCCTCCACCAGGAACTGCACCTTGCGCTCGCCGCGCCACTCGTTGACATCGAGGCGAAAGGCCAGCAGGACGCGGGCAGGCAGCTGCTCGGTGTGGCCGAACCAGATCGCGTCGACCGGGTTGCCCTGGTGCATGAGCTTGATGGACAGGTGGTTCTTGGCCTCGCCCACCAGCCGCTGGCTCACCACCTGCACCTCTTCGCTGAAGGTCGGCGGCGCAAAGCCCTGGCCCCAGACCTCCTGGTGCAGCGTGTCCACGACGTCGGCGCGGCAGTACTCGGGGGCCAGCGGGCCATCGGTCTCGATGCGGCGCGTGAGCGTCGAGGCGTCGAGCCATTCCTGCGCCACCTGGGCCAGGGCCTGCTCGAAGGTGTCGAAAGCCTCCTCGGCCACGGTACAGCCGGCCGCCATGGCATGGCCGCCGAACTTGAGCAGCACGCCCGGGTGGCGCTTGGCCACCAGGTCGAGCGCGTCGCGCAGGTGAAAGCCGGGGATGGAGCGGCCCGAGCCCTTGAGTTCATGCTCCTTGCCCGGCGCGCTGCTGGCAGCGAAGACGAAGGTCGGGCGGTGCAGCTTGTCCTTGATGCGCGAGGCGACGATGCCCACCACGCCTTCGTGGAAGTCGGGGTCGAAGACGCTGATCGCGGGCGGCGGGTCTTCGCTCTCGTCGAACAGGTTCTCGGCCATCAGCATGGCCTGCTCGCGCATGCCGCCCTCGATCTCGCGGCGCTCGCGGTTGATGGTGTCCAGTTGGCCGGCCAGGTGGTTCGCGCGGCCCGCGTCGTCGGTGAGCAGGCATTCGATGCCCAGCGTCATGTCGGCCAGGCGGCCGGCGGCGTTGATGCGCGGGCCTAGCGCAAAGCCGAAGTCGAAGGTGGTGGCCACGGGCGCCTTGCGGCCGGCCGCCGTGAACAGCGCCGCCACGCCGGCCGGCATGGCCCCCGCGCGGATGCGTCGCAGGCCCTGGGCCACCAGGCGGCGGTTGTTGGCGTCCAGGCGCACCACGTCGGCCACGGTACCCAGTGCGACGAGCGTGAGCAGCGGATCGAGCTTGGGCTGGCTGGCGGTGTCGAACACGCCCCGCTTGCGCAGCTCCGAGCGCAGTTCCATGAGCACGTAGAACATCACGCCCACGCCGGCCAGGGACTTGCTCTCGAAGCTGCAGCCGGGCTGGTTGGGGTTGACCATGGCGTCGGCCGCGGGCAGCTCGGGTCCGGGCAGGTGGTGGTCGGTGACCAACACCAGGAGGCCCAGGGCCTTGGCCTCGGCCACGCCCTCGACGCTGGCGATGCCGTTGTCCACGGTGATCAGCATGTCGGCGCCGCGCTCCTTCACGCGGCGCGCGATCGGCGGGGTCAGTCCGTAGCCATCGGTCACGCGGTCGGGCACCAGGTAGTCCACATGCTTTGCGCCCAGCAGGCGCAGGCCGCGCACGGCCACGGCGCAGGCGGTGGCACCATCGCAGTCGTAGTCGGCCACCACGCACAGGCGCAGGTCCCGGGCCATCGCGTCCGCCAGCAGCTTGGCGGCCTGCTGGATACCCATGAGCCCGGCGGGCGGCAGCAGGCGGGCCAGTCCGTCGTCGAGTTCTTCCTTGTCACGCACGCCGCGCGCGGCATACAGGCGCGCGAGCAGCGGGTGCACGCCGGCCTGCTCCAGTGCCCAGGCGGCGCGCGGGGGGATGTCTCTGGCCGTGATTTTCATAATTGGGGTGCCACCTGGGCAAAACGGGTGGGCTGGAAATAGGCCTGGATGCGCTGCACCAGGCCGCGCGGGGCACTGTGGAAGGCCAGGGCGGCACGCTCGCCGCACAGCGTGAGGCGCACGGCGCGGCCCTGCTCGGCCTGGCGCAGCAGTTCGGCCACGGGGCCAGCGTCCAGCGCCGTCCAGGCGGCAGCCCAGGCACGCCAGTCCTCGCGCAGCGCAGCGTCGCGCAAGGCCAGCGGCATCGAGGGCGCCGGCCCGGTGGCCGTGGCGGGCAGGGCGCCTGCGCCATGCACCCAGAAGGAGTTGACCGTGGGCAGGCCGCGCTCGGCCCGCGCGTCGTTGAAGGCATGGGTATAGAGCAGCATCTGCATCTCGCTGTGCAGGCGGTGCAGGGTGCGGGCCCGGGCGGCATCGGGCATCCATGCACGCACGTCGCGCAGCAGCACGCGGTCGAGCGAGGCCGTGGCCAGGTCGGCGAACAAGGGGCCTTGGGCGAGCCAGCGCGTGGGCTGGTCGTAGTGCAGGTGGATGCCGTCCTCGGCGAACCAGGGCGAGACGATGGCCAGCAGGGCGCGCGAGGACGCTTCATCGAGGCCCAGGGCCTCGGGGTCGCGCAGGGTCACGTGGTCGGTGGTCACCTGCCACTGGCAGGGGGCCACGAAGGCCCAGGCCTGGCCGTCCGCGGGCTGGCCCTGCTGCTGGCGGTACCAGGCGGCCCAGGGCGTGCGCCCGTCGTCCGGGGGCAGGCCCAGGGCCTGGGCCAGGGCGCGCTCATGGGGTGCAGAGAAGCTGGTTTCCTCGGCGCTGCTGGAGCCAGCGGGATCGGCTGCGAGCCGCGCCAGCAGGCGATCGAGGTGCGGCAAAGGCAGGCTGGCCAGCGTTTGCCGGCACCCCTCGGAGGCGCTGGCAGCGTAGGGGATGAGCAAATGGGGGGTGTCCGACATCCCTCTATTGTCCGGGATGCCACAATCGCCTGCGCCGAGTCCGGTCCTCCTTCCGGGCCCAGCCCCTTTTTTCATCATGCAACTTCCCTACGAACTGGCCCTGGGCCTGCGCTACACCCGCTCGGGCCGGGCCACGCGGCGCAACGGCTTCATTTCCTTCATCTCCGGTGCGTCCATGCTCGGCATCGCCCTGGGCGTGGCGGCGTTGATCGTGGTGCTCAGCGTCATGAACGGCTTCCAGAAGGAAGTGCGCGAGCGCATGCTGGGCGTGGTGGCCCACATCGAGGTCTTCGCCCCCCAGGGCGCGGCCATGCCGGATGCAGCCCGCACCATCGCCGAGGTGCGCCAGAACCCGGCCGTCACCGGCGCCGCCCCCTATGTGGCCGCCCAGGCCCTGATCGCCCATGGCGACGACATGAAGGGGGCCCTGGTGCGCGGCATCGATCCGGCCCTGGAAGGCTCGGTGACCTCGCTGGCGGCATCGAACGCCGAGGTGCTGGCCACCCTGGTGCCCGGGCAGTTCCGCGTGGTGCTGGGCAGTGAGCTGGCCAAATCGCTCGGGGTGAAGGCGGGCGACGCCGCGACCCTGGTGGTGCCTGCCGGCCAGGGCGGCAGCCAGAGCGGCCCGCGCTACCAGCCGCTCACCGTGGCCGGCACGGTGGATTCGGGGCATTTCCAGTACGACTCCACCCTGGTCTGGATGCACCAGGCCGACGCCATGGCCACCTTCGGCCTGCGCGGGCCCACGGGCATCGGCCTCAAGCTGCAGGACCTGGAGCAGGCCAATGCCGTCGCCTACCAGCTGGCGCGCAGCGTGAGCGGCGACCTGCTGCTGCGCGACTGGACGCAGCAGAACCGCACCTGGTTTGAGGCCGTGCGCCTGCAAAAGCGCATGATGTTCATCATCCTGGCGCTGATCGTCGCCGTGGCGGCCTTCAACCTCGTCTCCACGCTGGTGATGACGGTCAACGACAAGCGCGCCGACATCGCCATCCTGCGCACGCTGGGCGCCAGCCCGAAAAGCATCATGGGCGTCTTCGTGGTGCAGGGCGCCATGGTGGGGGTGATCGGCACGCTGGCCGGCCTGGCCCTGGGCCTGTCCATCGCCTACAACATCGACGTCATCGTGCCGGCCATCGAGAAGGCGCTGGGCGCCACCTTCCTGCCCAAGGACATCTACCTCATCGACCGCATGCCCAGCGAGCCGCAGGGCGCCGACATCGTGCCCATCGCCCTCATCTCGCTGGCGCTGGCCTTCGTGGCCACCCTGTACCCGAGCTGGCGCGCCAGCCGCGTGAACCCCGCAGAAGCGCTGCGCTATGAATGACGGCGGCCTGACCTAGCTATGCAAATCCCCTACGAACTGGCCCTGGGCTGGCGCTATACCCGCGCAGGGCGTGCCACGCGTCGCGATGGCTTCATCTCGTTCATCTCGGGCGTGTCCATGCTGGGCATCGCCCTCGGTGTGGCGGCGCTGATCATCGTGCTCTCGGTGATGAACGGCTTCCAGCGCGAGGTGCGCGACCGCATGCTCAGCGTGGTCTCGCACATCGAGATCCTGGCGCCCCAGGGCGCGCCGCTGCCGGACGTGGCCACCACCCTGGCCGAGGTCAGGCGCAACCCGAACGTGACGGGCGCCGCGCCCTTCGTCGCCGCCCAGGCGCTGCTCTCGCGCGGCCAGGACATGCGCGGCGCGCTGGTGCGCGGCATCGACCCGGCGCTCGAAAGCTCGGTGACGGACCTGGCCGCGGGCAACGAGAAGACGCTCAAGCTCCTGGTGCCCGGCGAGTTCCGCGTGGTGCTGGGTGGCGAACTGGCCCGGGCCATGGGCGTGCGTGCGGGCGATACCGTGACGCTGATCGCGCCCGCAGGCCAGGTCACCCCGGCCGGGGTGGTGCCGCGCCTCAAGCAGATGACAGTGGCCGGCACCTTCGACTCGGGCCATTACGAATACGACGCGGCCCTGGTGCTGCTGCACCATGAGGACGCCCAGCGCATCTTCCGCCTCGAATCCCCCACGGGCATCCGCCTCAAGCTCAAGGACGTGCACCAGGCGCGCGCCGTGGCGGCCGAGCTGGCCGGCAGCGTGAGCGGCGGCCTGGTGGTGCGCGACTGGACGCAGCAGAACCGCACCTGGTTCGCCGCCGTGCAGCTCGAAAAACGCATGATGTTCATCATCCTCACCCTGATCGTGGCGGTGGCGGCCTTCAACCTCGTCTCCACCCTGGTGATGACGGTGACCGACAAGCGCGCCGACATCGCCATCCTGCGCACCCTGGGCGCCAGCCCGAAGAGCATCATGGGCGTCTTCGTGGTGCAGGGCGCCATGGTGGGCGTGATCGGCACGCTGGCCGGCCTGGCCCTGGGCCTGGTCATCGCCTTCCACATCGATGTGATCGTGCCGGCCATCGAGCACGCGCTCAACGCGAGCTTTCTGCCCAAGGATATCTACCTCATCAGCAAGATGCCGAGCGATCCGCAGAGCTCGGACATCGTCCCCATCGCCCTGATTTCCCTGGTGCTGGCCTTCGTGGCCACCCTGTACCCCAGCTGGCGCGCCAGCCGTGTGAACCCCGCCGAGGCGCTTCGCTATGAATAAGAACATCGCTCCATCCGCCACATCCCTGCCCGCCGCACCGCCCGCGCGGGGCGAGGTGGTGCTGCAGGCCCAGGGCCTGACCAAGCGCTTCACCGAAGGCCGGCTCGACGTGACCGTGCTGCACGGCGTGGACCTGCAGGTGCATGCGGGCGAGACCCTGGCCATCGTCGGTGCCTCGGGCTCGGGCAAGAGCACCCTGCTGCACCTGCTGGGTGGCCTGGATGCGCCCACGGCCGGCAGCGTGCGCCTCAAGGGCCATCAGCTGTCGTCGCTGTCGCCCGAGCAGCAGGGCCAGTTGCGCAACCAGCACCTGGGCTTCATCTACCAGTTTCACCACCTGCTGCCCGAGTTCACCGCGCTGGACAACGTGGCCATGCCGCTGCGCATTCGCCGAATGCCCCAGGAGCAGTGCCATGAGGAGGCTGCGCGCGTGCTCACCTCGGTGGGCCTCAAGGAGCGCCTGCACCACCGCCCCGCCGAGCTGTCGGGCGGCGAGCGCCAGCGCGTGGCCATTGCCCGCGCCCTGGTCACGCGCCCGGCCTGCGTGCTGGCCGACGAGCCCACGGGCAACCTGGACCGCAACACCGCCGACGGCGTCTTCGCGCTCATGCTGCAGCTGGCGCGCGAGCAGGGCACGGCCTTCGTGATGGTCACGCACGACGAATCGCTGGCCGCGCGCTGCGACCGGGTGGTGCACCTGGTGCTGGGCAAGCTCGGCTGAGGCAAGTGCCCGCCCGGTGGTGGCCGGCGGGGTGCGGGAACTGCTGGTTACCATCGCATCGCGCTGCGGTGCCATGGAAGGGTTCGCTTTGGCGCGATCCCGTCTTAAGATGCTCGCAGTTGGCTTCAGGAGATTCGCCCGATGACGGTTCCGGCATCCATACCCTCCGATGAAGTGCGCAGGCTGGAGGCTTTGCGCGCCCTCATGGTGCTGGACTCCCCTGTCGAGCCTTTGTTCGACTCCATCGCCCGCATGGCGGCCGATGTCTGCGGCGTGCCGATCGCGCTCATCAGCCTGGTCGATGCCGAGCGCCAGTGGTTCAAGGCGAGCGTCGGCCTGCCCGGTGTCAACGAGACGCCGCGCGACGTGGCCTTCTGCGCCCATGCCATCCTGTCGGATGAGCTCATGGAGGTGCACGACGCCACGCAGGACGCCCGCTTCGCGCGCAATCCCCTGGTCACCGAGGCGCCCGACATCCGCTTCTATGCCGGCGCGCCCCTGGTGGCCGGCGATGGCGGCGACCGCGTGGGCACGCTGTGCGTCATCGACCGTCAGGCGCGCGAGCTCACGCCGCAGCAGCGGGCCACGCTGCGATCGCTCTCGGCCATGGTGTCGCAGGCGCTGGACATGCGCCGCGACCTGATCGCGCGCGCCTTCTCGGTGCGCCAGGAGTACGAGAAAGCCCTGTCCGAAAGCGAGCTGCGCTACCGCACCATGGTCGAGGCGCAGACCGAGATGGTGTCGCTGGCCTGGCCGCATGGCGAGGTGTTCTACGTCAACCCGGCCTATGCGCGCCATTTCGGCCTCGCGCCGCGCGACATGGTGGGCAAGGACCTGTTCTCGTATGTCGATCTGGCCGACCGGGAGGCGGTGCGCTCGCGCATAGCCGAGGTCTTTCGCACCGAGGGCACCACCCAGGGTGAGAACCGCATGCTCAGCGCCGACGGGGTCGAGCGCTGGATGGCCTGGACCAACAGCTTCCTGCGCGACAGCGAGCACCGGCCTTACCTGCACTCCGTCGGGCGTGACATCACGGCCCAGAAGGCGGCCGAACGGGCGCTGCTGGCCAGCCAGCAATTGCTGGAGCGCACGGGCCATGTAGCCCGCGTGGGCGGCTGGGAGCTCGACCTGCGCAGCCGCCGCGTCTCCTGGTCTGCCGAGACGCGGCGCATCCACGAGGTGCCCGCGGACTTCACGCCCAGTGTGGACAACGCCCTCGATTTCTACACGCCCGATGCGCAGCGCACCATGTCGGCCGCCGTGCGCCAGGCCACCATGACAGGCGTCTCGTGGGACCTGGAGGTGCCCCTGGTGACGGCCACCGGGCGCCGCATCTGGGTGCGCTCGGTCGGTGAGGCCGAGTACGAAGGCAGCGCTGTGGTGCGCCTGTTCGGCGCGTTCCAGGACGTGACCGAGCGCCGGCGCATGGCGCAGCAGCTGGCCAACAGCGAGCGCTTCGTGCGCCTGGTCACCGACGGGCTGCCGATCCGCATCGGCTACGTGGACCGGGAGCTACGCTTTCGCTTTGCCAACCAGGCGCAGTGCCAGCGCTTTGGCCTGGACCGCGAGGAAGTCATTGGCCGCACGCGCGAAGAACTGCTCGGGGAACCCGCATCGCCCGAATCGGTGCAGCGGGTTCAGCGGGTGCTGTCGGGCACCGCACAGAGCTACGAGCGCGATGAAGTGCGCGACGGTGTCGTGTACCGCATCGAGAGCCAGCTGGTGCCCGACATCTCCGACGATGGCCGGGTGCGGGGCTTCTTTTCCACGGGTGTGGACATCACCCAGCGCGCTGCGGCCGAGCGTGGCCTGCGCGTGCTCACGGCCATCCTCGAGCACACCTCCGATTTCGTGGTGCAGACCGACCTCAAGGGCCGGGTCAGCTACATGAACCCCGCGGCGCGGAGGGCGCTCGGCTTTGCACCCGACGAGGACGTGGGCGCCCACATGTTCACGGAGTTCAACACCCCCGAGACCAATGCGCTGTACGTGCAGGCCATCCTCCCGGCCGTCCGGGCCCACGGCATGTGGGTCGGGGAGACCACGGTGTACGCCGCCCGGCAGCGCGTGGTGCCGGTGAGCCACATGGTGATTGCCCACCGCGATGGGGAGGGGCGCATCCAGCACTTCTCGGCCATCATGCGCGACATCTCGGAGGCGGCGCAGGCGCGCGCGGCCCTGCTCAAGCAGACGGCCACCCTGCGCTCCATCACCGAGGCGCTGCCCTCGCTGGTGGCGGTGGTCGGGCCGGACGAGCGCTACCAGTTCGTCAACAGCGCCTTCGAGCGCTGGCACCGCGTGCCGCGCGAGCAGATCCTGGGCCGCAGCATGGAGGAATTCCTGGGTGCGGCAGAGTACGCGCGCACCCGGCCCCTGGTGCAGAAGGTGCTCGGTGGCGAGACCCTGACCTTCGACCAGGACCATCCCCAGCGCGTGCCGGCCAGCCACGTCACCATTCACTTCATTCCGCTGTGGTCCGAGCCAGGCGCGGTCGACGGCTTCGTCTCGATGGCGCAGGACGTCACCAGCTACCACCAGGAGGCCGGCCGGCTGCTGGAGCTGGCGCAGCACGACCCGCTCACCGGCCTGCTCAACCGGGCGGGCCTGCAGGCCTACGTGGGCCAGAAGGACCTGGCGGCGGAAGGCGCGCAGCTGGCCCTGCTCTACATTGACCTGGACCACTTCAAGCCGGTGAACGACGAGCACGGCCATCCCGTGGGGGACCTGCTGTTGCAGGCCTTCGCCCAGCGCCTGCTGGCCCTGGTGCGGCCCAGCGACGCGGTGGCCCGGCTGGGCGGAGACGAGTTCGCCGTGGTGCTGGCCGGCGTGCGCGAGCCGGCCCATGCCGAGGCCGTGGCCGGCAAGATCCTGGAGGCGGCGCACGCGCCGTTCGAGATCGGCGAACTGCGGCTGTCGGTCGGGGCCAGTGCGGGATTGGCGCTGGGCACGGACGTCGCCAAAGGCTGGGCCGATCTCATGGCCCGCGCCGATGAAAAGCTCTACCTGGCCAAGCGCTCTGGCCGGGGCCAGTTCCAGGGCGGCTGATGCCCTACATCACCCGCCCGTACCACCAGACCGACAGGCCGGCCGCGAGCAGCGCCAGTGCTGCCCCGACCAGCGCGAACAGCGCCGAGATCTCGGTTTCCTTCTTCTCCACCGTGAGGCGCGAGCTCAGCGTCTCGTAGACCTTCTTGAGGTCCGCCGCCGTGGCGGCGTGGAAGTATTCGGCCGCGGTGCGGGTGGCCACGGCCTTCAGGGTCTCCTCATCCAGGCGCACGCGCATGGACCAGCCCTCGAAGCCGATGGTCTCGCCCTGCAGCGTGCCCACGCCCACGGTGTAGACGCGCACGCCGCGGTCGGCGGCCCATTTGGCCGCTTCGAGCGGGTCCACGCCCGTGGTGCGCTGGCCGTCGGTCAGCATGATGATGGCGGCCGAGTTGTAGGAGCCCGGCGCCACCGGCGTGAACGGCTTGGCGGGGTCCTGCTTGTTGAGCTCGTCCAGGGGGCGCGGCTTCATCGCCTGGCGCCCGCCCAGGGCCGAGATGTCGATGCCGGCATCGGGGAAGATGGTGGCCAGCGACAGCATGATGCCGTTGCCCGTGGCCGTGCCGCGCTGCAGCTGGAAGCTGTCGATGGCCTTGACCAGGTCCTCGCGGCTCTGCGTGGGCAGTTGCGCCAGCTGGGCGCTGCCGGCAAAGGCCACGATGCCCACGCGCACATGGCGCGGCAGCTCGGCGATGAAGGCCTTGGCCGCGTCCTGCGCGGCGGTGATTCGGTCGGGCTGCACGTCGGTGGCGCGCATGCTGCCCGAGACGTCCATGGCCAGCATGATGGTCTGGTCCTGCGAGGGCAGGGTGATCACCGCCAGCGGCCGGGCCGCTGCCAGCAGCAGGGCCACCAGCGCCAGCAGGAAAAGAAAGGGCGGGATGTGCCGGCGCAGGTGCTGGGCCGGGCCCATGGCCTCGCGCACCAGCGCCAGGCTGGAGTAGCTCAGCGCCGTTTTCTTGCGCCGGTGCAGCAGCCACCAGTACAGCAGTACCAGGAGCGGCACGACCAGCAGCAGCCAGAGCAGGGTGGGCCAGAGAAAGACCATGGTGGCGTGTCCTGTGGTTGTCAGGCGGCGGCCTGCGGGGCCGTCCATTGGAACGAGGGGTGCGTGGCCGGGCGCACGCGGTGCTGGCGCAGGTCCATGAAGCGCAGCAGCGCGTCCACCAGGTCATCGTCGGTGCGCAGCTCCAGCGTGTCGGCCCCGGCCTTGGCCAGGCCCTCGCGCAGCACGGCTTCGCGCTGGGCCGCCAGGCGCGCGAAACGGTGGCGGAAACCGCTGTCGTGCGTGTCCACCTGCAGCTGCTCGCCGCTTTCGGCATCGCGCAGGGTCACCAGGCCCACGTCGGGCAGTTCCAGCTCCAGCGGGTCGAGCAGGCGCACGCTCACCACGTCGTGCCGGCGGGCCAGCTGGGCCAGCGGCTTTTCCCAGCCGGGGGCGCTGATGAAGTCCGACACCACGAACACCGTGGAGCGCCGGCGCAGGGTGCCCAAGGCGCCCTGCAGCAGCAGGTGCAGCTCGGTACTGCCCGATTGCAGCCTGGGGGCCGGCTGGAGCAACTGGTGCACCAGGTGCAGCACATGGACGCGGCTGCTGCGCGGGGGCAGCACCGTGTCCACGGCCCGTGCGGGCGCGCCGCCGGCGCCGTAGAGCATGGCGCCCACGCGGTTGCCGTGGCGCGTGAGCAGGCGCGAGAGCACGGCCACGAAGCCGGTCAGGATGTCGCGCTTGGCATTGCCCTGGGGCCCGAAGTTGACCGAGGGGCTCAGGTCCAGCAGGAACCAGGCCGACATCTCGCGGTCCTCGGTGTACACGCGCACATGGGGCAGGTTCAGCCGGGCCGTCACGTTCCAGTCGATGTGGCGCACGTCGTCGTGGGGCTGGTATTCGCGCAGGTCCGCCAGGTCCAACCCGGTCCCGCGCATCAGCGTGCGGTAGTCGCCCTGCAGCAGCCCGTCGAGCCGGCGGATGACGCTCCACTCCAGCTGCCGCAGCAGGCGGTCGGCCTGGCCGGGCAGGGTGGGCAGCGCGCGCGGCGCGGTGGCTGCGCTGGTGTCAGGCGGCTTTTTGCTCATGGTGCAATGGCTTGGCAGGGGCGGGCACCTTGGCCATGATGCGCGCGATCAGCGCGTCGGCATCCAGGCCTTCGGCCAGGGCTTCGTAGGACAGGGACAGCCGGTGGCGCAGCACGTCGGCCGCCAGGTCGGTCATGTCCTCGGGCAGCACGTAGCTGCGACCGCGCAGCATGGCCAGGGCCTGGGCGCCTTCGGCCAGGCAGATGGTGGCGCGCGGGCTGGCGCCGCAGGCAATGAAGCCGGCCAGGTCCTTGAGGTCGTGGCGCGCCGGTGCGCGCGTGGCGGCCACCAGCTTCACGGCGTACTGCAGCAGCGAGGGGTCGACGTAGACCTCGCGGCACTCGGCCTGCAGCGTGGCCAGTTGGGCCGTGGTGGCCACGGGCAGCACCTGCACGGGCTTGTCCAGGGCGCGCTGGGCGATCACGAATTCCTCTTCCTCGGTGGGGTAGTCGATCAGCACCTTCATCATGAAGCGGTCTACCTGGGCCTCGGGCAGCGCGTAGGTGCCCTCGGTCTCGATCGGGTTCTGCGTGGCCATCACCAGGAAGGGCGAGGGCACCTTGTGGGTCTCGCCGGCGATGGTCACCTGGCGCTCCTGCATCACCTCGAGCAGGGCACTCTGCACCTTGGCGGGCGCGCGGTTGATCTCGTCGGCCAGCAGCAGGTGCGTGAACACCGGGCCCAGCGAGGTGCTGAACTCGCCCGTCCTCTGGTTGTACATGCGCGTGCCGATCAGGTCGGCGGGCACCAGGTCGGGCGTGAACTGGATGCGCTTGAAGCTGCCCTGGATGGTGCTCGCAAGGGTCTTCACCGTGAGCGTCTTGGCCAGGCCCGGCACACCCTCGACCAGCAGGTGGCCCTGGGCCAGCATGGCCACCATCACCCGTTCCAGGAAGCGGTCCTGCCCCACCACGACGCGCTTGACTTCGTAGAGCACCTGCTCCATCAGCGTGGCGGTGGCGGCATTCGAGGCAGAGGGCAGCGGGGTCGATTCCATGGGACTCCTTGCGATGGGTGAAAGTACAGCTCAGAAAGGCGACATGCCCACGGCCGAGGCCGCGTTCTCGATGGGCACGGCAAAGCCGATGCCGATGAAGGTGCGCGCCGGCGTGGGGTTGAGGATGGCGGTGACGATGCCCACCACCTCGCCGTCCATGGTGACCAGCGGGCCGCCCGAGTTGCCGGGGTTGGCCGCTGCGTCGAACTGGATCAGGTTGCCGAGCTCGCGCTTGCCCTCGGGCGAGGTGAACTGGCGCCCCAGGCCCGAAATCACGCCCGCCGAGGCCGAGGGCCCGATGCCGAAGGGAAATCCCACCACGGCAACCTGGTCACCTGGGCGCAGGTCGTTGGTGGAGCGCAGGGAGGCAGCCTCCAGATCGTCGGGCACCTTGTGGGCCTGGAGCACGGCCAGGTCGTTCTCGGGCTGCACGCCGGTGATGGTGGCCGTGGTCTGCAGCCCGTCGTGGAAGGTCAACTGGATGCGGTCGGACCCCTGCACCACGTGCAGGTTGGTGAGGATGACGCCCTTGTCGACGATCACCACGCCCGTGCCCACTCCGCGCTCGACCTCGTCCTTGCCGTTCTTGCTGCGCCCGAAGCCCACCACGCGCACCACCGAGGGGGCGATGGTCTCCACGGCGCGGGCCGCTGCCGAGGGCAGGGTGGTGGTTTCCAGCGTGCGCAGCACCGCCTTGTCGATGTCTTCCTGGGTGAGCTTGCGGGGCACGGTGCGCTGGCTCTGCCAGACGCTGGTGAGCAGCAGGGCGGCCAACAGCAGAACGGCCGCCCACAGGGCGTAGAGGTTGCGGCGCGACAGGGTGACCGCCTGGGGCCTGCCAGCGGGCTGGCCGGGGGCGGGCGCCGCAGCAGAAGCCGCCGGCTCGGGCACAGCGCTGCTCGGGGCCGCGGCCCCGGAAGGGCGGCGGGCGGGGCGGGAGCTGCTGTAGACAGTGGGTCTGGGCATCCTGTCACCTTCCGGTACACCTGGGCGCGGTGCATGGTTTCACAGTAGCACGGATCGCGCCCTTGTGCATCCCCCGGGGTTTCATGGTGCATCATGTTTCCATGAGCTTCTGGATAGATACCCATTGCCATCTCGATGCCCCCGAGCTGGCGCCCGATGTGGATGCCGTGCGTGCACGGGCCCGTGCGGCGGGCGTGGCGCACTGCGTACTGCCGGCGGTGCAGCGCTCCAACTGGGACGATGTGCGCACGCTCGCGCACCAGCATGGGGACAGCTATGCCCTGGGAATCCACCCCCTGTGCACCGGCAGTGCCGCGGATGAAGACCTGGAATGGCTGGCGCAGGCGTTGGCGCAGCATCGGAACGACCCGCGCCTGGTCGCCGTGGGCGAGATCGGGCTGGATTACTTCGTGCCGGGGCTCGACCCGGACCGGCAGGAGCACTTCTACCGCGAGCAGCTCAAGCTGGCGCGGCGTTTCGAACTGCCCGTGATCCTGCACGTGCGCCGCTCGGCCGATCGGCTGCTCAAGGGCCTGCGCGAGGTGAAGGGCCTGTCGGGCATCGCCCACGCCTTCAATGGCAGCGCGCAGCAGGCCCAGGCCTTCGTGGGGCTGGGGTTCAAGCTCGGCTTTGGCGGGGCGGTCACCTACGACCGGGCCCTGCAGCTGCGCCGCCTGGCCACCGAGTTGCCGCTCGGCAGCCTGGTGATGGAGACCGATGCCCCCGACATCCCGCCGCACTGGCTCTACACCACCGCTGCCGAGCGCGAGGCAGGCCGGCCCCAGGGGCGCAACACCCCGGGCGAGCTGCCGCGCATCGGCGAGGAGGTGGCCGAACTGCGCGGCATGCCCGTGCAGGCACTGGCCGAGGCCTCCACCGCCAACGCGCTGGCGGCCCTGCCACGCCTGGCAGCCCTGCTCCAAAGCCGGCCGCAAGCGTCACCGTCTTTTACCGATTCTTGACAGTCGGTTGGGGGTTTTAGCTATATATTTGATAGTGATCGGATGCCCGTGCGTCCGGCCCTCCACGTCGCATGCCTTCCCCCTCCACCATGTTTTCGCCCAACGATGCCGCCCCCCGCCTGGCCGGACTGCCCGCAGTGGTATCCGCCAGCACCGTCGTGCTGGTGCTGGGCAGCTTCCCCGGCGCGGCCTCGCTGCGTGCGCAGCAGTACTATGGGCACCCGCAGAACCACTTCTGGCGCATCCTGCAGGCCCTCTGGCCGCAGCACCCCCTGCCGGGGCCTGCTGGGCCTGCCAGCTATGCCGAGCGCTGCGAATGGCTGCTGGCGCGGGGCCTGGGTTTGTGGGACGTGTATGCCAGCTGCGAGCGCGAGGGCAGCCTGGACGCCGACATCCGCCATGCCGTGGTGAACGATTTTGCTGCGCTGCGCGCCGTGGCGCCGCGCCTGGCCGCCATCGCCCACAATGGGGGCGAAAGCTACAAGCATGCAGCGCGCACCGCGGCCCTGGGCGTGCCGGTGCACAAACTGCCCTCCACCAGCCCGGCCAACGCCTCCTGGAGCTTTGAGCGCAAACTGAACGCGTGGGCCGAACTGATGGCCCGCTACCGACTGACCTGAATGACCCGCAAGAAGACCAGCACCGCCGAACTGCCCGAAGTCAGCGTCTCCGACGATGGCGAAGTGCGCCACCTGCACCTGGGCACGCCCTGGATCCAGGGCTCCATGCGCGTGGATGAACCCTTTGCGCTGGAGCTCGAATACGTGCAGCGCATGATGGCCTGGCTGCTCTTCGTCGAGCCGGCCTCGGTGAGCAAACGCCACGCCATGCAGCTGGGCCTGGGAGCGGGCGCCATCACCAAGTTCTGCCACAAGAAGCTGCGCCTGTGCGCCACGGCCATCGAGCTCAACCCGCAGGTGGTGGCCGTGTGCCGCCAGTGGTTCAAGCTGCCGCCCGACGGCCCCAAGCTGCGCGTGGTGCTGGCCGATGCGGCCAGGGAGATCCAGAACCCCATGTGGCTGGGCACCGTCGATGCACTCGCCGTGGACCTGTACGACCACGACGCGGCCGCGCCCGTGCTCGACAGCCCCGACTTCTACGCCGACTGCCGGGCCCTGCTGTCCGAGGATGGCAGCATGACCGTGAACCTGTTCGGCCGCTCCTCCAGCTACGAGAAGAGCCTTAAGAGCATGGCCAGCGCCTTTGGCGAAGACGCGCTGTGGGCCTTCAAGCCCACGCGCGAAGGCAATACCGTGGTGCTGGCCCAGCGCACGCCCACTCGCCCCAAGCGCGCCGAACTGGCCGCCCGGGCCGAGGCCATCCAGGCCCGCTGGGACCTGCACACGGCGAAGTGGATGCGCGTTTTCAAGCCGGTGGCCTGAACATGCGATTCCCCATTTCTTCGTCCTGCCCCGTCCATCCCCTCTGAGAGGCCCGCAGACATGAGCACCACCCTCACCCCTCCCGTCCCCGTTGCCAAGGCGGCCATCAAACCGATCAGCCACATCGGGCCCGTGGACTGGCGCCGCATGGTCGAGTGGCTGAGCGCCGATGGCGTGATCTCCCAGGAGGAGGCGCAGCGCACCATTGCCCGCTGCTCGCAGGCCGAAAGCTCGCAGCCGGCCCTGGTCCGCCTGGCCGCGGTGGCCATGACGCGCGCCTCCGATGGCAAGCCACTGGACATCGAGCTGCTCACCGAGTACCTGGCGCAGCGCTCCGGCCTGCCGTACATGCGCATCGACCCGCTCAGGGTCGACGTGGGCCGCGTGGCCGACACCATGAGCGCCACCTATGCCGAGCGCCACAAGGTGCTGCCGGTGCAGGTGACGGCCAAGGAGGTGGTGGTGGCCACGGCCGAGCCCTTCGTCGACGACTGGGTGGCCGAGGTCGAGCGCCAGGCGCGCCGCACGGTGCGCCGCGTGGTGGCCAACCCACAGGACATCCACCGCTTCACAGCCGAGTTCTTCGCCCTCGCCAAATCCGTGCGCGCGGCGCAGAAGGCCGGTGGCGCATCGGGCGGCAGCAGCTTCGAGCAACTGGTCGAGCTCGGGCGCAGCAACAAGCAGCTCGACGCCAATGACCAGGGGGTGGTCAAGGTGGTGGACTGGCTCTGGCAATACGCCTTCGACCAGCGTGCGAGCGACATCCACCTGGAGCCGCGGCGCGAGCAGGGCGTGATCCGCTTTCGCATCGACGGCGTGCTGCACCCGGTCTACCAGATGCCCATGGGCGTGCACAACGCGATGATCTCGCGCATCAAGCTGCTCGGTCGCATCGACGTGGTGGAAAAGCGCCGCCCGCAGGACGGCCGCATCAAGACCCGCAACCAGCGCGGCGACGAGGTCGAAATGCGCCTGTCCACGCTGCCCACCGCCTTCGGCGAGAAGATGGTGATGCGCATCTTCGATCCTGACAACACCGTCAAGGACCTCGACGCACTGGGCTTTGCGCAGCACGACGCGACGCGCTGGGAGACGCTGGTCAAGCGCCCGCACGGCATCATCCTGGTGACCGGGCCCACGGGCTCGGGCAAGACCACCACGCTGTATTCCACGCTCAAGCGCGTGGCCACCGAAGAGGTCAACGTGAGCACGGTGGAGGATCCGATCGAAATGATCGAGCCGAGCTTCAACCAGACGCAGGTGCAGCCGCAGCTCGACTTCAACTTCGCCGAGGGCCTGCGCGCGCTTATGCGCCAGGACCCGGACATCATCATGGTCGGCGAAATCCGCGACCTGGAGACGGCCGAGATGGCCATCCAGGCGGCGCTCACGGGCCACCTGGTGTTCTCCACGCTGCACACCAACGACGCGCCCTCGGCCATCACCCGCATGATGGAGCTCGGGGTGCCGTCCTACCTCATCAACGCCACGCTGCTGGGCGTGCTCGCGCAGCGCCTGGTGCGCACCTTCTGCAAGCAGTGCAAGCAAAAGGACGAGTCGGCCGACCGCGAGGCGCTCAGCGCCTTCATCAAGCCCTGGAAGCTCAGTGGCGCCTACCAGCCCTACAAGGCCGTGGGCTGCGTGGACTGCCGCATGACCGGTTTCCAGGGCCGCATGGGGCTCTATGAACTGCTCACCGTGAGCGAGGCGCTCAAGGACAAGATCACCACCGCGCCATCGATGGAGGCGCTGCGCCGGCAGGCCATCGCCGACGGCATGCGGCCCCTGCGCCTGGCCGGTGCGCTGCGCGTGGCCGAGGGCGTCACCACCCTCGAAGAGGTGATGTCCGCAACGCCGCCCATGGACTGATTTGCATGCTGCGTACATAGGGAAAACGCGCAGTCCCGAGTGTTACCGGGTGTAGGTGGAATCCACATCCGGCGAGCCTCCTGTTGCCAGCACAATCGCACGGTTGTGAAATCCGCATAGGAGACAAATCGTGCAAATCAAAAGTCAGAAAGACTTTTTTTCCGGCCTCATGTTCATGGGTGTCGGGGTCGCGTTTGCGTGGGGAGCCACCACGTACAACGTCGGCAACGGCGCCCGCATGGGCCCCGGCTACTTCCCCCTGCTGCTCGGTATCCTGCTGGCCATCATCGGCGCCGTGATCACCTTCAAGGCCACCACGGTCGAGACGGTGGACGGTGACAAGATCGGCAAGTGGGCCTGGAAGCCGCTGTTCTTCATCCTGGCTGCCAACTTCGCCTTCGGCATCCTGCTGGGCGGCCTGCCCAGCCTGGGGATCCCGGCGATGGGCCTGATCGTCGGCATCTATGCGCTGACCTTCATCTCCAGCCTGGCCGGCAACGAGTTCAAGGCGCGCGACGTGTTCGTGCTCGCCACCGTGCTGGCCGTGGGCAGCTACGTGGCATTCGTCTGGGCGCTGAAGCTTCAGTTCCCGGTGTGGCCCAGTTTCATTTCCGGTTAAGCCAGGAGCATCCACACCATGGAATTGATCAACAACCTGTCGCTGGGCTTCGGCGTAGCGTTCACGTTCCAGAACCTCATCTACTGCTTCATCGGCTGCCTGTTGGGCACGCTGATCGGCGTGCTGCCTGGCATCGGCCCCGTGGCCACCATCGCCATGCTGCTGCCCGCCACCTATGCTCTGCCTCCCGTGGCAGCGCTGATCATGCTGGCCGGTATCTACTACGGTGCGCAGTACGGTGGTTCCACCACCGCCATCCTGGTCAACCTGCCCGGTGAATCGTCCTCGGTGGTGACCGTGATCGATGGCTACCAGATGGCGCGCAAGGGTCGAGCGGGGCCGGCGCTAGCGGCGGCCGGGCTGGGCTCGTTCTTTGCAGGCTGCGTGGGTACGCTGATCCTGGCGGCCTTCGCGCCTCCGCTGACCGAAGTGGCCTTCAAGTTCGGTCCTGCCGAATACTTCTCGCTGATGGTGCTGGGCCTGATCGGTGCCGTGGTGCTGGCCTCGGGCTCGCTGCTCAAGGCCGTAGCCATGATCGTGCTGGGCCTGTTGATGGGCCTGGTGGGTACCGACGTGAACTCGGGCGTGGCCCGCTTCAGCTTCGACATCCCGGAACTGACCGACGGCATCGGCTTCGTGACCATCGCCATGGGCGTGTTCGGCTACGGTGAAATCATTGCCAACCTCTCGCGTCCCGACGACGAACGAGAAGTGTTCACTGCCAAGGTCGAGGGCCTGTTCCCCACCAAGGAAGACTTCAAGCGCATGATCCCCGCCGTGCTGCGCGGTACGGCCCTGGGCGCTGCCCTCGGTATCCTGCCCGGTGGCGGTGCGCTGCTGGCTGCCTTCGCTGCCTACACGATCGAGAAGAAAACCAAGCTCAAGCCCGGTGAAGTGCCGTTCGGCCAGGGCAACATCCGCGGCGTGGCATCGCCCGAGTCGGCCAACAACGCCGGTTCGCAGACCTCCTTCATCCCGCTGCTGACGCTGGGCATCCCTCCCAACGCCGTGATGGCGCTGATGGTCGGTGCCATGACCATCCACAACATCCAGCCTGGTCCCCAGGTGATGACCAGCAACCCCGAGCTGTTCTGGGGCCTGATCGCCTCGATGTGGATCGGCAATGCGATGCTGGTGATCCTGAACCTGCCGCTGATCGGCATCTGGATCAAGCTGCTGACCGTGCCTTACCGCTGGCTGTACCCTTCCATCGTGCTGTTCTGCGCGGTCGGCGTGTACTCCACGAACAACAACACCTTCGACATCTGGATGGTGGGTGCCTTCGGTCTGGTGGGCTACATCTTCCACAAGCTGGGCACGGAACCTGCGCCCCTGCTGCTGGGCTTCATCCTGGGCCCGATGATGGAAGAAAACCTGCGCCGTGCCCTGCTGCTGTCGCGCGGCGACTGGAGCGTGTTCGTCACGCGTCCGCTGTCGGCCGGCCTGCTGGCGGCTGCTGCCCTGCTGCTGGTGATCGTGCTGCTGCCTGCAGTGAAGAGCAAGCGCGAAGAGGCTTTCGTCGAGGACTGATCTCCCCGGCCTGCTTCGACAGCCAACGCAACGGCGCCTTCGGGCGCCGTTGTTTTTTGGCGAGTCCACCCCATGGGGCCCGGGGCACCCCGTGGACAATGGCGTGAACACCTTCCCAGAGCCCTGCATGCCTGCCCCTACCAGCCTCCAGCAGCACCCGCACCGGGCCCTGCTGCACAACGAGATCCATGCCCGCCCGCCCGAGGCCATGGCGGCGCCGCTGGCGATTGCCCACATCGTGATGCTGGCCGACGCTGCCGGGCGCGAGGCCAGCCGGGCCCATGTGGCCGCGCTGCTGCGCAACCACCACCTGGCCCTGCCCGATGCGCACACCACCCACCTGCGCATGGACCTGGGTGCGTTTCGCATGCGCTGGGAAATGCACACGGAGTTCGTCACCTGGACCTTCATGGTGCCGGCGCAGGTGGACGCCTTCGGCGACCGTGACCCCGTGGGCGCCACCGAGGCCGTGCCCCACGAATGGCTGGCGGCCCTGCCCGGCCAGTGTCTGTGCAGCCTGAACCTGTGGGTGCTGCCCACGCACACCTTCGGCTCGGGCTCGCTGGTCAAGCATGTGCTGCACGAGGACACGCTGGTCGCCTCCACCGTGGCCGATGGCCATGGCGAGGTGTACACCGACTTTGCGATCCACGCCGACGGCTTCTCGCGCATGGTGCTGCTGGCCGGCGGCATGACGCCGCGCCGCCTGGGCCGGCTGGTGCAGCGCCTGCTGGAGATCGAGACCTACCGCATGGCCGCGCTGCTGGGCCTGCCCGCTGCGCGCGAGGCCGCCAGCGTGCTGGCCTTTGCCGAGCGCGAGCTGGCCGAGCTGGCCGATGCCATCCGCACCGCCAACCGCGATGCCGAGCCCGCGCTGCTCGATCGCCTGACGCGGCTGGCCGGCCAGGTGGAGAGCCAGTACGCGGCCACGCATTCGCGGTTTTCGGCCAGCAGCGCCTACTTCGAGTTGCTGGACAAGCGCATCCAGGACGTGGCCGAGTCGCGCCTGGCGGGCATGCAGACCATCCGCGAGTTCATGGACCGGCGCCTGACCCCCGCCCGCAGCACCTGCGAGTGGGCCGCCCGGCGCCAGGACGCGCTGTCGCAGCGCGTCTCGCGCATGAGCAACCTGCTGCGCACGCGCGTGGAGATCGAGCAGCAGCAAAGCAGCCAGGCCCTGCTGGCCACCATGAACCACCGCCAGGACCTGCAGCTCAAGATGCAGTCCACCGTGGAAGGACTGTCGGTGGCGGCCATCACCTACTACATCGTGGGCCTGGTGAGCTATCTGGCCAAGGGCGCGCAGAAGATCGGCTGGCCGCTGTCGGCCGAGACCACGGCGGCCCTGGCGATCCCGCTGGTGGCCGTGGGCGTGTGGTGGTCGCTGCGCCGGCTGCACCACACCATCTTCCGCAAGCACTGATCCCGGAGCCTGCCCGGCGGAGGGCGGCCATCGCCGATGGCGCTGGCCCACGCACGCAGGGCCGATGGCGCGGGTTATTGCTCCCGTGCCACACTGGCAGGCTGCTCGAAGGCGCCTGCAGACCGCAGGCGCCCGACCGTTGACGCGAGAGAAGCCTTTGTCGAACCCCCAGCCCCCCTCGGCCGCCAAGGCCGGCAGCCAACACCTCGCCTCGGGCTTCCTGCTGGCCCTGTTCGGCTCGATCGCCTTCAGCGGCAAGGCCATCATCGTCAAGCTGGCCTACCGCCACGGGGTGGATGCGGTCACGCTGATCATGTACCGCATGCTGTTCGCGCTGCCCATCTTCGCCGCCATGGGCTGGTGGGCCAGCCGCGGCAAGCCGCCGCTCTCGGGCAAGGACTGGCTGGGCATCGTCGGCCTGGGCATCACCGGCTACTACCTGGCCAGCTTCCTGGACTTCGCCGGGCTGGCCTACATCAGCGCCAGCCTGGAGCGCCTCATCCTGTACCTCAACCCCACGCTGGTGATGATGCTCGGCTGGCTGCTGTACCGCCGCGGCATCCGCTGGGGCCAGGCCCTGGGCATGCTCGTGAGCTACTGCGGCGTGGTGCTGGTCTTCGGCCACGAGGCCAACCTGCAGGGCAGCAACACGGCCCTGGGCGCGCTGCTGGTGTTCCTGAGTGCAGTGAGCTATGCCATCTACCTGGTCTACAGCGGCGAGATGGTCCAGCGCATCGGCGCGCTGCGGCTGGTGGGCCTGGCGACCACCGTGGCCTGCCTGTGCTGCCTGCTGCAGTTCGTGGTGCTGCGGCCGCTCTCCGCCGCCGTGGTCGCGCCCGAGGTGGTCTGGCTGTCGGTGCTCAATGCCACGCTGTGCACAGCGGTGCCGGTGCTCATGGTGATGATGGCCATCGAGCGCATCGGCGCCGGCATGGCCGCGCAGATCGGCATGGTGGGGCCGCTGTCCACCATCCTCATGGGCATCTGGATCCTCGGGGAGCCCTTCACGGTGTGGGTGGCCTGCGGCACGGCGCTGGTGGTCGCGGGCATCTTCGTCTTCACCCGTCCGGCCCACAGGCCCGCTTCCTGAGCGCACGGTGCGGGCAGTGCCCCGCGGCGGGCAGGGCTGCCCAAGTCCACTTATGATTTGGTGAACGGGGTGCGGTGTGCACTTTCCGACGAATCACGGAGTTGGACATGGATCTGGGTATTGCAGGCAAGTGGGCGTTGGTGTGTGGTGCGAGCAAGGGCCTGGGCTTTGGCTGCGCCCAGGCGCTGGTGAACGAGGGCGTGCACGTCGTCATCAATGCCCGCAATGCCGATGTGCTGGCCCAGGCCGCATCGCGCCTGCAGGCGCAGGGCGCGGCCGGCAAGGTGCAGGTGCTGGCCGTGGCAGCCGACATCACCACGCCCGAGGGCCGCGCCGCGGTGTTCTCGGCGGCCGGCGGCCCCGGGCAGGGCTTCGACATCGTGGTCACGAATGCCGGTGGACCGCCTCCCGGCGACTTCCGCAACTGGGACCGCGACGCCTGGATCAAGGCCGTGGATGCCAACATGCTCACTCCCATCGAGCTCATCAAGGCCACGGTGGACGGCATGGCCGAGCGCGGCTTTGGCCGCATCGTCAACATCACCTCCAGCGCCGTGAAGGCGCCCATCGACATCCTGGGCCTGTCCAATGGCGCGCGCAGCGGGCTCACGGGCTTTGTGGCCGGTGTCGCGCGCAGCAAGCTCGCGGCAGGCGGCGTGACCATCAACAACCTGCTGCCGGGCAAGTTCGACACCGACCGGCTGGCCACCACCATCGGCACCGCGGCGGCCAAGTCGGGCACCAGCGTGGAAGAGTTCCGCCGGGTGCAGCAGGCCCAGATCCCGGCGGGCCGCTATGGCACGGCCGAAGAGTTCGGCGCCATCTGCGCCTTCCTGTGCAGCGTGCAGGCCGGCTACATGACGGGCCAGAACGTGTTGGCCGACGGGGGGGCCTACCAGGGCACGTTCTGAGGGCCGTGCGGCACGGCTGCCTTGTGCGGTGCCAGGGCCTGGCGGCGCCTTGATGTCCGTCAAGGCATGTGGAAAGAGGGGCACCCCAGGTGTTGCAAGGGGTGCTTTTCCGCGTGTTTTCCCGGTATCCAGCCGGGGTTGCGAAGGCACAATGGGCTGATGGACCTGCCGGGGTCCGTTGTGTTTTGCGCACATTTTTCCCATACTTTGGGAATCTAGGACGAACAATAAGGCCGGAGATACCATCGCCATGAACCTGTCCCGTGTCCTGACGAGCCGATTCGCCATGCTGGCCCTGCTGGTTGCCGGAGTGTGGGCGTGCGGCAACGGTGCGGCCTGGGCCCAGGCCGCCGGGGCCGGACCGGGCGCCAAGACCCCAGCGCCGTACAAGCTGCGCATCGTCGGGGGGCTGGCCGGCATCAACCAGTACACACGCCAGGAGGAGCCCTTCTGGAGCAAGGAGCTGGCGCGCCTGAGCGGCGGCAAGTTCGATGCCGAGATCGTGCCCTTCGACCGTGCCGGCGTGCCCGGTGGCGAGATGCTGCGCCTGCTGCAGCTCGGGGTGGTGCCCTTCGGCACCACGCTCATGAGCTCCTTCTCGGCCCAGTACCCGGAGTACACGGCGCCCGACCTCGCGGGGCTCAACCCCGACATCGCCACCCTCAAGAGCACGGTGGCGGCGTTTCGCCCCTACCTGGAAAAGGCCCTGCGCGACCAGCACGGGGTCGAGGCCCTGGCCATCTACGTCTACCCGGCCCAGGTGGTCTTCTGCAAGAAGCCCTTGCGCAACCTGGCCGACCTGTCGGGCCGGCGCATCCGCGTCTCCTCGTCGAGCCAGGCCGATTTCGTCGGGGCGCTGGGCGGCATTCCCGTGCTCACGGGCTTTGCGCAGATCGTGACCAGCCTGTCGGCCGGCAACACCGAGTGCGCGATCACCGGCACCATGTCGGGCAACACCCTGGGCCTGCACACCATGACCTCCCACCTGCATGCGCTGCCGGTGAACTGGGGCCTGGCCGTGTTTGCCGCCAACCAGGCCGCCTGGGAGGCCTTGCCGCCCGACCTGCGGGCGCTGCTGCGCCGCGAGCTGCCCCGGCTGGAAGCCGGCATCTGGGAGGAGGCCGAGCGCGAGACCGCCGACGGCATGGCCTGCAACCGCGGGGCGGCCAACTGCACCGGTGGGCGCAAGGGCAACATGGTCGTCGTGCCGGTCTCGGAGCAGGACGAGAAGAGCCGCCGCGAGATCCTGGCCTCCACGGTGCTGCCACGCTGGGTGCAGCGCTGCGGCCCGCGCTGCGCCGATATCTGGAACCGAACCATCGGGCCCGTGCGTGGCCTGGCCGCGGCGCCTGGCAAATGAACCCATCCTCGCCTGCCCGCATCAAGATCTACGTCTCGGGGGCGGTTGCCTTCTTCCTCGCGTCGGTGGCCCTGGTGGCGGCCACGCTGGTCTGGAATGCGCGCCAGGTGGCGTTGGCCGACAGCGCCACGCAGGCCACGCGTTTCGTGGCCGGTGCCGAGGCGGCGCTCAACCGCTCGCTGCTGTCGGTGGACGTGCTGCTGGCCAGCATGGACGAACTGCTGGGCCTGTCGACCGCCATGGTGGAGTGGATCGACTCCGACGGCGCCAGCCAGCGCCTGCGCAGCTCGGCCCGCCAGAACCTCATGGTGCGCTACGTGGCGCTGGTGGATGCACAGGGCAAGGTGGTCGCCTCCTCCGACGCGGCAGGCAGCCGGCTGGCGCTGGACCTGCCGGCGGGTTTCCTCGACGAGGTGCTGAACCAGTCGGTCTCGACCCTCATGGTCAGCCAGCCGGTGGTGAGCTTCGCCAGCGCCGAGAAGGTGCTGTACTTTGCGCGCCACCTCAAGATGGCCGACAGCTCGCGCGTGGTGGCGCTGGCCGAACTGCCCGTGGCCTCGCTCAGTTCGGTGCTGGTGCAGGGCGTGGACATCAGCGGCCTGCAGGTCACACTGGAGCGCGCGGGCGGGCAGATGCTGCTGAGCGTGCCGGGCCGCGAGGACGTCGTCACCCACACCCTGTCCCCCCCGCTCGATACCCTGGACGAAAGCGGCCCGCACTGGCGCGCCCCGGCGCGCCTGAGCGGTGAGGTCGCGCTGGTGGTGTACCGCCCCATCCTGTACCAGGACCTGCGCATCTCGGCCAGCATCCCGCAGCGCGATGCCCTGGCCTCCTGGCGCACCGAGCGCAATGCCGTGGGCCTCACCGCGCTGGCCTTCCTGGCCATGATCCTGGCGGCCGGGGTGTTCGCGCTGCGCTACATCGACCGCATGATGCAGGCCCGCCTGGCCATTGCCCAGAGCAAGGCCACGCTGGACCAGGCGCTCGAATCCATGGTCAGCGGCTTCGTGCTGCTCGATGGCCTGCAGCGCGTGGTGCAATGGAACCGGCGCTTCGAGGAGATCTTTCCCTGGCTCCAGCCCATCCTGGCGCCCCAGGTGCCGTTTCGCAGGGTGCTCGAGGAAAAGGCCCGGCACCACCTGCCGCACGCCTCCGATTCGGAGCGTGCCCTGTGGATCGAGCACCGCCTGGCGCTGCAACTGCAGCCCCAGGGGCCGCACGAGCAGTCCCTGCCCGATGGCCGCGTGATCCAGATCACCGAGCGGGTGACACCGGAATCGGGGCTGGTGATCACCTACCACGACGTGACCGAGCTGCGCCAGGCCAGTGCCGAGATCGAGAGCCTGGCCTTCTTCGACCCGCTGACCAACCTGCCCAACCGGCGCCTGCTCATGGACCGCATGCAGCAGGCCACGGCCGCCAGCGTGCGCAGCGGCCAGCACGGTGCGCTGCTGTTCCTGGACCTGGACCACTTCAAGACCCTGAACGACACCCTGGGCCACGAGGTCGGAGACATGCTGCTGCGCCAGGTGGCGCAGCGCCTGAAGACCTGCGTGCGGCGCGAGGACACGGTGGCCCGCCTGGGCGGCGACGAGTTCGTGGTGATGCTCAGCGACCTCTCGGAGCACAGCAGCGAGGCCGCAGCCTATGCCCGCCGCGTGGGCCAGAAGATCCTGCGCAAGCTCAACCAGCCCTACACGCTCGGGACCCACACCTACCACAGCACCCCGAGCATCGGCGCCACCTTGATGGGCGGTGCCATGCAGCCCTCGGTGGACCTGCTCAAGCAGGCCGACATCGCGATGTACCAGGTCAAGTCCCAGGGCCGCAATGCGCTGTGCTTCTTCGATCCGCAGATGCAGATCGCGATCAGCCAGCGTGCGCAGCTCGAGAGCGACCTGCAGGCGGCCCTGACCGGCCGCCAGTTCGTGCTGCACTACCAGCCCCAGTTCCACCTGGACGGCCGCATCGTAGGGGCCGAGGCGCTGATCCGCTGGCGCCACCCCGAACGCGGGCTGATCACGCCGGGCCACTTCATCGGCGTGGCCGAGGAGAGCGAGCTCATCGTGCCCATGGGCCACTGGGTGCTGCGCACGGCCTGCGAGCAGCTGGCGGCCTGGCAGGGCGACCCGCGCTACCGGCATGTGCAGCTGTCGGTCAACGTCAGTGCGCGGCAGTTCCGCCAGCGCGATTTCGTGGCCCGGGTGGTCGAGGTGCTGCGCGAGACCGGGGCCCGGCCGCACCTGCTCAAGCTCGAGCTCACCGAGTCCCTGGTGCTCGACAACGTGGACGACACCATCGCCAAGATGGGCCTGCTCAAGACCAAGGGCGTGCGCTTCTCGGTGGACGATTTCGGCACCGGCTACTCCTCGCTGGCCTACCTCACGCGGCTGCCGCTGGACCAGCTCAAGATCGACCAGTCCTTCGTGCGCAACCTGGGCGTCAAGCACACCGACGACGTGATCGTGCAGACCATCATCGGCATGGCGCGCAACCTGGAGCTCGACGTGATCGCCGAAGGCGTGGAGACCCAGGCGCAGAAGGACTTCCTGGCCCTGCACGGCTGCCAGTTCTTCCAGGGCTACCTGATGGGCCGCCCCGTGCCCGTGGCCGACCTGGAAAGCCTGCTCGGAGCCAGCAGCGCGGCACTGGCCTGAAGCGCGGGCCGTCAGCGCCGCGAGGACACCACGATCCCGCCGACGATGAGGGCGAACGCCACGCCGTGGAACAGCTGCGGCGTATCGCCCAGGAAGGCCGCCGACAACATCGCGGCGAACAGCGGCGTGAGGTTCACGAAGAAGCTCGCCAGCGCCGGCCCGGCACGCTGCACCCCCACGCCCCAGAAGCGGTAGGCCAGCACGGCCGGCCCCACCGCGATGAAGGCCAGCGCGGCAACCAAGGGCCCGCCCCATTCGATGTGCGTGCGCCCGCTGGCCCACTCCAGCCCGGCAAAACTGCCCGACCAGGCCAGGCCGAACACCATCTGCGCCATCAGGAAGGCCGCCCAGTCGCCGCGGATGGTGGCCGGCTCGCGCGTGCCCGAGAGCATCCAGCTGTAGAACGCCCAGGAGATGGTGGCCAGCACCATGAACAGGTCGCCCGGCACCAGGCGCAGGGCCAACAGCTGGCTCCATTCGCCGCGCGAGAGCACCAGCAGCACGCCGCACATCGACAGGAAGGCACCTGCCACCTGGCGGCGCGTGACCGGTGCCTTGAAGAACATGGCCCCCACGGCCAGCATCCAGACCGGCATGCTCGATCCCACCAGCGTGGCGTTGATCGGGGTGGAGGTCTGCAGCGCCATGTACTGCAGCGCGTTGTACAGGCCCACGCCCAGGAGGCCCAGCAGCGCATAGCGGCGCCAGTGGGGCCACAGGGGGCTGTCCCTGCGCAGTACATGGTGCGCCAGCGGCAGCAGGATGCCGAAGGCCAGCACCCAGCGGATGAAGTTCAGGGTGAGGGGCGGGATCAGGTCGTGCACCAGCCGGCCTACCACGGCATTGCCGGCCCACAGCATCGGCGGCACCACCAGCATCGCCGCCGTGCCGGGCGAGAGTCTTTGCGTCATGGCGCTAATGTATCGACCCGCGTCGGGCAAGCCTTGCAGATTCATGGCAGGATGGCCGCCGTTCCAAGCCACCAGGAGACCGATCCCATGAGCCTCGCCGTCCAGATCCGCCAGCATGGCGGCCCCGAAGAACTCCACCTCGTCGACGTCACCGTGGGCGAGCCCGGCCCGGGTGAGATCCGCATCCGCCACCATGCCATCGGGCTGAACTTCATCGACGTGTACCACCGCACGGGCCTGTACCCCCTGAACATGCCGGCCACCATCGGCATGGAGGCGGCCGGCGTGGTCGAGGCCGTGGGCGAGGGCGTCACGCACCTGAAGGTGGGCGACCGCGCCGCCTACGCCAGCCAGCCGCCCGGCAGCTACTGCGAGCTGCGCGTGCTGCCGGCCAAGTGCGTCTGCAAGCTGCCCGATGCCATCAGCTTCGAGACCGGCGCGGCCATGATGCTCAAGGGCCTCACCGCGCAATACCTGCTCAAGAAGACGTTGCCCGTGCAGGGCCTCGTGGCCGGCGACCATGTGCTGTTCCACGCCGCTGCCGGCGGCGTGGGCCTGATCGCCAGCCAGTGGGCCAAGGCCCTGGGCCTGCAGCTCATCGGCACCGCCGGCACCGATGCGAAGTGCCAGCTGGCGCTGGCCAATGGCGCGGCCCATGCCATCAACTACAACACCGAGGACTTCGCGGCGCGCGTCAAGGAAATCACCGGCGACCAGGGCGTGAAGGTGGTGTACGACTCGGTGGGCAAGGACACCTGGGACAAGTCGCTCGAATGCCTGCGTCCCTTCGGCCTCATGGCCAGCTTCGGCAATGCCTCGGGTCCCGTGCCGCCGTTCGCACCGGGCTCGCTCGGTGCCAAGGGCTCGCTGTACGTCACGCGCCAAACCCTGTTCACCCACATCGCCACGCGCGAGAGCACGCAGGCCATGGCCGACGACCTGTTCGCCGTGGTGGCCAGCGGCCAGGTGAAGATCCACATCGACCAGCGCTACCCGCTGGCCGAGGTGCAGCAGGCGCACCGCGACCTCGAAGGCCGCAAAACCACCGGCTGTACCATCCTCACGCTGTGAGCACGTCCGCGCAGACCATTGCCGGGTGGCTGGCGGCGGCACGGGTCGCTGCCCGGCAACCGCCGGCGCAGGCCCGGTTGCCGCTGCAGGTGGCCGGACAGGTGGTGGGCTCGGTGGCCGAAGGCGTGCTGGACATGGTGGCGCCCGCGCTGGAGGGCGGCCACCGCCTGCACAGGGCGGCAGGTGGCTGGCACCTGGATGGCCCGGCCACCGCCGGCCTCAATGCCATCGCCGCCGTGCTGCGCGCCCGGGGCCAGTGCGGCCCGTGGCGCAATGAGCAATTGGCCGTGCCCAACGCCCAGGGCGAGGTGATCGCCACCGTGGAGCGTGGTGCCGTGCGCGTGCTGGGCATCGCCACGCGGGCCGTGCACCTGGTGGGCCTGGCGCCCGACGGGCGCATGTGGGTGCAGCTGCGCTCGCGCACCAAGCCCAACAACCCGGGCATGTGGGACACCCTGATGGGCGGCATGGTCGCGGCCGTGGACACGCTCGACCAGGCCCTGGCGCGCGAGACCTGGGAAGAAGCGGGCCTCGCCACGGCGGATCTGGCCGATGTCGCGCAGGGCGGCCATGTGCTGTTCTCGCGTCCCAGCCGCGAGGGCGGCGGCATCGGCTACATGGTCGAGCGCATCGACTGGTTCCGCGCCACGGTGCCCGCGGGCATGGAGCCCGCCAACCAGGACGGCGAGGTCGAGCGCTTCGAGCTGCTCGGCCTGGATGAAGTGCAGCAGCGGGTGGCCCGCAGCGAGTTCACGCAGGAGGCCGGGCTGGTGATTGGCGCCTACCTGGATTCCACCACCGCTGGCGCGTAGCGGCGCGCCTTACTCTGTCGTCACGGCGGCGCGCAGCCGGCTCGGCGCCAGCGCGCCCGCCGATTCCAGGATCGGGTAGGCCACCGAGCACAGCAGCGAGTTGATGCGCTTGAGCTCGCTGATCAGGTCGATGTGCAGCGAGCTGGTCTCGATGCTCTGCACCGTGTTGTCCGACAGGCGCACCAGGTGGGTGGCCGAGTAGGCGCGCTCCAGGTCGCGAAAGCGCGCCTTTTCCTCGAGCAGCTTCTGCGCGTCGCGCACGTTGCCGTTGAGGAACACGCTCATCGCCAGGCGCAGGTTGTCCAGCAGGCGGGCGTGCAGCTCGTTGATCTCTTCCATGCCGGCCTCGGAGAAGTGGCGGCCCTTCTTGATCTTCTTGTCCTCGATGTCGATCAGCACGCGCTCGATGATGTCGCCGATCTGCTCCATGTTGATGGTGAAGCTGATGATGTCGGCCCAGCGCCGGCCTTCGCGCTCGTCCAGGGCCTCGCGCGAGATCTTGGTCAGGTAGTACTTGATGGCCGAGTACAGGCCGTCCACCTCGTCGTCGAGCTTGCGCAGATCCTGCGCCAGCTTGAGGTCGTCGGTGCGGATCACGGTGTGCAGGCCGATCATCATGGATTCGACCACGTCGGCCTGGTGCAGGGCCTCGCGTGCCGCGCAGGAGATGGCCAGCGACGGGGTCGCCAGGGCCGAGGGGTCCAGGTGCCGCGGGCGCGTGCCGGCCGACGAGGCCTGCGCATCGGGCTGCGGCAGCAGCCGCTGCACGGCACGCGCCACGGTGCCCGTGAGGCCGATGCAGATGATGCCCACCACCAGGTTGAAGGCCAGGTGGAACAGCACCACCAGCGTGGCCGTGTCGGGGACATGCGGGCGCACGTGCTGCAGCCACAGGCCGGTGAGCGGCGTCATGATGGCCACGCCGATGATCTTGAAGAACAGGTTGCCCAGGGGCACCTGGCGCGTCTGCACATTGGCCTTCATGGTGGTCAGCACGGCCAGCAGGCCGCTGCCCAGGTTGGCGCCGATCACCAGGCCCAGCGCCACGTCCACCGGGATGCCGCCCGAGCCGGCCAGGGTGGCGGTCAGCAGCACCGTGGCCAGGCTCGAATAGGCCACCACGGCCAGCACTGCGCCGGTGAAGATCTCCAGCAGCAGGTCGCTGGTGAGCGCGCCCAGCAAGGTGCGCACCGTGGGTGACTGCGTCAGCACGGTGGTGGATTCGGTGATCAGCCGCAGCGCCAGCAGCATCAGGCCCAGGCCGATCAGCACGCGGCCCACGCGGCCGGCGGCCGTGTCCTTGCGGGTGATGAACAGCACCACCCCGACGAAGATGAACAGTGGCGACAGCCACGAGAGGTCCATGGAGAACACCACGGCCATCACGCTGGTGCCCACATCGGCCCCGAGCATCACGGCCAGGGCCGCAGGCAGTGTCACCAGGCCCTGGCCGACGAAGGAGGACACGATGAGCGCGGTGGCCGTGCTCGACTGCACCAGCGCCGTGACCCCGATGCCCGACAGCACGGCGGTGATGCGGGTGCTGACGCTGTGCGCGATCAGCTGGCGCAAATTGGCGCCAAACACGCGCAGGATGCCGGTGCGCACCAGGTGCGTGCCCCAGATCAGCAGCGCGACGGCGGCCAGGAGATTTAGGAGATGCTTCATGAGTAAACGCTAACTTTTCTTATTTTTGACCTGCACTGTGAAGCACGTGCCATGCCCGCTGAGGCTGCCTTGGGGGCAGCCGGGGCCCGCCAGCGGTGGCGCCGCGGGGCAGGCTGGTGTTGCCCGGAACGGACGCGGGAAGGATTTGCGAAGCCCGCAAACCATGGGAGCGCCCGTTTTAGTCACAAAACTGTCACATTAAGGACGCTCTAGCATACTCCTGAATCTATAGCACAGGAACCATGTCCATGACACGGCAAGGTGTGTTGCGCCGGCCGGGCCGGCAAAAAGGCGGGCGGCACCCCGCACCGCCACCGCTTCAATCGATCAGTTGCCCACCGTCGTGGAAGGGGTGGGGCCCCTCGTACACCCCGCTGGCCACGGCATGGCTCACCAGGCGACCCCCCTCGGGAAGGGCATGCAGGCCGAAGCCGGGCGGCTCCAGCGTCCAGGCCGAGGCCGCATCGGGCGCCAGGTCCAGGCAGACCTGGTGGGCCGGGGAGGGGACGGTCATGGCGATCGAACCGCCAAAGCGCACCTGGATGCTGCGGTGCAGGTGGCCGCAGACGATGCGTTCCACGTTCGGGTGGCGTGCCACCAGCGCTTCGAGTTCCGCCGCGCCGCTGAGCAGACCGATGGCGTCCATGTGGCCGATCAGGGTCTGGAACGGTGGGTGGTGCATGGCGATCACCACGGGGCGGTGGCGGTGGGCGTCGAGCGCACCGGCCAGCCAGGCCAGGCGTTCGCGGCACAGGCTGCCCTCGCTGGCCCCAGGCACCACGGTGTCCAGCGCGATCAAGGTCAGGCCGCCCACGGGCACGCAGTACTGCACGAAGCCATCGGTACCCAGGTAGCCGTGCTCCGGAAAGCTCTGGCGCAGCTGGGCGCGTTCGTCGTGGTTGCCCGGCAGCAGGTAGGTGGGCAAGGGCCCGAGCGGCGCCAGCAGCGCGCGCAGGTGCGCGTACTCGGCCGCGCGGCCGAAGTCGGTCAGGTCGCCGGTGATCACCAGCGCGTCGGGCCGCTGCGGCAGGCGCAGCATGGTCTGCACTGCCTGCGCGAGGTAGGGCGCGGTGTTGATGCGGCCATAGGCCAGGCGGCCGGGTTCGCGGATATGCAGGTCGGACAGTTGCAGCAGCAGGGTGGTCATGGAAGTGCGTGGCAGTGGTCAGGAAGCCCCGTGGCTGGGCATGAGGTGCTCGGGCCGGATGCGGATGGCCACCTGCTGGCCCTGGCGGGCCGGGTGGTCGCGGGGCACGTCGGCCTGCAATGGGGCCTGGCCCGCCAGGGCCAGGGTGAGCTGCACACGCTCGCCCAGGAAGCTGCGGCGCGCCACGTCGGCGCGGGCCCAGCCATCGCCTTCTGCAGGGCCTGGCTGCACCTCGATGTCCTCGTGCCGCACCAGCAGCACGGTGTCGGCGGCGCAGGCCGTAGGGCAGGGCATATCGATCCCGCCCAGGGGCAGCACCTGGCGCTGGCGCGCCGCCTCGTCGCGCTGCAGCCGGTTCACCCTGCCCAGGAAGGCCGCCACGAAGGGGTGGGCCGGCGTGCGGTACAGCGTCTCGCCATCGCCGACCTGCACGATGCGGCCGGCCTGCATCACCGCCAGGCGGTCGGCAATGGCCAGCGCTTCCTGCTGGTCGTGCGTGACGTGGACGGCCGTGATGTGCAGGCGGCGCAGCAGCTCGGCCAGCTCGTCGCGCAGCGACTCCTTGAGCTTGGCGTCCAGCGCTGTCAGGGGCTCGTCGAGCAGCAGCACGCGCGGCCGCACGGCCACCGCGCGCGCCAGGGCCACGCGCTGGCGCTGGCCACCCGACAGCTCGGCGGGGCGCTTGCCCTCCAGCCCGTTCAGGCGCACCAGGTCCACCAGCTCGCCGACCACGCGGCGCTGCTCGGCGGCATCGGCACCGCGGATGCGCAGGCCGTAGCCGATGTTGGCGGCCACCGTCATCTGCGGGAACAGTGCGTAGTGCTGGAACACCATGCCGATGCCGCGCTGCTCGATGGGCAGCTGCGTCACGTCCGTGCCGCCAAAGGCGATGCGGCTGCCCGCGTCGGGCGACTCCAGCCCGGCGATCAGGCGCAGCAGGGTGGTCTTGCCGCAGCCCGAGGGGCCCAGCAGGGCCAGCACCTCGCCGGGCTCCACGGTCAGGTCCGTCGGCTGCAGTCCGCGCGTGCCGTCGGCATAGGTCTTGGCGCAGTGGACCACGTCCACGCGCGTGCGTTCAAGTTCCATGGTGTTTCTCGATGAGGCTGCCGAGGGCCTGCAGGCCCCACAGCACGGGCAGGATGACGATCAGGAAGACCAGCGTGTAGGCCGAGCCGATCTCGATGCGCATGGAGGCATAGCTGTCGGCCAGGCCCACGGGCAGGGTGCGCGTGAGCGGGGTGTGCAGCATCCAGGTGAGGTTGAATTCGCCCACCGAGAGCGTGAACACCATCAGGCTGCCCGCCACGATGGCCGGCAGCACGGCGGGCACCAGCACCCCGAGGGAGCGCTGCGTGAAGCTGGCGCCCAGCGAGCGCGCAGCTTCTTCGAGCGAGCGCAGTTCGTCCTTCTGGAAGGCCGCGCCCACGGTGCGCACCATGAAGGGCAGGGTGAACACCATGTGCCCGACGAGGATGAAGGCGAAGCTCTGGCGAAAGCCCGAGAGCGTGCCGTAGGCCAGGATCAGCGCCAGCGCGCTGGCCAGCCCCGGCACGGCCACGGGCAGGGTCAGCAGCTCCTCCAGCAGCCGTGCCCAGCGCGAGCGGCTGCGCGCCAGGGCATAGGCGCAGGGCACGCCGATCAGCAGGTTGCCCGCCACGCACAGCAGCGCCAGCAGCAGCGAGGCGCCCACGGTGCCGCCATAGTTCTCCCAGACCTCGCCGAGCCAGCGCAGCGTGAGGCCGCTTTGGAGGCCCGCGCTGTAGTTGTTCACCAGCCCGGCCAGGACCGACAGCGCAATCGGCGCCAGCATGAACAGGGCCACCAGCGCGGTGAGCGCCACCAGGGACCAGGGGGCTTGTCGTGCGTTTCTCATCATGGATGCTTCAGAAGGCCGAGGTGCCGGATGCGCGGCGCGCCGCCCAGAGCACCAGCCAGGTGATCAGCCCCAGCGTGATCGACAGGCTGGCCGCCAGCGCGAAGTTGGCGTAGTTGGTGAACTCGTTGTAGATGGTGATGGGCAGCACCTCGAACTTGCTGGCCAGGGTGAAGGCCGTGCCGAAGGCCCCCATGGCGGTGGCGAAGACGATGGCGCCGCAGCCCAGCGTGGTGGCGGCCAGCTCGGGCAGCCACACGTCGCGCGCCACGCGCCAGCGCGAGGCACCGAGCGAGCGCGCGGCCTCCTCCAGCGCGGCGTCCATGGCGCTTGCCGCCGCGGTGTAGGTGGCGATCGCGCGTGGCAGCGAGAAATACAGGTAGGCCAGTAACAGGCCCGTGAGCCCGTAGGCAAAGGTGGTGCGGCCCGCGCCCAGCGCGTCCGACAGGTCGGCCACCAGCCCCTGGCGTCCGCCCAGCAGGATCATGAAGAAGCCCACGATGACGCCCGGGAAGGACAGCGGCAGCGTGAGCAGCGACAGCAGCAGTTGCCGCCCGCGAAAGCGCTGGCGCGCCAGCGTGATGCCCACCAGCGCACCGAGCACCAGCGTGGCCAGCGTGACGGTGAGCGACAGGCCCAGCGTCTGCAGCAGGCTCTGCAGGTAGCGGGCGTTGGTGAGTACCGCGAAGTAGGTGGCCCAGCCCTTGCCGGCCGGCAAGGCCAGCAGCAGGGCCACGGGCAGCAGCCAGAAGGCCGCGAAGAAGGCCACGGCCGGCGCGGCGCAGGCGAGCAGCAGCGTGCGCGAGGGAGCGAAGCCGTGGCGCATGGCGCTTACTTCACTTCAGCGAGGTAGCGATCGGAGAAGGCCTTCTGCACGGCAGCCATGCGGCCATAGTCCACCGTCTTGGCACGCGCATAGTCGCTGGCGGGCAGGAAGCGCGCCTGCACTTCCTTGGGCATGGCGCTGGCGCGCACGGGGCGCAGGTAGGCATTGGCCCACAGGGCCTGGCCTTCGTCGGAGAGCACGAAGTCCAGCACCTTTTTGCCATCGGCGGCATGGGGGGCGCCGGCCACCAGGCCCATCACGTAGGGCACCACCAGCGTGCCTTCGGCGGGGATCACGAACTGCACGTTGGCCTTGTCCTTGTACTTGGCGCGGTAGGCGTTGAAGTCGTAGTCCAAAAGGATCGCGATCTCGCCCGAGAGCACGCGCGCATACGAGGTCTGCTTGGGCACGATGGGCTCGTTCTTCTGCAGGGCCTTGAAGTAGTCGATGCCAGGGGCGAAGTTCTCCAGCGTGCCGCCGCGCGCCTGGTTGGCGGCCACGGCGCCCACATAGCCCACGAAGGCCGAGGCCGGGTCCAGGTAGCCGATCAGGCCCTTGTAGTCGGGCTTGAGCAGGTCGGCCCACGATTGCGGCACGGGCTTGCCCTTGAGCGCATCCACGTTGACCATGAAGCCGAGGGTGCCCGAATGGATGCTGAACCAGTGGCCAGCCGGGTCCTTGAGGCCATCGGGGATGTCCTTCCATGCGGCCGGCTGGTAGGGCGCGATCAGGCCGTCCTTGTGCGCCTGGATCGCAAAGGTCACGCCCAGGTAGGTCACGTCGGCCACGGGGCTGGCCTTCTCGGCCGCGAGCTGCGCGAGCGACTGGCCCGAGTTCTTGTTGTCCGGTGGCACGGTGATGCCGGTCTTGGCCTTGATGGCCTTGATCTGGCTGCCCCAGTCGGCCCATTCGGGCGGGCAGTTGTAGCAGATGGCCGTCTGGGCCATGGCTGCGCCGCTGGCGGCCAGGCCCAGGGCGAGCGCGGCGGCGCGCATGAAATGGGTGAGCGGAAGGGTCATCGGGAACTCCTGTGGATAGAGGTGGCGGGGGAGGTGGACGAAAGACGGATCAGGCAGGGGCGCAGGACTCACCGGTGCGAAAGTGGTGTGCCAGGGTCAGCCCGGCGTCGGGTGCCAGCGGCGTGCCGCTGGCCATGGCCTGCACCAGTAGCTGCACGCTGCAGCGGCCGATATCGGCGTTGGGCTGGGCCACGGTGCTCAGCATGGGGGTCAGGTCTTCGCCCAGGGCGATGCCGTCGAAACCCGCCACGCTCAGGTCGCGCGGCACGGCCAGGCCGGCCAGGTGGGCGGCGCGGATGCTGCGGATGGCCAGCAGGTCGTTGGAGCAGACCAGGGCCGTGGGGCGACCAGGGCCTTGCAGCAGGGCCGTGACATCCTGCACCGCGGTTTCGATGAAGGGCACCTCGCGCACCAGCCCTGCGGGCAGGCCGGCGGCGGCCATGCCGAGGTGAAAGCCCCGGCTGCGCTGCTGCGCCCGGTCCGATGCGGCGAGCTGGCCGCTGACCATGGTGATGCGCCGGTGCCCGAGCGATGCCAGGTGCGCCACCAGTTCGGCCACGGCCTGCTCGCCATCCACCGAGACGCAAGGGTGGTCCGGGTGCCGGTTGTAGGCCAGCACGTAGGGCAGGCCGGCTTCGGCCAGGCGCTGCAGTGCGCTCGACGTGGCCGGGTTGGAGACCACGAGGACCATGCCGTCCACGTTGCCGGCCAGGAGCAGGTGCACGGCCCGGTCTTCCTGGGCGATCTGGTACTCGGTGGCAAACGGCAGGATGGCGTAACCGGCGGCGACGGCCGCTTGCGCCAGGCCCTGCAGGCATTCGGCGAACACCGGGTTGAGCAGGGTGGGCAGCACCACGCCGATCACGCGGCTGCGCTGGGTGCGCAAGGTGCGCGCGCTGGCGTTGGGCAGGTAGCCCAGGGCCTGGGCCACCTGCTGCACATGCTCGCGCGTGGCCGGCGTCACCTTGTCGGGCAGGTTGAAGACCCGCGACACGGTGGCGACCGACACCCCCGCCTGGCGGGCAACGTCCTGGATGCTCATGGAACCTCGTTGCAATGTAAACGTTTACATTGGAGCGAAGCCGTGTGACGCGCGTGTGACCGGGTGCCAGGGCCGGGCCATGCAAAACGGCCCTCGAGAGGGCCGTTCAGGAATGCGGGAGCAGGGGGGCGGCTACTTCGCTTTCTTCATCCGCAGCAGCTCGTCGAGCACCAGGCACACCGCGCCTACGGTGATGGCCGAGTCCGCCAGATTGAAGGCCGGGAAGTGCCAGCCGCGTGCGTAGAAGTCCAGGAAGTCGACCACGTAGCCGTGCATCAGCCGGTCCACCACGTTGCCCACGGCACCGCCCAGGATGCTGGACAACGCAAAGCAGAACAGCTTCTGTTCCGGATGCGCACGCAGCTGCCACACGATGAACAGGGTGGCGGCCACGCCGATGCCGGTGAAGGCCCAGCGCTGCCAGCCCCCGGCATCGGCCAGGAAGGAAAAGGCCGCGCCCGTGTTGTGCGCGCGCACGATATTGAAGAAGCTGGTGATGGGGGTCGCGTCGCCCAGGCGGTAGGCATCCAGGATCAGCGACTTGGTGATCTGGTCGGCGACCAGGATCACCAGCGCCCAGGCCAGCCAGGGCCACATGCGGCCCAGGGCCGAGGTGGGGGTGCTGCTTGCTGCTGCCATCACGCGTGCACCCGGCTTTCGCCGGCGCCATACAGGTTGCTCGTGCAGCGGCCGCAGATCGTCGGGTGGGCGGCATCCTGGCCCACGTCGGCGCGGTAGTGCCAGCAGCGGTCGCACTTGGCGTCGGCGCTGGGCTTGACGCTGATCTGCAGGGCATCGCCGGCCACCAGTTCGACGGCCGAGGTGATGAACACGAAGCGCAGGTCCTCGCCCAGGCTGGCCAGCAGGGAGTGGTCCTCGGGCGCTGCGGTGAGCACCACGCTGGCCTGCAGCGACGAGCCCACCTGGCCGTCGGCGCGCAGCACCTCGATCTGCTTGTTCACCCCATCGCGGATCTCGCGCAGGCGCGCCCACTTGGCCAGCAGGCCTTCGTCGGCACCAGCGATGGAGCCGTAGGTCTCCACGAAGATGGAGTCGGAGGCGCCGAACACTTTCCACGCCTCTTCGGCCGTGAACGACAGGAACGGCGCCATCCAGCGCAGCATGGCGTGCGTGATCTGGTAGAGCGCGGTCTGCGCGCTGCGGCGCGCCAGGCTCTTGGGCGCCGTGGTGTACAGGCGGTCCTTGAGCACATCCAGGTAGAAGCCGCCCAGGTCTTCCGAGCAGTACAGCTGCAGCTTGGCAACCACGGGGTGGAATTCGTAGACCTTGTAGTGCGCGAGCACCGTGGCCTGGAACTCGGCCGCGCGCGTCAGGGCATAGCGGTCGATCTCCAGCATCTGGTCGAACGGCACGGTATCGGTGGCCGGGTCGAAATCGCTCACGTTGGCCAAGAGGAAGCGCAGCGTGTTGCGGATGCGGCGGTAGGCGTCGACCACGCGCGCCAGAATCTTCTCATCGCCCGCGATGTCGCCCGAGTAGTCGCTCGCGGCGACCCACAGGCGGATGATCTCGGCGCCCAGCTTCTTGTTGATCTCCTGCGGATCGATGCCGTTGCCCAGCGACTTGCTCATCTTGCGGCCCTGGCTGTCCACGGTGAAACCGTGCGTCAGCAGGCCGCGGTAGGGCGCGCGGCCTTCGAGCGCGCTGGCCAGCAGCAGCGAGCTGTGGAACCAGCCGCGATGCTGGTCATGGCCTTCCAGGTACAGGTCGGCCTCGGGGCCGGTGTCGTGGTGCACGCCAGGGTGCGTGCCGCGCAGCACGTGGAAGAAGGTCGAACCTGAGTCGAACCACACCTCCAGGATGTCGGTGCTCTTGGTGTAGCAGGCTGCATCCTCGGCGCCCAGGATCTCCTCGGGCGTCACACGGCTCCAGGCCTCGATGCCGCCCTTCTCGACGATGTCGGCCGCCTGGTCCATGATTTCCATGGTGCGCGGGTGCAGCTCGCCCGAGTCCTTGTGCAGGAAGAACGGGATGGGCACGCCCCAGCTGCGCTGGCGCGAGATGCACCAGTCGGGCCGCCCGGCGATCATGTCGTGCAGGCGGGTCTTGCCGTTCTCGGGGTAGAAGCTGGTGTGCTCGATGGCGTCCAGCGCGATCTGGCGCAGCGTCTTGGCGGGCTTTTCACCGGCCTTGGTGAACACGCCTTCGCCTTCGTCCATGCGGATGAACCACTGCGCGGCCGCGCGGTAGATCACCGGCGTCTTGTGGCGCCAGCAGTGCGGGTAGCTGTGGGTGATGTCCTTGGTGGCCATCAGGCGGCCGGCGTCGCGCAGCGCCTCGATGACGACCGGCACGGCTTTCCAGATGTGCTGGCCGCCGAACAGCGGGAAGTCCGGCGCATAGGTGCCGTTGCCCTGCACGGGGTTCAGGATGTCGTCGAGCGCCAGCCCGTGGGACACGCAGGAGTTGAAATCCTCCAGCCCATAGGCGGGCGAGGAGTGCACGATACCGGTACCGTCATCGGCCGTGGCGTAGTCGGCCAGGTACACGGGCGAGAGGCGGCGGTAGCCGGCATCGACGTCGTACAGCGGGTGCTCGAACTCCAGGCCTCCGAGCTTTTCACCCAGGGCCGTGGCCAGCACCTGGCCGGTCAGGCCGTAGCGTGCCATGCAGTCTTCCACCAGCGACTCGGCCAGCACCAGCAGGCCGCGCTCGGTGTCCACCAGCGCATAGGTCAGCGCCGGGTTCAGGTTCAGCGCCTGGTTGGCGGGGATGGTCCAGGCGGTGGTGGTCCAGATCACCACGAAGGCATCCTTGGCCAGCGCCGGCAGGCCGAAGGCGGCCGCCAGCTTGGCGGGCTCGTGCGCCTTGAAGGCCACGTCCAGCGTGGTGCTCTTCTTGTCGGCGTATTCGATCTCGAACTCGGCCAGCGAGCTGCCGCAGTCGAAGCACCAGTACACGGGCTTGAGGCCGCGGTAGACGAAGCCGCGCTCCATCACGCGCTTGAAGGCCCGGATCTCGCCCGCTTCGTTGGCGAAGTTCATGGTCTTGTAGGGGTTGTCCCATTCGCCGAGCACGCCCAGGCGCTGGAAGTCGCCCATCTGCTGCGCGATCTGTTCCGTGGCGTAGGCGCGGCTCTTGGCCTGCATGTCGTCGCGACTCAGGTTGCGGCCGTGCTTCTTCTCGATGGCGTTCTCGATCGGCAGGCCATGGCAGTCCCAGCCGGGCACGTACAGCGCGTCGAAGCCCTCGAGCTGGCGCGCCTTGGTGATCATGTCCTTGAGGATCTTGTTGACCGCGTGGCCCATGTGGATCTGGCCGTTGGCATAGGGCGGGCCGTCGTGCAGGATGAACTTGGGCGCACCGCAGCGCGCGTCGCGCAGGCGCTTGTACAGGCCCTTGTCCTCCCACTCCTTGACCCAGCCCGGCTCGCGCTTGGGCAGGTCGCCGCGCATGGGGAAGGGGGTGTCGGGCAGGTTCAGGGTGCTGCGGTAATCCGGGGCGGTGGATTCGGTGGTACTGGCGTTGTCGGACATGGGGGAGCCTTAAAACGGGGCATTCCGGGGCAGGCCCGGAGCAAAAGCGGGAAGAAAGAAGGGGTGTGGGAAGGTATCCGGCCTGCAGGGCAGGCGCTGCGCAGGCAGCCCCCTCAAATTCGGTCGCGCGTGGTCTGGCGCCGGGTCTCGGTGTGGTTGGTGGGTGCGTGGGCCGACGCGAAATAGGCGCGCGCATCCGCACAGTCCTTGGCAATGCCCGTCGTCAGGGCATCCAGACCGTCGTACTTGAGCTCGTCGTGCAGTTTGTGCAGCAGTTCCACCCGCACGATTTTACCGTACGCCCCTTCGGCCCCCAGATCGGCGGGCCATTGCAGGCAATGCGTCTCCAGCAGCACGCGCCCGCCGTTCACGTCGTCGGGGTCCAGCGAGGGGCGCACGCCCAGGTTGGCCACGCCCGGCAGCGGGGTCTCGCCCAGGCCGTGCACGAGCACGGCGAAGATGCCGCTGGCGGCGGGTTTCCAGTGGGCAAAGCGCAGGTTCAGCGTGCGAAAACCGTCGCCCGCACCCTCGGCCGTGGCACCCAGTTCGCGCCCGAGCTTGCGGCCATGCACCACGTGGCCCGAGATGGAGTACGGCCGGCCCAGCAACCGGGCGGCGGCCTCCATGTCGCCCTGGCCCAGCGCCTGGCGCACGGCCGAACTCGACACGCGCAGCCCGTGCACCTCGTAGCTGTTCATGCGTGCCACGTCGAAGCCCCGGGTCTGGCCCGTGGCGTCCAGCAGCGCGTAGTCGCCCGCGCGCTGGGCGCCGAAGCGGAAGTCGTCGCCCACCAGCACATAGCGCGCGCCCAGACCCCGGACCAGCACCTCGTCGATGAAGGCCTGGGGCGACTGGGCGGCCAGCCGCGCGTCGAAGGGCAGCACCACCGTCTGCTGCACGCCACAGCGTGCCAGCTCGGTGAGCTTGTCGCGCAGGGTGCCCACGCGCGCGGGTGCCAGCTCGGGCTTGTGCAGGGCCCCGGCAAAGTAGTCGCGCGGGTGGGGCTCGAAGGTCAGCACGCAGCTCTCCACCCCGCGATGGGCGGCCTCGCTGTTGAGCAGGGCCAGCATGGCCTGGTGGCCGCGGTGCACGCCATCGAAGTTGCCGATGGTCAGCGCGCAGGCGGGGGCGATGCCGGGGTGGTGGAATCCGCGGAAGATCTTCATTGATTTGTTATCTTTTTGATAGCAGCTTGGGCCGATGGGTAAAGCACCAGACGCCAATCTGTCACGAAAACAGAGTATATTGTGTACCACGGACTTCACAGCGCAGTGGGGTCCGCGAGACATCCGCGTTCCGATTCCTTGTGTTCATTCTTGTTCCAGGAGGCGTGTTTTGAAGGTCTTGAAGCTGTCAGCCCAGGGGCTGCCCCAGTCGTGGATATCGCTGGAGCAGGCCGTCACCCATTACGCAGCCGGCGAAGTGCGCTGGGAGTCCGGCGGCGAGGTCGCGCTTTTTCGCGGCGGCTACAACGCCGTCACGGGCGAGCAGTCGGTGATCGCCGTCAACAGCATCATCGGCACCAAGGGCGTACCCAGCATCAACCCCTTCGACCTCAAGCCGGGCCTGACCAACAGCAAGCTCTTCATCCGCGACCGCAACGTGTGCGCCTACTGCGGCGGGCATTTCCACGAAGACAACCTCACGCGCGAACACATCGTGCCCTTCGCGCGCAACGGACAGGACCACTGGATGAATGTGGTCACGGCCTGCCGCCCCTGCAACCACCGCAAGGGGCCGCGCACCCCGGAGCAGGCGCACATGCCGCTGCTCTACGCGCCCTACGTGCCCAGCCTGTGGGAAGACTTCATCCTGCGCAACAGAAGAATTCTTGCAGACCAGATGGAATTCCTGATGGCACACGTCCCCAAGTCCTCTCGTCTGTTGGCTTAGTTGGCGGAGCGGCCAGTACGACCCCGCTGGCGTCGTTGCCGTCTTGCCGTACTTTCAGTACTGTCTGCGACGGAGCGCCTAGCCATCGAGGCCGTCTTGGCCACTCTTGGGGTAAATGCAAACCCCAGGTGCTTTTCTTAGTAGGTGAACTCCAGGAACACCAAGTGACCGCTGGCTGCGGGCCAGGTCTGTCCCACCACCCGCTCGCCATTGAACTGCGCGGCCACGCTGCGCTGGGCCGCCCCTTCGGGCTTGATCTTGGCCGAGGCCGCGCCGGCGCCGGCCGGCACGCCCACGGGGGGCACACCGTCGAACAGCATCTGGTCGCGCTCCGGGTCCAGGTAGCCGCGGGGGCGCGTCATGCTGACCACGCTGGCGGCGGTCTTGTCGGCATCGGCGATGCGTTCGGCGCGCAGGTGCACGATGGTGCTGCTGCGCGGAAAGCCGCTGCGGTAGATGTGGGTGGTGGCGTAGCCGGGTGCGGTGATGGCGAACTCGAGCGGTGCGCCGGTGGGTACCACCAGGGGGCCCCACTGGCCATCGGCCGCCACGGTGGTGCGCAGCAGGGCGTTGCCGCTGCGGGCACCCGTGGCCGGGTCGGTGGCATAGACCTCCAGCTGGGCGCCGGGCAGGGGCAGGTTGTTGCTGAAATTGCCGGTCTTGGCATCGAGCGGGTCCACGCCCAGGCCGGTGACCTTGCCCGACAGGGCCACACGCGCCTCATTGGCAATGGCGGCTGCCGCAGGTGCCTTGCCGGTAATGAACTGGTAGGCGGCTGCAAACGCGGCCTGCGAGTACGAGGTCTCGCGGTGGTCGATGCGCGGGAGCACCACGTTGGTCGCGCCCTTGAGCTCGGGGCCGGCCGCCGTGACATTCGTGGCCGTGCCCTTCTGGCCGATCCACAGGCCGTCGGGCTGGGCGAACTTGTCGTTGCCGTCCGAGCGCACGGTCAACCAGCGCACGGGGCCAGTGACCTCATCGCCTGCGGCGTTCTTGGGCGCGTTCAGGCCCTTGAGGAAGGGGCCGGTGCCCGCGAACTCGTTGCCTTCGCGAAAGCCCGGGATCGCCCAGACGCCATGGTTGGGCGTGCCGCCCAGAATGGCATGGCTCACGGTCTGGTCGCCGCCGCCGTTCTGGATGTAGTTGCGGATCGCATTGCCGCCACGCGAGTTGCCGATCAGCACCACCTTGCTGGCGCCCGTGGCCTGGCGCACCTTGTCCACCTCGGCCTTGAGGTAGGCCATGTGCTCGGCCGCCGAGGTGCGGCCGGGCTGGGCTTTGCCGTCGTCGTCACGGTTGAGCGGGTAGGGCACGTCGATGGCGTGCAGGCGCTCGCGCGGCCAGCCGTTGGACTCGAAGCGCCACGCCGTGGTCTGCCACAACGCCGCCGTGTCGCCGTTGCCATGCACGAAAACGATGGGCGGCAAGGCCTCTTGTGACGAGCCGGAGGTGGCGCAGCCCGTGAGGGCCAGCGCGGCAGTGGCTGCGGCGATCAGTGCGGAGCGGCGTTGCAGGGAAATCATCGTCGTCATCGTCATCGTGTTCTTCTCCAGAAATGAAAAATGCCCGTGGACCGGGTGATCCACGAGCATGTCATGCGGGTGTTACGTGCCTGCGTCAGGCAAACACGCCAGCCGTGTCCTGCATGCGGGCCGACACCTCGCCCAGGTGGTGCAGCGTGTCGCCAAAGGCCATTTCCAGCTGCGTGAGTTTCTTGAAGTAGTGGCTGCCGATGTACTCGTCGGTCACGCCGATGCCGCCGTGCAGCTGCACAGATTGCTGGCCCACGAAGCGCATGGACTGGCCCAACTGCACCTTGGCGCGGGCCATGGCGGCGCGGCGCTCGGCGGCGGGGGCACCCAGCTTGAGGCTGGCGTAGTAGCTCATCGAGCGGGCCAGCTCGAGCTGCATCTTCATGTCGGCCACGCGGTGGCGCAGGGCCTGGAAGCTAGAGATCAGCACGCCGAACTGCTTGCGCTGGTTCATGTACTCGACCGTGGCGGCCACGGTCTTGTCCATCACGCCCACGGCTTCGGCGCAGGTGGCGGCAATGCCGGTGTCCACGGCCAGTTCCAGCGCGGCCAGGCCGTCGGTGGTGACCAGGGTGGCGGGGGCATTGGCCAGTTGCACTTCGGCGGCGCGGCTGCCGTCCTGCGTGACGTAGCCCTTCGTGGCCACGCCGCTGGCCGAGCGCTCCACCAGGAACAGCGCGATCTTGCCGTCCAGCTGGGCCGGTACGAGGAAGGCGTCGGCCTGGTCGCCCGCGGCGACGATGCTCTTGGTACCGGTCACGCTGTGGCCACCGGCGGCTGCCGTGGCCTTGGCATCGCACACATCCAGGCGGTAGCGCGCCTTGCGCTCCTGCTGGGCCAGCACCACCAGGGCTTCGCCGCTGGCCACGCGGGGCAGCCAGGCGCCCTGCACCTCGGCCGGTGCGTACTGCGAGAGCACGGCACTGGCAATGAAAGCCTGCGCCAGGGGCTCGAGCACCATGCCGCGTCCCAGTTCCTCGGCCACCACCATCGCATCGATGGCGGTCTGGCCCAGGCCGCCGTTGTCCTCAGGCACGGTCAGTGCCGTCAAGCCGAGCTCGGCCAGTTCATTCCAGGCGTCGCGCGAGAAGCCACCGGCCTCCACCGCCGCACGGCGGCGCTCGAAGCTGTAGCCCTTGTCCACCCACTTGCGCACGGCGTCGCGCAGCTGTTCCTGGTCGTCGGAAAAATCGAAATCCATGCTCTTGTCTCCTTAGCCCAGAACCGTCTGCGCAACGATGTTGCGCTGCACTTCGTTCGAGCCGCCGTAAATGGTGGTCTTGCGCAGGTTGAAGTAGGTTGATGCCAGGGGCGCATTGGCCACCTCGCCGCCAGGGAAATCGCCTTGCCAGCCGGCTTCCATGGCTTCCTCGATGAAGGGCAGTGCGAAGGGGCCGGCCGCCAGCATCATCAGTTCGGCATAGCGCTGCTGGATCTCGCTGCCGCGGATCTTGAGCAGGCCGGCGATGTCGAGCGAGTTCTTGCCCGACTTCTCGGCCGACAGCACGCGCAGCACCAGCATTTCGAGGGCCACGATGTCCACTTCGAGCAGGGCCACCTGGTCGCGAAAGCGCGTGTCATCCCACAGGCCTTCGGCCTTGGCGATGCGCTTGAGGCGCTCCAGTTCGCGCTTGCTGCGGTTCACGTCGGCGATGTTGGTGCGCTCGTGGCTCAAGAGGTGCTTGGCGTAGGTCCAGCCCTTGTTTTCTTCGCCGATCAGGTTCTCGGCCGGCACTTCGACGTTGTCGAAGAACACCTCGTTGACCTCGCACTCGCCGTCCAGCAGCTTGATCGGGCGCACGGTCACGCCGGGCGACTTCATGTCCAGCAGCAGGAAGGAGATGCCCGTCTGCGGCTTGCCCTCGGTGCTGGTGCGCACCAGGTTGAACATCCAGTCGCCGTACTGGCCCAGCGTGGTCCAGGTCTTCTGGCCGTTGACGATGTACTTGTCGCCCACGCGCTCGGCGCGGGTCTTGACCGAGGCCAGGTCCGAGCCCGAGCCCGGTTCGCTGTAGCCCTGGCTCCACCAGACTTCGCCGCTGGCGATACCGGGCAGAAAGCGCTTTTGCTGCTCGGCATTGCCGAAGGCCATGATCACCGGGGCCACCATCACGGGGCCGAAGGGGATGATGCGCGGTGCGCCGGCGAGGGCGCACTCTTCTTCGAACAGGTGCTTTTGCACGGCGGTCCAGCCGGGGCCGCCGAATTCCTTGGGCCAGCCAAAGCCGAGCCAGCCCTTCTTGCCCAGTATCTTGGCCCAGCCCTGCAGGTCGTCTCGGGTCAGGCGCAAGGCGTTGTGCACCTTGTGGGAAATGGCGGGGGGCAGATTGCTGCGGACCCATGCGCGAACTTCGTCGCGGAAGGCCTGTTCTTCGGGGGTGAATGCGAGATCCATGCGGCTTGTCTCCTGAGAAGTCCTGTTTGTAGCACGGTCGTTCGTTTTATTCCTGTCCGGGTGGCGACATCGCCTGCGCCGCCGGGGCGATGCCCAGCTCGGCGCACAGCCGCTCGACCGTGGCGCGCAGGCCCGCTACCTCGGTCTCCAGCGCCTGGACACGGGCCTGCAGCGCGGTCGTTGCGCCGCCGCCTGGGGTGGGCGCGCCGGCACTGCTGCTGGTGTCCACCGCCCCGCACAGCAGGTGCGCCCAGCGCTGCTCGCGCGCCCCGGGGGCCCGCGGCAGCAGCACCACCAGCGGGCCGCCCTTTTCGGCGCTGCGCTCCTGCAGTTCGTCCAGGAAGGCCTCGACCGATGAAATGTCGGCAAACCGGTACCAGCGCTCGGCGTTGATGCGCAGCTCGCCCGCCGTCTGGGGCCCGCGCAGCATGAGCAGGCCCAGCAGCACGGCCGATTGTTCGGGCACGCCTACGCCGCGCTGGAAATTGTGCTCCCAGCGCGTGGTGCGGTTGCCGCTGGTCTCGAACGCCAGGGTGAGCTGGCGCAGGGAGTCGAGCGCCTCCTGCGCCTCGGCGTCGCTCAGGTTCATCACCGGCTCGCGGCTGGTCTTCTGGTTGCAGCCCGTGAGCAGGCCGTTGAGCGACATCGGGTAGCTGTCGGGCACGGTGCGGGCCTTTTCCATCAGCGTGGCCAGCACGCGGGCCTCGTTCGCGGTCAGGGGGCGGTTTGCGGGTTCGAAGGGCATGGCAGGGATAATCCGGGGTTGAGCGTCGTCGTGCAATTTATGAAGAACATCGTGATTTTGATCTCCGGCAGCGGTTCCAACATGGCTGCCATCGTGCGTACCGCGCAACAGGAAGACTGGGCCCGGCGCCACGGCGCCCGCGTGGCCGCCGTGCTGAGCAACAAGGCCGATGCCGGGGGGCTGGCGTTTGCACGCGGCGAAGGCATTGCCACCGAGGCGCTCGACCACAAGGCCTTCGAGAGCCGGGAGGCGTTCGATGCCGCGCTGGCGCAGGCCATCGACCAGTACCAACCCGCCCTGGTGGTGCTGGCCGGCTTCATGCGCATTCTCACCCCGGGCTTTGTGGCGCGCTATGCCGGCCGGCTGATCAACATCCACCCCTCGCTGCTGCCGGCGTTCACAGGGCTGAACACCCACCAGCGGGCCATCGACGCCGGCTGCAAGGTCGCCGGGGTCACCGTGCACCAGGTCACCGATGAGCTGGACGTGGGCCCCATCCTGGACCAGGCGGTGGTTCCCGTGCTGCCGTATGACACGGCCGAGGTGCTGGCGGCCCGGGTGCAGGCGCAGGAGCATGTGATCTACCCGCGTGCCGTGCGGGCGTTCGTGGCAGCCCTGGCCTGATCGCGTTTCAGAGGGTGCGCACCACCTGGGCCTCGCTGCTTTCCAGCAGGTCCTGGGCCAAAGCCGTCTGGTGCGAGTCGCTCGGGTGCGCCACCACCACCCATTGGCGCTTGCGCAGGGCGGACCGCACCCGGACGATGACCCAGATGCGGTCGGGCCGCAGCGCGGCCAGTGCGCCCAGCATGAGACCGAAGGTGCTGCCGAAACCCACGATGGCCATGAAGGCCAGCAGGGGGTTGCTGAGCACCGCGGGTTCGTTGGTGGCCACCAGGTAGGCAAATGCCAGCAGGCCCAGCACCGCACCGGTGAGCCCGGCGATGGCGTGCGCCCGGACCAGGGTGGTGAACAGGCCACGGGGCTGTGGCTCCAGGGCTTCGCTGAGCAGGTCCTGGGCGCGCAGGTCGGCATGCTCGGGGCCCAGCAGCCGGATTTGCTCCCGCTGCATGCCGGGCAGCCGCAGCAGCCGACGAACGGCGATGTCCGCCTCCGTTTCGCGGGCAAACAGCCCGACGACCTTGGTCAGCGATTTTTCGCCGAACATTCCTTGCAGAAGATAGTCCATGGTGTGCTCCGGGTCGTGTGCACACGGCGATGCGGCGCATGCAATGCCCCTGTCCGGGGCTGGCGGTAGGGTCCCGCGGTCAGCCGTTGGCGGCATGGGGCAAGTGGGTCATGGCTTTGAAGATAGCCCTGAGCGGGTGCCCGGGCTGTAGGACTGTGCGGCGTGGCGGCGCAAGTGCAGGCCCTGCAAGCCGCCCCCCGTGCCTGCCGTCAGGCCAGTGCGCTCAGCGTGCTGCCCGAGGGCGACCAGGCGCCAGCGGCGGCCTCGTACTGGCTGCGCGCCAGCTGGGCCAGCTTCACCAGGTCCGTCTTCTGCCCGCCCTCCGGCGACTGGCTGCTGGCGCTGGCGTTGCTGAACTGGCGGGTCAGCTGGTCGACGAAGGCCTGGGCCTCCTCGCTGCCGATGCTGTTGTCGCCATCGGTGTCGATGGCCTTGAACAGCGCCGCGACCGCATCCGTCTGGGCCGCACCCGCCGCCTGCTCGGCGGCAGAGACCACGCCATCCTCGTTGGTATCGAGCGGGTCGTAGGTCGTGCTGCTGCTGGCGGAGGCCCCGGCAGACCCCCCAGGGCCGCCCGGTGGCGGCGGCATGCCGCCCACAGCGCCCGCGCCAGGCCCGCCCGGAGGCCGCCCCGCGTCGAATTCGGCCTCCGAGAGGCTGCCGTCGCCATCCGCATCGAGCTGGCTGAACAGCTCGTCGCTGCTGACGCCGGTCTTGCTGGCCGTGCCGCCGGACATCTTCTCGAGCAAGGCCTGCAGCTCGGTCTGACTCACGCCGCCGTCGCCATCGGTGTCCACCTTGCCGAACAGGTCGTCCCCCGCCTGGCCCGTGGCCCCCGTTCCGCCGGTGTCGCTGCGCGACTGGGCAAAGGCCATGGTCGAGGGGGGCGGGGGCATGGCGCTCTGCAGCGTCTTGCCCAGTTCGTCGGCGTTGAGGCTGCCGTCGCCGTCGCTGTCGTACTGCTTGACCAGGTCGGCAGCACTGGCCTGGCTGCTGACACCGGTCTTCTTGGCGACATCGTCCAGCAGTCCCTGCAGTTCGGTGTCGCTCACGCCGCCGCTGCCGTCTGCGTCTATCTTGGCCAGCAGCCGCTCCGGCGAGGGCGCAGGGCGTTGCGCCCGCTGCACACTTGCACTGGACCAGGCACTGCTGACGCTGCTTGTGATGCTCGTCATCGTCGTTCCTTCCAAGGGTTGCGGGCCGCGGCCCGTGCTCCCCGGGGTGGCGAACAACGCCGGCCATGGCCCAGGTCCATTCTTCAAAGGCCAGGTCAAGGCGGTTTGTACGGTTTGTGTCCATGGGGACACAATGGAGGGCATGATCGGCCGAACTGGCAGGCCAATGCCTGCCAGTTCGGCGGTTTGGCCCCGGTGGTCGGTGCAGGTCGCCGGTTCAGGGGTGGGCCGGGGGCCGGGAAAGGTCCTCGTCGGCGCATTTTTCGAAGCGCGGGCGCATGCGGCCATCGATCAGCACCTCTTCGGAGAACATGGCCGCCGGGCGCACCCACAGGCCGCGCTGGCCGTACAGCGCGCGGTACAGCGTCATGGGCTCCAGGGTCTCGCTGTGGCGCACGGTGTCGATCACCTCGTAGAGCATGCCCTTGTAGTGGCGGTACAGACCGGGCGGGGTGGGGGTGAATTGGGGCAGGTCGTCGTCGGTCATTTAGGATGGCAGGTGGTCAAAAAACAAGGTTGAGGGGGAAATCCAGTGGATCAGGCAGATTTTGTGCACCTGGTGCGCATGAGCGAGCATGACAGCGCAGACAACAGCCGCCGGTACCGGCTCGGCGTGGCTGCGTTCGCCGCGCTGGGCTATGCCTGGGTGCTCGGTTGCCTGGCCGTGGGCGCCGGTCTGATCGCCTGGGTCCTGCCGCAGCTGCTCAATGGCCGGTTCCGGCTGGTGCTGGTGTTCGTTCTGCTGGGTGCGGCCAGCCTGCTGTGGGTGAGTATCCGCGCCCTCTGGGTGCGCGTGGACGAGCCCAAGGGCATGGAGATCACGGCGCTGGAGGCACCCGAGCTGTTCGAGGCCCTGGAGCGCATGCGCCGCAAGATCAAGGGCCCGCCCATCCACCATGTGTACCTGAACGACGAATTCAACGCCAGCATCCAGCAGTTGCCGCGCTATGGGCTGCTGGGTGGCGCCGTGAACTACCTGACCATCGGCCTGCCGCTGCTGCTGGCGCTGGACCGGCCGCGCTTTCTGGCCGTGCTGGCGCACGAGTACGGTCACCTGCGCGGCGACCATGGCCGGTTTGCGGCCTGGATCTACCGCACCCGGCTGTCCTGGATGCGCCTGAACAGCAGCCTGGAGGACGACGAAGGCGCCGTGGCCGTGGCCACCCAGGCCTTCATGCGCTGGTATTTTCCCCGCTTCGTGGCCAAGACCTTCGCACTGGCGCGCCAGGACGAATACGAGGCCGACCGCATCGCCGGCAAGCTGCTGGGGCGCGACGTTGCCGCCGCCGCGCTGATCGAGATCGAGGTGCGCGGCGAGTGGCTGCACGACAATTTCTGGGGCGGTCACTGGAGCGAGGCTGCTGGCAATCCCTTGCCCGTGGGGCCCTACCGGGCCATGCGCAAGCGCCTGTCCGAAGTGCCGGAGGCCGCGTTTGCCAACGATGCGCTGCGCCAGGCGCTCAAGCGCATCAGCAATGTGGACGACACGCACCCGGGCCTGCGCGATCGCCTGGAAGCGCTGGACGCCGTGCCCACCCTGCCGGCCGAGTGGTCGCGCGGAGGGGCCCTGGCCCTGCTGGGCTCCGAGGCCAAGCGCTGGGTGGCGCATTTCGACAAGCAATGGTGCCGCGACAACGCGGGCGAGTGGAAGCGCCACCACGGCTGGCTGGGCAGGGTGCGCGACCGTGCCCAGGTCCTGCAGGCCGGCATGCCCCAGGCCAGTGCCGCGGAACTGGTGGAGCTGGCGCGCCTGCAACGCCACCTGGACCCGCGGGCCGATGTGCGCGGCGTTTACGAGACCGCGCTGGCGCGCAGCACCGACTACCCAGGTGCGCTGCGCGGGCTGGTGCAGTGCCTGGCGCCCGAGGACCGCGAGGGCAAGATGGCCCTGCTGCACCGCCTGTGGGAGGCCGGCAGCGGCGACCGCTACTGGACCGCGCGCACCGCGCTGGCCGAGCTGGAAACCCCGCGCCTGGGCCACGACCACGATGCCGCCGCCTTCAAGCAGTGGCGCAAACGGCTCGAGCGCGCCCAGGAGTCCGAGGAGCGTGCCTGGGAGGAACTCTCGGGCGCCTCTTTCTTCAGCCAGACCACGCGCCACGACCTGAGCCCCTTCGAGCTCGAGGAATTGCAGGCCGAGCTGGTGCGCTATTCCGATGTGGAGCGTTGCTGGCTGGTGCGCAAGAACCTGCGAGAACACCCCCAGCGCCGCGCCTACCTGGTCTTCGTGGACCTGCCCGACCTGGACGATGGCAGCCGCTACCAGCTGTGCCGCGCCATGGAGCGCCAGCTCAGCCTGCCCGGCCCGGCCCTGGTGCTGTGGGCCGGCGAATCGCCCACGCTGAAAGAGATCCAGCGTTCTGCTTTCGATCCGGTATTCACCCGTTGAAAGGGCCGGCGAAAGCCAAAATCAAGGGTTTACAGGCCAGAGTGGGACAATAGAGGGGATATGCATCCCAAAGTTCTTCTCGACGCCTGTGCCGAACTCGTCAGGCTGACCCTCACTTTCGAACACCCCGCCGATGCGGTGGTGTCGCGCTTTTTCCGTGACAACCGGGGCCTGGGGCCGCGCGAGCGTGCCACGCTGGCCGAAACGGTCTACACCGTGCTGCGCAAGAAGCTGCTGTTCGACCACATGGCGCCCTCGGGCTCCGGTCCCCGGGAGCGCCGCCTGGCCATCCTGGGTTTCTACGGCCCGCGCGATTTCCTTCTGGGCGCCCTGACCGATCAGGAAAGGAAGTGGCTCGAACAGTGCGATGGCGTGACCGCCGACGACCTCATGGAGCGCCACCGCCACAACCTGCCCGAGTGGCTGGTTCAGCCGCTCAAGGACCAGCTGGGCGCGGGCTTCTGGCCGCTGGTGGAAAGCCTGTCGAACGCCGCACCGCTGGACCTGCGCGTGAATGCCCTGCAGGACAAGCGCGCCGATGTGCAAAAGGAACTCGCCAAGGCGGGCATCAAGGCCGTGCCCACGCCGTACTCCCCCTGGGGTCTGCGCATCGACGGCAAGCCGGCGCTGGCCAAGCTCGACGTGTTCACGCGCGGGGCCGTGGAAGTGCAGGACGAAGGCTCGCAGCTGCTGGCCCTGCTGCTGGACGCCAAGCGCGGTGAGATGGTGGTCGACTTCTGCGCCGGCGCGGGCGGCAAGACCCTGGCCATCGGTGCCACCATGCGCAACACCGGGCGCCTGTACGCCTTCGACGTGTCGGGCCACCGGCTCGACGCCCTGAAGCCGCGCCTGGCGCGCAGCGGGCTGTCCAATGTGCACCCGGCCGCCATTGCGCACGAGCGCGACGACCGCATCAAGCGCCTGGCCGGCAAGATCGACCGGGTGCTGGTCGATGCGCCCTGCTCGGGCCTCGGTACCCTGCGCCGCAACCCCGATCTCAAGTGGCGCCAGTCGCCCCAGTCGGTCGAGGAACTGGTCGCCAAGCAGACCGCCATCCTGGCCAGCGCAGCACGCCTGCTCAAGTCGGGTGGCCGGCTGGTGTATGCCACCTGCAGCATCCTGCCGCAGGAAAACGAGGCGATTGCGGACGCCTTCACGGCCGCCCACCCCGATTTCGTGCCGCTGGATGCAGGCGAAGCGCTCACCCAGCTCAAGGTGGAAGGTGCCGAAAAACTGTGCAGCGGCGGTGCCTCGGGCACTGGTTATCTGCGCCTGTGGCCCCATGTCCACCAGACCGACGGGTTCTTTGCTGCGGGCTGGACAAGGAAGTAAGCACCCCCTGAGTCGCTTCGCGCCTTCCCCCTCTCTCATATTGCTTCGCAATCTGGGAGGGGGACGCCCCCAGCGCGGCGGGGCGGCCCTTGCGCGGGGGCGCTGGCTTGGGGCGCGCCAGTTGCGGCGGATGTCGGTGCGTGCGCGTTCTGGCACAGGGGTTGCATGGCTTTGTCATGCAGGCGACGCAGGAGCCAATTCACTCTGGATACTGTGGATAACCTCTAATCGAAAAAGGGGTCTGCCCTTTAAAATTGGCCTGCCCGCCATCGCTGGTGGTCGGGTATCTTGTACAAGGTTTTTCTGAATATGCTGTTACCCGACTGGGTTGTACTGAACGCGGCCATCGACTGGCTGGGCCATGGACTGTGGAACCTCGCCTGGTGGCAGATCGTGCTGTACACGCTGGCGACGACCCACATCACGATCGCGGCCGTCACCATCTTTTTGCACCGCTCGCAAGCCCACCGTTCGGTGGATCTGCATGCGATTCCTTCGCATTTCTTCCGTTTCTGGCTGTGGGTCGGCACCGGCATGGTGACCAAGGAGTGGGTCGCCATCCACCGCAAGCACCACGCCAAGTGCGAGACCGCGGATGACCCGCACAGCCCGCAGACGCGTGGCCTGGATACCGTGATGTGGCGCGGCGCCGAGTTGTACCGCGCGGAATCGAAGAACCTCGAGACCATGAAGAAGTTCGGCCACGGCACGCCCGATGACTGGATGGAGCGCAATGTCTACACCCGCTTCGGCTGGCAGGGCGTGGGCCTGATGCTGGTGCTCGACCTGGCGCTGTTCGGTGCTGCAGGCGCGGCCGTCTGGGCCGTGCAGATGCTCTGGATCCCGTTCTGGGCCGCGGGCGTGGTCAACGGCGTGGGCCACTACTGGGGCTACCGCAACTTCGAGGCGACGGACGCCAGCACCAACCTCTCGCCCTGGGGCCTGGTCATCGGTGGCGAAGAGCTGCACAACAACCACCACACCTACCCGACCTCGGCCAAGTTCTCGGTCAAGCCCTATGAGTTCGACATCGGCTGGGCCTACATCAGCCTGATGAAGAAGCTTGGCTGGGCCACGGTCAAGAAGGTACCGCCCAAGCTGCTGCGCGGCGACGTGAAACCCGTGGCCGACGAAAAGACGCTGGAGGCCCTGATCGCCAACCGCTACGAGGTCATGGCCGGCTATGCCCGCGGCGTGCGCCAGGCCTGCAAGGACGAGATCGCCGCGCTGCAGGCGCGCCAGGCCGACGCCTCGGTGCTCAAGGCCGCCAAGCGCTGGCTGCACCGCGACGCCGAAAAGGTGCCCGCGAATGCACAGTCCCAGCTGGCCCAGGCGCGCGCTGCCCACCCGGCCCTGGACAAGATGGTGACCATGCGCGAGGAACTGCGCCAGATGTGGCTCAACACCACGCAGTCGCGCGAGCAGCTCACGGCCGACCTGCAGGCCTGGTGCCGCCGCGCCGAAGAGAGCGGCATTGCCGCCCTGCGCGATTTCTCCGTCAACCTGCGGGCCGCGCGCGCCTGACGGTGTCTTGGCAGGGCTTGCGCAAGGCAAGGCCATGCAGGGTCTGCGTTCCGCAGGGGACCTCCGGCACCCTGTGACCACTGCCTGGTCCCATCGATGGATGTAGACGCCCTGCACACCCACGCCGCCTTTGCGGCACTCATCGCACTGCTCCAGTGGGTGGGGTTCACACCCTTGTTGTGGCCCTGGCTGGCCACTACGGCGGTCGGGCGGCAACTGGGTTTTCTGCCGACCCTGTGTGTGGGGGTGGGCATTGGCTTGCTGGCAAACTTCCAGGTCTTTTTCGCTGCGGTGGCGGCAGGCCAGGGAGGATGGCCTGCCTGGGTGCTGCCGGCCGGCGCTGCCGCGCTCACGCTGCTGGCCTGGGGCGGGCTCGTGCGCTGTTTTCGGCACGTGCAACCTGCGGTGCAATCTCTTCCTGTCACGAACCCCTGGTATCGGGACGCCATCGGCATGGCCGCTGTCGCCGTGGCCCTCACCCTGTACGTCCAGGATGTGGCCCTTTCCCATCCGGGCGTCTTCGATGCCTGGGACACCATCAGCAGCTGGAACCGCTGGGCGATGGAGTGGCATCGCCAGACCCTGCCGACGAATACCTCGGGCTACCCACAACTGCTGCCAACGGCCTTGGCCGGTTTGTATCGATGGGTCGACCCGCGGGCCGCAGAGCCGGTGGCGCGGCTGTTCCTGCTGTTGTTCCCTGCATTGCCCTGCCTGCTGTTCGTGGATGGATACCGGCGCTGGCGTGACGACGCCTTTCTCTGGGGATGTGCGGCCTGGCTTGTTTTGCTGCGCTTCGCGTTCCGGGGCATGGCCGATTCTGGCTATGCCGATGTGCCGGTGGCCTGCTTCGTTGCGGTGACTGCCTATCTGCTGTTGCTGGGCTGCCGCGGCATGGACGGCGGCATGGTCTTCACCCTGGCAGCCATCTCCGCCGCTGCAGCGCTGCTGACCAAGCAGCCGGGCGGTATCGCATGGTTGCTGTGGCTGGTCATGGCGGCCGTCCTGTTGCTGCGCCGACAGCTGTCCTGGACGTCGGTACTTGCCAAGGCGTCGCTTTTTCTGCTGCTCGCCGCGCCCTGGTATCTGTGGGTAGCCTGGTGGATCTGGACGGGGGTCGATGTCACGAACATCGACTACCTTGTCGGCTCCATCCACGCGGGTCGGAGCTGGGGCCAGCGCATCGGCCACGCTCTGCAGGGGCCGCTCATGGGCGCGCTCGCCGGTTTTGGCTCGGCTGCCGTGGCTGCCAGTGCCGTCGGTGCACTGCTGGCTGCGGCGTGCAAAAGTCCGGGCGGCAGGCGGCTGGTGTTCGGCCTGTGCCTGCCCTACCTGCTGCTGTGGGCCAGCCTGTTTTCCTACGACATCCGCAACTTCCTGCCCGTGGTGGTGCCGGTCGCCTGGGCCTTGGGTATTGGTGTGCGCAATATCCTCGGTGCATTCTCCAGAAAGCGGCCACCGGCCGCTGCGGGCGACGTTGCCTTGGTGGTTTCGATCCATCCCGGGCTGCGCCGATGGGGGCCCGCCGGTGCCCTGGCTGCCTTCGCCATGCTGGCATGGGTGGCGCCCTGGAGCACCGAGTACTTGCGGCTGCGCCAGTCGGCGTTGCAGCGGGAGACCGGTGATCCAGTGCTGAACCGCTATCTGATCGACTACGAGCGCAACCCAGGCTTCGACGGGGTGCTGATGGGGACCTATTCATCCATGCTGATCATCGAAGAGTTGAGGCGCCATACGGTCATGCTCACGAGCGATCCCAACGTGCTGCCCCGCGCGTTGCATCAAGCGTTGGAGCGGGGCCGGCCCTGGTGCGAATTGGTCGCCATCGCGCCGCGGTTCGCGCCGGTTCGCTACCTGCTGCTGCACCGCTTCATTCTGTCGCCCACGATCGAATCGTCCCTGGCCGAAGGTTCGTTGCACCTCATCCACGAGCAAGGGGATTTGCGCTTCATGCGTGTCAGCTGCCCACCTCTCCCTGGCCTGTGAGTGACTGGCCTGTACCAGGATGGGCGCTGGTGCGTTCCCTGGGGCCGTGTGTCGCAATGGCGCTGTCAGCCCGCAGAGTGCGCGCTCTTGGTGAACAGCCGCCGCAGGCCATCGCGAAGCCGCTGCAAGGCCTGGTGCCCTGGGCGACTTGTTTCATGGACGCTGCCTTGCTGCGGCATCTCGGGCGGCGTCAGCAGGAGCGTGGCGGGCGAAGACATCCCGGCCTGCATGCCCACCCAGGCGCCTTGTGCGCTGCGCCATGCCATGTGGGGCAGCAGGTGGATCGGGAAGGGGACGCCAGGGTGGTGCGCCGGAGCGCTGTTCAGGACGGCAGTGCCCGAGAGGCAGCGCAACTCGCTGCTCGCATCCAGCCAGACGAGCTGGCCCTGGCCCGGCTGCAGGCGCAGCGTCCGGCCAGCGCCGTCCTGGGCTCTGACAGGTTGCACAGGGGCTTCAGGGCAGGAGGCGCCACTGGCCGTGAAGGATGGGGTAGGGTGCTGCTGTTTCATGCCTTGAGCGTAGAACCGTAGACTGCATCGCAACAGGCACAGGGATGCGTGGCGCGGTGCGAAGCAGCGGAAGGATTTCTGCTCTGTTTCGGTTGGATTTCGGCAACCCTGTATCTGTTCTGGTTGCCGGTTCGAGCGCATCATCGACCCGCCATGCCTGTATCTTCTGAAGAAAACCTCCCCCTGTACCGCCAACTGGCCGACCACTACCAGCAGGCGGTGGCCCAGGGCGTGCTGCTGCCCGGCGCGCGCATGCCGTCGGTGCGCGAGCTGATGCAGCGCCATGGCGTGAGCCTGTCGACCGCGCTGCAGGCGCTGCGCACCTTGGAGGAGCAGGGCAGCGTGCAGGCGCGTCCCCGGGTCGGCTATTTCGTGCAGGACCACCGGGTGCACCTGCTGGACCACAGCAGCGAACCCGACCCCCGCTGCCCGGTGCAGCAGATCGACGGGGCCCAGTTCGCGGGCATCAACGAGCGCATCTCGCTGTGGCTTGAGCAGGGGCGCCGGGCCCAGGTGCGCGTGGACCTGGGGGCGGCCATGCCCGCGCCCGAGCTGTTCGACCACCTCACCCTCAACCGGGTCGGCGCGGCACTGCTGCGCGAGTTTCCCGAGGTGCTGGTGCAGGGCAATTCACGGCCCGGCACCCACCCCCTGTTCCAGGCCGCCATGGCCCGGCAGGCGCTGGAAGTCGGCGTGAACGTGGCACCGCAGGAGGTGATGGCCACCCTGGGCAATTCGGATGCGGTGAACCTGGCGCTCGCCGCAGTGACCGAGCGCGGCGACGTGGTGGCCGTGGAGTCGCCCACCTTCTATGGCGTGCTGCAGGCGGTGGAGACCCAGAACCTGCGCGCGCTGGAGATCCCCAGCAGCTCGCGCACCGGCATCTCGCTCGACGCCCTGGAGCTGGCCGTGCAGAGCGAACCGCGCCTGAAGGCCGTGGTGGTGGTGCCGCACCTGCAGATGCCCAATGGCGCGCTCATGCCCGACAGCCACAAGGAGCGGCTGGTGGCCTTCTGCCGGCGCCACCAGCTGGCGCTGATCGAGGACGACATCTACCGCGAGCTGGTCGATGCGCCCGTGCTGCAGCGCCCGCTCAAGGCCTGGGACGAGACGGGGCAGGTGATCTACTGCGTGTCCTTCAACAAGACGCTGGCGCCGGGCCTGCGCCAGGGGTGGATGAACGGCGGGCGCTGGCACGAGCGCATCCAGATCCTGAAGTTTGCCCGCACCCGCAACATGCAGGTATGGGCCCAGTTGCTGGCGGCGCGCACGGTGGGCACACCCGCGCACGAGCGCCACCTGCGCCGCTTTCGCAGTGCGCTCAGGGTGCAGCGCGAGCGCAGCGTGCAGATGGTGGCGCGGCATTTTCCGCAGGGCACGCGCCTGTCGGTGCCGCGCGGCGGGCTCAGCCTGTGGATCGAGCTGCCGGCCGGTGTCTCTTCATCCCTGCTGTTCGAGCAGGCCCTGGCCTTGGGCATCCGCGTGGCGCCAGGGCCGATCTTCTCCAATTCGGGGCGCTACGAGGGCTTTTTGCGCCTGAGCTGCGGCCTGCCGTTCTCGCCCGAGGTGGAGTGGGCCTATGGTGAGCTGGGGCGCCTGCTGCATGAGCAGGCGGGCGCGGTGCGGCGGGCCGCGTGATCTCTGCCTTCGTTCGTGTGCAGCGGCCAAAGAAAAAGCCGCCCGGCGGGTGCCGGGCGGCTTTTTTCTGGGGTAAACCAAGGCTGAATTACTTCAGCTTGATTTCCTTGTATTCCACATGCTTGCGTGCCTTGGGATCAAATTTCATGATCAGCATCTTTTCGGGCATGGTCTTCTTGTTCTTCGTCGTCGTGTAGAAGTGACCGGTACCCGCAGTGGATTCCAGCTTGATCTTGTCGCGTCCGCCTTTGCTTGCCATGGTGTTTCTCCTTAAGCCTGGCCACGTGCGCGCAGGTCTGCGAGCACAGAGTCAATACCGTTCTTGTCGATCAAACGCAGGGCGGCGCTCGAAACGCGCAGGCGAACCCAGCGGTTTTCGGTCTCGACCCAGAAACGGCGGTATTGCAGGTTCGGCAGGAACCGGCGCTTGGTTTTGTTGTTGGCGTGGGAAACGTTGTTCCCGACCATGGGCTTCTTGCCCGTTACGTCGCAGACGCGTGCCATGAGGACACTCCGATACTGTTCAACGGCCGTTCGCCCGGTGCTCCTGGGGGATCTCCCAAGGGCTGGCTTGCGGCCTCACCTCGCCAGAAAGGGTGGCGGTAACCCCGGGCATCCCAGAAAAAGAGGCCCGATTTGGATTTTTTGCCTGCAAGAAAACGGGTAGCAGATACCCGCCTGAATTCAGGAAAGCCTCGGATTATAGCGGCCCGCGCGCAGTGGCGTCAAATGGCGTCCCGGCGCGGCGGTTTTCACTCCTGCTCGAGGAAGCGCTGGGCGTCCAGTGCGGCCATGCAGCCCGTGCCGGCGCTGGTGATGGCCTGGCGGTACACGTGGTCCGCCACGTCGCCGGCCGCGAACACGCCGGGCACGCTGGTCTGCGTGGCAAAGCCCTTGAGCCCGCCCTGGGTGATGAGGTAGCCGCCTTCCATCTCCAGCTGGCCCTTGAAGATATCGGTGTTGGGCGAGTGGCCGATGGCGATGAAGCAGCCATGCAGCGTGATGTCCTCGGTGCTGCCGTCCTTGGTGCTCTTGATGCGGATGCCGGTCACGCCGGTGGCGTCGCCCAGTACCTCGTCCAGGGTGTTGAACAGCTTGAGCTCGATCTTGCCGGCGGCGACCTTCTCGTTGAGCTTGTCCACCAGGATGGGCTCGGCCTTGAACTTGTCGCGGCGGTGCACCATGGTGACCTTGCTGGCGATGTTGGAGAGATACAACGCCTCTTCGACGGCCGTGTTGCCGCCGCCGACCACGGCCACGGGCTTGTCGCGGTAGAAGAAACCGTCGCAGGTGGCGCAGCCCGAGACGCCCCGGCCCATGAAGGCCTCCTCGGAGGGCAGGCCCAGGTACTTGGCCGATGCGCCGGTCGCCAGGATCAGCGCGTCGCAGGTGTAGGTGCCGCTGTCACCGGTGAGGGTGAAGGGGCGCTTGCTGAAGTCGACCTTGTTGATGTGGTCGAAGATGACCTGGGTCTTGAAGCGCTCGGCGTGCTCCAGGAAACGCTGCATCAGCTCCGGCCCCTGCACGCCGTTCACGTCGGCCGGCCAGTTGTCGACTTCCGTCGTGGTCATCAGCTGGCCACCCTGGGACATGCCGGTGATCAGCACCGGATTGAGGTTGGCGCGGGCTGCATAGACCGCTGCGGTGTAGCCGGCAGGACCGGAGCCGAGGATCAGAACTTTCGCGTGTTGGGTGGTAGACATGGTAAAAGCCTGTGTTTTGCGCCCGCTACACGGGGCGCTGTTGGGAAAGCTGGGGGGCGGGGCGCCAAGTATCAACCGCGCTCGGTCGCCACACGCAGCCCCAATTTCAATCACGGCGATTGTAAGAACCCATCAGGGCGCGCGAGGATGCGCCCTGAATAACCCGCTGCGGCACCGGTGGAGCCGCGCCTTTAGAGAGGAGAAGTTTCCATGTCAACGATGTTGTCCAACCTGGACCTGCTGCGCCGGGTACCGCTGTTTTCGCTGCTCACCGTGGCCCAGGCCGAGGTGATCAGTGGTGCCGTGGTCAAGAAGCGCTTCAAGCGCGGCGAGGCGCTGGTCGAGCAGGGGCAAAAATCCAACGCGCTGTTCATCCTGCTCACCGGGCGGGCGCGCGTGCTCACGACCGACAGCCGGGGCCGCGAGGTGATCCTGGCCAACCTGGCGCAGGGGGACTACCTGGGCGAGATGAGCATCATCGACAACGAACCCCATTCGGCCACCGTGCGCGCCGAGGTGCAGACCGACGTGCTGATGCTCGGGCGCACCGAATTCGCACGCTGCCTGACGGAAAACGCCTCGATGTCGCTGGTGGTCATGCGCGGGCTGGTCAAGCGCCTGCGCCATGCCGACCGCAAGATCGAATCCCTGGCCCTGCTCGATGTGTACGGCCGCGTGGCCCATGCGCTGCTGGATTTTGCGACCACCGACGCGCAGGGCCAGCGCATCATCCGCGACAAGATCTCGCGCCAGGACCTGGCCAAGATGGTCGGTGCCTCGCGCGAGATGGTCAGCCGCGTCATGAAGGACCTGGAGGAGCGCGGTTTCATCGAGGTGCTGCCCACCGGTGCCACGGTGCTCAAGGACCGTCTGGACGCGCTGGGCTGAGACGGCTTCTGCGCAGCGGCGCGCAGGTGTCCATAGGGTAAGCTTGTCGCGGCACGCTTATGACCTACTCACTCAATACATTGAACGCATCGTCCGCCGTGAAGTCGCCGCCCCGCTCGGGCGCGGCCCGCTTCGGGCATGAAATCGGCCTGGTGCTGGGGCTCCTGGCCCTGGTCTTCTGGCTGCTGGCGCTGGTCAGCTACTCCGCGCAGGATGCCGCCTGGTCGTCCTCCGGCCCCTCGGATTCGCGTGCCGTGCTCAACTGGGCCGGGCGCTTGGGTGCCTGGCTGGCCGATGGCAGCTACTTTGCCCTCGGTTTCTCGGTCTGGTGGTGCGTGGCGGCGGGCGTGCGCTCGTGGCTGTCGTCGCTGGCGCGCTGGATGCGCGGCGGTGAGGTGCTGCCCGGTGCCGTGAGCCCCATGGCGCGTCGCGGCTTGTTCTGGGGCGGGCTGGTGGTGCTGATGTGTGCCAGCACCGCGCTCGAATGGTCGCGCCTGTACCGCTTCGAATCGCTGCTGCCCGGCCATGCCGGCGGCGTGCTCGGCTACCTCACGGGGCCGGCCAGCGTCAAATGGCTGGGCTTCACCGGCTCGGCCCTGTTGTGCATCGTGCTCGCCGTGCTGGGCGCGGCCCTGGTGTTCCGTTTTTCCTGGGGCCATGTGGCCGAGGTGCTGGGCGGGCGCATCGATGCGCTGGTGCAGTCGCGCCGTACGCAGCGCGAGGTGGCCAAGGATGTGGCCGTGGGCCGCAAGGCCGCGCGCGAGCGCGCCGTGGTGGTGCTGGAAGAAAAGACCGAGAGCGAGGAACACCACCCGCAGCCGGTGCAGATCATCGAGCCCGTGCTGGTCGACCTGCCGCTGAGCACCCGTGTGGTCAAGGAGCGGCAAAAGCCCCTGTTCACCGAGATGCCCGACAGCAAGCTGCCGCTGGTGGACCTGCTCGACGGCCCGCAGCAGCGCCAGGAGACCGTGGCGCCCGAGACGCTGGAGATGACCAGCCGCCTGATCGAGAAGAAGCTCAAGGATTTTGGCGTAGAAGTGCGCGTGGTCGCGGCCATGCCCGGCCCGGTGATCACACGCTACGAGATCGAGCCCGCCACGGGCGTGAAGGGCTCGCAGATCGTGGGCCTGGCCAAGGACCTGGCGCGCTCGCTGAGCCTGGTCTCCATCCGCGTGGTGGAAACCATCCCCGGCAAGAACTTCATGGCGCTGGAGTTGCCCAACGCCAAGCGCCAGTCGATCCGGTTGTCCGAGATCCTCGGCTCGCAGGTCTACCACGAGGCCAAGAGCATGCTCACCATGGGCCTGGGCAAGGACATCGTGGGCAACCCGGTGGTGGCCGACCTGGCCAAGATGCCGCACGTGCTGGTGGCCGGTACCACGGGCTCGGGCAAGTCGGTGGGGATCAACGCCATGATCCTCTCGCTGCTCTACAAGGCCGAGGCGCGCGACGTGCGCCTGCTGATGATCGACCCGAAGATGCTGGAAATGTCGGTCTACGAAGGCATTCCGCACCTGCTGGCGCCCGTGGTCACCGACATGAAACAGGCCGCCCACGGCCTGAACTGGTGTGTGGCCGAGATGGAGCGCCGCTACAAGCTCATGAGCAAGCTCGGCGTGCGCAACCTGGCTGGCTACAACACCAAGATCGACGAGGCCAAGGCGCGCGAGGAGTTCCTCTACAACCCCTTCAGCCTCACGCCCGAGGAGCCCGAGCCGCTGCAGCGCCTGCCGCACATCGTGGTCGTCATCGACGAACTGGCCGACCTGATGATGGTGGTGGGCAAGAAGATCGAAGAGCTGATCGCGCGCCTGGCGCAGAAGGCGCGCGCCGCCGGCATCCACCTGATCCTGGCCACCCAGCGCCCCAGCGTGGACGTGATCACCGGCCTGATCAAGGCCAACATCCCGACCCGCATCGCCTTCCAGGTGAGCAGCAAGATCGACAGCCGCACCATCCTCGACCAGATGGGCGCCGAAGCCCTGCTGGGCATGGGCGACATGCTCTACATGGCCAGCGGCACCGGACTGCCGATCCGCGTGCACGGCGCCTTCGTGTCGGACGAAGAAGTGCACCGTGTCGTCCATTACCTCAAGGAACAAGGGGAGCCGGACTACATAGAGGGCGTGCTCGAAGGCGGAACTGTGGACGGCGACGGGGATCTGTCAGGGGAGGGCGGTGGCGGTGAAGGGGGTGAAAAAGACCCCATGTACGACCAGGCCGTGGAAGTGGTCCTCAAGGACCGCAAGGCCAGCATCTCCTACGTCCAGCGCAAGCTGCGCATCGGCTACAACCGCTCGGCGCGCCTGCTGGAGGACATGGAGAAGGCGGGCCTGGTCAGCGGCCTCACCGCCAGCGGCCAGCGCGAAGTGCTGGTGCCTGCTCGCCCTGAATGAGGCGTTGCGGGCCCGGCGCCCACCACCCAAGGAGTCTATTTTTGAAAAAAGTTGTGACAGCCATCGTGATCGCGGCCAGTGCCCAGTGGGCCAGCGCGGACGGGCTCAAGAGCCTCGAATCCTTCATGAAGAGCACCCAGACGGGCCGCGCCGAGTTCACCCAGGTGGTGACCTCGCCGCCCAAGGAGGGGCAGACGGCGCGCACCAAGAACTCCAGCGGATCGTTCGAGTTCCAGCGCCCGGGGCGCTTCAAGTTCGTCTACAAGAAGCCCTTCGAGCAGACCATCGTGGCCGATGGCCAGACCCTGTGGCTGCACGACGTGGACCTGAACCAGGTCACGCAGCGCGCCCAGGCCCAGGCCCTGGGCACCACACCGGCGGCCCTGCTGGCCTCGGCCCCCGACCTGTCGGCGCTCAAGGCCGACTTCACGCTCGAGGCGGCGCCCGAGGCCGACGGCCTGCAATGGGTGCTGGCGCGCCCCAAGGCCAAGGACGGGCAACTGCAGAGCGTGCGCGTGGGCTTCGCGGGTGAGCAGCTGGCGGCCCTGGACATCCTGGACAGCTTCGGCCAGCGCTCGGCCATCCGCTTCAGCGGCATGCAGGCCAACCCGCCGCTGCCGGCCGGCACCTTCCAGTTCAAGCCGCCTGCCGGGGCGGACGTGGTCAAGCAGTAGGCGGACGCTGCGGCCTATTTCTTCTGGATGACGCCGCGCGCATAGCCGCCGTGCGCCGAGGGCAGCACCATGCAGATCATGGCGCGGCCCTGCTGCTTTTCGAGCTGCTGGACCACGGTGCGCTGCTCGTCGTAGTCCTCGCCGGCACGCAGGTCTGCCGCGGTCTTCTTGATGCGCTTGAGCAGCTCCTGCACCTTGTCGTCGTTGATGCCGAGGTTGGGGCAGTTCTTGGCCGCGAAATCGGCCGACGCGAGGGCCGAGCCCAGCTGGGCCTCGATGGCCTCGGCTTCGGTCACGTCGGCATGGGCGGCTGCTGCCAGCAGGGTCAGGGAAACGCTGAGCAGCAGGCTGGAAAGGGAGCGTTTGGTGGGATGGGTCATGGTGTGCGTGATCGAATGGGAGGAGGCCGGGGGAAGCGGCCTCACCAGAGGTAGGCCTCGGGCAACTGGCCCGAGTGCCGGCGGTGGCGGGTCGGTTGGGTCTTTCCTTCGTGGATGACCATTTCCGGCCCCTCGAAGGATATCTGTGCGCGCCGGGTCAGGGTGCGCCCGCGCACGGTAAACACCATCTCGATGCCCGTCGGATCGCTCGCCACCTTCCAGGTGCCGTCCAGGCTGCGCAGTGCATCGATCTCGCCTTTCTTGAGGTAGAGCCGCACCGTGCCATCGGGCAGGAACTGCACGATGTTGGAGGAGGGCGAGTACTCCTCCCACCAGCCGACCAGGGCCGTGGCCGTGTCCTGCACGACCGCGCTCGCCGCGGGGCGCGTGCTTTGTGCGTGGGCCTGCAGCGCAGGCAGGGCGAAGCTGGAGAAGGCCAGGGCGGCCAGCGCGAGCGGGCGCAGCCAATGCCGAAGTGGATGCGAATGTGCCATGGCGAGGAAAATAGGGCAGTTGTCTGCCCGCTTTATAGGCCAGGCCCGGGCAGGTTCATGCCAGGGGCCGCAGGATTCTGTGACATTGTTGGCGTTTCGGGTGCAGGCCTGTGTTGGAATCGGGCATGCCGTCCGCTTGCAGTGGGCTGCCGAACCTCCATCTGGATGCTGTGCCCGCCATGGCATCCACCCTTCCACGATGGCCCCTTTCATGAGTTCCTCGCGCAGTTCTTCGTCCTCTCCTGCCTCCGGCGCCACCCACCAGCCGCTGGCCGAGCGCCTGCGCCCGCGCACGCTCGGCGAAGTGATCGGGCAGCAGCAGGTGCTCGGGCCGGGCATGCCGCTGCGCCTGGCCTTCGAGTCGGGCCGCCCGCACAGCTGCATCCTGTGGGGCCCACCGGGCGTGGGCAAGACCACCATCGCGCGCCTGATGGCCGACGCCTTCGACGCGCAGTTCATCAGCATCAGTGCCGTGCTGGGCGGGGTCAAGGACATCCGCGAGGCGGTGGAACGCGCCGAACTCGCGCGCGATGGCCTCATGCAGCAGCGCACCATCGTCTTCGTCGACGAGGTGCACCGCTTCAACAAGAGCCAGCAGGACGCCTTCCTGCCGCACGTGGAAAGCGGCCTGTTCACCTTCATCGGCGCGACCACCGAGAACCCCTCGTTCGAGGTCAATTCTGCGCTGCTATCGCGCGCTGCGGTCTATGTGCTGCAGCCCCTGTCGGCCGAGGATCTGCAGCAGCTCGTGGCACTGGCCCAGCAGCAGGGCGCCCTGCCGGCCATCGAGCAGGACGCCATCGACCGGCTCGTGGCCTATGCCGACGGCGATGCCCGGCGCCTGCTCAACACGCTGGAAACCCTGGCCATGGCGGCCACGCAGGAGCAACTGGCCGAGATCTCGGATGCGTGGCTGCTCAAGGTGCTGGGCGAGCGCATGCGCCGCTACGACAAGGGCGGCGAGCAGTTCTACGACACCATCAGCGCGCTGCACAAATCCGTGCGTGGCTCCGATCCCGATGCGGCGCTGTACTGGCTGGTGCGCATGCTCGATGGCGGGGCCGACCCGCGCTATATGGCGCGGCGCTTGGTGCGCATGGCCAGCGAGGACATCGGCCTGGCCGACCCGCGCGCGCTGCGCCTGGCGCTCGATGCCGCCGAGGTCTATGAGCGCCTGGGCACGCCCGAGGGCGAGCTGGCGCTGGCCGAGTGCGTGGTTTACCTTGCCGTTGCGCCCAAGTCTAATGCCGTCTACAAGGCCTACAACGCGGCGCGCGCCTGGGTCAAGCAAGATGGCACGCGCCCGGTGCCCATGCACCTGCGCAATGCACCGACCAAGCTCATGAAGCAGCTCGACTACGGCAAGGGCTACCGCTACGCGCACGACGAGGAGGACGGCTTCGCGGCGGGCGAAAACTACCTGCCCCAGGGCATGCAAGCGCCCGGCTTCTACCAGCCGGTGGAGCGCGGACTTGAAATCAAGATCGCACAGAAATTGCGTGAGCTGCGTGATCGCAACAGCACGGCCGATGGCGCAGTGCACCCCGAGGACTGAAGGGCAGCAGGACAAATTGCGTTGAATCCGGCGTTATGCCGATTTTGCATGAGTGCGGTAATAAGTTTGCGCAGCAATATTCTTGCGTGTATCAAAATTACTTATGTACCCGGGCGGTCGCTGATGGACTTGCGAACCCGAGGGAAAACCCCGCCAATCCTGGAGGGGGGCTCCTGACACTACTGGCTACAATCCCGTCCACAAACCCGCACAGCTGCATTTCTGGCGGGTTTTTTGCTAGATGGCAGTCGGGCCCACAAGGCTGTACCGATTCCGGTGCCTGCGCTTGGGGTGCGTTACAAACGAAGGACTTCTCTTATGGACATTTTGCTGCAACAGATCATCAACGGTCTGGTTCTCGGCAGCATGTACGCCTTGATAGCCTTGGGCTATACGATGGTGTACGGCATTATTCAACTGATCAACTTCGCCCACGGCGAGGTGCTCATGATCGGTGCACTCACCAGTTGGAGCTGTATCGGCCTGATGCAAGGGGCCATGCCCGGCGCACCTGGCTGGCTGATCCTGCTGCTGGCGACCATCATTGCCTGCGTGGTCGCGGCCACCCTGAACTTCGTGATTGAAAAAGTCGCCTACCGGCCGCTGCGCAGCAGTCCGCGCCTGGCCCCCCTGATCACCGCGATCGGCATGTCCATCCTGCTGCAGACGCTGGCCATGATCATCTGGAAGCCCAACTACAAGCCCTATCCGACGATGCTCCCGAGCTCGCCGTTCCAGATCGGTGGCGCCTTCATCACCCCCACCCAGATCCTGATCCTGGGCGTGACTGCGATCGCCCTGGCCTCGCTGGTCTACCTGGTGAACCACACCAACCTGGGCCGCGCGATGCGCGCCACGGCAGAGAACCCCCGCGTGGCCTCGCTGATGGGTGTCAAGCCCGACATGGTGATCTCGGCCACCTTCATCATCGGTGCCATCCTGGCGGCCATTGCCGGCATCATGTACGCCTCCAACTACGGCACGGCGCAGCACACCATGGGCTTCCTGCCGGGCCTCAAGGCCTTCACGGCCGCCGTGTTCGGCGGCATCGGCAACCTGGCCGGCGCAGTGGTCGGCGGCATCCTGCTGGGCCTGATCGAAGCCATCGGCTCGGGCTACATCGGCGCCCTCACAGGCGGCCTGCTGGGCAGCCACTACACCGACATCTTTGCTTTCATCGTGCTGATCATCATTCTCACGCTGCGTCCTTCGGGTCTGCTGGGTGAGCGTGTGGCGGATCGAGCCTGAGGACCCTCGCCATGAAGAACAACAACCTTGCCAAATGGGTCGTCGGCGGCATCGCGCTGCTGATCCTCCCGCTGATCCTGCAATTCTTCGGCAACGCCTGGGTGCGCATCGCCGACCTGGCCCTGCTGTACGTGATGCTGGCCCTGGGCCTGAACATCGTGGTCGGCTACGCCGGCCTGCTCGACCTGGGCTACGTGGCCTTCTATGCCGTGGGTGCCTACCTGTTCGCGCTGATGGCATCGCCCCACCTGGCCGATACCTTCACAGCCTTTGCGGCCATGTTCCCCAACGGCCTGCACACCTCGCTGTGGCTGGTGATACCGTTGGCGGCGCTGGTCGCGGCGCTGTTCGGGGCCTTGCTCGGGGCGCCCACGCTCAAGCTGCGCGGCGACTACCTGGCCATCGTGACGCTGGGCTTCGGTGAAATCATCCGCATCTTCCTGAACAACCTGGACCACCCGGTCAACCTGACCAACGGCCCCAAGGGCCTGGGGCAGATCGACTCGGTCAAGATCTTCGGTCTGGACCTGGGCAAGCGCCTGGAGCTGTTCGGCTTCGACATCAACTCCGTCACGCTGTACTACTACCTGTTCCTGGTGCTGGTGATCATCAGCATCGTCATCTGCTACCGCCTGCAGGATTCGCGCATCGGCCGTGCCTGGATGGCCATCCGCGAAGACGAGATCGCCGCCAAGGCCATGGGCATCAACACCCGCAACCTCAAGCTGCTGGCCTTTGGCATGGGCGCCTCGTTCGGTGGCGTCTCGGGTGCCATGTTCGGTGCCTTCCAGGGCTTTGTCTCGCCCGAATCCTTCAGCCTGATGGAGTCGGTCATGATCGTCGCCATGGTGGTGCTGGGTGGCATCGGCCACATCCCCGGCGTGATCCTGGGTGCCGTGCTGCTGTCGGCCCTGCCCGAGGTGCTGCGCTACGTGGCCGGTCCGCTGCAGGCCATGACCGATGGCCGCCTCGACTCTGCCATCCTGCGCCAGTTCCTGATTGCCGTGGCGATGATCGTCATCATGCTGATGCGCCCCCGTGGCCTGTGGCCCGCGCCCGAGCACGGCAAGAGCCTCACGCAGAAGTCCTGAACACCGCAGAAAGTTAGAACATGGCAGAGAAATCCAAAGATGTGGTGCTGAAGGTTGCGGGCATTTCCAAGCGCTTCGGCGGCTTGCAGGCCCTCTCCGACGTGGGCATCACGATTGAGCGCGGCCAGGTCTATGGCCTGATCGGTCCGAACGGCGCAGGCAAGACCACGTTCTTCAACGTGATCACCGGTCTGTACACCCCTGACAGTGGCACCTTCGAGCTGGCCGGCAAGCCCTACGAGCCCACGGCCGTGCACGAAGTGGCCAAGGCGGGCATTGCCCGCACCTTCCAGAACATCCGCCTGTTTGCCGAAATGACGGCGCTCGAGAACGTGATGGTGGGCCGCCACATCCGCACCAAGTCCGGCCTGGTGGGAGCGGTGTTCCGCACCAAAAGCTTCAAGGAGGAAGAGCTGGCCATCGCCAGGCGCGCGCAGGAATTGCTCGACTACGTGGGCATCGGCAAGTTTGCCGACTACAAGGCGCGCACCCTGAGCTACGGCGACCAGCGCCGCCTGGAGATCGCCCGTGCCCTGGCCACCGACCCCCAACTGATCGCCCTGGACGAGCCCGCCGCCGGCATGAACGCCACCGAGAAGGTGCTGTTACGCGAGCTGATCGACCGCATCCGCAACGACAACCGCACCATCCTGCTCATCGAGCACGACGTGAAGCTGGTGATGGGCCTGTGCGATCGCGTGACCGTGCTCGACTACGGCAAGCAGATTGCCGAAGGCAACCCTGCCGAAGTGCAGAAGAACGAAAAAGTGATTGAGGCCTATCTGGGCACCGGAGGACACTGAGAATGGCCGAAAAATCCAACAAGGTACTGCTGCAGGTCAAGGGCCTGAAGGTGGCCTACGGCGGTATCCAGGCCGTCAAGGGCGTGGACTTCGAAGTGCGCGAAGGCGAGCTGGTCTCGCTCATCGGCTCCAACGGCGCCGGCAAAACCACCACCATGAAGGCCATCACGGGCACGCTGCCCATGGGCGATGGCGACATCGAGTACCTGGGCAAGAGCATCAAGGGCAAGGGCGCCTGGGACCTGGTCAAGGATGGTCTGGTGATGGTGCCGGAAGGCCGTGGCGTGTTTGCGCGCATGACCATCACCGAGAACCTGCAGATGGGCGCCTACATCCGCAAGGACAAGGCCGGCATCCTGGCCGACATCGAGAAGATGTTCACCATCTTCCCGCGCCTGCGCGAGCGCAAGGACCAACTGGCCGGCACCATGTCGGGCGGTGAGCAGCAGATGCTGGCCATGGGTCGCGCGCTGATGAGCCAGCCCAAGGTCCTGCTGCTGGACGAGCCCTCCATGGGCCTGTCGCCCATCATGGTGGACAAGATCTTTGAGGTGGTGCGCGACGTGTACGCCCTGGGCGTGACCATCGTGCTGGTGGAGCAGAACGCAAGCCGCGCGCTGGCCATCGCCGACCGTGGCTACGTGATGGAGTCGGGCCTGATCACGATGACCGGCCCGGGCCGGGAACTGCTGAGCGATCCCAAGGTGCGCGCCGCCTACCTGGGCGAGTAAGCACCCGCTGCACGCAAGAAAATGCCGCCCCTCGGGGCGGCATTTTTCATGGCGGGTGCCGGCCGATGGCAGGCCAGGCCGCGCTCAGTACTTGTACTGTACGCCCAGCGTGGTCATCTTCACGCCCGAGTTGTCGTCCGCGAAGTGGAACTTGTGGCGCTCCCACTCCACCACGGCGGCCCACTGCTGGTTGAAGTTCCAGCGTGCGCCCAGGCCGTAGGACAGGCCGAAGCCGCTGTCCTTGCCCGTGGCCACGCCCAGGCCCGAGAAGCCCGTGGTGCGCGTGCGGCCATAGGTGGTACCCACCTTGCCGAACAGGTCGAACTGCTCGTTCAGCGGGGCCCGCCCGACCAGGCTCAGGTTGACGCCCTGGGCCCGGGTGGTGCCCCCCAGGCGGTGGGCCTTGCCGGCATTCAGGTAGCTCAGTTCCACGCCGGCATTGGGGTGGAAATAGCCGCCGGTGGACAGCTTCCAGGCGGCGTCGGAGTCGTCGAAGCCCAGGCCGGTGCCAGCGGGGCCGGCGTTGAGATCGTAGTTGGAGCGGCCACCGCTCAGGCCGATGTAGCCTTGTTGGGTGTACGGGATGACAGAGTCACGCTGCTGTTTTGCCGCGCTGTTGCTGCTGCTGGTCTGCGCCTGCACGCCGGTAGCGGCGCAGGCGGCTGCAGCAACTGCCAGCCAGGGAATCATTCGGAGCGGGGATGGCATGGGGTATGTCCTTGGATCGTGGAGAAGTTCGGCGGGAGGGGTGTGCCCGCGAGGCGAACGCCCAATCTAAGGCGTGGCCCGGCCTGCCCCTGTAGGACTGTGGGCAGCTGGCGGGTAGGCCCAGCCCGGGGATCCGGCGATCTGCCGGTTGGGGCCGCGGGGCCGCTCGGATGGGTCTCGGGTCGGCCTGGAATGGCCCGGCGGTTAAACTCCGGGCAGTCACGCTGGCGTCATGGTTTTGTCATGGCGTCGTCATTTTCAAGAAATCCCATCCCCCGTTCCAGGAGCCTCTCCCATGCTGTTTGCCAAGCTGTTGCCACGCGAAGGCAACTTTTTCGAAATGTTCAACCAGCATGCGGACCGCATCGTGGAAGCGGCTCGCGCCTTCTCGCAACTGGTGGCGAACTACAACGATCCGCACCTGCGCGACAAGTACAACCAGGACGTCGACAACGCCGAGCGGGCTGCCGACCGCGTGACGCACGAGGTCAACAAGGCCATCCACAAGACCTTCATCACCCCCATCGACCGTGAGCAGATCCACACGCTGATCAACACCATGGACGATGTGGCCGACCTGATCCAGGACTCGGCCGAGACCATGGCGCTGTACGACGTGCGCCACATGACGGACGAGATCACGCGCCTGACGGACCTGAGCCTCAAGTGCTGCGAGCGCGTGCGCGATGCCGTGAAGCTGCTCGACAAGATCGCCGACCCTGCCGTGGCCGAGGCCGCCCTCAAGACCTGCGAGGAGATCGACAAGCTCGAATCCGACGCCGACCGCGTGATGCGCAGCGCCATGAGCAAGCTGTTCCGCGAGGAGCCCGATGTGCGCGAAGTGATCAAGCTCAAGGCCATCTACGAGCTGCTGGAAACCATCACCGACAAGTGCGAGGACGTGGCCAACTGCATCGAGGGCATCGTCCTCGAGAACTCCTGATCGACAGGGTCCAGCAGCATGCAAACCGTACAAGCAGCCCTGTGGGTTGTCATCTTGCTCGTGGCGCTCGCCCTCCTGTTCGACTTCATGAACGGGTTCCACGATGCCGCCAACTCGATCGCCACGGTGGTCTCCACCGGCGTGCTCAAGCCCGCGCAGGCGGTGCTGTTCGCGGCATTCTTCAATTTCGTGGCCATCTTCGTGTTCCACCTGAGCGTGGCCGCCACGGTGGGCAAGGGCATCGTGCAGCCCGGCATCGTGGACACGCACGTGGTGTTCGGCGCCCTGGTGGGCGCCATCACCTGGAACGTGATCACCTGGTACTACGGTATCCCCAGCAGCTCCTCGCATGCGCTGATCGGCGGCATCGTGGGCGCGGTGATCGCCAAGGCCGGCGCGAGCGCGCTGGTCTCCACCGGCATCCTCAAGACCGTGGCCTTCATCTTCGTCTCGCCGCTGCTGGGTTTTGCGCTGGGCTCGCTGATGATGGTGGCCGTGGCCTGGATCTTCCGGCGCTCGCGGCCGAGCAAGGTGGACAAGTGGTTCCGGCGCCTGCAGCTCGTCTCGGCCGGGGCCTACAGCCTGGGCCATGGCGGCAATGATGCGCAAAAGACCATCGGCATCATCTGGCTGCTGCTGATCGCCACGGGCTATGCCTCGACGACCGATGCCTCGCCCCCGACCTGGACCATCGTGAGCTGCTACGTGGCCATCGGCCTCGGGACCATGTTCGGTGGCTGGCGCATCGTCAAGACCATGGGCCAGAAGATCACCAAGCTCAAGCCCGTGGGCGGCTTCTGCGCCGAGACGGGCGGGGCGCTGACCCTGTTCCTGGCCACCACACTGGGCATCCCGGTTTCCACCACGCACACCATCACCGGCGCCATCGTCGGCGTGGGCTCGACCCAGCGCGCCAGCGCCGTGCGCTGGGGCGTGGCCGGCAACATCGTCTGGGCCTGGGTGCTCACCATCCCGGCCAGTGCCTTCGTGGCGGCCATCGCCTACTGGGTGAGCCTGCAGCTGTACTGAGCCGCGGCCAGGCACCGGCCAAGAAAAAGGCCCCCGGGATGATGCATCCCGGAGGCCTTTTTTCGTGGAGAAGGGCCTATTGCGAGATCTTGCGCGCTTCCTCGATCTGGTACTCGAAATAGCGCTGGAAGCTGAAGGCCAGGCTGGCCATCAGCACCGTGGTGCCCAGCAGCAGGGCCAGGACGATGGCGCCGATGGTGGTCCACTGCGTCTGGCCGGCGGGCGCGTCCACCGGGGTGTTCGGGTTGTAGCGGGCGTTCCAGCGCTCGGGCGTCGTCAGGCCGTACAGGATGGCGCGCAGTGCGCAGCCGGCGATGGTGAAGCCCAGCAGGGGGATCAGCACCCAGCTGTAGTGGTCGTCCTGGCCCAGCTGCTGCACGCGCTGGATGCCATAGATCCCCAGCGCCGTGGGGATGGGCAGCAGCCAGCCCAGCATGTCTCCCATGCCGTGCAGGTAGAAGCGGTGCAGGCCCAAAGGGCCGCCCAGGAAGGCCAGCCAGGCGGCCAGGGTTTTGTTTTTCATGGGGTGGATTATTCCGGCGAAGTGGTGTCGCCCGCGCCCAGGGTCTTTTCCATGAGCACGATGTCGCGCCAGGCGCCGAACTTCCAGCCCATGGAGCGCAGCACGCCCACGTCCGTGAAGCCCAGGGCGCGGTGCACGCCGATGGAGCCGGCGTTGGCCGAGTCGCCGATCACGGCCAGCAGCTTGCGCACGCCCGCCGCCTCGGCCTGGGCGATCAATTCGGCCAGCAACTGGCGGCCGACCCCCATGCCGCGGGCGCTGTCGGCCACGTAGATCGAGTCCTCGGCCGAAAAGCGGTAGGCCGGGCGCGGCTTGAACCAGTTGGCGTAGGCAAAGCCCAGCACCTGTCCCTCCTGCTCGGCCACCAGCCAGGGCAGGCCGCGCGCCAGCACGTCGGCGCGGCGGCCTGCCATGTCGGTTGCGGTGGGGGGATCTATCTCGAAAGTACCGGTGCCGTTGAGCACATGGTGGGCATAGATGGCGGTGATCGCGGGCAGGTCGGCGTCGGTACTTGGACGAACAATAAGCATGAAAGGGGGAATTGGATATAATCGCGGGCTTTGCAGCGTGTCGCTGGCCGGGTGGCCATGTCGCGTGTCTCAAGCGTTGCGAATATGGTTGCGAACACTGTGGCTTTCGGCAGGCATTGCCGGAACCCAACACCCGAAGGATAAATCATGGTCGTCATTCGACTCTCTCGCGGCGGCTCCAAGGGCCGTCCATTTTTCAACATCGTCGTTGCCGACAAGCGCGTGCGCCGCGATGGCCGCTTCATCGAGCGCCTGGGCTTCTACAACCCCACCGCCAAGGAAACCGAAGAAGGCCTGCGCATCGCCCAGGACCGCCTGACGTACTGGCAGAGCGTGGGCGCCCAGTCCTCGCCTACCGTGGACCGCCTGATCAAGCAAGCCGCCAAGAAGGCTGCTTAAAGCTCCCTGAAAAGGGCGGGTTCCGTCGGCTTGCCTGGCGGAACCCGCCCTTTTCCTATTTCCGAGATCCATTCCATGGCCACGAACCTGACCCTCGAACCCGCAGAACTGCCTGCCGACGCCGTCGAAGTGGGGCGCATCGCCGATGCCTGGGGCATCAAGGGCTGGTTCAAGGTGCTGCCCCACAGCAGCAACCCCGAGGCCCTGTTCTCCGCCAAGAGCTGGTACCTGCAGCCCTCCGAGCGGGGTGCCAAGACCTTCTCGGGCACCGTGCTGCTGCCGATCCGCCAGGCCAAGGACCATTCGGACACCGTGGTGGCCTGGGCCCAGGGCATCGACGACCGCAACGGCGCCGAGGCGCTGCGCGGTGCGCGCATCTTCGTGCCGCGCTCGAGCTTCCCCTCCACCGCCACCGACGAGTACTACTGGGTGGACCTGATCGGCCTGGCCGTGGTCAATCGCGAAGGGCTGGCCCTGGGCAGCGTGCGCGAGCTGCTCTCCACTGGCCCGCAGACCGTGCTGGTGATCGAGTACGAGGAGGGGGGCAAGGTGCAGGAGCGCATGATTCCCTTCGTTGCCAACTTCGTCGACAAGGTCGAGCTGCCCGAAAAGCGCATCACCGTCGACTGGCAACCCGACTACTGAGCCCACGGTAGCAGACGGCTGCGCACCATGCGCTTTGACATCATCACCCTGTTCCCCGAGCTGTTTGCGCCTTTTCTGGCCAGCGGCGTGACCCGGCGCGCCTATGCCAGCGGCCAGGTGGACGTGCGGCTGTGGAACCCGCGCGACCATGCCGAGGGCAACTACCGCCGTGTGGACGACCGGCCCTTTGGCGGCGGCCCCGGCATGGTGATGCTGGCCGAGCCGCTGGCGCGCTGCCTGGCGGCCATCCGCAGCGAGCGGGCCGAGCCCGCCGAGGGCCAGGCCCCGCTGGTGCTGTTCTCGCCCATCGGTGCGCCGCTCAACCACGCAGCCGTGGAGCGCTGGTCCGCCAGCGCCGGGGCGGTGCTGCTGTGCGGGCGCTACGAAGGCATCGACCAGCGTTTCATCGATGCCCATGTGGACGTGCAGATCAGCCTGGGCGATTTCGTGCTCTCGGGCGGCGAGATCGCCGCCATGGCGCTGCTCGATGCCGTGGCGCGCCTGCAGCCCGGCGTGCTCAACGACGAGGGCAGCCACCAGCTCGACAGCTTCAACCCCGCGCTCGACGGCCTGCTCGACTGCCCCCACTACACCCGCCCCGAAGAGTGGGCAGGCCAGGCCGTGCCGGCTGCGCTGATGTCGGGCCACCATGCGCAGATCGAGCGCTGGCGGCGTGACCAGCGCCTGGCCATCACCGCGCGCCACCGCCCGGACCTGATTGCGGCAGCCCGTGGGGCCGGCCGCATCACCCCCGCCGACGAGGCCGTATTGGCCAAATTGCGCTGACTTGCTATAATCAAAGGCTTTTCGATCCTCTGGCCGGCCGTTTTGCCCTGGCGCCCTGATCTTTTGGGGCCCCGCACGACACAGAACCGTCAATCCCGACGAAGCCATTTTTTGGCGCGGACATGATCGTTGGATGTAAACATGAACCTGATTCAAACCCTGGAAGCGGAAGAAATCGCCCGCTTGAACAAGACCATCCCCGAATTCGCCCCTGGTGACACCGTCATCGTGAGCGTGAACGTGGTGGAAGGTACCCGCAAGCGCGTGCAGGCTTACGAAGGCGTGGTGATTGCCAAGCGCAATCGCGGCCTGAACAGCGGCTTCACCGTGCGCAAGATCTCCAGCGGCGAAGGCGTGGAGCGTACGTTCCAGACCTACAGCCCGCTGATCGCCGGCATCGAAGTCAAGCGCCGCGGTGACGTGCGCCGTGCCAAGCTGTACTACCTGCGTGACCGCAGCGGCAAGTCGGCACGTATCAAGGAAAAGCTGCCTTCGCGCGTCAAGGTTGCTGCCGCAGCCACTGCCGCCTGAGGACTGGCCCCGTCCAGACAAGCCGCTACAGCCAGCCTGTAGCGGCTTTTTGCTTTTTTGCCGCTCCCTGTTTGCCATCCATCTCGCCCACCACCTTGCACCTTGCCACCGCAGTGAACCCACCGATCAGCCCCGTGTCCTCCGTCATTCCGCCCCTGTCCACCCTGCCCGATTTCGATCCGCGCAAGGTGCCGGTGGTGGGGGTGGACGGGCACCTGCCCTCTGTTGCGCTGGCCGCGCAGACCCCCGAGGCGTTGCGCCTGCGGTTTGCCCAACCGCCGCAGTGGGAGCCCGAGGTGGTGCTGGAGCGCAAGTTCGCCAACCGCGAGCCGGCCCATGCCTCGGTGCTGCTGGCCATCGTGCTGCGCGAGCAACCCATGGTGCTGTTGACCGAGCGCACGGCGCACCTGTCCACGCACTCGGGGCAGATCGCCTTTCCCGGCGGCCGCGCCGACCCCGAGGATGCCGACCCGGCGGACACCGCGCTGCGTGAGGCCTACGAGGAAGTGGGGCTCGAACGCCAGTACGTGGAGGTGCTCGGTTCGCTGCCCGTCTACGTGACCGGCACCTCCTTCATCATCACGCCAGTGGTCGCGCTGGTGCAACCCGACTGCGTGCTCACGCCCAACCCCTACGAGGTGGCGGACCTGTTCGAGGTGCCGCTGGCTTTTCTGCTCGACCCGGCCCACCACCAGCGCCACCGGCTGGAGTGGGAGGGGGTGGCCCGTGAATGGTTTTCGATGCCCTACCAGGACGGTGACAAGAACCACCACATCTGGGGTGCCACGGCAGGCATGCTGCGCAACTTCTACCGCTTCATGCTGGCCTGAGCCTGGCGGCCGGCAATTGCAAAGCCGTTCCATGAACGCGCAGCGCCAGTATCATTGGCGCCCATGAGTTTCTTCGCCATCCTGTTCGCTCTGCTGATCGAGCAGGCCCGTCCGCTGGCCCGCAGCAATCCCATCCACGCAGGCTTGCGTGCATGGGCCCTGTCGGTGAGCCGCAATTTCGACGCCGGCAAGTCCCACCATGGCTGGGTGGCCTGGGGTCTGGCGGTGCTCGTGCCGTCGCTGGTGGTGCTGGCCATCCACTGGCTGCTGCTGTGGGGGCTGGGCTGGCCGTTCGCCGTGCTCTGGAGCGTGGCGGTGCTCTACGTCACCCTGGGCTTTCGCCAGTTCAGCCACCACTTCACCGGCATCCGCGATGCGCTGGAAGAGGGCAATGAGGACGCGGCCCGCGAGCGCCTGGCCCACTGGCAGCAGGTGGACGTGGGCCTCTTGCCGCGCAGCGAGATCGTGCGCCATGTGATCGAGTACTCGGTGCTCGCCGCCCACCGCCACGTGTTCGGCGTGCTGGCCTGGTTCTCGGTGCTGGCCGCGCTGGGCCTGGGGCCCACGGGCGCGGTGCTGTACCGGCTGGCCGAATTCGCCTCGCGCTACTGGCACTACCGCCAGCGCATGGGCGCCCAACCCGCGAGCGAATCGTTGCAACGCGCATCGGCCCAGGCCTGGACGGTGATTGACTGGGTGCCTGCGCGGCTGACCGCACTGAGCTTTGCGGTGGTGGGTAGCTTCGAGGAGGCGATCGAAGGCTGGCGCTTCCATGCGCAGCGTTTTCCGAATGACAACGATGGGGTGGTGCTGGCTGCGACGGCAGGGGCCATCAACGTCCGCCTGGGGGGCGAGGCGCTCAAGGCCCGGTCGGTGTTGCATACGCCGCAGGGGCTGGAGATCGATGCTGATATGGGGGACAGCGACTCCACCCCGGGGCGGGAGCCTGAAGTCGGGCATCTGCGCAGTGTCGTGGGGTTGGTGTGGAGGTCGGTGGTGGTGTGGATGCTGCTGCTGGCTTTGTTGACCTTGGCTCGCTTGCTGGGCTGATCTTTGTTTCTTGGGTGAGTGGTTGGCTGGCTTGTGCAGCATGCCTGTGCTGAAGGCGGGAGCCGGGATGTGCGCCCGGCGGCGCACCCACTTTCTTTTGCGTCGCCAAAAGAAAGTGGGCAAAGAAAAGGCGACCCCCAGTCTGCGTCCCTCCGCTTCGCTGCGGGCAACCTGCGATGCTCGGATCTGGGGTGGTGCCGATGAACTCGCTGCGTTCCCCCTGCGGGTTAACTCCGCTCAAACAGCATCGGCAAGCCAGACCACGAAGTGCATGTGTCCTTCGGCACATGCACCCACCCCAGCTCCTGCGCTTCTCGGCGCAGCCAGCAGGGGTGGGGAGCGGGTACCAATCGGCTGCTGCTGCGCAGCTGCGCCTGGGGTCGGTTCGCGCTGCGCGCTGCCGACGGTTGGGGGGCGATCGCCCTGGCGAGCCGAGCGAAGCAATGGCCCGTGTTGGTATCCACCCCCTTCTGACCGTGCCGAGAAGCGCAGAAGCTGGGGTGGCGCGTGTGCCGAAGGACACACGCGCTTCGTGATCTGACTCGCCGCAGATGTCTGAACGGAGTTCGCCCGCAGGGGGAACGCAGTGAGTTGCGAGGCGCACCCCAGCTTGGAGCATCGCAGGCTGCCCCCTCGCCCACCGGGCGAGGGGGACACGGGCAGCGGGGTCGCCTTTTCTTTGCCTACTTTCTTTTGGCGAAGCAAAAGACAAGTAGGTGCGCCGCCGGGCGCACATCCCGGCCTCCGCCCTCAACAAGCGACAGAAGCAGCCATCGCTACAGAATCTTCCCGGTATTCAATACCGCGTATGGCTCAACTCAGCAAACAGATCCCCATAGATCCGGTACCGGTTCTCGCTGATCCCATCGTCCTCGGGGCCACGCTTGACCGCGTCGATCACACCACAGCCCGGCTCGTGCAGGTGCGTGCAGTTGTAGAACTTGCAGTCCGTGGCATGCGCTGCGATGTCCGGCATGCAGGCCGCCAGTTGCATGGGCGCGATGTGGTGCAGGCCGAATTCCTGGAAGCCCGGCGAGTCGATCAGCGCCGTGGTGCGTTCCTTGTCCATCCAGTACCAGTGCGTGCTGGTGGTGGTGTGCTTGCCCGAGTTCAGGGCCTGCGAGATCTCGCCGGTGAGCACCGTGGCGCCGGGCACCAGCAGGTTGATCAGCGTGCTCTTGCCCGAGCCCGAGGGGCCCAGCACCAGCGTGGTCTTGCCCGTGAGGTGCTCCATGAGCAGGGCCCGGTCCACGTCGCTCGACAGGCGCAGCGACAGCGGCAGCACGCCGTAGTGCTTGCCCGCGCCCATGTGGCGGTAAGGCAGCAGGCGCTCCCAGGCGCGCGCGAAGGGCTCCACCAGGTCGCTCTTGTTGAGGGCGATGATGGGGGTGATCTGCGCCGCCTCGGCGGCGATCAGGGCGCGCGAGAGCTGGCTCTCGGAAAACACGGGTTCGGCTGCGATGAGGATCAGCACCTGGTCCAGGTTGGCTGCGAAGGACTTGGTGCGGATCTCGTCCTGGCGGTAGAACAGGTTGCGCCGCTCCTGGACCTTCTCGATGGTGCCTTCCTCGCCCTGGCCGGGTGGGGGGGCCTGCCAGAGCACGTGGTCGCCCACCACGGCCTGGCTCTTCTTGCCCCGGGGGTGGCAGATGCGGCGCTCGCCATCGGGGGTCTCGACCATGCAATGGCGCCCGTGGCTGGCGACCACCGTGCCTTCCATGAGGGCGCTGCGCTCAGCCATGGTGTTGTTGCCTCACAGGGCGACCAGTGCGTCGAAGCGGGCGGCGCACTCGAAGTCGGTGCTGGAGATGCCCTTGACGTCGTGCGTGTTCAGCCGCACCACGCAGCGGTTGTAGTGCACCGACAGGTCGGGGTGGTGGTCCTGCGCATTCGCCACGAAGGCCACGGCGTTCACGAACGAGATGGTTTCGTAGTAGTTGGCGAAGCAGTAGGTCTTCTCGATGGCCACGTCGGCACCGTCGCCGGCCAGGCTCCAGCCCTCGACCTTGGCCAATTGGGTGACCACCTCGGTGGCGGTCAGTGCGCGGCGCGTGATGGCCGACCAGTCTTTTTTTGGGAGCATGGACGAAGAAGAGGAGGGCGAAGTCATGGGGCAGGTGCCGGGGTGTGCATGCGCGCCAGCCGCTCGGTGGCAGGCGGGTGCGAGTAGTAGAACTTCACGTACACCGGGTCGGGTGTCAGCGTGGAGGCATTGTCCTCGTACAGCTTGAGCAGGGCCGAGGAGAGGTCGGCACCACTGGCCTGGGCGACGGCATAGGCATCGGCCTGGAATTCATGGCGGCGCGACTGCCGCGCGAAGAGCGGCGAGATGAAGAAGGTGAAGACCGGCACCGCCAGCATGAACAGCAACAGCGCCAGCGCATCGTTGGGCGCAGCAGCCAGGGCCGGATCGAACGAGATGTTGGGGCGCACGCCCAGGCCGGTGTAGAACCATACCTGGTTGGACAGCCAGCCCAGCAGCGCGAAGCCCACGAGGCTCATGGCGAACATGGCCACGATGCGCTGGACGATGTGGCGGTGCTTGAAGTGGCCCAGCTCGTGGGCCAGCACGGCCTCCACTTCGCCGGGCGCGAGCTGGCGCAGCAGCGTGTCGTAGAACACCACGCGCTTGGCCGCGCCAAAGCCCGTGAAGTAGGCGTTGGCGTGGGCGCTGCGGCGGCTGCCATCCATCACGAACAGGCCCTTGGCCGAGAAGCCGCAGCGCTGCATGAGTGCCGTCACGCGTTCCTTGAGCGACTCGTCCTCGAGCGGCTGGAACTTGTTGAACAGCGGCGCGATGAAGGTCGGGTAGATCACCATCAGCAGCAGGTTGAAACCCATCCAGAAGCCCCAGCCCCAGAGCCACCACAGGGGGCCGGCCGCGCCCATCAGCCACAGGATCAGCGCCGCGATCGGCAGCCCGATGAGAGCGCCCACGAGCAGGCCCTTGAGCGCATCGGCCAGCCACAGGCGCAGCGTCATCTTGTTGAAGCCAAAACGCTCCTCCACCACGAAGGTCTGGTAGAGCGAGAGCGGCAGGTCGATGAGGCCGCTGATGGCCGCAAACGCCACCAGCAGGGCCAGTTGCTGCCACATGCCGCCGCCCATCGCGGCCACCAGCGCCTGGTTCAGCGCATCCAGGCCGCCCAGCAAGGTCCAGCCCATCAGCACCGCGGCACCGAGCGCCATCTCCAGCATCCCCAGGCGTGCCTTGGTGACGGTGTAATCGGCCGCCTTTTGGTGCGCGGCCAGGGGGATGCGCTCGGCGAAGGCCGCCGGCACGCTGGCGCGGTGGCGCGCCACGTGGCGGACCTGCCGGCTGGCCAGCCAGAACCGGAGCGCCAGGCCGACGATCAGGGCTGCGGCGAAGGCCAGGGTGAGCAGCATCGAGGGGGAAAAGTCTTCTGAGGGAGCCATGTGCAGGGAGTTTAGGTCATAGGAGACAATGCCGGCCATGTCAGAAGTCAACAACCCTACCCCCCAGAAGCTCGCCAAATCGGACCAGAACCTGGTCTGGCTCGACTGCGAAATGACCGGCCTGGAGCCCGACACCGACCGCCTGCTGGAAATTGCCGTCGTCGTGACCGGCCCGACCCTGGAGCCCCGCGTCGAGGGCCCGGTGTTCGCCATCCACCAGTCGGACGCACTGCTCAACGGCATGGACGCCTGGAACAAGGGTACCCATGGCCGCAGCGGGCTGATCGACAAGGTCAAGGCCTCCACCGTGACCGAGGAGGAGGCCGAGCAGCAGATCATCGCCTTCCTGGCCCAGTACGTGCCCAAGGGCACGGCGCCCATGTGCGGCAACAGCATTGGCCAGGACCGGCGATTCCTGGTGCGCTACATGCCCAAGCTGGAGAAGTTCTTCCACTACCGCAATGTCGATGTCAGCACGCTCAAGGAACTGGCCAAGCGCTGGAAGCCCGAGGCCTACACCAGCTTCAAGAAGGCGCAAAAGCACACTGCCCTGGCCGACGTGCACGAGTCCATCGACGAACTGGCCCACTACCGCGAGCACTTGCTGTCGGTGGGGGCGAAGTAAGCCACCTGCAGCCGCCCGGCGCGCCCTGAAGGGGGCGCCAGGTGGCAGGTCGCGCCACCGGGGTTGCGAAGTTGAAGGGTATTGCGGGGAAACCCTTATCCGTGTCATAATCGCTGGCTGCGCAGGAATCCCCTCGCAGATTGTGCATCTCCCCTCACACACCGGGCTTGCCAGCCGACTGTCCTTCGACAGTGCAGGACTGGCGAATAACGCCCACCCGCTTTGGCCAGTAGAGCCAGCGCAGGTTTCGTTTGATGGTTGATGTTTTTTAACCATTTGACGAAGCCAATCGTGGGCTGCGCCCGCGACCGTCTTCGTGAGAGAAAAATTCATGACCGACACCTCTTTGGTGCAGGGCGAATTCGCGCCTGCCGATACTTCCTTTGCTGCCGACATTTCCGTGCAGTCCTCCGCCCTGGACTCTGCAGTGGCCGTTGCCGCTGAAGCCGACGCCGCCGTGACCGCCGAGCCCAATGGCTTCGTGGAACTGGGCCTGGCCCCCGAACTCGTCCAGGCCGTGGCCGACCTGGGTTACACCCAGCCCACCAGCGTTCAGCTCAAGGCCATTCCCCTGGCCATGGGTGCTGGCGCCGATGCCAAGCATTTCATTGACCTGATGGTCTCCAGCCAGACCGGCTCGGGCAAGACCGCGGCCTTCCTGCTGCCCGTGCTGCACACGCTGATCAACCAGCAAGCCGCTGCCGAAGCCGAAGAACGTGCTGCTTTCGAGCGCGCCGTGGCCGAAGCCGCCGAACGTGGCGAACCCGCTCCCAAGCGCGCCAAGCGCAAGGACCCCACCAGCTCGCGCAACTTCAAGGCCGCCACCCCCGGCGCCCTGATTCTGTGCCCCACGCGTGAACTGGCCCAGCAGGTGGCGCACGACGCCATCGACCTGGTCAAGCACTGCCGCGGCCTGCGCGTCGCCAACGTGGTGGGCGGCATGCCTTACCAACTGCAGATCGCCAAGCTGCAGAACGCCGACCTGGTGGTCGCCACCCCTGGCCGCCTGCTGGACCTGCAGCGCTCGATGCAGATCAAGCTCGACAAGGTGCAGTTCCTGGTCGTCGACGAAGCCGACCGCATGCTCGACCTGGGCTTCTCGGACGACCTGGCCGAACTGAACCAGCTGACCGCCCAGCGCAAGCAGACCATGATGTTCAGCGCCACCTTCGCGCCCCGCATCCAGCAACTGGCCATGCGTGTGATGCACGACGGCGGTTCGTCGGTGCAGAAGGTGACCATCGATTCTCCGCAAGAGAAGCACGCCAACATCAAGCAGGTGCTCTACTGGGCCGACAACGCCCAGCACAAGCGCAAGCTGCTGGACCACTGGCTGCGCGACACCACGATCAACCAGGCCATCGTTTTCGCCAGCACCCAGGTGGAGTGCGACGGCCTGGCCAATGACCTGCAGCAGGAAGGCTTCTCGGCCGTGGCACTGCACGGCGCCCTGAGCCAGGGCCTGCGCAACCGCCGCCTGATGGCGCTGCGCGCCGGCCAGGTGCAGATCCTGGTGGCGACCGACGTGGCCGCACGCGGCATCGACGTACCCACGATCACCCACGTGTTCAACTTCGGCCTGCCCATGAAGGCCGAGGACTACACCCACCGCATCGGCCGCACCGGCCGTGCCGGCCGCGATGGCCTGGCCGTGACGTTCGCCGAGTTCCGCGACCGCCGCAAGATCTACGACATCGAAGCCTACAGCCGCCAGCAGTTCAAGTCGGAAGTCGTGCCCGGTATGGAGCCCACCCAGCGTGCGCCCCAGGCACCGCGCGGTGGCGACTTCGGCGGTGGCCGTGGTGGCCAGGGCCGCTCGTACGACAACCGTGAAAACCCATCGCGCGGCCGCTTCAATGGCCCTGCGCGTGGCAATGACCGCGGCGGCAACGACCGTGGTGGTTTCGGTGGCGGCTTTGGTGGCGGTTTCGCCGGCCGTGGCAGCGACAACAACAACAACCGCGGCGGCTTCCCAGGCGGCGGCCGTGACGGTGGCTACCAGGGTGGCAACGGCGGTGGCGGCTATGGCGCTCCCCGTGAAGACCGTGGCTTCGGTGGTGGCGCTCCGCGCCGCGATGCCGAAGGCTATGGCCGCAAGCCAGGCTTCGGCGATGCCGGCCAGGGCCGTTTTGCCCCCCGTGCCGACGCCGGCGCACCGCGTGGCGACTTCGCTCCGCGCAAGCCCGCATTCTCCAAGCCAGCCGGCGCTGGCGGCGGCAAGCCCTTTGTGGCCCACGACGCACGCAAGCGTCCCGCCCGTCCCGCACGCTGATCGCAGATCCTCCTGCTGAATGAAACCCGCCCCCGGCGGGCTTCACCAAAGGGCTGGCACCGCAAGGTGCCAGCCCTTTTTTGCGTCGGCTGCCACGCCGGGCCTGTTTTCTGCAGCCGTGTCGTCAATAATTGCCCACGGAGGAATTTGTCGTGGTGTCATCTCTATCCTCGGGGGCCGATTACGAGCACATGTTCGAGCTGACCCCTGTGTCGTTGTGGCTTGAGGACTTCAGCGAGCTCAAACAGCTGTTCGATGGCTGGCGCGCGGAAGGGGTGACCGATATCCGTGCCCACCTGGCCCAAGACCGGGCCCGCCTGCGCCAGTGCAGCGCCTCGCTGCGCGTGCTGCAGGTCAACCGCCGCACCCTGGAGCTGTTCTCTGCCGACAGCCTGGAGCACCTGGTCGCCAACCTGGACAAGGTCTTTCGCGACGACCGCCACGACACGGCATCGCACGAGCTGGCACAGCTGTGGGATGGGCAGCTCGAGTTCTCCAACCAGACCGTGAACTACGCGCTCGATGGCCGGCGCCTGGACGTGCAGGTGCGCGCGCGCATCCTGCCGGGCCACGAACACGACTGGAGCCGGGTGCTGGTCTCGCTGGAAGACAACACCGTGCAGTTCAACGACGCACGCCGCATCCAGCGCAGCGAGCAGTACGCACGCGACCTGTTCGAGCACTCGCCCGTGTCGCTGTGGGTCGAGGATTTCAGCGCGGTCAAGAACCTGCTCGACGGCGTGCGCGCCCAGGGCATCGGCGATTTCAAGACTTTCCTCAAGGTGCACCCCGACTTTGTGGGCCGCTGCATGCAGGAGATCCGCGTCATCGACGTGAACCAGCAGACGCTGCGCATGTTCGGTGCCTCCAGCAAGGACATGCTGCTCAACAACATCGGCCGCGTGTTCCGCGGCGAGATGCACGAATCCTTCGGCGAGCAGTTGCAGGACCTGTGGGACGGCAAGACCTTCCAGCAGCGCGAGGTGGTGAACTACTCGCTGTCGGGCGACGCGGTGAACATCCACATGCAGTTCTCGGTGCTCGACAGCCACCGGCACGACTGGGGCCTGGTGCTGCTGTCGCTGGTGGACATCACCGCGCGCAAGAAGGCCGAGGCCTACCTCGAATACCTGGGCAAGCACGATGTGCTGACCCAGCTGCGCAACCGTGCCTTCTATGCCGAGGAGCTCAACCGGCTCACGCGCAAGGGCCCCTGGCCACTGTCGGTGATCGCCATCGACCTCAATGGCCTCAAGGTCGTCAACGACGAGCAGGGCCATGCGGCCGGCGACTCCATGCTGCGCCGCGTGGGCGAGGTGCTGGCCAAGGCCGTGGACGCGCCGGCCTGTGCTGCGCGCATCGGCGGCGACGAGTTCACCGTGCTGCTGCCGGGCACCGACGAACGCGGGGCCCTGGCGCTGCAGGAGCGCATCATCTCCATGCTGGACCTGAACAACCAGTTCTACCCCGGCCAGCACCTGAGCCTGGCCATGGGCATTGCCAGCTGCCAGTCCGGCGATGCGGTGGAGGCCACCATCAACCGCGCCGACCAGGCCATGTACGCGGAAAAGAACCGCTACTACCAGCAAAAGGACAAGGACCGCCGGCAGTCAGGCCCGTGATGCCGCAGTTGCCTGCTGCCGCAGCGCTGGCCGGTCAAAAATTGACGGGAGCGCGGCCGATGTCGGGCCAGCGGTGGTGCAGGTAGATCCACGACACCAGGCCGATGCACAGCATCAGCAGCGAGGACAGGGCCAGTAGAACGGTCGAATGCATCACCAGCGGTGCGATCACGCCGGCCACCAGCCCGTTGGCCGTGGAGCCCACGAAGGCCTGCATCGACGAGGCCATGCCCCGGCGTTCGGGGTGCAGGTCCAGCACCAGCAGCGTCACCACCGGCACCATCAGCGCCCAGCCGAACGAGAAAACGGCGATCGGCAGCAGCGCCCACCAGGCATGGGGCGGGAACAGCAGGTTAGCCGCCAGGTTGAGCAGCGCCACCGTGAACATGATCAGAAAGCCGTGGCGGATCTGCCGCTTGGGCGGTATGCGGCCGGCAAGGCGGCCGCTGAGCCAGGCGCCGCCCATGATGCCCGAGATGGTCAGGATGAAGAACCAGAAGAACTGCGTGGGCGCCAGCGAGAGGTGGTCCCCGAGGAACGCCGGTGCCGACAGCACGTACAGGAACATGCCGTTGAAGGGCACGCCGCTGGCCAGCGCCAGCAGCACGAAGCGCGCGCTCGAGCCCAGCTGCACATAGCCGCGCACCAGGTGGCGCACGTTGAAAGGCTGGCGCTGGTCCACGTGCAGCGTCTCGGGCAGCAAGCGGTAGTTGGCGGTCCACAGCGCCACGCCCACCAGGGTCAGGAACCAGAAGATGCTGTGCCAACCGGTGTGCACGAACAGCCAGCCGCCGACGATGGGCGCGATCGCCGGGGCCACGCCGAAGTAGATGGTGACCTGGCTCATCACCTTTTGCGCCTCGGCGGGCGGGAACATGTCGCGGATCACCGCGCGCGAGACCACGATGCCGGCGCCCGTGGACAGGCCCTGCAGCGCGCGGAAGAGCACCAGTTGCCCGATGGTCTGCGACAGCGCGCAGCCGGCCGAGGCCAGCGTGAACACCGCGATGCCCCACAGGATCACCGGCCTGCGGCCGAAGCTGTCGGCCAGCGCACCGTGGAACAGGCTCATGAAGGCGAAGCCGAACAGGTAGGCCGAGAGCGTCTGCTGCATCTCCACCGGCGTGGCGCCCAGTGCCGCGGCAATGCCCGAGAAGGCCGGGATATAGGTGTCGATGGAGAACGGCCCCAGCATCCCCAGCACCGCCAGCAGCACCGCCAAAGCCCAGCGGGGCGCTTTCCAGAGCAGGTGGGCTTGTGGGTTCATGCGGGGGCGGGATTCGTGAGGGGGTGCCGCGGGTGGGCGAGAAAGAGGCCCGACGCGTGGCGGGCTTCTCGACCGATTATGCGGGAAGCGGCTGGCTCCGGCACTGCGCCAGCGCAATGCCTGCACCATCTTGGGGCCATCTGGCCGGGTCGCCAGGGCGCGCAGCGCCCCGGGGCTTCAATAGGTGTAGGGGATCCACTCTCCGTTGCCCGACTTCATCATGTACTTGCCGGACGCGTTGCGCATCACGATCACGTCGGCGTTCTCCGAGACGAAGGGCGTGGTTTCGGGCGCCTGCAGGCGCTCTGCCAGGGGACGGGCCGTTGCCGCGTAGGGATTGTCGGCCAGCAGGTCGCCCAGCAGCGTGAACAGGCCCAGGTAGCTCATGGGCTGGTTCACCACCAGCGGCGCGGTCGGCGGCGCCTCGGGGGCCTTCTTCATGCCCACCAGCTTCACGGCGGCCGGCACCAGCGTGATGCGCGGGCCCGGGATCTCGCGCATGCCCGAGATCTGGATCTTGTCGCCGCGCAGCGAGGCGCCGTGCTCGGGCACCAGCATCACCACCACCGGGCGTCCGGCGCTCTCCAGCTCCGAGATGAACTTGTCGAAATCGGCCATCAGCTGCACCAGGCGTGGCTTGTAGGTGTCGAGGCTGCTGCGCGAACTCATGCCCGGCACGCGGTTGCCATCGTGCAGCGAGATGGTGTTGTAGTACAGCGCCACGGGCGCGCCGCCGGCCTGGGCGCTGCGCTTCTTCCACCACTGCGACAGCAGGGCATGGTCGTTGTAGATCGGCGAGCCATCGAAGTTCTGCATGTGCACCGGCGCGTCCTGGTTGCGCTGCAGCTTGCCGGCCAGGCCCCCGCGCTGCTCCAGCGTGTGGGCGAACTCCTCGTACACGCCATCGTGGTTCAGCAGGCCCGCCGTCTGGTAGCCCAGCTTTTCCAGGTTGGGGAACACATAGCACTGTGGATCGATGCCTTCGTAGAGCTTCTTGTGCGGCGTCTGGCCGCAGGAGCCGTGCAGCACCCGCAGCGATGCCGGGCCGCTGTAGCTGGCCGCGCTGTTGAAGTTGGTGAACAGCATGTCGAAACGCTGGAGCAGCGGGTGGTTGCGCTGGCCCACGAATTCCATGTCGTCCCAGGACAGCGAGCACACGTGCAGCAGGATGAGGTCGAAGGGCGGCGTGCCGCCCGCGGCTGGGGTGAACTGCAGGCGCTTTTGGCCCTCGCTGGCGTAGAACTTCTGCAGCAGGGTATCGGGGTCCGAGGCATCGGCCGCCTGCGTGCCGTCGCCCTGGCTGGCCAGGGTGCCGGCGGCGTTCTCCTCGGCCTTGCGTTCCTGGATCGCAGCCACCAGCGGCACGCTCAGGATGCCGACCAGGGCGAAGGTGGCAAAGCGCACGCGGCGTGCCAGCGCGCCGTACAGGAACAGGCCGGCGATGGCCATCACCAGGGCTGCGGGGCTCACCAGGCGCCCGGCCAGCTCCAGCCAGTAGTCGGCGCTGAAGCCGGCCAGGGCCTTGAGCTGGGAGAGCACCCGCTCCAGCGTGGGCAGGTAGGAGTCGTAGTAGAGCAGGGCGATCGCCACGGGCCAGGCCAGCACGGCGCGCGTGCGCCGCGCCAGCCGGTGCCCGATGGGCGGCAGCAGGGCCAGCCACAGCAGCAGGTTCAGCCACCAGCTGAAGCCGATGTAGCCCGTGAAATACAGGCCGACCTTGGCCAGGAAATACAGGTTCCAGTAGCTCATGCGCGCAGCCCTTGCTGCCCGCGCTGGCGGCCCAGCGGCCAGCGGGCCCGGGCGGCTTCGAGCAGCGACTCCCAGAACTTGCGGTAGCCCAGCACGCCCAGCTGGGCGATTTCCTGCAGGCCGTGCAGGGGGCGGTCGGTGTCGTGGCTGTCGTTCCACTCGCGCCAGGTGTCCGGGCGCGCGAAGGTGCATTGCACCAGGTCGATCTGTTGTTCGCGGGTCATGGGGTCGAATTGCAGGCCCGTGGCGCCCTGGCCCCGGTGCAGCATGATGGTGGCGGGGAAGGTGCACTCGGTGTTGCCGCGCCACAGGCCTACCTGGACCCGGTCGCCCACGGTCAGCGGTGTGCCGGCCGGCATCTGCAGGCCCAGGCCCGTCATCGAGAAGTCGATGCACACCGCCTGCAGCACGCTGCCGTCGTCCTGGTACAGCGTGGCCTGCAGCTGCGTGGCCACGCGGTGCATGCGGCGCACCTGGCGCGCCTCGGAGGCCACGCCCAGCGCGGCTCCCAGCATCAGGATGCTGTAGGTGGTCCACAGCAGGTTCATGAGCACGGTGGCGGTCTCGTCCGTGTTCCAGAAGAACAGGCGCCCCAGTCCGAAGCCGAAGGCCGCGAAGTTCAGCAACACCAGCACCGTGTAGGGGCGCGAGATCACCCAGTCGAAGTACGGCTGCTCCACCAGGCCGCCCTTGGCGGTGACGTTGAACTTGCCCAGGCGCGGGTTGATCAGGGCCACCGTGGTGGGCAGGGCCACGTACCAGGCCAGCACCGTCTCGTAGACCTCGGCCCAGAAGGTGTGCCGGTGCTCGCCCTGCACGTGGGCGTTGGCGATGTTCGACTGCAGGATGTAGGGCAGCACGTACAGCGCGATCATGATGGCGCCCGCGTTGATGATGTGCCACTCGAAGAACAGAAAGGCCATGGGCGCGGTAAGGAACACCAGCCGTGGCAGACCGAAGAAGAAGTGCACCATGGCGTTGGCATAGCAGATGCGCTGCCACAGCGTGAGTCCCTTGCCCAGGAAGGGGTTGTCCACGCGGAAGATCTGCGCCATGCCGCGCGCCCAGCGGATGCGCTGGCCCACGTGGGCCGAGAGGCTCTCGGTGGCCAGGCCGGCGGCCTGGGTCTCGTTGATGTAGGCCGTGGTGTAGCCGCGGCGGTGCAACTTGAGGGCGGTGTGCGCATCCTCGGTCACCGTTTCCACGGCGATGCCGCCGACTTCCATCAGCGGGCCGCGGCGGATCACGGCGCAGGAGCCGCAGAAGAAGGTGGCGTTCCAGAAGTCGTTGCCGTCCTGGATCAGGCCGTAGAACAGCGCGCCCTCGTTGGGCACGCGGCGGAAGGTGCCCAGGTTGCGCTCGAACGGGTCGGGCGAGAAGAAGTGGTGCGGCGTCTGCAGCATGGCGCACTTCGGGTCGCGCTGGAACCAGCCCACGGCCGTGGTCAGGAAGGAGCGCGTGGGAATGTGGTCGCAGTCGAAGATGGCGACCAGGTCGCCATCGGTCTTGCCCAGCGCGTGGTTCAGGTTGCCGGCCTTGGCGTGGTTGTTGTCGGGGCGCACGATGTAGCCTACGCCCATGGACTCGGCAAAGGCGCGGAATTCCTCGCGCCGGCCGTCGTCCAGGATGAAGACCTTGACCTTGTCCTCGGGCCAGTCCAGCGCCATGGCGGCCAGCACCGTGGTGCGCACCACGCTCAGCGGCTCGTTGTAGGTGGGGATGTACACGTCCACCGTGGGCCACGATGCCGGCACGCCCTGCAGTGCGGCCGGGCGGCGCTGCAGCGGCCAGGCGGTCTGGATGAAGCCCAGCACCACCACCAGCCAGGTGTAGGCCTCGGCTGCCAGCAGGCCGTAACCCAGGACGGCTTCGATGGCCGTGTCGAACTCGATGGACGAGGTCACGCGCCACCAGGCATAGCGGCCCATGGCCAGCAGGCTGATGGCCGCCAGCGCCAGCGACGGGTAGCGTCCCGGCAGGCGCCGCAGCACCAGCGACAGGCTCCAGCACAGCAGCATGAACAGGGTCTGCCCGAACCAGTTGAAGGGCGTGGTCATCACCACCAGGCCGGCCACCATGCCGATGGCCAGCACCACCCAGCGCAGGCCCGGTATCTCCATGGCGGGCGACAGCAGCCGGTCGGCCAGGCGCATGCCCTTGTCCACATTCACGTGGGTGGCCAGGCGGTCCATGGCGCGCAGGAACAGCCGGATCGGCCAGAACACGGCGAAGAGCGCCAGCGACAGGCCTTTCCAGCCCCAGCGCAGTGCAAAGCCCAGGCCGGCGAACAGCCAGCGCAGCGGCTGCAGCAGCCAGGGCAGCAGGGCGCGGTCCGGCGTGGCGGGCAGCACGACGCAGCGCCACAGCCACATCCACCAGGGGGCGCCGGGCGCCACTTCGAGCTGGCGCGCCAGCCACTGCCACGCCAGGTGCAGCCATGCGCGGGCGCCGCGCGCCGCGGCGCTGTCGGCGCGCGGGGCCATGCCGGTCTCGGGCTGCCCCGTCATGGCCGGCTTGCTCCCGCCGCAAGCATCGAGGGGGGCATCTGGCGTTGGCCGGTGAGCCAGTTGCACACGCCTTGCAGGTCGTGGGCCGACTGCGCCTGGGGCGCGAAGCTGCCCACGCTCATCGAGCGCGCAAGCGCGCGCGGGATGTTCTCGTCTTCGTGCAGCGTGTAAGGGATCAGCCGCTCGCCCCATTGCTGGCGCAGCTTCTGCAGCGCTTCGCGGTGCGAGATCCGGCGCGGGTCGAAGCGCGTCACCAGCACGCCCTGGTCTGCCGGTGCGGCCGTTGTCGCCTCGTACAGCAGGGCCTGCACCATGTCCGGGTCGGCGCAGGCACGGGCCGAGGCTTCCAGCGTCACCAGCACAACATCCGCGCAGCGCAGTGCTGCCCGTGCCAGGGGGGACGGCCAGGCCGGCGTGTCCAGCACCACGGTGCAGGCGTCGGGCACGTCGAGCAGCTCCAGCTGGTCCAGCAGCCAGCGTGGCTGCACCTGCAGCTGCCGGTGCAGGGTGTCGACCGCCTCCGGCGCCACCTTGCCGAAGGGCAGCACGCTGACGCCGTCCGTGTTGTCGAAGCCGGCATCGGCCCACCACTGGCCTGCCGCTGCCAGGGGGGCCCAGCCCAGGGCGCTGGGCTCGTGCATGCCCAGGTGCCTGGCAAGAAGGTTCTGGGCACACAGCTCCACCGCCAGGCAGGGTTGGCCCTGGCGCGCCAGGAGCGTGGCCAGGTGGGCGGTCAGGGTGGTCCGCCCCGTTCCACCGAGCGGCGATACGACGGCAATCACGCGCATGCAGGATCTCTCTTCATTCGTTCGGTCATTCCGCGGACGGCGGGCTCGCCGCGCCAGGCGGCGGCAGCGCGGGGCGGTAGGGCTGCACGCAGCGCAGCGGCCGGTGCGCGTGCCGCAGGCGGCGCAGCACCAGCCAGCACGGCCAGGCCAGCAGCGCGCCCAGCACGGTGTAGAGCAGCAACTCGATCAGGATCTTCATGCCATCGACCTCGGTGAGGGGCGCGGCACGGCACGCCGCGCAATGGGCCGGTGCTGCACGGCGGGGCCGTCGGCCAGGGGCAGCAGCGGGCGGGATTCGGTGCCGGCAGCCTCGGGCGCCAGGCCGGGGGCGGCCGGCAGCGCCGGCGTGACCGCCGATGCCGCCTGCGCCGGGGCCGGTGCAGTGGCGGGCCGGGGGCTGCCCGCGAGGGTGGCGCTGTAGTCGGGCAGGCCCTTGCGCACCGATTCGTGCAGGGGGGCCAGCATGGCGCGGATGCCGGTGTCCGAGCTGTCCGTGGCCTCGCTGGAGAACAGCTGGGTCAGCGGCAGCGTGAACAGGCGGTGCAGTGCCAGCTCGACGTCGGGCTCGCGGCAGGCGAACAGGAAGACGTAGACGCTCTCATGGTCGGCCGTGAGCAGGTCGCCGTCGCGCGCGGTGTGGCAGGCGCGCAGCGCATCGAGGTGCGGGATCTGCGCCAGCACGTTCAGCCGCACCAGGCTGTGCGACAGGCCGATGCCGTGGGTGCGGTCCAGCATGCCGCGCACCAGGGTACAGAACTGTGCCGGTGGCTGGTAGCCGCGCTCGCGCGCAGGCATGAAGCTGTCCAGCGCCTGTTCATAGTCGGGATGCACCTTGCGGGTGTGGCTCTGGGCGTTGATGTCCTGCAGCAGCTGCAGCAGCCGGGAGAAGCCCACTTCCTTGTAGACCACGGCGCTGGCGCCCAGCTGCAGCAGGGCCTGCTCGCTGTGTGTGCGCAGCTTGCCCAGGTTCTCGCGCACCACGATCTTGAGCGTGAGGGGGCGCGACAGGCGCAACTGGTGCACCAGGCGCGCACGCGCCTCGAAGTCCGATGCCTGGCCCGCGTCGATCAGCACCGTGGCGGCCACGCTCGCGGCGGCGGCGACCTCCAGGTCGGCCAGGCTGTCCACGATGCGCCAGTGGCCCGGAACGCCGCGCTGGCCATCGACCGAGGCGCGCGTGGCGATCACCTCCGACTGGTCCACCGCCTCGACCAGTTCGCGCACGGCACCCCGGGTGCGCGTGCCGTCGGCGGCCAGGCGGTCCCTTGCGCCATCGTGCAGCAGGCCGAAGGCGGTCTGGAACAGGGCGCCGGCATCCGTGTTCCAGCGCTCCAGGCCCAGGCTCCAGCGGTCGGCCTCGGCGCGCAGCGTGGCGATGTGCATGGACATCTGGCACAGGTTGCGCAGCGCGGGCAGCAGCACCTCGGGCTCCAGCGGCGGGAAGAAGCCCAGCACCACCGGGCGCAGGCGCTCGCGGCACAGGGCGCTGAGCTGGCGGCTCACCCGCGCAAGCTCGGTCACGCTCAGGCCGCTGAGCAGGCCCTGGGCGTCGCAGACGTACAGCGCGTGCCCGGGCTGCAGGCCGGTGCGCTCGAGTTCTTCGACCAGGGGGGCAAGGCCATGGCGCCGCACCTCGGCCTGCAGGCCGGGCGCGAGCAGCCACAGCTGCAGGCGCCCGGCGCGGTAGGCCGCCTGCAGTGCGGGGCGTTGCAGCAGCCCGTCGGTCCACGCCGCGCTCGAGGCGACCAGGGCCACCGGGCCGGCCGCGACGGCGTCCTCGATCAGGGCCGGAAACCACAGCGCGGCGCTGCTGTCGTCGGCCGCCACCAGCGACACCGGCACATGGGGCGGCACCAGGCCCACGCCATCGGGCAGGCCTTCGATGCCGATGCGCGTCGGCGTGGCGCCGGCGGCTGCATCCTTGCGGGATGCAGGGCGCAGCCAGCGCAGCGCGGAGCGCACCAGCCCTGCGGGTGGCGCGCTCTTGCGCGGGGAAGAGGAAGCGGAGGACATGTCAGAAACTCGAATAGGGCTGCACCGGGCGCGGGCGGTTCTCCAGCGGCACGAGCACCGGGTCGAAGTGGTAGCGGCCGTAGACCATGAGGTTGGTGGGTGCGTAGTAGGCCGAGCGGTCCAGCTCCAGCTGGGCGCCCAGGGAGAGGTTCCTGGTGACCTGGTACTCCAGTGCGCCCCGGAACGAACGGCCGAACCCCGAGCCCGAGCTGCCCGTGTACACCGGCACGCTGCCGCTTTCGGCCAGGCGCGCGCGCGCCAGCGATTGCAGCAGCGCGTTCTGCGGGAAGTAGTCGGTGTCGCCGCTGCTGCTGCGCGAGACCGAGATGGCACCCCGAGCCAGCCAGGTGAGCGCACCCTTGCGGCCACTCCACTCCAGGGGCAGCGCGACGGACGCATAGCTGCGCGGGCTGTAGTAGCCGCCATGGCCGAAGCTGTACTCCGACAGGTCCTTGCCGTAGTGCCAGGCCGAGAAGGTCACGCCCAGGTTGACTACGCTGGTGTCGCCCTTCCAGACGTCGCGGTCCACGGCCACGCGCAGCTGGGCACGGGTGTTGGTCTCCACGCTCTTGCCCGTGAGGGCCGCCAGGTTCAGGCTCACCGAGCTGCTGTAGGGGCCGAAGTCGGTCGACAGCCGCCCGGAGGCGCCTGTGGCCACCACACCGCCCCAGACCTGGCCGGTGATGGGATCGCGCGCGCCGGCATAGGAGAGCAGGCTGCCCGTGATCGGACGGCGGAACCCTTCGAGCTTGTAGCGGTAGCGGCCCAGCTCACCGGTCCTGGCGAGGCCCCCCACCAGGTTGGTCACGGGAAAACCCACGCCCGTGGTGCCGATGTCCCATTGGAAGTCATCGCCCACGAAACCGAAGCCCAGGTTGGTGCCCGTGCCGCGCTGGCGCCGGTAGGCCAGGGGCGAATTGGGCGGCAGCGCCGCGATCTGGCCGAAGTCCGTGAAGTCCGAACCGTCGGCCGGCAGCTCGCCGGCGTCGAGCTTGACCCGGTCCACGTGCAGGAAGTAGTGGCCGTCGTAGCCGCGCGGCATCCAGGCCACCACGGGCCGCTCCCAGCCGCGCAGGCTGGAGATGCCATCGGTGGAGTTCTTGCGCAGGCCCGTGTGGGCCGCCTCGATCCACACCTGGCGGCGGGCCTCGATGGCATCGATCTCGCCCTGGATCTTGGCCACCACGGCGGCGTCCACGGGCAGCGAGAGCGCGTAGCTCTGCTGCAGCTTCAGCGGTGCCTCGGCTTCGGTGGGCTCGCCCGGGGCCGTCTCTGCCGCCGGTGCGGCGGCGCCACGTGTCTCCAGCGTGAGCGCGCTGCGGAAGAACACCAGGGCCTGGGCATAGTTGCGGTTGGCGCGCTCCAGGCGCGCGGCGTGCAGCAGCACGTCGCTGTCCTGCGGAAAGTCCTGCAGCAGCCGTGCGGACAGCGCACGCGCCTCGTCCATGCGGCCGGCGCGCTGCCAGATGCGCAGCAGCGCCAGCTGCTGGGCGGCGTCGGTGGCCGGCAGGTGGTCCTGCAGCCACTGGGCGTGTCCGGTGGCGCCGCGTGCATCGCCCAGGCGTGACAGCGCATCCGCCAGGTTCATGCGGATCTCCACGCTGTCGGGCTGGGCCTTGGCCAGCGGGGCCAGCAGCTGGGCGGCATCGGCGTACTCGCCGGCGGCCATGAGCAGGCGCGCCTGCGTCTGCGTGCGCTGCGGGGCGGTGGCGGGCGTGTCGGGCAGTTGCAGGGGCTGGCGCGCCAGGCGCAGGGCTTCGCCGAGGCGGCCGGCCTGGCGCTGCTGTTCGATGAGCCGCTCGCGGTGCGCGGTGTACAGGGCGATGAGCCGCGCCTCCTGCTCGGCGCTCCAGCCGGGCGACTGCAGCAGGGCCGGCAGGCGGGCGGCCAGGCCCACGTCGTCCTGCGCGCGGTTGAGCAGCAGGGCGTGGTCGAGCTGCACGTCCATCGGCAGCGCAGCGCTGCGCGCGGCCAGTCGGTCGAACACGGCCACGCCGCGGGCCGGCTGCGCACGGCGGAACCAGGTGTTGGCCACGGAATACAGCAGCTCGGCATCGTTGCCCGCCGCCTGCTCGGCCTTGTCGAGCAGGGCCTGGGCCTCTGCGGGGCTGCGGCTGGCGCCGCCCTGGGCCACCAGCGACTTGACCGTGGAGCGCTGCGCCAGGGCCTGCATGGAATCGGTCTGCTCGGCCGCGGGGATCTGCGCCAGGTCGGCAAGGGCGCCCTGGTCGTTGTCCACCGCCGAGCGCACCAGGGCGCGTGCATAGTGCATGGCGCTGCGGTCGGCGCCCACCACCGTGGTCCGGGCGATGCCGTCGTCCATCACGCTCAGGGCCTCGCGCGGCAGGTTCAGGCGCAGGTACAGCCGTGCCAGGCGGTGGCGCAGCCAGGCGTCGTCGGGCGTGAGCAGCACGGCCGACTCCAGCGTGCGCATGGCGGCGCTCAGGCGCTGGGCCTGCAGGTGCTCGTCGGCCTGGGCGCCGAGGATGTCGGCCTGCGTGCCCAGCAGTTTTTCACCCAGCGCCGTGTCGCTGGCGGAGGCCTTCTCGAGCAGCACCAGGGCTTCGCCCGAGCGGCCCGTGCGCGCGTACAGCCCGGCCAGGCCCTTCAAGGCCGAGCTGCTGTTGGCCTCGGCCTTGATCGCGCTCTGGTAGAGAGCCTCGGCCTGGCTGCGCTCGCCCTGCAGGTCGCGGATGCTGGCCAGGGTGGTTAGCGCCTCGGCATTGTTCGGCTGCATGGCCAGGGCCCGGCCCGCCAAGTCAGCGGCCGTGGCCAGTTCGTTCTTTTCCAGCGCCACGTCGGCCTGGCGCAGGTAGCCCCAGAACCGGGCCGTGGCCTGCAGGTCCTTCCACTTGCCCTGGCGGGTGAGCGCGAAGGCCTGGCCGAACAGGTCCTGGGCCTCTCCATGCTGGCCCTGGCGCAGGCGGATCATGCCCAGGTTGCCCAGGCTCTCGCCATCGCCGGGGCGCAGCGCGAGCACGGTCTGCAGCTGCTCTTCGGCGCGCTCGGTGTTGCCCTGGTCAAGGGCCAGGCGCGCGGCATTGCGCGCGATGTTGGCCGGGTCGCGGGCGGCGCGCTCCGCGCGTTCCACGGCCTGCTGCATCGCGGCCAGGCGGTCCACCATGGCCTGGTCGGCGGGGTAGCGCTGCAGGAAGGCGCGCACGTGCGGCATGTTGCCGGCGGTATTGGGCAGCCGGTCCACGGCGCGGCGCCACAGGTCCTGCAGCTGCTGGGCATTCACGTCCGGCTGCTTGGCCAGGGCCTCGATCTCCTGCACCACGGCGCTGGGGTTCTCGCCACCGTACATGCGCATCTCGAGCTGCGCCAGGCGGTAGCGCGACTCGCCCGTCTCCTGGTAGAGCTTGCCCAGCTGGCGCGCGGACTCGCCGCCGCCCTTGGCGCCCGAGCCCAGGATCTGGTGGTATTCGAGGGCCAGGCCGCCGAGCTCGGGCGGGCCCTGCGGGAACAGCTCGCGCGCCAGGTCGGCGGCCTCGGCCTTGCGGCCGGCGCGCGCCATCAGGCGCATCTGCGAGAGCTTTTCGCGGTCGGGGCCGTACACGCGCACCAGGGTCTCGAGTTCCTGGGTCACCTTGTGCTGGGGGTGGCGGGTGCGCAGCGTCTCCAGGATGCGCTTGGCCTCGTCGGTCTTCTTCTCGCGCAGGGCCAGGTCACCGAGGGTGCCCAGGCCCTGGGGGGAGTAGGGGTCCATGGCCAGCAGCTTGTCCACCAGCTGGCGCGCCATGTCGGGGCGGTTCTTGGACGCCCACAGGCGGGCACCGCTGAGCAGCTCGGCTTCGATCGCGGGCGGTGCGCTGGCCAGCACGCCGTGGCTGGCGGGAAGGCAGGCGGCGGCCAGCAAGGTGAGCGAGGGCAGCCACTGGCGGGTCCGGCGGGGCATGGGGGTCACGGTTTCCACCGCGCGATGAGCTGGCCCGCCGCCGTGAAACGGTATTGCCCGTCGAACGCACCCTGGCCGAAGAGGGCCAGCACCTGCTCGTAGTAGGCCGTGGGCCGCAGCGGACGCGCCTCCAGGCGCATGCGCTGCGATTGCAGGGCCTTGTCGTCGCCCGCGGCGCGCAGGAAGGGCAGCATCGCGGCCGAAAAGCCCGAGGGCGCCGGGCCCGAGGCCTGCCCGGTCAGGATGTCGATGGATTCGGGCGGATAGCCCTGCTCGCGCACGTAGCGGGCCATGGGCGCCAGGGTGTCGAGCAGCGCCCTGCGGCCCGGCGCGTCGGCGTGCATCATGCCGGCCCAGAGGTAGACGCGGATGGCGTTGTAGGTGCCCTGGCCCTTTTCCTTGCCCTCGGTATCGAGGAGGAAACCCTGCTTGGCGTCGTACACCGTCCAGTCGGGCGTGAAGCCCTTGGGCGACGAACCGCGGATGACCTTGAGCGAGCTGTCCACCAGCGGCTTCCACTGCGGGTCCAGGTCGCCGGCGGCCAGCCAGTGCATCAGGTGCATGGGCATGTAGCTCGGGTTCAGGCGCCAGCGGCCATTGGCCTGCACGAAGCCCTTGGGCGCGGGCAGCAGCGTGGGGCCCAGGCCCGGGATGTCGGCGGTCTCTTCGCGCAGCACGCGCGCTGCCAGCAGGGACGACAGGGCGCGGTAGCTGCGCTCGTTCCACAGGCGGCCGGCTTCGCCCAGCGCGTAGGCAATCCACAGGTCAGCGTCGGAGGCGGCGTTGGCGTCGATCACGCCCCAGGTGCCATCGGGGCGCTTGCCCCAGAGCCAGGCGGGCAGGCGCGCCGTCATGTCGCCGGCACACAGGTTGTTCTCGGTCCAGCGCAGCAGCTTGTCGAACATCGGGCGGTCGTTGGCCACCAGCGCGAAGAACAGCGCATAGCCCTGGCCCTCGGAATAGGTCTGGCCGCCCCCATCGTCATCGGAGACCACACGGCCGCCTTCGTTGATGAACTGGGCCTTGAACGCGTCCCAGGCGGGCCAGGTGGCGCGGCCGGCGGCCTGCTGGGCCCTTGCGGCCGGCAGGCAGGACAGCAGGGCTGCACCGGCCGTGGCCTGCAGCGCAGTGCGGCGTCGAAGGGAATCAGTCATTGCGTGCCGCCAGTCGGCGCCGGGCCATGCTGCGCAGCGCGGCATAGACGATGAAGGTCAGCAGCAGGCCGGTGCCGATGCCCACCAGGGCCAGCAGCAGCGGGTGGCTGTGCATGTGGAACCACAGGCGCTGCCACCAGGGCAGGTCACCCACGTAGTACACGGGCTTGATGCGGAAGCTCTCGATGGCATCGCCGCGCATCAGGCCCAGGTCGCCGCGCAGGCTCTTGATCTTGCCCGCATCGTTGAGGCCCAGGCTCAAGAGGGCCATGGCGTCCTTGTCGGTGGCCGTGAGGGCCACCACGCTGCGCCCGGCCGAGAGCGGGGATTCGAAGCCCGTGACGGCGGCCAGCGGGCCATTGCCCTGCAGGATGGCCTGGCCACCCGAGGCCGACAGGCGCTGGTTGGATTCGAGGTTGAACAGGTCGATGAAGGAGCCCATGGCGCGCTCCAGCGGCTGTACCGAGCGTGCCCCGGCAGCCAGCAGGGCCGGCAGGTGGCTCTGCCATTTCTGCAGCAGACCGTCGCTGTCGGCCTGGGAGATCACGAGGATGTCGGTGTCGGCGGCCTTGTCGGCTTCGGACGCCCGCAGCAGCTTGAAGCGCGTGCCGGGGTAGCCGGTGGAGGCGCTCATGCGGCCCACGGCCGTGAGGAAGACCTCCACGTCCGAGGTGGTCGGCTGGTTGGGCAGGATGATCGAGGTCTGCGCCAGATCGGGCACCCGCGTGAAGGGGAAGCCGCTGTTGGCATAGGCCGCCAGGTTGGGCATGGCCAGGTAGTGGCGGAAGGCCGTGAGGTCGATGGTCGACTGTGGGTCGATGGCCGCGTACAGCTCCGTGGGCGGCGCCGAGCGGCAGCGGCCCAGGTCGTTGGGCGGGATCTGGAAGGCGAACTGCAGCTGGTTGTCGCCGCCGATCATGAAGGCCGGGATCTTCAGGTCCGAGCGCGTTTGCGCATTGCCGTCGTCGAACAGCGGCAGCATCACCGTGCTCTTGCCACTGGTGCGGTCTTCGCGCGACTGCAGCGGGTAGGACTGGATGAACTGGTTGTTGATCGAGATATTCAGCGCGCCGTGGTCCGACACGCTGTTGGGCGTGTAGCGGTAGGTCAGGTCCAGCGGCACGCCCTTGGCGTTCCAGGTGAACAGGTCGGGCGCCATGCGCGTGTAGACGTTCACCGTGTCGTTGAGCACCGAGCCGCGCAGCTGCAGGTCGGCCGCGCTCTGCACCAGTTCGGCCAGGCGCACCGGGCGCTTGGTGGTGATCCAGCGCGGGGCATCGTAGGGCTTGGCCAGTTCGGGGTAGTCGAGCGACTTGACGGCGATGGTCTGGCCCGACAGCACGGCCTTGCCCAGGGCCAGCGCATCGGCGGCCATCTGCACCTGCGCATCGTCCTTGCCCAGCACCAGCAGCAGCTTGGCGCCCGGAACGTCGGGGTGGGGTACGACCGAGAGCGTAGGCTCGGTGACCGGTGCCATCGCCTGCAGGAAGGCGGGGCGGTTGTCGTTGGTGGCCAGCACCACGGCGTGCTGGCGCGGCAGCTGGTTCTCGAACGCCGGGAACTGGTTGCCGCGGTAGCCGGCGAGCATGCCGATCCAGCTGGCGATCGAGCCCGAGGCCTTGAGCGTGCCCGTGCTGGGCTTGCTGCCGTACACGAAGGGCAGGTTCACCGGCCGGTTGTCGCGCGGGTCGAAGAACGGTGCGGGCAGCAGCGCCAGGTCATCGCGCAGCGGGATCTGGCGCAGCGACAGGTCCAGCTGGCTCTCGTTGCTGATGGTGGCCCACAGGCTCGAATGGTTGGGCGCCTCGCACTCCATCGTGTAGTGGCCGATGAACTGGAAACGAAAGCGGTTGTAGTCGGTGAAGTAGCGCGGGTCGATGTTGAGCTCGACCGTCTGCGGCGTGCCCAGGCGTTCCTTGTCGAGCACGATGGTCTGCAGCGTCTCGTCGTTGAGGATGAGCTTGAGGTGCGACAGGTTCGGGATCAGCGCCGGCGACAGCGTGAAGGTCAGGCGCAGCCGCGCGGCCTCCACCACTTCGTCACGCCGCACACCCACGCCGACGCTGGCTTCGCTCTCCACGCCGCGCAGGGCGATGGGGCGCGCCAGGCCCAGGTCCTTGAGGCTGGTCTTCCACTGGCGCAGGGGCAGGGCGGGCGCTGCGGCTGCAGGGGCGGCGGTGGCGGTGGCCGGCGCAGCGCTGTCGGGCGCGGCAGCCGACGCCGCTGCGGCGCGGGCCGCGCGTGCCTTGGCCCGCTCCTTGGCGGTCGATTCCTTGGCAGGCGCCGTCTGGGCGTTGGCCGTGGGAAGGGGCGCAGAGACCAGGCCCAGGGCCATCAGCGCAGCCAGCAGGGGAACTGTTCGGGTGGTGTGTCGAGAATTCACAATGCTTGAAGGGTTCTGGCGTGATGGTGATGAAGACGCCCGCGACGTGCCTGCCGACGATGTCATTTGTATGACAAAGTGTATCGATACATTTTGGCTATGGAATACCGAAAGACACTAGTTTGCAATTAAACGCGGCGGCATTAAGGGCCTTGCGCAGGGATACGCTGGAAGATGCCTTCTGGATGCAATTTCCGCGGAAAATCCTGTCGCGCGGAATTCACGCTGGCTTTTGTCGGGAACCAAAGGGGGCTCGGGACGGCGGCGCGGTCACGCGCAAGGCGTGCAGATTGCACGCGTGCACCAGGGTGTGCGGGTGGACGGCCGGTGGCAGGCAAATGGGGGAGGGCGCAGGCCCCGGGTGTGCGTGGGGCGCTGGCGTCATCCACTGCACAGGAGCGCAGCGCCAACAAAAAAGCCGATACCACTTCAGTAGTATCGGCTTCATGTGCCTTGCGGCTTAGATTTGGTGGGTCCTGAGTGACTCGAACACTCGACCTACGGATTAAGAGTCCGCTGCTCTACCAACTGAGCTAAGAACCCAAATCTTTTAATGATCTGTCTGCGTTGCTGCAGAGCCTCGAATTATGCACCAGTTTTTTCGGTGTTGGCAAGTCGCGGCAAAAAAAGTTTCATTGCATCGCGTTGCGGCTGGCCAGTTCCACGAACAGGCCGCTGTGGTCCAGCTCGCCCAGGCCATGCTCCACGCCCTCGGCATACAAGGCCTCGAAGAGTGCCGTGATAGGCGCGTCGAAGCCGATCTCGCCGGCCGTGGCCAGGGCGTTGCGCATGTCCTTGAGCTGCACCGTCATGCGGCCCTGGGGGGCGAAGTTGCGCTCCACCATGCGCTGGCCATGCAGTTGCAGGATGCGGCTGTCGGCAAAGCCGCCACTGATGGCCTCGCGCACCTTGGCCATGTCGGCCCCGCCCTTGGCGGCGAAGAGCAGCGCCTCGGCCACGGCGCCGATGGTGATGCCCACGATCATCTGGTTGGCCAGCTTGGCGAGCTGGCCCGCGCCGTGCGGCCCCACATGGGTGGCCCGGCCAAACGCCGCAAAAATGGGCTGGGCGCGCGCATAGTCCTCTGGCCGGCCCCCGGCCATGATGGCCAGGGTACCGTTCTCGGCGCCCACGGTGCCGCCGGAGACCGGGGCGTCGAGGTGGGCGATGCCCATCTCGCCCAGGCGCGCCGCATGGTCGCGTGCCTCGCGTGGCTGGATGGAGGCCATGTCGATGAACAGCGCATCCCGGCGCAGGGCCTGCGCTGCTCCGCGCTCGAACAGCACCTGGCCCACCACGGGGCCGTTGGCGAGCAGGCTGATCACCACGTCCGCGCCGGCCACGGCATCGCGCACGTCGGAGTGGACGGTGATGCCCGAGGCGGCAAGCGGTTCGGCCGCCTCGCGCGTGCGGTTCCAGGCGTGGACCTCGTGGCCGGCAGCGCGCAGCCGGCGTGCCATGGGCGCTCCCATCATGCCGATGCCCAGGACGGTGGTGCGCAGGGGAGGGGTGTTGTGCATGGTCTCTGTCTCCTGGTGCGGTTGTCTCTGCCGCCATCATCGGCGGTTTTCGCGCTGCCAGCCTGTCATCGGGCTTGCAGTCGGCGCCACTTGCCGGGATGATGTGGCGCCAGAGGACGAGGAGAACCTACCCATGGCCCTGGACACCAAAACCCCGCACGACCCCGCCTGGCTGGAGCTGATGTACAACAACCGGGCGCTGGTGCCCGAGCACGTGAACTACTTCGCCCGCTGGGCCCAGGAGTCGGCCCAGGTGCGTGCCGACCACCCCTGCGTGCCCGACCTGGCCTATGGCAAGGGCACGCGCGAGACCCTGGATGTCTTCCCGACCACCCAGCTGCCGCCCGGGTCCGGCAAGGGGGCCCCGGTGCTGGTCTTCATCCATGGCGGCTACTGGCGCGCGCTCGACAAGTCGGACCACTCCTTCATTGCGCCGGCCTTCAACCGCGAAGGCGTCTGCGTGGTGGTGGTCAACTACGCGCTGTGCCCCGGTACACCGGAGGCACCGGTCGGCATTCCCCAGATCATGCGGCAGATGGAAAAGGCCATCGCCTGGATCTGGCAGAACATTGGGCGCTATGGCGGCGATCCACAGCGCATCACGGTGGCGGGGCATTCGGCGGGTGGGCAACTGGCGGCCATGCTGCTCACCAGCGTCTGGCCCCTGATCGGCAACCTGCCCGATGGCGCGGTGCGCAGCGCGCTGTCGGTCTCGGGCCTGCACGACCTCGATCCGCTGATGCACACCCCGTTCCTGCAGGAGACGCTCAAGCTCACGGAGCAGCAGGTGCTGCAGTACAGCCCGGCACGCCTGCAGGCGCCCGGCCAGGGCATGCTGTACTGTGCCGTGGGCGGCGATGAAAGCCCGGAGTTCATCCGCCAGGCGCGGCTGGTGCAGGACGCCTGGGGCTCGCACGCCGTGCCGCGCTGCCAGGTGCAGGAAGGCCTGAACCACTTCAGCATCGTCGATGCGTTGGCCAGGCCCGGGCACGATGTGCACCACATGGCCTTGATTCTCCTGCGGGCCTGAAGCTGTCCCAGGCCCTGCGAAGACCGGGCGCGATTACATCAGCAGGTGTTCGCCCGCGTTGTCGCCGCCCAGGATCACGTAGTTCACCTTGCGGATGTCCATGAGCTTCTTGCCGCCGGCGTAGCTGATGGAGCTTTGCACGTCCTGCTCCATCTCGACCAGGGTGCCCGCCAGCTTGCCCTTGATGGGCTCGAGGATGCGCTTGCCCTCGACGTGCTTGTACTCGCCCTTGTTGAAGTCGCTGGCCGAACCGTAGTACTCCTTGAACAGCGCACCATCGACCTCCACGGTGTTGCCGGGCGATTCCTCATGGCCGGCGAAGAGCGAGCCGATCATCACCATGCTGGCGCCGAAGCGGATGCTCTTGGCGATGTCTCCATGGCTGCGGATGCCGCCGTCGGCAATGATGGGCTTGGTGGCCACGCGCGCGCACCACTTGAGCGCCGACAGCTGCCAGCCACCGGTGCCGAAGCCCGTCTTGAGCTTGGTGATGCAGACCTTGCCCGGGCCCACGCCCACCTTGGTGGCGTCGGCACCCCAGTTTTCGAGGTCGATCACCGCTTCGGGCGTGGCCACGTTGCCGGCGATCACGAAGGCCGCGGGCAGCTTGGACTTGAGGTAGCCGATCATGTTCTTCACGCTGTCGGCATGGCCGTGCGCGATGTCGATGGTCACGTACTCGGGCGTGATGCCTGCGGCGGCCAGCTGGTCCACCGTGTCGTAGTCGGGTTGCTTCACGCCCAGCGAGATCGAGGCGTAGCAGCCCTTGGCGTGCATGTCGCGCACGAACTGCACGTTGTCGAGGTCGAAGCGGTGCATGACGTAGAAATAGCCGTTCTGCGCCATCCAGGTGCAGATGCTCTCGTCCACCACCGTCTTCATGTTGGCCGGTACGACCGGCAGGCGGAAGGTGCGCCCGCCCAGCTCCACGCCGGCATCGCATTCCGAGCGGCTTTCCACCCGGCACTTGCGCGGCAGCAAGAGGACATTGTCGTAGTCGAAGATTTCCATGAGATTTCCAAGCTCCATAAAAGGACGCCGCAAAACAATTTCCACGGCGGTGGGCGCTTGGCTTGGAGACCGGTTCCGTGGCTGCGGCCGTGCTGGCCGCCGCGAACCCTGCTGTGCGCAGGCACAAAAAAACCGGGCTGCAAGAAACTTGGGCCCGGTGATTGATTCTACCCGCGCCAGCGGGCGCCGGTATATCCCTACTGTTATCCCTTCAATAGGGCAAAGCTTCTAAGGCACGCAGCGCGACTGCGCCGCGTCGATGATGCGACCGTCCTTGTCCTGCACCCAGCCGACCAGGCGCAGGCGGTCGGTCTTGGCGCCTTCGGGGATGTAGATGGGCCGCGAGTCGCGCCAGCCCGAGCGTTCGCCCCTGGACAGGGTGTGCGGGTTGTCCAGGGAGCGCTGGTAGACGTTGCGCACCAGGTTGCGGGCCACGGGGGATCCCTCGGTGCCGGCAGGGATGGATTCCACCAGCAGCAGGTAGAAACCGCCCGCATCGGGCCCTGCCGCAGGGCTTGCTCCCCGCGTCGGCACCGGGGAGAAGGCGATGGAGGCGCCCAGGTAGTCGTTGAACGCCGGCCCGTGCGACACGCGCAGCCGGCTGCCCTGCACGCCCTGCACGGGCGCGGTGTTCACGTCCGTGGCCGTGGGGGCCGTGCGGCCCAGGGCCGCCAGCCGCGCCAGCGCATCGCGCGTGGCGGCCGCCGACAGCGGGGCGTTGTCGCCTTGCGTGCCGGGCACGATCCAGTCGAGCACCAGGGTGCCAGGGGCCGAGGGGGCCGGCGTGGCCTTGTCGGCCCAGCAGCTTTCGCAGTCGGCGCTCACGAAACGTTCGAACAGCGCCGCGGGGCGGGCTACGCCGTCGCTGCTGCAGCTCGACTGGGCTGCGAGGTGGGGGGCATGCAGGGCCAGCAGCATGGCTGCGGCAAGGGCAATGTTTTTCATGGCAGGCGGTGGCGCTTTCTACAATGCCCCCATGTTCCCACAAGACCTGTTTCCGGGTGCGCCCGAGCCCCTGGAGCCCTCCACGCCCGCCGCCCCCTCCGCTGCGCCGCCCCTGCTGGCCAATCTCAACCCCGAGCAACTCGCCGCCGTCACCCTGCCGGCGGGCCATGCGCTCATCCTGGCGGGTGCCGGCTCGGGCAAGACCCGGGTGCTCACCACCCGCATCGCCTGGCTGCTGCAGAACGGCTACACCACGCCCGGCGGCATCCTGGCCGTGACCTTCACCAACAAGGCCGCCAAGGAAATGGTGGCGCGGCTGTCGGCCATGTTGCCCGTGAACGTGCGCGGCATGTGGATCGGCACCTTCCACGGCCTGTGCAACCGGCTGCTGCGCGCGCACCACAAGGCCGCCGGCCTGCCGCAGTCGTTCCAGATCCTGGACACGCAGGACCAGCTCTCGGCCGTCAAGCGCCTGTGCAAGCAGCACAACGTGGACGACGAGCGCTTCCCGCCCAAGCAGCTCGCCTACTTCATCTCGGGCTGCAAGGAAGAGGGCATGCGCCCCGGCGACGTGCAGGCCCACGACAGCGACACGCGCAAGAAGGTCGAGGTCTACCAACTCTACGAAGAGCAGTGCCAGCGCGAGGGCGTGGTCGACTTCGGCGAGCTGATGCTGCGCAGCTACGAGCTGCTGCGCGACAACGACCCCATCCGCGAGCACTACCAGCGCCGCTTCGCGCACATCCTGGTGGACGAGTTCCAGGACACCAACAAGCTGCAGTACGCCTGGCTCAAGCAACTGGCGGGCAATGACGCCGGCGGGCGCTTCGAGGCGCGCGGCAGCGTGATCGCGGTGGGCGACGATGACCAGAGCATCTACGCCTTTCGCGGTGCGCGCGTGGGCAACATGGCCGATTTCGTGCGCGAGTTCGACGTGCAGCAGCAGATCAAGCTGGAGCAGAACTACCGCAGCTACAGCAATATCCTCGACTCGGCCAACGCCCTGATCAGCCACAACAGCCGGCGCCTGGGCAAGAACCTGCGCACCACGCAGGGCCCGGGCGAGCCGGTGCGCGTGTACGAGTCCACCACCGACCTGGCCGAAGCGCAGTGGATGGTGGACGAGATCAAGCAACTGGTGAAGAGCGATGGCTTCGAGCGCAAGGAGATCGCCGTGCTCTACCGCAGCAATGCGCAAAGCCGGGTGATCGAATCGGCCCTGTTCAACGCCAGCGTGCCCTACCGCGTGTATGGCGGCCTGCGCTTCTTCGAGCGCGCGGAAATCAAGCATGCGCTGGCCTACCTGCGCCTGCTGGAGAACCCGCACGACGACACCAGCTTTTTGCGCGTGGTCAACTTCCCGCCGCGCGGCATCGGCGCGCGCAGCATCGAGGTGCTGCAGGACGCTGCGCGCGCGGCCGGCTGCTCGCTGCACGACGGCGTGAGCGCCGTGCCCGGCAAGGCGGGGGCCAACCTCTCGGCCTTCGTCGCCATGGTCGACGTGCTGCGCGAGCAGACCGAGGGCATGAACCTGCGCAAGATCATCGAGACCATGCTGCAATCCTCGGGCCTGGTGGAGCATTTCCGCGCCGAGAAGGAAGGCGCCGACCGCATCGAGAACCTGGAGGAACTGGTCAACGCGGCCGAGAGCTTCGTCACCCAGGAAGGCTTTGGCCGCGATGCCGTGGCCCTGCCGGTGGACGAACTGCGCAACGACCGCCTCACGCAAAGCCCCGCCAGCCAGGGCCTCGACCCGAATGCGCCGGTGACCGACGAAGCCCTGCCCACCGTGGCCGGCATCGTCGACGCCGACACGGGCGAGACGCTGTCGCCCCTGGCCGCCTTTTTGACCCATGCGGCGCTCGAGGCCGGCGACAACCAGGCCCAGGCCGGGCAGGACGCCGTTCAGCTGATGACCGTGCACGCGAGCAAGGGCCTGGAGTTCGACGGTGTCTTCATCGGCGGCATGGAAGAGGGCCTGTTCCCGCACGAGAACTCGGCCAACGAGCGCGAGGGCCTGGAAGAAGAGCGCCGCCTGATGTACGTGGCCATCACCCGCGCGCGCAAGCGCCTGTACCTGAGCCATTCGCAGACGCGCATGCTGCACGGCCAAACGCGCTACAACATCAAGAGCCGCTTCTTCGACGAGCTGCCCGAGTCCGCGCTCAAGTGGATCACGCCCAAGCAGCAGGGCTTCGGCAGCTTTGCGCCGAATGCCGGGGGCGGCAACCCCTTCGCCCAGCGGGACCGGGGCGGCTTCGGTGCCGTGCGCAGCGAGCATTTCGCCAGCCCCCCGGTGCCTGTACAGAAGGCGCAGCCATCGCACGGCCTGCGTGCGGGCATCGCGGTGTTCCACACCAAGTTCGGCGAAGGCAAGGTGCTGGCACTCGAAGGCACGGGTGACGATGCGCGCGCGCAGGTGAATTTTCCGCGCCATGGCACCAAGTGGCTGGCGCTGTCGGTGGCCAAGCTGACCATCGTCGATTGAAGGAGCGGCGCCGCCGCCACGGGCCTTGCTGGCCGGCGGTTGGCGCCTTTTTCTGACAGACAGCGCGTGTTGGCGCCTGAAGAATGGGAGTCCCAGCGGCCTGCACCCGCGCCGTCCGGCGCAGGCCCTCTGATCTGACGGCCAGGAGGACCTGCCCATGCTCCGCCATCCATCCCCCATGTCCTGCGCGGTCTTGGCCGGCACCTGTGTGCTGGCGCTGGCCCTGGCCGGCTGCGACAAGGTGCCCAAGCCCAAGGCCCAGGAGGCGCCGGCCCCTGCCGCTGCACCGGCCCCCGCGCCTGCGCAGTAGCAGCGCTTCGCCGCGGTCGCCGGTGTTCGCTCAGTCCACCTTGATGTTGCGCGCCTTGACCACGCGGCTGTAGATCTCCGCATCGCGGCGCACCATGGCGGCCATTTCGGTGCGTGTCACGCCCAGGGGCTCGCTGTGCAGCTCCTTGATGCGGCGCGACAGGTCGGGGTCCTTGCTCGCCTCCACCATCAGCGCGTTGAAGCGGGTCAGGATGGGCTGGGGCGTGGCCGCCGGCGCCCAGATGCCGTGCCAGGACATCATCGAGAAGCCGGGCATCACCTCCGACAGCGTGGGCACGTCCGGCAGGGCAGGGTGGCGCGTGGGGCCCGAATAGGCGAGCGCCTGCACCTTGCCGCTGCTGATGAGCTGGTAGCCGGTGGCGATGGGCTCCATCAGCGTGTCCACCTGGCCGCCCACCAGGTCGGCGATGGGGCTGGCGCGGTAGGGCACGTGCAGCATGTCGATGCCGACCTCGTCCTTGAGCGACTCCACGATCAGCTGCGAAGGGCTGCCCGCACCATAGGAGGCGTGCGAGTAGGTGCCCGGCTTGGCCTTGGCCGCCGCCACCAGGTCCTTGACGGTCTTGGCCGGGAACTTGTTGGTGGCGATCAGCACCAGGCCCTGGCGCATGGTGGTGGCCACGGGCACCAGGTCCTTGTCGGGGTCGAAGGGCAGCTTGCTGTAGATGTAGGGGTTGATGGTGAAGGCCGTGGACAGGTTGTACACGAAGGTGTAGCCATCCGCCGGCGACTTGGCCACCGTGTCCGACGCCAGGTTGCCCGCCGTGCCGGGGCGGTTGTCGATCACCACGGGCACGCCGAGCCTCTTGCCCATGTAGTCGCCGTACATGCGGGCAAAGATGTCCGGCGGCGTGCCGGGCGCGAAGCCCACCAGGATCTTGATGGGTTTGTTCGGCCACTCGGCCCCCTGGGCCAGGGCGGTGCCGGCGCTGGTGGCCAGCAGCATGCCGCTGGCCAGGCCCAGCAGGGTCTTGATCATCATCGTTCTGCGCATTGCTTGTCTCCTGTTGCGGGTCAGTCGTGCCCGCTTGTGTGGTCTGCTTGCTTGGAATACCTGCGGTGCTTTGCCGCCATGGCGTGCACCGCACCGTGTGGATAGCTCCGTCCCTCGGTCAATCGATGGCGTCACTCCTTTCGGACCGGGCATGGCTGCGCCAGAGCCGCCCCCGATCCGGGCGGGCTGTGGGGTGGGGGATTCATGGCTGGGACTGGGGTCAGTCGACCTGGGCACCGGAGCGTTTCACCGCCTCGCCCCACTTGGCGATTTCGGCCGTGCCGAAGGCAGCCATCTCGGCGGCATTCATCGCGGCCGGCTCGATGCCCTGGGCAGCGAGCTTGTCGCGCACCTCGGCCTGGGCCAGCACGGCCTGCGTGGCATCGCGCAGCTGGTCGCGCTGCGCGGCCGGCATGGAAGTGGGCGCATACAGCATGAACCAGGCGACCAGGTCGAAGTCCGCCACGCCCTGTTCTGCCAGCGTGGGCACGTCGGGGGCGGCCGCGCTGCGCTTCGCGCTCGATGCGCCCAGCGCGCGCAGCTTGCCCGCACGGATGTGGGGCAGCACGGCGGCCGGGTGGTAGAACATGAACTGCACGTTGCCACCCATGAGCTCGGTGAGCGCTTGCGCACCGTCGCGGTAGGGTACATGCACGAAGTCTTTGGCCAGGCGGATGTTGAGCGTCTCGCCCGCCAGGTGGCCCGAGGTACCGTTGCCCGCCGAAGCAAAGCTCACCGCCTTGCCGCTGGCCTGGCGCAGGTCGGCCACGCCCTTCCAGGGCGCGCTGGCCGGCACCACCAGCAGGGTGGGCGTGGCGCCGGCAAAGCCCAGCGGCACGAAGTCGCGCAGCGGCTGGTAGGGCAGCTTCTTGTACAGCGTGGGATTGATGGCATGCGTGCCCACGGTGCCCATGAGCAGGGTGTTGGCATCGGCGCCCGCACGCGCCACCATCTCGCTGCCGATGGTGCCGCCCGCACCGGGTTTGTTCTCCACGATCACCGTCTGCCCGAGCTGGCGGCCCAGGGCTTCGGCCAGTACGCGGCCCACGATATCGGTCGAGGTGCCGGCCGCAAAGGGCACGACCAGCTTGAGGGGGCGGCTATTGCCCTGGGCGCTGGCACCAGCGGCCAGCAGCGCCAGAGTGGTGGCGGTAACAAGGATCCGGCGGCGCTTCATGGCGCCTCCCCGAAGCCGTCGGGCACGCTGCCCTCGTACTGCAGCTCGCGCGTGGCCTGGTAGGACAGGGCAAAGCCGCTCGGCGTCTCGGCCTCCTCGGCCAGGTGGGCAATCAGACCCGCCGTGCGCGCCAGGATGGGCACGCCGCGCAGCGAGGCCACGGGGAAGCCCACCCCCATCAGCACCGCGGGGATCGCAGCCGAGACGTTCAGGCGCAGCTCCTTGCCGACGATGGCGGGGATCACCTTTTCCAGGGCCTGGGCGATCTGCACGTAGCGCAGGTCGGCGCCCGCTTCGGTGGCCACGGCGATGAGCCGGCCCACGCGCGGGTCCACCTCCTTGTGCAGCGGGTGGCCATAGCCCGGGATGGAGCGGCGCGCGGCCTTGAGCTCGGTGACGACCGCCGTGGCGGCATCGTCGAGCGTGGCGCCGGCATCGACCCGCGCCGCCACGTCGGCGAACATGCGGCCCGCCGTTTCGGAGGCGCCCAGGATCACCGAGCCGCAGCCCAGGATGCCGGCCGCCACCGCACCCTGCAGCGCATCGGGCGCTGCGGCAAAGGTCATGCGGCTGGCCTGCACGCTGGGCACCAGGCCGTGCTCGGCAATCGCCACCAGGGTGGCGTTGAGCACCGCGCTGCAGGCCGCATCGGGCCGGCGGCCGGTGAGCAGCAAAAAGAAGTAGTCGGCGAACGACAGGTGGCCGATCAGGTTGTTGCACAGGTCCTCGCCACGCACGACGATGGTGTGCTCGTTGGAGGTGCAGATGGCCGTGCGCGGGACGGTGGATTTTCCGATTTTCATGGGTCGGATCTCAGTGTTGGGGTTCGAGGCGGAAGTCGTAGTGCGCCGACCACCAGGGCACGGCCTGGGCGCTGCCGTCGGGGGCCTGGCCGGCGGGGTGCTGTTCGAAGTCCACGACCAGGCTGGGGCGCACGCCGAACACCGCGTCCGACTCGATGTAGGGGCTGCCCGCCACGAACAGGTGGGTGGTGACCGGCGCATGCGCTGGCGCCGAGACCATCATGTGGATGTGGCCGGGGCGGTTGGGGTGGCGGCCCATGCCTTCGAGCATGCGGCCCACGGGACCATCCACCGGCACGGGGTAGAAGCTCGGGCGGATGGACCAGAACCAGTAGCGGCCCTGCTCGTCGGTGCGCACACGTGCGCGCGCCGCCATGCCCGAGCCTTCCACCTGCATGTCATACACGCCTTCGCCGTCGCCCGACCAGATGTCGAGCAGCGCACCCGCCAGCGGCTGGCCGTGCGTGTCGGTCACGCGGCCGCTGTAGAAGGTGGGTTCGCCCTTCACGCCCTCGGACAGGTTGGCGCCCAGCGGCAGCTCGGGCGCGCCCTCCCAGTAGTAGGGGCCCTGCACCGTGGCCTCGGTGGCTTCGGTCATGCGCTGGCTGCCCTGGGCATGGGCGGTGGCGCGCAGCTGGTCGAGCATCACCACCATCATCGAGGCGCCCAGCGTGTCCGACAGCAGGATGAACTCCTGGCGCTGGCCGGCGCAGGCCTTGCCCACGGCGGTGAGGAATTCGATGCCCTGCATCCACTCATCGGGCTTCAAATCCACCTCGCGGATGAAGGCATGCAGGTGCGTGACCAGCGACTGCATGATCTGTGCAAAGCGCGGGTCGCTGGCGCCCTCCAGGCGCCGCAGCACGGCCTGGGTCAGTTCGTTCTCGTTCGATGGGGTCATGGGTTCTTGTCTCCTGGTCTTTTTTTTGGGGGGCTGGCGCGTCAGAGCGCCTGCCCGAGGCGTTGGCGTATCGGCCCGACGATGGCCGCGTTGTCGGCCCCCAGCGTGGGCGGCGCCGTGACCTCGAGCGCACGTTCGCCGTCGAAGCTCACGGGCGAGCGGATGGTGCGCCACTCGCCGCCTTCGGGGTGGGGGGCGCTCACCTGCAGCTGCAGGTGGCGGGCCTGCGGGTCTTCCATGGCCTCGCGGGTGTCGTACATGGGGGCGTGGGGCACGTCCTCGGCTTCAAGGCGCTCGCACCAGGTGGCGCGCGTCTGCCCGCGGAACAGGCCGCCGAGCAGGTCGATAAGGTCCTCCTGGTGCACGATGCGCGCCTCGCGCGTCGCAAAGCGCGGGTCGTCGAACAGGCGCGGGCGCTCGATGGCGTTGGCCAGGCCCTGCCAGAACTTCTCGGGCGAGGACATGTGCAGCGCGATCCACAGCCCGTCGGCACATTCGAGCACGTAGGACTGCGAGACGCTGGGCCGGCTGTAGGGGCCCATGACCTCGTCTTCCGAGAAATAGTGCGTGAACGCATCGAGGTTGAAGTGGCACATGGCTTCGAGCATGGACACCTCGACCTTGCGTCCCAGGCCCGTGCGGCCGCGCTCGACGATGGCGCCCAGCACGCCATAGGCGGCATAGAAGCCGGTCATCGCGTCGGCCAGCGCGGGGCCCACCACGCGCGGGTTGGCAGGGTTCACCAGCAGCTTGAGGAAGGCGCTGGCGGCCTGGGCCACGGTGTCGTAGGCGGGGCGGCCGGCGGCCGGGCCGGTCTGGCCGAAACCGCTGATGGCGCAGTACACCAGGCGCGGGTTCAGGCCGCGCAGCCGGGCCTCGCCCGCGCCCAGCCGGTCGGCCGCGCCGGGGCGAAAGTTCTGGATGTAGACGTCCGCATCCTTGACCAGCTCGTCGAACACCGCCGCATCCTCGGGCAGCTTGGGGTTGAGCGTGATGCTGCGCTTGTTGCGGTTGTAGGTCTGGAAGTGCGGGCTATAGAGCCCGCCGCGGAAGGCGCGGAACGGGTCACCTGCGCCTGGCTGCTCGATCTTGATGACCTCGGCCCCCAGGTCGGCCAGGAACATGCCTGCCGCCGGGCCCGTGATGAACGTGCCTTGTTCCAGCACCTTGATACCGCTGAGGACTTTGTGCACCTCGTTGTCTCCTGTCGTTGTGTGGGGCCCCGCTGTGGGGCTGTGAGCGAATGTAGGGGGCGCGGTGGATTCCTGGAAATGATTGTTTTTCATGGTTACCATCGATGGCATCGATCAACCACCGGTGGCACCGCCATGGAACTGAGGCACCTGCGCTACTTCATCGCCCTGGCCGGCTCGCTCAACTTCACACGTGCGGCCGAGCGGCTGCATGTCACGCAGTCCACGCTGTCGCACCAGATCAAGCAGCTCGAAGAGGAGATCGGTGCGGCGCTGTTCGACCGCGTGGGCAAGCGCGTGGCGCTGACCAGTGCGGGCGACGAGTTCCTGCACTACTGCACCAAGGCCCTGCACGAGATCGACCTGGGCCTGGGTGCGCTGCGCCAGAACGGCTCCGAGGTGGCGGGCGAGCTGCACATCGGCTCCACGCACACCTTCAACCTGGGCTTCATCCCGGGCTGCATCGCCAGCTTCCACGAACGCCATCCGCGCGTGAAGGTGGTGGTCGAGGAACTGTCGGCCGACCACATCGCCGCGCGCCTGCAGCAGGGCACGCTGGACCTGGGCATCGCCTACCGGCCCGCCGCGCCGGGGCCGCTGCAGTTCGAGCCGCTCTACAACGAGGAGATGGTGCTGGTGGTGGCACAGGGCCACCCGCTCGCGCGGCGCAAGCGCGTGCGCATGGTGGAGCTGCACCGCATGCCCATGGCCCTGCTGCCCGCAAGCTTTGCCACGCGGCAGATGCTGGACGAGTGCTTTCGCTCCTGCGGCGCCGAGCCGCAGGTGGTGGCCGAGATCAACACCCTGGCGCCCATGATGGACCTGGTGGGCAAGACGCAGCTGGCCTCCATCGTCGCGGCGAACGTGGTGTCAGCGCAGTCGGGGCTGGTGGTGGTGCGGCTCGAAAGCCCCACGCCGGTGCGCACGCCGGGCATGCTGTGGTCGCCGCTGGCGCGCGAGTCGGCCTCCACGCGCGCCTTCTCGGCCATCGTGCGCAAGCTCGCGCTGCATGGCAGCCTCAAGGACCTGGCGAAGCGCAAGCGGCAGACGGCCTGAAGCCACCCTTCGATAAACACTTCAGCTATTCGTAGCGCTGCGCATGCAACCGGCACAGCCTGAGCCAGTGCCCCCGTGCAAGGGCCGCCCCGCCGCACCGGGGGCGTCCCCCTCCCGACTCGCGCAGCGAGTCGAGAGAGGGGTGAAGGCGCGAAGCGACTCAGGGGGTGTCAGCCAAAGTTCACCCAGTGGTTGTCCATGCGCGCGCCGGCCAGTTCCTTGGCATGCGCGTGCGTGAGCGGGCTGGGGGCGCGCGCATCTTCCAGGGAGTGCGAGACCCCGGCGGCCCACAGGCGGCCGCTGCCTACCGCCAGTGCGCAGACCTCCTCCAGGCCCACCAGGCCGCGCCATTGGCCTTCGGGCGTGAAGGTGGCCACGCCCTGGCTGCGCGGGCAGCTCACGGCCCAGCCCTCGGCGGTGCTGGCGATGCTGCCACCATAGCCGGCCATCGACTGGCCGGACGGGCACAGGCGCAGCGCCTTGCCATCAAAGAGCGTGAGGATGGGCGCAGCCGCCTTGTCCGCCGCCTCGGCGTGCTCGGCCTGCAGGGCGATGCCCAGCACCGTGCGCTCGGCGTTCCATGCCAGGTGGCGCAGGCTCAGGCGCGCATCGGGCAGGCGCCACTGGCCCTGCAACTCGCCGCTGTCACCGTGCAGCCGCACGATGCTCGAATCCATGGTGTGCAGGTCGCGCTTGGTGCGGCCGGTTTCGGGGGCCGTGGGCACGCCGCCGTTGGCCACGATCAGCGTGGGCTTTGCGCCCTTGGCGGCAGGGGCCCAGATCAGCTCGTGCGCGTCGATGCCGTGCGTCGCCCACTCGTCCACGGTCTCCAGGCTGCGCGCGTCGCGCCGTGCCACCAGGCTGGCGCCCGTGTCCACGTCGGTTTCGGTGGTGTAGAGGGTGCGGCCATCGGCGCTGGCGATCACATGGCCGTTGAAGGAGCGCGTGGCATCGACCCAGTGCCATTGCGCCTTGTCGGCGGGCTGGCCCGGGTGCCAGCGCACCAGCCAGTCGCCGGGGCGGCGCGCGGTGGCGACCATGCTGCCATCGGGCAACTGGCTGAGGCCGTGGGCGCGTGTGGGCACTTCCAGCACGTGGCGTGCGCGCAGCGGCGAAGGGCCTCCGGCCTGGGCTGCCAGCACGCCGATGCGGTAGCTGCCATCGGCCTCCTGCCAGGCGCCCAGCAGCTGCATCTCTAAACCCCGGGGTGCGGCATGCGCAGCCAGGGGCATGGCCGCCAGGCTGCCCATCAGCACCAGGGCCTGGCGGCGGCTCAACGATGCATGCACCTCAGTCTCCGTCTGCGTCGGAGAAGCCGATGCTCACCTGCAGCGCCGGGGCAATTTCCGCTTCGGCCAGGCGCTTGAGCGCGGCCAGCTCCCTGGAGGCCTGCAGCACCCGCTCGCCGCCGGCCTTGCCAGTGGCGCCGGACTGGTCGATGGCCTGCAAGGCCTTGTCCACGCGCTGCGTGGTGGCCAGCAGCTGGTCGGCCAGCGGGTTCAGGCCGCGGCCGCGCAAATAGGTCTCCAGCGGCACCAGGGCCTCGCCGGGCGTGGGCGTGGCGGCGCTGTCGGGCAGCACGGCCAGGTTGCGCAGGGCATTCCACTCGGCCTTCCAGGCGGCAGAGGCCTGGCCGCTGGCGGCACGCGGGTACTCGGGCGGGCGCGTGCCCTGGGCGGCGCGCAGCGGCTTTTCCATGTGCGCCCAGCGCAGGCGCTCGATGCCGCCCACCCACTGGTTGATGAACTCGCCCATGGCCGCGGTGGAGCGCTCCTGCTCGTCCTCGGCCGCCCAGTCGGTGCCGGCAGCGGTGTCGAAGGCGCTGGCCACAGCCACGGCCTCGCGCTCGATGTCCAGCGCCACTTCCACGGCGTAGCTGCAGGCAGCCGATGCCGGGGCAACGGGTTGCGTCCACAGCAGCCATTCCAGTGCCGGCAGGCCCTTGGCAGGCGTGCCGATGCGCTCGAAGGCCTGGGCGCCCTGGGGCTGGGTCTTGATGGCGCGCTCGATGAGGGCTGGGCGCGTGGGCGCAAAGTCCATCTGCCGCTGGGTGCGGCGCGCGATCACGGGGCCCACGGCCACGGCGCCCAAGGTCTCCCAGGCCATCATGCTGCGCTGCCAGGCGCTGCGGGCGTTGGCCAAAGCGGCTTGCGATTGCCCAGCCGGTGCCTCGCAGAGCGCGCGCACGGCCGGTGTCAGCGCCTGCGCGGCCGTGGCCAGCTCCTGCGCGCGCGGCTTGCCCCAGTGGCCGTACAGGCTTTGCAGCGCGTGCGTGGTGTCGTAGAAGGGCACGGCGTTGAGCTTCCAGCCGGTCTGGGCCTGGGCCGGCAGCAGCAGCGCGCCCAGGGCCACGGCGGCGGCTGCAGTGCGAAGGGATGGGTGTTTCATAGCGACTCCACGAACTTGACCAGCGCGTCGCGCTCGGCCTTGTTCATCTTGAGAACCTTGTCCTTGGCGGCCTCGGCCTCGCCGCCGTGCCACAGCACGGCCTCGAGCACGCCGCGGGCGCGGCCGTCGTGCAGCAGCCGGGTATGGCCGTTCACGTCCTTGATCAGGCCCGTGCCCCACAGCGGCGGGGTCTTCCACTGCCGGCCATTGGCGGCGAAGTCGGGCCGGTTGTCGGCCAGGCGCTCGCCCATGTCGTGTAGCAGCATGTCGGTGTACGGCCAGATGCGCTGGCCCGACAGTGCCTTGCTCGTCAGGTGTGGGAAGGGGCCTTCCTTGGTGACGTAGCTCGGCCGGTGGCAGGTGGCGCACTGGGCCTGCGCGAACAGCGCCTGGCCGCGCAGCACCTGGGCGTCCTTGGGGTTGCGCCGTGCGGGCGGTGCCAGCGTGGCCTGGTAGAAGACCACGTCGTCAAAGGTCTTGTCGTCGATCTCCACGCCGGGCTGGCCCTGCGCGGCGGCGCTCTTGCCGCTCGGTGCGGCCAGGCAATCCTTTTGCGTGGGCGTGCAGGTCTCGTTGGCGAAGTGCCTGGAGGTGATGCCCATGTCGCCCTGGAAGGCGCCGCCGGTCTGGTGCGCGATGGTTGCGACGTTGCCCTTCCAGCCGAAGCGGCCGAGCATCATCTGGCCCGAGGGCGCGTCCCACACCCGGTTGGGCACGCCCTTGATCGGGCCGCCGGCCGCAGCTTGGTCGGCCGCGTTGGCCAGGATGTCGGCTTCGGCAATGGCTTCGAGCAGGCCCACGCCGATGATCTGCGGCGCGATGCGCGGGCTGGCCATGATCTCAGGGTGCATCGGGCCGTAGCCCAGGTCGGCAAAGCCGTAGCTCGGGTCGAGCAGTTCGTAGCGCGTGCCATCGGCGAATTGGCCCTTGATGGTCTTGTAGCGCAGGGTCACACGGCCCTCGGGCTTGACGCCCTGCACGCCCGCGTTGTTGAACTGGTCGCCATACACCGGGTCGTGCTTGGGTCCGCCATGGGCGTCCGCGCCGGGGATGGACAGGCGGATCAACAAGGCCACGGTCGGGTCCTTGGTATCGCCCAGGCGGTTGAAGATGGCTGGCGGTTCGCCCCGGCCGTCCTGCACATGGCAGCCACCGCACGAGCGCGCGATGAAGTGCGGACCCAGGCCGTCGCGCGCCTTGGTGGAGGCCGGTGCCTCGACCCAGTTGCGGCGGAAGAACGAATTGCCGATCACGAAGCGCGTACGCTCCGCATCGTCCAGGTTGGCGGCCGGGAAGGAAAAGGCATTGCGGCCCGTGGCGAACACCGTGGTGTTGCCACCGACCTTCTCGCCGAGCGGGTCGGCGGGCGTGTCGGCCATGAGGCCGCCCAGGGCCGCAAGGCCGATACTGGCAACCGCCAGGCGCAGGGCGCGCCGGCGGTAAGGGGCTTGCAAAGAAAACATGGAACGAAAGGAAAGCGCAGGGAGCCTCAGGGTTGCACCAGCGTGAGCTTGGTGATGCCGATGGCGTTCGCGGCTTCCACGAGGTCCTTGCTTTGTTGGGTCAGGCTGTCGATGGTCTTCTGGATGCGCTGGCGCCCTGGCGCGTCCTTGCCGCCGATGATCTCACGGTCGAACGGTGCCTGGATGCCTTCGGCCGCTGCCACCGAGGCGGCGATCTGCCTGGTGGTCTTGTCGGCCAGTGCCGGGTTCTTGGCGGCGACCAGGTCGCGCAGCGATGCGCCCTTGACCAGGCTGCCGTCGGCGCGCTGGTACTCGCCCAGCCACACGTTCTGGATGCCCTTGGCATTGGTCACGGCGTCGCGGTGCGTGTTGTCCGAGAAGCACGAATGCTCGTCTTCCTGGTCCTGGCTGTTCAGCGCCACTTCCAGGCGTTCGCCGGCCAGCTCGCCGCGCGACAGCGAGCCCAGGCCCACCAGCATCTTGCGCACCGATTCCATGTTGCCCTTGGTGAACTTGGCGCGGTAGTTGGACTTGGCCTCGGGCGCCCAGGACTTCACGAGGAAGGACAGATCGTCGATCAGCAGCTCGGTCACCACGTTCAGGTACTGGCGGCGGCGGTCGGCGTTGGGCTTCTTGCCGTCCACGAAGTCCTCGAAATTGCGGTTGCCCGGACCGGTTTCGGACAGGTCCTGGCCCCACAGCAGGAACTCGATGGCGTGCCAGCCGGTGGCGATGTTCTCCTCGCCGCCGCGCTCGTTCTGTGCCGCCAGCGCCTTCTTGGTGATGGCGATCTTGCGGTTGTTGATCAGGCCGGCCTTGGGCTTGCCTTCGACGCTGTCCACGTAGGACTCGTCCATGGGCCAGGCATTGATCTGGCCTTCGGGGCCCTTGTCGTCGTCGATGGGGCCGCCGTAGAAACGGAAGGCTTCGGTCTGGCCGTAGAACTCGCGTGCGGCCAGCCAGGTCTTGCGGGCCTCGGCCAGGGTCTCGGCCGACGGCTGGGCCGTGAAGGCCTTGATCGCGGCCTGCATGGACTTGGCGCTGCTCAGCGTGTCTTCGTAGTTGGCATGCACCAGCGTGGCGTACTGTGCTGCCACCGCGGCGGGCGTCACGGCCTGCTGGGCCTGGGCGGCCGTGCCCTGCGCCTGCGCCACGCCCATCAGGCCCAGGGGGCTGGCGGCGATCAGGGCCGCGAGGGCGGTGGTGTGCAACAGCTTGGTTTTCATGCGTTTCTCCTCAAACAACGAAGACGGGTGACAAGGCAGACATGCCGGGAACGGTCCGGTCCGGCAAGGCGCCAGGCCGTGGGAAGTCCGGTGGGTGTCGGTGGGGCGCAAGCCCGGAGGGAAGGGACGCGCCGCAGTGCAGGCATCCCTTGATCGCAGTGATTATAAGAATGGGTTTTATTTGCATTGGTGCGGGAAGGGGATTTCCCTGACCTGCAGGTGCGGCTTGCACCCCCCGAAAAGGAGCGGGGCCCTGCATCGCTGCAGGGCCCCGTCCCGCCGCGCCAGGCGCGGCATCCCATGACTTGTGGCGAACCTTCGTCGATCAGCCCAGGCGTGGCTGGCTCGGCGTTGCGGTGAGGTAGCCCACCGCGGCGCCGGCCTTGTTCTTGTAGTTGGCGATGATCAGCGGATCCAGCGTGGGCTTGACCACGTTGTGGATGGCGCCCCAGTCACCGGCGTGCTGGAAGTTGCTCATGATGTAGGTCCAGCCGTTGATCTCGTCCACGGCATGCAGGCCCGTGGATTCGCCGCCGGCGGGGATGGACATCAGGCGCGACAGCTGCTTGGTGTCCACGTTGTAGGCCCACAGGAAGTTGTTCACGTGCTGGCCGCTGTCCTCGCCGATGAACAGGGTGCGCATCTTTTCCGAGAACTTGAGGTTGTCGGGGTTGCCGATGGTGTTCGGGTTGGCGGTGTTGCCCAGGGCGTCGGCGCTGATGTCCTCGCCGACCAGCAGGGCCTTGGTGTCCACGGGCATCCACTCGCTGTTGATGTTGGAACCGGCCGTGTCCTTCTGGCCGCCGCGCAGGTTCAGCGCCATCACGGCACCGGCGTTGATCGCCTTGGGCACGGACACGCCGTTGCCCGCCACGTTCAGCGCATTGCCGGCCACCATCGAGGTCTGCACGTTCTGCAGCGCCGAGTAGGCGATCTTGTCCTTGGCGTTGACGGTGGTGCCTTCCATCTTGGTGAAACCCATGCTGGCGCCCACGAAGGCGGCGTAGCGGTGGGTTTCCAGGAAGGCGGCGGCCTTTTCCATGCCGGGCTTGAGCTTGATCCACTCTTCCTTGCCGTTGGCGACGATGCGGGTGTAGCTGGCGTCGTTCGGGTTGGTGGTGGCCACGGTCATGATGTCCGTGGGCTTGAGCGTGTTGGCCAGGGCCTCGATCTCGGCGCTGTTGGCCGAGCCGAGCTTGATCCAGGTCAGCGGCGCGCCGGCGGTGGCCTTGGCGTCGACGGTGAAGCCGGCGCCGACCTTGGCGGCGTACAGCGTGCCCGAGGACAGGTCTTTTTCCTTGTCGGCCACGAACACGAAGTAGGCGCTGTTGGTGGCGTCGTCACCCATCAGGGCCGTGCGCTGGTCGGGCATGACCTGCACCAGCTCGTGCGAGATGCGGCCCATGCAGAAATGCTTCTTGATGCTGGCGGTGCCGTCGGCGTTCACCGTCACTTCGGGCATGTGGCCGTAGTGGTAGGGGTTGGCACGGCTCGCGTCGCCGTACAGGTTCTTGCTGTAGGCCTGGAACTGGGTGTTGCCGGCGATGGTGAAGGCATCGGGTTCGTACTCTTCGCTCGACAGGTGGGTGCCCCAGGGCGAGAGGCTGGCACCGCAGGTGATCCACAGGCCGTGCACCTTGGAGGTGTCCACGTTGTGGTACTTCACCAGGGCGAGCTTGCCGGTGTTCGGGTCCTGGTCCAGCGTGAGCACGGCGATGGGCGAGGGCAGCTTGCCGTACATGTCGGTCTTGCCGTCCTGGGCCCAGGTGGTGTATTCGAACTGCACCACGGCGAAGACGTGGTTGCCCTTGACTCCGTCGACCTTGGCATTGGGCACGGTCAGCAGCGAGGTGCCGTCCGGGGCGTCGGAGAAGAACTGGCGCTCCTTGCCGGCCACCGAGGTGTCGATGATGGGCTGGTTGTTGATGTCGTAGTAGCTGCCGGCCAGGATCTGGCCGCCCTTGACATTGGCCACCGAGTCGCCGGTGATGAAGAAGGGCTGGTAGGCCAGCGCATAGCTCTTCACCGAGTTGTCGCTCAGCGTGACCTGCATGGTCGAGCCCACGGTGTTGGTGGCCATGGCCGCCGGGTTGGCCAGCGTGGGCGCGGCCATCGAGGTGAAGGCGGTGGACACATAGCTTGCGTCGTCGCCGCCGCCGCAGGCGGTCAGCAGCGCTGCGGCAGCGCCACCGGTGGTCAGGGGAAGCAGGGGTATGCCGGCCAGGAATTGGAGGGCCTGGCGGCGCGAAGGGATGGACGCAGAGGTCATGGAGTGCAGCTTCCGTGGTTTGTTATATGGGTTTTTATGGAGAGCGGCCCGGCGCCCTTGCACCCCGCAGGCAGGGCCAGGCAACCGGACCGCTCTCTTGGTGCCGGATGCTAAGCACACTGTGTGACAGCCATTTGACGGTGCCGTGGCGGCCGGTCGACAGCCCGCTGAATCGCCCTGCGCGCCGAGTGCTCTTGCGTCACGGATCGGTCATATGCGCTTCCTAGACTGCCCACTTCCCATGACCAACCAATACCACGAGGAGTGCGGCTCTCATGAGCAAAACTATTTCTGACAAGGTCGTTCGCAACGACGCTGGCAACACCCCCTTCAGCGCCATCTTGGAAGTCCAGCTGTCACGCCGCACTGTCACGCGCGGTGGCCTGAGCGCGGCGCTGGCCCTGCTGACCGGCACCAGCCTTTCCGCCTGCGGCGGCAGCGACGACGAGCCGCTGAAGCTGGGCTTCAGCTCGCTGGCCAACTCCATGACCGACGCCTGCGTGGTGCCTCCAGGCTATGTGGCCCAGGTGCTGGGCGCCTGGGGCACGCCGCTCAACGACAGCGCTGCCGAGTGGGACCGCGACGGCAAGAACACCTCCAGGGACCTGCTCAACTCCACCGGCATGCACCACGACGGCATGCACTACTTCCCGCTCGACGGCAGCTCCAGCGAAGGCCTGCTGGTGGTCAACCACGAGTACATCGACGAGAAGGCCCTGCACCCCGCCGGCCCGACCACGGTGAACAACAAACGCCCCGCCGAGGAAGTGCGCAAGGAAGTCAACGCCCACGGCGTGGCGGTGATGCACATTCGCAAGACCGGCAACGCCTGGGCCATCGTCAAGAACTCGCGTTACAACCGCCGCTTCACCTCGGCCACGCCGATGGCGCTGGCCGGCCCGGTCGGCGGCACCGACTGGGTCAAGACGCCGTATTCGCCCACCGGCACCACGGTGCGTGGCACCAACAACAACTGCGGCAACGGCACCACGCCCTGGGGCACCTACATTACCGCCGAGGAAAACTGGGCGGCCTGCTTCGTCAACACCAATGCATCGGGCCTGCCCGCGCACCAGGCGCGCGTGGGCGTGCCCACGGCTGCCGGCCGCTACAAGTGGGAAACCGCTGCTGGGGATACCACCGAAGTGCAGGGCGAGTTCGCGCGCTTCAACGTCACCCCCAGCGGCACCAGCGCACTGAACGACTGGCGCAATGAGGTCAACGGCTTCGGCTACCTGGTCGAGATCGACCCCTACAACCCCGACAGCGTGGCCACCAAGCGCACGGCCATGGGCCGCTTCGCGCACGAAGGCGCGGCCTATGGCAAGCCCGAGTCGGGCAAGCCGCTGGCGTTCTACAGCGGCGATGACTCGCGCTTCGAGTACATCTACCGTTTCGTGTCCGATGCCAACTGGGACCCGGCCGATGCACGCCGCACCGACCGCCTGGCCGTGGGCACCAAGTACCTGGACAAGGGCACGCTGTACGTCGCGCGCTTCAACGAAGACGGCTCGGGCACCTGGCTGCCGCTGACGCTGGCCAGCGTAGGCAAGGACGGCACGCGCCTGGGCGACAAGTACAAGACGATCGACGAGATCCTGATCAACACCCGCGCCGCGGCCGACTTCGTGGGCGCCACGCCCATGGACCGCCCCGAGTGGACGGCCGTGCACCCCTCCAACGGCGATGTGTACGTGACGCTGACCAACAACACCAGCCGCAATGCCACCACCGGCACCAACGCTGCCAACCCGCGCCTGAACAACGCCAACGGCCACATCGTGCGCTGGCACGACACGCCCAATGCGAACACGTTCAAGTGGGAGATCTTCGTGTTCGGCTCCGAAGCTGGCGCTGCCGCAGACACCAACCGCTCGGGCCTGACAGCGCTGAACCAGCTGGCCAGCCCCGACGGCCTGGCCTTCGACGACCGCGGCATCATGTGGATCCAGACCGACAACGGCATCGACGGTGGCCGCAACAACGCCGTGGCCCGCTCCACCAACGACCAGATGCTGGCCGTGATCCCGGGCGCCATGACCACCGACAGCAAGGGCACGGGCCCGGTCATCAACGCCCAAAACCAGGGCGACCTGCGCCGCTTCTTCGTCGGCCCCAACGAAGCCGAGATCACCGGCTTTGCTTACACGCCGGACTACCGGACCATCTTCCTGAACATCCAGCACCCGGTGAACTGGCCGGCCTACGGCACCAGCGACGCCACGACCGCCCCGACGGGCAGTGTGCGCCCCCGCTCTTCCACCGTGGTCATCCAGAAGGCAGACGGCGGCCCCATCGGGGTGTGACGGGGCGCTTTTTGCAGTAAGCCCTTGCAGGCTGTCACGCGCAGGCGTGGCAGCCTTTTTTCTTGCGTGCCTGCCTGGCGGCAGGCCGGGGTGCTTCAGTAGTCGGAGCCGTACGGCGACGGTGGCCGCGCGCGCGACGTGGACCCGGAGGCCGGTGCAGCAGGCGCGGAGCCCCCGCTGCCGCCAGGGGCCGCGGGGTAGGTGATCTGCCCGCTGCCATCCTTGCTGCCCTTGCGCCCGGCGATCTGCCAGGCCGTGCGCTGGTCCACAAGCTTGGCCAGGAACTCGAGTTCCTCGTCCGTGTGGTTGATGGCGCCGGCCGGCGTCAGCATGCGGCCGCTGCGCGGCGCCACCTCGGCCCAGAAGGCCTGGTGGTAGGACGCCTGGCTGACGACGGATTCGCCGCCGGCCGCGATGTCCACGGTGCCGTAGCAGTTGCAGAAGTAGCTGCGAAAGTCCTGCTCGGGGAACACCTCGGCATACACCCCCGTGCCGCGGATGCCGGCCGTGGCCGTGGGCATGACCACCTGGCGCTCGCTGCCGCGCCCCCAGACGCTGGCCACCGCGCCCGTCAGCAGGCGCAGCACCTTCACTGCGGTGGGGGTATCGCCTTCGAGCGACATGCGCGTGTTCTGGCGCACCATGAAGGCGTCCTTGCCGACGGTGAAGACCACGGTGGAGCCCGGCCCGGTCTCGATCCGGTCACCGGGCGCGATGGCTTCGCCCGCTACCAGGGCCTGGCCGTTGCGGCGCACGTCGCCACGCGCCTCCACCACGTTGCGGCCCTGCTGCGCGTGTGCCGCCGTGAATCCGCCGGCCGCCGTCCAGGCTGCGGCCGCCTGCAACAGGCTGCGCCTCTGGTACCAGACGATTTCGTCCTCAGTGCGGCCCTGGAGCTGGTGCTGGCTGTTCGTCATGGGATTCCTCCGATGAGGGTTTGGCAGGCGGTTCGAAGCAATCGCGGAAAGTGAACACGATGGAGGTGAAGAACATCGCCGCCAGCATCATGGCTGTGCCGACCATGATGCCGCTCGCGGCCGCGCCCAGCCCCAGCGCCACCATGAGGCCCGATGCAAGGGCCACGACCACGCCGGCCATCAGGAACACGCCCATCCAGCCCAGGCCGAAGACGAGGAAGGCGCCAAAGTTGCGCACGCAGGCCACCAGGCTGAAGAACAGGGCCTTCACGGGAGGGACGCCGTGCCAGTGCACCAGCCCCGGCGCATGCCAGAAGGTCAGCGACAGCGGCAGGTACAGCAGCATCGACAGCCACATGGCGGCCTGGAACGCGCCGTTCTCGGCCACTTCGCGCTTGAGCGGCGTGCCGCCCAGGTAGACGCTGGCGAACAGGCCGCCGTCGATCAGCGCCGACAGCCCCATGATGGAGAGAAAGCCCACGGCGTACAGGGCGCCCAGCACCAGCATGTCGCGCAGGCGCTGCTGGCCGGTGCGAAACGCCACCAGCAGCACGGCGGGGGTGGGAAAGCGCCCCATCGTGGTCTCGGCCGCCGCCACCATCATGGCCAGCGTGGCCGAAGGCAGCAGGGCCAGCGCGATGGCCGGGCCCACCAGGGGCACCAGGCTGGCCAGCGACATGGCGGCCATGGTCATGAAGAACAACGCCGCCAGCGCCATGGGTTGGCGCCAGAACGACCGGACGCCGAGCTGTACCCAGGTCATGCCGGTGCGGGCGGGGACGATGTTGAGTTTCATGGGGACAGAGGGCTGCTCGGGACAACGGCCCGTGTGTTCGGGCCTGGCGGATGGGTGGGGGAGACAGTGCCGAATTTACCCCAGCCCACCATGGCCGGGGCCGCATGGGGGCTTGCGAAAGTCATCCGGGGCGTGACATTCCTCGCGGAATGCCGGTTCAGGCCGGCTTTTGGGGGGCGAAGGGGGCTCAGCCGGCATGCACGGGCTGCACAATGCGCCCGCGCAGCACGCGCTCGAAGTGGGTCGGGTCGTGCGGTTTGAGCATGGAGGCCTCGCGCGGCAGGTAAAAATCCCACAGCCGCGAGATCCAGAAGCGCAGGGCGCCGGCGCGCAGCAGGGCCGGCAGCAGTTCGCGCTCGGCTGCCGTGAGCGGGCGTACCGCCTGGTAGGCATCGAGCATGCGCCGCGCACGCTCGGGGTCGTGGGCGCCCGTGGGCAGGTCGATGCACCAGTCGTTCAGGCACACGGCCAGGTCGAACAGCCAGGTGTCGACGCCGGCAAAGTAGAAGTCGAAGAAGCCGGTGAGCTCCTCGCCGTCGAACATCACGTTGTCGCGGAACAGGTCGGCATGCACCGGCCCGGTGGGCAGGGCGGTGTAGGCCGAGGAGGCCGCCACGTGGTTCTGGTAGGCCAGTTCCGAGCGCAGCAGCGCTGCCTGGCTGGCATCGAGGTGCGGCAGCACCACGGGTACCGTCTCGTTCCACCAGGCCAGGCCGCGCAGGTTGGGCTGGTGGCGGTCGTAGCCGCGGCCCGCCAGGTGCATGCGCGCCAGCATGGTGCCCACGGCGGCGCAGTGCACCGGGCCGGGGGCCAGCTGGCTCTTGCCGCGCAGCTTGCTCACCACGGCGGCCGGCTTGCCGCACACGCTGTGCAGGATGTCGCCATTGCCGTCGCCACGCGGGTCGGGCACGGGCACGCCGCCATGCGCCAGGTGCTTCATCAGGTGCAGGTAGAACGGCAACTGCTCGGCCGTGAGGCGCTCGAACAGCGTCAGCACGAACTCGCCCTGGTCGCTGGTCAGGAAATAGTTGGTGTTCTCGATCCCGCCTTCGATGCCGCGCAGTGCGACCAGCTCGCCGAGGTTCAGGCGGCGCAGCAGTGCGCGCGCCTCTTCATTGGAGACTTCAGTGAAAACGGCCATCGCTCAGCTTGGGAATGCGGGAAATGCGGGTCAGGGACGGGCAGGGCAGGGAATTTCCGTGCGCCGGTGGCGCAGCGGCCGCCTGCCCGGGGGAATATACGGATTTGCCTTCGATCGTATAACTAGGCGGGAGCCGCAGACAGTGCTGTAGCACGGCAAGGCGAACCAACGACGTTAGACGGTTGACGGCAAATCCGTATCAGAACTTCAGGACGTTCCAGACCCGGGGGGCGGTGTTGGTCTCGGCACCGTTCAAGGCACCGGTGCGGCCGCGCGCGCCATCGGGCGACTGCACTTCGTAGCTGGGCATGTTGCCGGTCTTGGGCTGCACGTTGATGCTCTGCGTCTGGCCGCCCACGCGCAGTTCGTCGACGCGGCTGCCCGCGTCCTCGATCTGGATGCGTTCGGTGCGCTGGTTGGTGCGCCCGGACAGGGATTCGGGCGTGGTGAGCGCCTCGCCTTGCCGGGGGGCGCCCACGGGGGCATTCTGGCCAGGGGTCTGGGCCAGTACGGGGCCGCCGGCCAGGGCCAGCAGCAGGGAGAGGTGAACAGCGCGCATGGCCCGATTGTAGAGCGCCCCGCGCACGGGTGCCGCAGGGGCTTTGGCCGTGCACAATGGCTCCCCATGAGCAATAAAAAGACCCTGGTGCTGGTGGACGGCTCCAGCTATCTGTACCGCGCCTATCACGCCATGCCCGACCTGCGGGCCGTGCCGGGCGATCCCACGAGCGCGGCCACGGGCGCCATCCGCGGCATGATCAACATGATGCAGGCCTTGCGCAAGGAAGTGCATGCCGACTATGCGGCCTGCATCTTCGACGCCAGCGGCCCGACCTTCCGCGACGAGATCTACCCCGAGTACAAGGCGCAGCGCGCGCCCATGCCCGATGACCTGCGCGCGCAGATCGATCCCATCCACGAGGTGGTGCGCATGCTCGGCTGGACGGTGCTGGCCATTCCGGGCGTGGAGGCCGACGACGTGATCGGCACCCTGGCCGTGACCGCGGCCAGCCAGGGCATCGACGTCGTGGTCTCCAGTGGCGACAAGGACCTGTCGCAGCTGGTGGACGAGCACATCACCATCATCGACACCATGAACGGCAAGCGCCGCGACGTGGCCGGCGTGACGGCCGAGTTCGGCGTGCCCCCGCACCTGATGGTGGACTACCAGACCCTGGTGGGCGATACCGTGGACAACGTGCCCGGCGTGCCCAAGGTGGGCCCCAAGACGGCGGCCAAGTGGCTCATGGAATACGGTTCGCTGGCCGAACTGGTGGCGCGCGCCCACGAGATCAAGGGTGTGGCCGGCGAGAACCTGCGCAACACGCTCGACTGGCTGCCCACGGGCCGCAAGCTGGTGACCATCCGCACCGACTGCGACCTGGTCGAGCACATCGTGGGCCTGCCCGCGCTCGACGCCATCGTGATCGGCGAGCAGCAGGTGGATGGATTGCGCGGGTTCTATGAAAAGTACGGTTTCAAGGGCCTGGCGCGGGCCCTCGGGGGGCCTGTCGCCGAGCCTGCTGCCGAGCCCACGCCCGCTGCCCGCAAGAAAGCCGGTGGCGATACCGACACCGCCGACCTGTTCGCCGAGCCGGCCGAGGGGGGTGTAGACGGCACTCCGGCCGCTGTGGAAAAGCCAGCCCGCAACGAGCGCTACGAGACCATCCTGACCTGGGATCAGTTCGACCGCTGGCTCGCCACGCTGCATGTGGCGCCACTGACGGCGCTGGACACCGAGACCACCTCGCTCGACGAGATGCGCGCCGAGATCGTGGGCATCAGCTTCAGCGTGGAGCCGGGCGCGGCCGCCTACGTCCCGCTGCGCCACGAGGGGCCCGACGCGCCCGTGCAACTGCCCTTCGACGAGGTGCTGGCGCGCCTCAAGCCCTGGCTGCAGGACCCGCGCCACCTGAAGCTGGGCCAGCACATCAAGTACGACCGCCATGTGTTCGCCAACCACGGTATCGAGGTGCAGGGCTATGTGCACGACACCATGCTGCAAAGCTACGTGCTCGAAGTGCACAAGCCCCACGGCCTGGCCAGCCTGGCCGACCGCCACCTGGGGCGCAGCGGCATCAGCTACGAAGACCTGTGCGGCAAGGGTGCGCACCAGATCCCCTTTGCCCAGGTCGATGTGGCCAAGGCCGCCGAGTACTCGTGCGAGGACTCCGACCAGACCCTGGACGTGCACAAGGCCCTGTGGCCCCTGCTCGAAGCCAACGACAAGCTGCGCGCCATCTACGAACTGGAGATGGCCAGCAGCGAGGCCCTGTACCGCATCGAGCGCAACGGCGTGCTGATCGATGCCCCCACGCTGGCCAACCAGAGCCACGAGCTGGGCCAGCGCATCCTGCAGCTGGAGACCGATGCCTACGAGATCGCGGGCCAGCCCTTCAACCTGAGCAGCCCCAAGCAGCTCGGCGAGATCTTCTTCGACAAGCTCGGGATGCCCGTGGTCAAGAAGACCGCCACCGGCGCGCGCAGCACCGACGAAGAGGTGTTGGAGAAACTCGCCGAGGACTACCCGCTGCCCGCCAAGCTGCTGGAGCACCGTGGCCTGGTCAAGCTCAAGGGCACCTACACCGACAAGCTGGCCCAGCTGGCGCTGCCGCGCACGGGCCGGGTGCACACCCACTATGCGCAGGCCGTGGCCGTCACCGGGCGGCTGTCGAGCAACGACCCCAACCTGCAGAACATTCCCATTCGCACGCCCGAAGGCCGGCGCGTGCGCGAGGCCTTCGTGGCACCGGCGGGCAGCGTGATCGCCAGCGCCGACTACTCGCAGATCGAGCTGCGCATCATGGCCCACATCAGCGGCGACCACTCGCTGCTGCACGCCTTCCATGCGGGCCTGGATGTGCACCGTGCCACCGCGGCCGAAGTGTTCGGCGTGGAGGTGGACCAGGTCACCAGCGAGCAGCGCCGCTATGCCAAGGTCATCAACTTCGGCCTGATCTACGGCATGAGCAGCTTCGGCCTGGCCAAGAACCTCGGTATCGAGACCAAGGCCGCGGCCGCCTACATCGACAAGTACTTCCAGCGCTACCCCGGTGTCAAGCAGTACATGGACGAGACCAAGGCCGCCGCCAAGTCCATGGGCTATGTGGAGACGGTGTTCGGCCGGCGCCTGTACCTGCCCGAGATCAACTCGCCCAACGGCCCACGCCGCAGCGGCGCCGAGCGCGCGGCCATCAACGCGCCGATGCAGGGCACGGCGGCCGACCTGATCAAGATGGCCATGGTGGCGGTGCAGAAGGAACTCGACGCGCACAAGCCGCAGGTGAAGATGATCATGCAGGTGCACGACGAACTGGTGTTCGAGCTGCCCGAGGGCGAGGTGGACTGGGTGCGCAGCCACATCCCGCGCCTGATGGCCGAGGTGGCGGCACTCAAGGTGCCTCTGCTGGCCGAGGTCGGCGTAGGCCCCAACTGGGACAAAGCCCACTAAGGACAACCCCCTGAGTCGCTTCGCGCCTTCCCCCTTCTCTCGAATGGCTGCGCCATTCGGGAAGGGGGACATCGCCAGCGCGGCGGGGCGGCCCTTGCGCGGCGGTCCTGGCTCAGGCAGCGCCAGTATTCTCGGCCGCAGGCCTTGTGACCTGCGAGAGGCGCTTGCATGTCTGGCGCGTTCATTGCAAGGTAGAAAAGCATGCGCCTGCGCCACATCGAAGTCTTCAACGCGGTGATGCTCACCGGCAGCGTGAGCGCTGCCGCGCGGCTCATCAACGTCACCCAGCCCGCGGTGAGCCGCATCCTGGCGCATGCAGAGCTGCAGCTCGGCTTTGCGCTCTTCCACCGGCTCAAGGGGCGGCTGGTGCCGACCACCGAGGCGCAGACGCTGTACCCGCACATCGAACGCCTGTTCGCCCAGCTCGACGACGTGCAACGCCTGGCGGCCAGCCTCAAGGGCGACCGGCGCGAGGGCGCGCTGCACATCCTGACCGTGCTGGCACTGAGCTACGAGGTGCTGCCGCGCGCGCTGCGCAGCTTCCGTGCGCTGCACCCGGACGTGGACGTGACCATCGATGCGCTGCATTCGCCGCAGATCGTCTCGGCCCTGGTGCTGCAGGAGGCCGACGTGGGCTTCGTGTTCAGCTCCATCGCCCACCCCTCGCTGAGCCAGGAGCACATCGCCGATGGCTACATGGTCTGCGTGGCACCCAAGGGCATGCTGGGCCCGGCGCTGGTGCAGGCGGGCAGCGTGCACCTCACGGACCTGGCGGACACGCCGGTGGTGCGCCTGGACGTGCGCGACCCCATCGGCACCGTGATGGGCCATGCCTGCCGCGAGGCCGGCGTGGGGCTGCGCACGGCGATCACGGTGCAGACCTACCACGCGGCGCTGGCCCTGGCACAGCACGGCCATGCAGTGGCATTGGTCGACGCCTGCACGGCCGCCTCGGCCGACCGCAGCCAGGTCGACGTGCTGGCCCTGGCGCCGCACATCCCCGTGCCCATCCAGTCGCTGCGCACCGTCAACCGGCCGGCCTCGCTGCTGGCCAGTGCCATGGCCGCCTGCATGCGCCTGGCCGTGGCCGAGACCATGGCCAGCAAGGGCTTGCCCAGCCCCAGGCCCTGAGAACAGGTTCCGATCGGTGGGGGCGGGCCCCCATAACTTTCCGGCATGGCCTACCCGGAGAAATGAATTGTTCAAGGCGGCGCTGAATTTCTACAGTGCATCTACGCCTTTTCATTTCTTTTCTTCGTCGCAAAGGGAACCCCATGCCAACGACCGCCGCCGCCCGTGCCACCCTGCTGGCCGCCTGCCTGCTTGCCTACTGTGCTGCCCAGGCCGACACCCTCAAGAAGATCGCCGACACCGGCAAGATCACGCTGGCCTACCGCGAATCGTCCGTGCCCTTCAGCTACCTGGCAGGCACCGGCCAGCCCGTGGGCTTTGCGGTGGACATCTCGAACGCCGTGGCCGAGGCCGTGAAGAAGCGCCTGAACAACCCGGCCATCAAGGTCGAGCTGCAGCCCGTGACCTCGCTCAACCGCATTCCCCTGGTGCAGAACGGCACGGTGGATCTGGAGTGCGGCTCGACCACCAACAACACGGTGCGCGGCAAGGACGTGCAGTTCGCCACCAACTACTTCTACACCGGCACGCGCCTCTTGACCAAGAGGAGCTCGGGTATCAAGGGCTTCGGCGATCTGGCTAAGCGCAAGATCTCCACCACCTCCGGCACCACCAATGCCCAGGTGGTGCGCAAGTACGACCGCGACAACAAGCTCGACATGGAGATCCTGATGGGCAAGGACCATGAGGATTCGCTGCTGCTGGTGGACACCGGCCGGGCCGAGGCCTTCGCCATGGACGACATCCTGCTCTACGGCCTGATGGCCAATGCGCGCAATCCGGCCGAGTGGGATGTGGTGGGCGAGGCGCTGCAGGTCGAGCCCTATGCCTGCATGCTGCGCAAGGACGACCCGCAGTTCCAGGCCCTGGTCAACGGCGTCATCGGCGGCATGATGAAGTCCGGCGAGTTCGAGAAGCTGTATGCCAAGTGGTTCATGTCGCCCATCGCGCCGCGCGGTCAGAACCTCAAGCTGCCCATGGGCAAGGAGCTGCGCGACAACCTCGCCGCCCAGAGCGACAAGCCCGCCATCTGAAGGGAGCCACCGAGCATGTTGGCAAGCCATCGCCCCGCCACGCAGACGGTGGGCATCCTGGGCGGCATGGGGCCGGCGGCGGGCGCGGACTTCGCGCGCCTGTTCGTGCAGGCCTGCGGCGAACGCATGGCGCAACTGGGCATTCCCGTGCACGACCAGGCCTATCCCGAGCACTGGCTGGCGCAGGTGCCCATTCCCGACCGCACGGCCGCGCTGGGCGACACCCGACTGGGCGCGCACCAGCCTGCCGAACCCATGCTGCAGGCCACGGGCCGCCTGGCCGCGCTGGGCGCCCGCGCGGTGGCCATCGCCTGCAACACGGCCCATGCCTGGCATGGCCTTCTGCAGCAGCGCTTTCCGCAGCTGGTGGTGCTGCACGGGGTGCAGGAGGTGGTGGCCGGCCTGGCGGCGCGCCAGGTGCGCAGCGTGGGCCTGTTGGCCACGCGCGGCGCCTACGATGCCGGGCTGTACCAGGGCGAGCTCGAGCGTGCGGGCATTGCCTGCTGCCTGCCCGGCGTGGCCGGGCGCGAGCAGCTCATGCAAGGCATCTACGACGGGGTGAAGGCCGGCGACTATGCGCTGGCGCGCGAGCGCTTCAGGGCGGTGGCGCGGGCGCTGCAGCAGCGCCACGGCATCACCACCCTGGTCATGGGTTGCACGGAGATACCGCTGGCGCTGGAGGAGGGCCCGGCGCTGCCCGGCCTGGCGCTGGTCAACCCCTCGGCCGTGCTGGCGGCGGCGCTGGCGCGGCAGGCCTACCTGGACGCGGGAGCCTGAGCGCTGGCCCGCGCTCCGGGCTTCCAGGGAGAGGTGGGTCCGCGAGGGGAAAAGGCCGTCCACTGCGGCATGTGTTTGGCCGGGCGGTGGCAGCCGCCGCGCAAACCGCCTAGACTGCGCGCTGCCTTGTTCTGTTCATTCACCCTCTCTGGAGATCAACGATGCTGAGCGACGACCACCGACTGGATACCGAGGCCCTGGTGCCCGGCCGTGCCACCGAAGCCGGCGCCACGCGCCGCCTGGCCCTGCAGACCGCCCTGGGCCTGGGCTATGCAGCCGCGGCCACGCCGCTGATGGCGCAGACAGCCATCGCCACCCCGGCCGACGGACTGACGGCCGGCGAGGTCAGCTTCACCGTGGGCGGATTCAAGGTGCCCGCCTACCGCGCCGCGCCCGCCGGCAAGACCGGCCTGCCCGTGGTGCTGGTGATCCAGGAAATCTTTGGCGTGCACGAGTACATCGCTGACACCTGCCGCCGCTTCGCCAAGGCCGGCTACCTGGCCATCGCCCCGCAGCTCTATGCGCGCCAGGGCGATGCCTCCAAGTACACCGAGGCCGCCAAGCTCATGGCCGAAATCGTCTCCAAGGTGCCCGATGCACAGGTGATGGCCGACCTCGACGGCGCCGTGGCCTGGGCCACCGCCAACGGCGGCGATGGCGCGCGCGTGGGCATCACCGGCTTTTGCTGGGGTGGCCGCATCACCTGGCTATACGCCGCGCACGGCCCGGTCAAGGCCGGTGTGGCCTGGTACGGCCGCCTCGTGGGCCAGCCCAGCGAGCTCACGCCCAAGCACCCGGTGGACATCGCCCCCATCCTCAAGGCGCCGGTGCTCGGCCTGTACGGTGAAAAAGACACCGGCATCCCCCTTGACACGGTTGATAAGATGAAAGCTGCCCTGGCCGGTGGCTCCGCCGCCGCCAAGGCTTCGGAATTCGTGGTGTACCCCGATGCGCCGCATGCCTTCCACGCCGACTACCGCCCCAGCTATCGCAAGGAAGCGGCCGACGATGGCTGGAAGCGTGCGCTGGCCTGGTTCAAGGCGAACGGCGTCGTCTGACCGACCGGCTGCTCTCCTACAATCAGCCGCCCCTGTATTCAAGGGGCGGCTTTTTTTGACCCCGCGGTGCCACCCGATTGACATAAAAACAATACCTTTCGCTCAATGGACGCGCACATATAGCTATGACCTTGATAGCAATCATCTTGGCCACCCTGGCTGCCGGCATCGGCAGCGTGTGGCTGGCCGCACTGCTGATGCGCCTGGGGCTCGGGGGCCGCAGCGACAGCGTGGGGCCCCAGCACCTGCTGAGCCTGGCGGCCGGCGCGCTGCTGGCCACGGCCTTCATGCACCTGCTGCCCGAGGCCTTCGAGAGCCAGGCTGGTGCGCACGACCTGTTCGCCACGCTGCTGATCGGCGTGGTGTTCTTCTTCCTGCTCGACAAGGCCGAGCTCTGGCACCACGGCCATGAGCACAGCCATGCGGCGCCTGCCGAGCAGGGCCACGGCGCGCACGACCATGCCGAGCATGCCCACGGGCATGGCCACCACCACCACGGTGCCCCTCGTGCCGGCGGCTGGGCCGTGCTCACCGGTGACAGCGTGCACTGTTTTGGTGACGGTATCCTGATCGCCTCGGCCTTCATGGCCGACATCCGGCTGGGCATGATCGCGGCCGTCTCGGTGCTCGCGCACGAGGTGCCGCACCACATGGGCGACCTGGTGGTGCTGCGCCAGACCAGCCCCAACCGGCGCATGGCGCTGGTCAAGGTGTCGTTGGCGGGCGCCGTCACCGCCCTGGGCGGCATCGTCGGCTACTTCCTCGTGGGGCAGTTGCAGGACCTGCTGCCGTACTTCCTGGCCGTGGCGTCGAGCAGTTTCATCTACGTGGCCCTGGCCGACCTGATTCCGCAACTGCAAAAGCGCCTGTCCGCGCGCGAGACCGTGGCCCAGATCGCCTGGCTGATCGCCGGCATGGTGATCGTCACCTTGGTCAGCGGCGCGGCCCATGCGCATTGAAGGCACGCAAAAGCACATGGTCACGATCTACCACAACCCCCGCTGCGGCACCTCGCGCAACACGCTGGCCCTGCTGCAGGAGCGCGGGGTGCAACCCGAGGTCATCGAGTACCTCAAGACCCCGCTGAACCGGGCCGCGCTGCAGGCGCTTATCGCGGCCATGGGTGTGCCGGCCATCGATGTGGTGCGCAGCAAGGAAGCGGTGTTTGCCGAACTGAAGCTGGGCGAACCCGGGGTGACAGACGACCAACTCATCGACGCCATGGTGGCCCACCCCATCCTCATGAACCGGCCCATCGTCACCACGCCCCTGGGCGCGGGGCTGTGCCGGCCGGCCGAGACGGTGCTGGAGCTGTTGCCTGCGCAGCCTTGAGCCGCTCGGGCTGGCTAGCGTGCCAGTTCCTCGCGCACGGCGGCCACCTGCCGGCGCGAGACCGTGAGCAGCTCCGTCATGCCCTGCAGGCGCACGGCCCAGCCGTCGCCTTCCTCGGGGTCGTAGTGCTTTTCGAGCGCGCGCACGGCGCGCCGGGCCACCAGCGCATTGCGGTGGATGCGCAGGAAGCGCGTGGGGTAGCGCGCCTCCAGCTCGCTCAGGGCCCCGTCCATGATGTAGCTGCGGGTGGCGGTGCGCACCGTCACGTACTTCTGCTCGGCCTTGAAATACAGCACCTCGGCCAGCGGCAGCCGCTCGGTGCGGCCCCGGTCCTGGATCACCAGCGCCTCGCCGTCGGCGGCCGAAGGGGCCGCGGCCGTGCTGTGGGCCGGGCGGGTGGTGCGCTGCACCTTGGCCAGTGCCTGCTGCAGGCGCTCGCGCCGCACGGGCTTGGTGAGGTAGTCCACGGCGTCGAGCTCGAAGGCATTCACCGCGTGGTCGGCATGGGCCGTCACGAAGACCACGGCCGGCGGGCGCGCCAGGGCCTGCAGCGCGTGCGCCAGGCCCAGGCCGTCCTGGCCGGGCATGTGGATATCGAGCAGCACCAGGTCGAAGGCGCTGCCCCCGGTGGGCCCCAGCAGGGCCATGGCTTCGCCGGCGTTGCCGGCCTCGGACACGGTGGTGTGCAGGGTCTCGGCGCAGTCGCCCAGCAGGGTGCGCAGGCGGCTGCGGGCCAGGGCTTCGTCGTCAACGATCAGGATGTTCATGGCGCGGCATTGCGGGTAGGGGCGGAGGGAGGTGGCGACGGGGCTGGTGCGGCGGGCCGGCCATGGCGGCGCGGGCGGCCGGACACGCGGGCCGGCCGGTCCTGCACGGGCAGGGTGATGCGCACCTGGTAGAGGCCGTCGAGCACGCCGGCCGTGAATTCGCCCTGCACATCGTGCAGCAGCGCCAGGCGCGCGCGCACGTTGGCCAGGGCGATGCCATGGCCGCGCGGCACGTCGTGGTAGCGGATGTCGCTCGCGGGCAGGGTGTTGGTGATGCGCACCACCACGCGGCTGCCGCGCAGTTCGGTCATCACCTTGAGCTTGCCGCCGCGCGGGCTCGGCTCCACGCCATGCTTGACGGCGTTTTCCACCAGCGGCTGCAGCAGCAGGGGTGGCAGCCGGGCGCTGTCGGTGCGCGGGTCCAGGCTCCACTGCACCTGCAGGCGCTTGCCGAAACGCACCTCCTCGATACCGAGGTAACGGCGGGCCAGGGTGATTTCCTCGCCCAGGGAGGTCACTTCGCCCTGCTCGACGAGCGCCACGCGGAACAGGTCGCTCAGGTCTTCGAGCAGCGATTCGGCCTTGGCGGGCTCCTTGCGCACCAGGGCGATCGCGCTGTTGAGCGTATTGAACAGAAAGTGTGGGCGGATGCGCGACTGCAGCTCGGTCAGGCGCGCCGTTGTGGCCGCCGGGGTGCGCCCGCGCGCGCGCAGCACCAGGGCCGCGACCAGCAGCGCCGCGAGCAGGGCGCCGGTGGCGGCGCTGGCCACCCAGGGCGAGCGCTCGGCCACGCCGGCCAGGGTCAGCATGGCGCAGGCATAGAGGCCCGCCAGCGCCCCGAGCGTCACGCCGGCCGCATACTGCTGGCCCGTGCCCAGGCCCTGCAGCACGGTCTTCAGGCTGCAGGCGGTGATCAGCCAGGCCAGGGTGGCCGGCAAGGCACCGCCTGTCACCAGGGCCATGTTGGCCAGCCAATCGCTGGGGCCGCGGGCACCGAACAGGGTGCCCACGCCCACCACGACCTCGACGAACAGCACGGCCCGCAGCACCACGCCGACCTGGCAGGCGTCGAACACCAGCGCCCTTCCGGCCGCGGGTTGGCCGCTGCGCGAAGGGCCTCTGGGTGGGTCCGATTCGGCTTCGGGAGGCGGGGTCGATAAAATTTGCGTGTTTTGCATTGCGGCATCCGGGCGTTCCGGGTGTCAGAACTACCGGATTATTGCCCTCCCATGTCCAACAGCCAAGCCAATAGCGCGCCGTCCGCGCCCTCCCACAACCAGCTCGACACCAAGGCCCAGGCCTGGTCGGCGCTCTTTTCCGAGCCCATGAGCGACCTGGTCAAGCGCTACACCTCCAGCGTCTTCTTCGACAAGCGCCTGTGGCAGGCCGACATTGCCGGCAGCCTGGCGCATGCCGACATGCTGGCCGCCCAGGCCATCATCAGCGCCGAGGACCATGCCTCGATCCAGCGCGGCATGGCCCAGATCAGTGCCGAAATCGAGTCCGGCGCCTTCGAGTGGAAGCTCGACCTCGAGGACGTGCACCTGAACATCGAGGCGCGTCTGACCCAGCTCGTGGGCGACGCCGGCAAGCGCCTGCACACCGGCCGCAGCCGCAACGACCAGGTGGCCACCGACGTGCGCCTGTGGCTGCGCGGCGAGATCGACCTGATCGCCGACCTGCTCAAGGAGCTGCAGGTGTCGCTGGTGGACGTGGCCGAGCAGAACGTGGAGGTCATCCTGCCGGGCTTCACCCACCTGCAGGTGGCGCAGCCCGTGAGCTTTGGACACCACATGCTGGCCTACGTGGAGATGTTCGCGCGCGATGCCGAGCGCATGGCCGACGTGCGCCGCCGCGTCAACGTGCTGCCGCTGGGCGCCGCCGCCCTGGCCGGCACCACCTACCCGCTGGACCGCGAGCGCGTGGCGCGCACCCTGGGCATGGAGGGCGTGTGCCAGAACAGCCTGGACGCCGTGAGCGACCGCGACTTCGCCATCGAGTTCACCGCCGCCGCCAGCCTGTGCATGGTGCACGTGAGCCGCCTGAGCGAAGAACTCATCATCTGGATGAGCCAGAACTTCGGCTTCATCAAGATCGCCGACCGCTTCACGACCGGCAGCTCCATCATGCCGCAGAAGAAGAACCCCGACGTGCCGGAACTGGCGCGCGGCAAGACCGGCCGCGTGGTCGGCCACCTGATGGGCCTGATCACCCTGATGAAGGGCCAGCCCCTGGCCTACAACAAGGACAACCAGGAAGACAAGGAGCCGCTGTTCGACACCGTGGACACGCTCAAGGACACGCTGCGCATCTTCGCCGAGATGGTCGGCGGCCAGTTGAACCCCGCCACGGGCAAGAAAGAGGGCGGCATCACCGTCAACGCACCCGCCATGGAGCAGGCCGCGCTCAAGGGCTATGCCACCGCCACCGACCTGGCCGACTACCTGGTCAAGAAGGGCCTGCCTTTCCGCGACGCGCACGAAACCGTGGCCCACGCCGTGAAGGCCGCCGTCTCGCACCAGGTGGACCTGTCCGAACTGCCGCTGGCCGTGCTGCAGGGCTTCCACCCGCAGATCGAGAAGGACGTGTTCGATGCGCTGAGCCTGCGCGGCTCGCTCAACGCGCGCAACACGCTGGGCGGCACGGCGCCTGCGCAGGTGCACGCCCAGTTGGCGCGCCACCGCGCACGGCTGGCGTAATCCTGGCTGGGTGTATTTCTTGCATGGTGAGGCAGCCGCCCACCGGCGGCGCATGACAGCGCAGCAGCGTGCGGCTACGATCCTCGCCTGTTGCATCTGATTACCTATCCGCTGGAGCCTTCGCATGACCTCGCCCCGCCGCCGTCTTCTCATCAACACCCTGCGCACCGGTGCGCTGCTCCTGGGCCTTGCGGCTGCAGGCCTGGCATCGGCCCAGCCCAAGCCGATCCGGCTGCTGGTGGGCTTTCCCGCGGGTGGTGGCACCGACGCGATCGCGCGCACCCTGGCCGACAAGCTCAAGGACGAGCTCGGTACCTCGGTGGTGGTGGAGAACAAGCCCGGTGCGGGCGGGCAGATCGCGGCCCAGACGCTCAAGGCCGGCCCGGCGGACGGCACGGTGTTGTTTCTCACCCACGACCACACCATCTCCATCCTGCCCCAGGTAGTGAAGAATCCGGGCTATGAGCCCGCACGCGATTTCATCCCCGTGGTCGGCATCGCCACCTTCGTGAATGCCTTCGCTGTCTCGGGCGGCACGCCCGCCAGGTCGTTCGGCGAATACGTCACCTGGATCAAGGGCGCGGGCGGCGGCAAGGGTGCCGTGGGCATCCCCGCACCTGCGTCCACCCCCGAGTTCCTCGTGAAGCTGGTGGGCGGCAAGTTCGGCATCGACCTCGTGTCCGCACCCTACCGGGGCAGCGCGCCCATGATGGCCGACATGCTGGGCAACCAGATCGGCGCCGGCGTGGCCTCCATCCCCGACTTCATCGAGAACCACAAGGCCGGCAAGGTGCGCGTGGTGGCCGTGCTGGGCAAGAACCGCCAGGCCGCCATGCCCGACGTGCCGACCTTCGATGAACTGGGCCTCAAGGGCTTCGAGGACCTGCCGTACTACGGCATCTATGCACCCGCGGGCACGCCGCAGAAGTTCGTCACCGATTTCTCGAACGCCGTGGCCAAGGTCATCGCCATGCCCGAGGTGCGCGACCACCTCACGGCCATGGGCCTGACCGTGGGCCACATGCCGCCCGCGCAGTTCGCCACGCGCGAGAAGGCCTACACCGCAGCCTGGACCAAGATCATCAAGGACACGGGCTTCGTGGCCCAGTAACCCATCCTGCCGGCGCAGGCCGGCTTCCGCCATGCCCACCACCCGCCTGCCCGCGCACTGGCAGCAGTCCCGTTACCTGCCCTTGCTGGTGGGGCTGTGCAGTGCTGCGCTGGCCATGCTGCTGGCCTGGCTGGTGATCGACATCTCGCACACCAAGGCACGCACCGAGATCGTGGCCCGCGCGCAGACCCATCTGCTCGAAATCCGCGACCGCCTGGACCGCCAGCTGCAGAGCACGCTTTCGGTGCCCGAAACCGTGGCCGCCTTCGTGGCCGCGCAGGGCCACATGTCGCCCGAGATTTTTGCCTCGGTGGTCGGGCGCCTGCTGGAGAGCCAGCGCAACATCCGCAACCTGGCGCTGGCGCCGGACAACGTCATCAGCGACATCTACCCGCGCCTGGGCAACGAGAAGGCCCTGGGCCTGCGCTACCTGGACAACCCGCAGCAGCGCGGTGCGGTGGAGCGCGCCATCCAGACCCGCCGCACGGTGGTGGCCGGCCCCATCCAATTGGTGCAGGGCGGGCTGGGCATCGTGAGCCGCACGCCGGTGTTCCTGTCGGGCGTGCCCGGCGCGGCCCCCGTGGCCGAGCCGCGCTACTGGGGCATCGTCTCGCTGGCCGTGAACGCCGACACCCTGTTCGCCGATGTGGGGCTCAACACCGAGCAGATGGGCTTCCAGGTGGCCGCGCGCGGCCTCGATGCCCTGGGCGCGCAGGGGGCCGTGTTCGTGGGCCAGGCCGGCCTGTTCGACGAAAAGCCGGTCACGCTCGACGTGCCCCTGCCCGGGGGCGGCAGCTGGATCCTGGGCGCCGTGCCCGTGGGCGGCTGGAAGGCCGCCGGCAGCGCGCCGGCGCTGGTCGTGACGCTGTCGTACGTGTTCGCCCTGCTGCTGGGGCTGCTCAGCGCCTGGCTGGTGCGGGCCCACCAGCAGGTGCTGGCGCTGGCCAGCCATGACCGCCTCACCGGCCTGCCCAACCGCCGCCTGTTCGAGGACCGCCTGTCCCAGGCTGTGCTGGCCGCACACCGCGACCGCCGTGCCGGTGCGCTGCTGCTGATGGACCTCGACGGCTTCAAGGCCATCAACGACAGCATGGGCCACGGCTGTGGCGACCAGGTGCTGCTGCGCGTCGGCCAGCGCCTGGCGGGGATGGCGCGCGCCAACGACACGGCGGCACGGCTGGGGGGCGACGAGTTCGCCCTGGTGCTGAATGCGGTGACCTCGCCGCACGCGGCGATGGAGGTCGCCCAGCGGGTCCTGCAGGACATGCTGGCACCCATCGGGCTGGACAACGGCGAGCATGCACGCATCGGTGTCAGCATCGGTGTGGCCGTGTTCCAGGGCGATGCGGCAGAGGCCCTGCCGGCGCTGATCGACCGGGCCGACCAGGCGCTGTACGCCAGCAAGCGCACTGGCAAGGGCAAGGCCACGCTGGCCGCCTCGGCCGAGTTGCATACCTTTGCAACCCAGCCGCTGAACAGCGCCACCATGCCCTGAACCATCCATGCGGATGGCGGGTGCAGTGCCTGTGGCTGGCGGGGTGTGGCGCTGCCGCCGAAGTTGTAAAACATGCAGCGGCCGCGGTGAAATTGCCGAGAATGGCCCCATCTGACAACGATGTGCCACTTCCTGGGAACCATGCCATGAAGCGATTCCCCCGCCTTTCCAGGCTCGCCCGGCGCCTTGCGCTGTCGGGGGTACTGGTGTCGAGCACGGCCGCGGTGCACCCCGCGCCCGTGGGGGGCACGGGGTCTGCGCCCGGCCCCAAGACGACGCAGTCGTCCTCGGCCTCCCACTATGCGCGCTGGCAGGCCAGCATGGAGGCGTTCGCCGCGGCCGACAAGGCCCAGGCCCCGGCCGAGGACGGTGTGCTCTTCGTGGGCAGTTCCACCATCCGCTTCTGGACGCAGCTGCCGCAGGATTTTCGCGACGTGCCGGTGCTCATCAACCGCGGTTTTGGCGGTTCGACCATGGCCGACTGCCAGTACTTCGTCAAGCAGCTGGTGCTGCAGTACCGGCCGCGCCAGGTGTTCGTCTATGCAGGCGACAACGACCTGGCCGAAGGCCGCTCGCCACAGCAGGTGCTCGAAAGCTTCGAGGGCTTCGTGGCCGCCGTGCGCGCCGAGCTGCCCGATACGCGCATCGCCTACATCTCCATCAAGCCCAGCCCCTTGCGCGCCGAGCTGATGCCCAGGGCACGCGAGGCCAATGCCCTGCTGGCTGCCTATGTGCGCAGTTTGCCCAACAGCGACTACATCGACATCTTCACGCCCATGCTGGACCTGCAGGGCGCGCCCCGCGCCGAACTCTTCGGGCCGGACCGCCTGCACATGAGCGATGCCGGCTACCGGCTGTGGCGCTCGGTGATCGCCGACTATGTGGGGCGCGGCCAGGCCACGCTGCAGGCCGGCCCGGACAAGGCGGTAAAAAAGGCCACGCAAGCCACGGCGGCACCACCGGTGGCCATTCCTGCGATTCCTGAGGCCGCTGCCGTCCAGGTCAGCACCGGTCGCTGAAGGCCTGCTGCTTCATCCTGGAATCGGTTTCGCCCGGGGCGGGTCCTGCGCTGCGGGCTGCACGGCCGTGCGGGTGGGCGCTGGCGGGTACATCGGCGGGCGCTTCTGGCCCGGGGCCAGCACGGCGGGCGGCGTCGTGTCTTCCTTCTGGTGGCGTTCGAGCCACAGGGTCGCCCGCGCCACCGCATAGAGCACACCGAAGGAGGCGGCCAGCAAGGCGATGTCCTGCAGCCAGGGCCGGTCGTATTTCGCACCCAGCGCGACCAGCACCACGAGCACCAGCACCAGGTGTGCGCAGAACACTGGTAGCGAGGCCGAGCCCAGTGTCTCCAGCCAGCGCTGGCGCGGCATGCGGGCGGCCAGCCGGGGGCCATAGTGGATAGCGAGCACCACCAGCGCAAACAGGTTGACCATGCGCATGGGCCCCAGCGCCCATTTGTCGAACCAGGGGTTGAATGCGGCGTACGGCCCGTCGGCATGGAAAGGGATCTGGCCGACCAGGTGGCGCCAGCCCATCAGGAAAATGGCCAGCGCAATGGCCAGCAGCACCGACCAGCGCGGGAAGGCGAACGCCGGCGCATTCGGGTCGTTGCGCGTGGCGCCCATCCACAGCCCCAGCATCCAAAGGAACTGCCAGCTCCACATCACGAAGGCACCGGTCTCGTTGAAGGGCACGGGCAGCGGCACCAGGGCGTTGATGCTGTCGTACACGCCGTGCGACAGGCCGAACTGCGCCGCCAGCCACACCAGCCCGCTGACCAGCATCACCGGCCGCCAGCCCCAGACGAAAGCCAGCACCATCACCCAGGGGCTGGCCAGCATGAACAGCACGTACAGCGGCAGGATATCCAGGAGTGGCGGCTCGTAGAGCAGCAGCAGTCCGCCCACCAGGGCCGTGAACGGCTGCCTGACGTAGAAGTTCAGCAGGTCCACCACGGCCGGTTGCTCGATGCGGATGCCGATGAAGGCGATCACCGTGAACAGGAACAACAGCAGCGCCGCATGGCAGGCATAGATCTTGAGGGCGCGGCGCCAGAAGGCATGGTGCATCTCGGCCACGCTCTTGCGCCAGGCCACGCGGCCGTAGACCAAGCCGGCCATGTAGGCCGACAGCAGCACGAAGCCCTCCGCCGCGGACACGTAGCCGAAGGGCTGGCCCAGCGGCGAGGTGAGCCGCGTGGGCAGGTGCGTTACTGTCATCAGCAGCAACATCAGCCCCCGGGCTGCATCGATCTCCCAACTGCGTTGGGAGGGCGGGGCGGGCGCGGGGGGCATGGTGGCTCCTCAGGCGAGGGTGCGTAGCTTGGGCTCTCTGTCCCACTGGCGCGTCTGCGCGGCAGCGATGAAGGCCTTGCTGTCCTTGGGGTCCACCACGCCGGCATCGGGCTCGATACCAGCCGCCTGAAGGATGGCCTGCGTGCCGGGGCAGGCGCCGATGGCCTTGAGGTGGCCGAAGGCATCGCGGAACCAGTCCACGGCAGCGGCCTCGCGCGCGAGCTTCTGGCCCGCCTCGGTCGAGAGTATCGAGGCCACGGCATCGAACACCGTGGAGGGTGTTCCGGCCAATTGCCCATCGGCGGGCAGGCGGCTGCCATCGTCCATCACGGCACCACCCACCTTGGGCGCGACGATCTTCACCGTGGCACCGGCCTTCTCGATGGCCTTTCGCAGGGTCGCCACCGACTTGGCGTTGGTGCCGTCGTGGACCAGCAGGCCCACGCAGCGGCCTTCCAGCGTCGGCTGCATGCGGTCGATGATGCGCAGCGCGGGCGACAGTGGCAGGTCCTGCGGCTTCACGGCGGCCGGGGGCTTGGGTGGCATGGCATCCATGCCCAGGCCATCGGCCACGCGCTGGGCGAGGGCCGGGTCCACATGCTGCAGGTGGCCGACCACGGCCTCGCGCACGTGGACGGTGGCCACCTTGGACAGCTCGAACACAATGGCCGAGGCGATGTGCGACTGCTCCAGCTCGCTCTGGCTGCGAAAGAACATGCGCGCCTGGCTGTAATGGTCGGCAAAGCTCTCGGCCCGGATGCGGCCCTTGGCACCCGCGTCGGCGGCTTCGGCGAAATGGCGGAACCCCTGCGCCTGCGAGGCGCGGGGCGTGTCGCCCTGCAGGCTGCTGGGCTCGTAGTTGACGCGGCCCTTGGGCACGTTCATCTGCATGTGGCCGTCGCGCTGCATGTTGTGGAACGGGCACTTGGGCGCGTTGACCGGGATCTGCGCGAAATTCGGGCCGCCCAGGCGCGACAGCTGCGTGTCCAGGTACGAGAACAGCCGGCCCTGCAGCAGCGGGTCGTTGGAAAAATCCACGCCCGGCGGCACATTGGCCGGGCAGTAGGCCACCTGCTCGGTCTCGGCAAAGAAGTTGTCGGGCCAGCGGTTGAGCACCATGCGGCCGATGGTGCGCAGCGGTACCAGCTCCTCGGGAATCAGCTTGGTCGCATCCAGGTGGTCGAAGGGGAAGCTGGCTGCCTCTTCTTCGGTGAAGAGCTGCACGGCGAAGTCCCATTCGGGGTAGTTGCCGGCCTCGATGGCCTCGAACAGGTCGCGGCGGTGGTAGTCGTTGTCGGCCGCCTGCAGTTTCACGGCCTCGTCCCACACCGTGGACTGGATACCCAGCTTCGGCCGCCAGTGGAACTTCACGAAGGTGCTCTCGCCCTCGGCATTCACCAGGCGGAACGAGTGCACGCCAAAGCCTTCCATCGTGCGCAGGCTGCGCGGGATGGTGCGGTCGCTCATGGCCCACATCACCATGTGCAGGGTCTCGGGCATCAGCGAGACGAAGTCCCAGAAGGTATCGTGGGCGCTGCCGGCCTGCGGGTAACCGCGGTCGGGCTCCATCTTCACGGCGTGCACGAGGTCGGGGAACTTCATCGCGTCCTGGATGAAGAACACCGGGATGTTGTTGCCCACGATGTCCCAGTTGCCCTCCTGCGTGTACAGCTTGACGGCGAAGCCGCGCACGTCGCGCGGCGTGTCCACCGAGCCGGCACCGCCGGCCACGGTGGAAAAGCGGGTGAACACGGGCGTTTGCACCCCCACTTCGGTGAGCACGCGGGCCGTGGTGTAGTCGGCCAGCGATTCGGTCAGCTCGAAGTAGCCGTGCGCGGCCGTGCCGCGGGCGTGCACGATGCGTTCGGGAATACGCTCGTGGTCGAAATGCGTGATTTTCTCGCGCAGGATGAAGTCTTCGAGCAGCGAGGGGCCGCGTGGCGTGCTGCGCAGCGAGTTCTGGTTGTCGGCGATCGGTATGCCCAACTGGGTCGTCATGACCGGGTGATCGGCGCCGGCTTGCTGTTGCAATTCGTCACCATTGCCGCGCAAGGTGTCGGGCGCCGGGGTGGTGGATCGGGTCGAACGTGGCTTGTCCGCGGGCGTGCGGACGGCTGGGGACTTGGCCATGGATGCTCCAGAAATGGGGGGCGGGGACGTGGGTCAAATGGCATCTTTCCCCAGCAGCGCGCGGGTGGAGGTAGGACCATGGGCCGTCCTCCTGTCGGCGGCGCAAAAAAGGCCCCTTCCGTGAAGTGGCGCACGCCCTGGATCCGTAAGTGCTTGCAACGCAGGTCTCCATGCCATGCGGTTTTGTTACGCTTGCCAGTTCCTTTGGAGGGGATCGCGTGAAAGCCAAGAACTGGATGTTTGCCGCCGGCCTGTCGCTGGCGACCCTGGGGGCCATGGGGACCGCCCATGCCCTGCAGATCACGAGCCTGTCCCCCCAGGGCGAGGTCGCGCGCGTGCGCCAGGTGGTGGCCAAGTTCGACGCGGCGGCCGTCAATTTCGGCGACCCCAAGGCGCCACCACCGCTGACCCTGAGCTGCAGCGATGCCGCCGCCACCAGGGGCAATGGCCGCTGGACGGGCGAGAAGGAATGGGTCTTCGACTTCGAGAACGACCTGCCCCCGGGCGTGCGCTGCACTGCCGCAGTCAAGGCGGGCTTCAAGTCGGCCAGCGGCGCGGCGCTGACCGGGCCCACGAGCTTCCAGTTCAACACCGGCGGCCCGTTCGTGCAGAACATGCGCCCCGGCACCTACCAGGACATCGACGAAGAGCAGGTCTTCGTGCTGCAGCTCAACGGCCCGGCCACACTCGACAGCATCAAGGCCAACACCTGGTGCGCGCTCGACGGCGTGGGCGAGAAGGTCCCTGTGCGCCTGGTCGAGGGCAGCCAGCGCGATGAAATCCTCAAGTCGCTGGGCCTGGACAAGCGCGCTGCCCAGCAGCCGCTGCAGTACGTGAGCCTGGCCTGCAACCGGCGCCTGACCTCCGGCTCGCGCATGCAGTTCGTCTTCGGCAAGGGCGTGGCCACCCCGAGCGGCGTGGCCAATGCGGTGGAAAAGCGCTTTGCCTACAAGGTGCGCGAACCCTTCTCGGCCGAGTTCAGCTGCGAGCGCGAGAACGCGCAGGCCGCCTGCCTGCCGATCCGCCCGATGGGCCTGTCCTTCAATGCCCCGCTGTCGCGCAAGCTGGCGGCCGGCATCCGCCTGAAGTCGGGCAAGGAAACCATCAAGCCGCAGCTCGAAGGCGGTGCGGACGAGGACAAGAACCCCGATTCCGTGGTCACCAGCCTGCAGTTCACGGCCCCGCTGGCCGAGAACACCCAGTTCACCATCGAGCTGCCCAAGGATTTCAAGGACGCCTCCGGCCGCACGCTGCGCAATGCCGACAGCTTCCCGCTCAAGGTGGCCACGGGCGGCAGGCCGCCGCTGGCCAAGTTTGCGGCCGCGCCCTTCGGCATCGTCGAGCGCTTTGCCGAAGGCCCCGAGGGCCCCGCGCTGCTGCCCGTCACCTTGCGCAATGTGGAAGCGGCCCTCAAGGTGCAGGGCCTGCAGGCGGGCAGCGGCACGCCCGCGGCACCCGCCGGCAAGGTAAGCACCCTGCGGCCCACCAGCGACTCGGACATCATCGCCTGGTTCCGCAAGGTCAAGCGCTATGACAACTACAACGTCGACCGCAAGGAGGCGCGCCGCGACACCAAGGGCCCGCTGCCCAAGGTGCTCGACAACGACCGCGACTACGTGCAGTCGCGCATGGTCTCCCTGCTCGGCGGGCAGAACGGCGTGAAGACGCTGGACCTGCCCAAGCCTGCGAACAACGACCCGCGCCCCTTCGAGGTGGTGGGCATTCCGCTGGCGCCCGGCTTCCATGTGGTGGAGATCGCCTCGCAGCTGCTCGGCAACTCGCTGCTTGACGAACGCCATGGCGATGCCCGCACCATGTACGTGCGCACCTCGGCGCTGGTGACCAACCTGGGCGTGCACTTCAAGCTCGGCCGCGAGAACGCGCTGGCCTGGGTCACCAGCCTGGACAAGGGCCAGCCCGTGGCCGGCGCCACGGTGCGCGTGTCCGACTGCAGCGGCCGCGAGCTGGCCACCGGCACCACCAATGCCCAGGGCGTGGCCAGCCTCGAAGGCCTGTCGCCGGAGCCCGAGCAGTGCGGTGAAGAGGGCGAACGTGCCTACTTCGTCAGCGCGCGCAGCAAGGGCGCCGACGGCGTGGAGGACATGGCCTTCACCTGGAGCGACTGGCAGCGCGGCATCGAGCCCTGGCGCTTCAACGTGCCCACCAGCAACGAACCCAATCCCGACGAGCGTGCCCACACCATCTTCGACCGCACCCTGTTCCGGGCGGGCGAGACGGTGTCGATGAAGCACCTGCTGCGCACCGAGACGCGCAAGGGCTTCGACATCCCCGAGAGCCGGCCCACCACGCTGGTGATCACCCACCTGGGCAGCGGCCAGCAGTACACCCAGCCCCTGGCCTGGCGCAGCACGGCCACGGGCGGCTTCAGCGCGCAGAGCAGCTTTGCCGTGCCGCCCGCGGCCAAGCTCGGCATGTACTCGGTGGAGCTGCGCAATGCCGGTGGCAGCGAGCGCAGCTTCAGCTCGGGCCAGTTCCGCGTGGAAGAGTTCCGCCTGCCGGTGCTCGAAGGCCGCATCGCCCCGACCGACAAGAAGGCCCTGGTGCGCGTGCGCTCCGTGCCCACCGACGTGCAGATCAACTATGTGGCCGGCGGCGGTGCCGCCAACCTGCCGGTGCGCGTATCGGCCATGGTGCGCAGCAAGTCCCTGCAGTACAACGACTACGACGCCTTCAGCTTCAACCCGCCGCGCAAGCGTGGCCAGTCGGGCAGCGGCAACAGCGACGACGAGGAGGCCGCCGCGAGCCAGGACAGCCGCGTGATCGCCGACAAGCTGGCCGTGACGCTGGACCGCAACGGTGCCGGCAAGCTCACCATCGAGAACGTGCCCCAGGGGCGCCAGCCCCAGGACCTGGTGATGGAGGCCACCTACGCCGACCCCAATGGCGAGGTGCAGACCCTGCGCAGCACGCAGACCGTGTGGCCCGCGGGCGTGGTGGCCGGCATCAAGACCGAAGGCTGGGTGTCAGCCAAGCAGAAGATCCGCTTCCAGGCGCTGGCGCTGCAGCACAACGGCTCCGCCGCGGCCGACGTGCCCTTGCAGGTCAAGGCCGTGGCACGCATCACCACCACCACGCGCAAGCGCATGGTGGGCGGCTTCTACAGCTACGACAACCAGACTGAGACCAAGGACCTGGGCACCATCTGCAGCGGCAAGAGCGACAGCCGCGGCCTGCTGCTGTGCGAGTCCAAGCTCGACGAGGCCGGCGAGGTGGAGCTGGTGGCCATTGCCAGCGACCGCGACGGCAACACCAGCGAGGCGGCATCGTCCGTCTGGGTCACGCGCCAGGGCGAGCTGTGGTTCGGCGGCGAGGACCACGACCGCATCGACCTGCTGCCCGAGAAGAAGAGCTACCAGCCCGGCGAGACCGCCAAGTTCCAGGTGCGCATGCCCTTTCGCTTCGCCACGGCCCTGGTGGCGGTGGAGCGCGAAGGCATCATCGACACGCGCGTGGTGCAGCTCAACGGCCAGGACCCGACCATCGAGCTCAAGATCGAGGACGGTTGGGGCCCCAACGTCTATGTGAGCGTGCTGGCCCTGCGCGGACGCCTGCGCGACGTGCCCTGGTACAGCTTCTTCACCTGGGGCTTCAAGTCGCCACGCGAGTGGTGGAGCTCGTTCTGGTACGAAGGCAAGGAATACCAGGCCCCCACCGCCATGGTGGACCTGTCCAAGCCCGCCTTCCGCCTGGGCCTGGCCGAGATCCGCGTGGGCAGCAAGGCGCATCAGATCGACGTGAAGGTCGTGGCCGACAAGGAAAGCTACGCCGTGCGCGGCAAGGCGCAGGTCACCATCACCGCCACCCTGCCCAATGGCAAGCCGGCGGCCAATGCCGAGGTGGCGCTGGCCGCCGTGGACCAGGCGCTCCTGGAACTGATGCCCAACACCAGCTGGAACCTGCTTGAATCCATGCTGCAGCGGCGCAGCTGGGGCGTGCAGACCTCCACCGCGCAGATGGAGATCATCGGCCGGCGCCACTACGGCAAGAAGGCCGTGCCCGCGGGCGGCGGCGGCGGCCGCGCGCAGACGCGCGAGCTGCTCGAGACCCTGCTGCTCTGGGAGCCCGCGCTCAAGCTCGACGCCAATGGCCAGGCCAAGGTGACGGTGCCCCTGAACGACGCACTCACCACCTTCAAGATCGTGGCCGTGGCCGATGCCTCGGTGGGCCTGTTCGGCACCGGCAGCACCAGCATCCGCGCCACGCAGGACCTGCAGATCATCAGCGGCCTGCCGCCGCTGGTGCGCGAGGACGACCAGTTCCGCGCCCAGCTCACGCTGCGCAACACCACCAAGGCGGCCATGAAGGTCGAGGTGTCGCCGCGCGCCACGCTGCTGGATGTGAAGCCCCAGACCATCGACATCCCCGCGGGCGAATCGCGCGAGGTGGCCTGGAACGTGACCGCGCCGGCCCAGCTGGCGCAGACCCGCGCCGAAGCCATCCTCTGGGAGATCGATGCCAAGGACACCGTGAGCGGCGCGCGCGATGCGCTCAAGGCGCGCCAGCGCATCATCCCGGCGATCCCGCTCACGGTGCAGCAGGCCACGCTGGTGCAGGTGGACGGCAGCTTCACCCTGGACGTGAACCCGCCGGCCGATGCATTGCCCGGCCGCGGCGGCCTGAAGATGTCGCTGCAGCCCAAGCTGGCCGAAGGCCTGCCCGGCGTGCGCGACTGGTGGGCCAACTACCCGTTTGCCTGCCTGGAGCAAAAGACCAGCAAGGCCGTGGGCATGCGCGACGGCAAGCTCTGGCAGACGGTGGTGGCCCAGTTGCCCACTTACCTCGACAGCGACGGCCTGGCCAACTACTTCCCGCCGCGCGATGGCGACGCCAACCGCGGCAGCGACACGCTCACGGCCTACCTGCTGGCGGCGACCCACGAGGCCTCCAGCATCGACCCGGCATTCGCTTTGCCCGACGATGCGCGCGCGCCCATGGAGCGGGGCCTGATCGCCTTCATCGAAGGCCGCATACAGCGCGAGTTCTGGAGCCCGCGCAAGGACCTGGACATGCGCAAGCTGGCCGCCATCGAGGCCCTGTCGCGCTATGGCAAGGCCCAGGGGCGCATGGTCAGCAGCATCACCGTGGCGCCCAACCAGTGGCCCACGCACTCGGTGATCGACTGGGTGAACGTGCTGCGCCGCGTGGCCGACGTGCCCGAGCGCGACAAGCGCCTGGCCGAAGCCATGCAGATCCTGCGCAGCCGCCTGTCGTTCCAGGGCACCAAGGCCATCTTCAGCACCGAGCAGGACGACTACTGGTGGTGGCTGATGCAGAACGGCGACGTGAACACCGCGCGCCTGATACTGGCCGTGATGGACGACCCGGGCTGGAAGGACGACATGGGCCGCCTGGCCAATGGCTTCATCAGCCGCCAGCAGGGCGGCGCCTGGCACACCACCACGGCCAACCTCTGGGGCGGCCTGGCGCTGGAGAAGTTCTCGGCCAAGTTCGAGGCCACGCCGGTCGCGGGCAGCACCAAGGCCAGCATGGGCACGAACACTGCCAGCGTGGACTGGAGCAAGGTCGAGCGCATCAAGACCTCGGATGCCGGCGGCGCCGCGCACCAGACCACCTGGTTCGGCGCACCCGCCGCACCGGGCAACCTGCGCAACAACGGCATGTTCCTGCCCTGGGCGGCCGCGGGCGGCAAGGAAAGCCTGTCCGTCGCCCACCAGGGCACGGGCAAGCCCTGGCTCACGCTGCAGTCGGTGGCCGCCATCCAGCTGAAAGCCCCGTTCGCCGCCGGCTACGCCATCAAGAAGACCATCACCCCGGTGGAGCAGGCCAACAAGTCGTTGCCCGCCGGCCAGTACACGCGCGGCGACGTGCTGCGCGTGACGCTGGAGGTCAATGCCAGTGCCGACATGACCTGGGTCGCCATCACCGACCCGGTGCCCGGCGGTGCCACCATCCTGGGCAGCGGCCTGGGCCGCGACTCCGAGATCGCCACCCAGGGCGAAAAGCGCAGCGGCAGCGGCTGGCCGGCGTTCGAGGAGCGCAGCTTCGAGTCCTTCCGCAGCTACTACCACTACCTGCCCAAGGGCACGGTGAAGATGGAGTACACCGTGCGCCTGAACAACGTGGGCGACTTTGCGCTGCCCCCGAGCCGCGTGGAGGCCATGTACGCGCCCGAGATGTTCGGCGAGTTCCCCAACGCCCGCGTGAAGGTGGAGGCCGCCAAGTGACACCCCGCGCCGCAGCCTGGCCAGGGAGGCACCGGCCATGAACGCCAGCGTCTTCGTGGAGCTGCGGTTCTGGGTGCTGGTGGTGTTCTCGCTGGTGCTGCCTGCGGGCATCTATGCGGCGCTGCTGCGCACCCGCGCCATCTCGCGCCCGGCCGTGCTGGGCTTCGGCATTGCGCTGGTGCTCATCGCGGGCGTCGACGTCTACCTGCTGCAAAGCATGGCGGCACTGGCCCGCCAGACGCTCTCGGCGGCCGACGACGCGGTGTTCGCGTCCGAGGTGTCGATAGCGCTCTACGTGCTGCCGGCCGTCTTCGGTGGCATCGGCGTCAACCTCATCTCGCATGTGCTGCTGCACCACCTCACCGAGGCCGAGAAGCGCTTCGAGCGGGAGCATCCGGGTGGCTGATCCGGCCCTCTGGTGGCGCCGCCTGGCGCTGACCCTGGCGGCAGCGGCGGCGCTGCCCGCCCATGCGATCCCCAGCTTCACCGAGGTGCGCCAGGATTTCAGGCCCTCCGATACCCTGGTCCTCTCGCAGGAGGGCGAGGTCGTCCAGCGCCTGCGCACCGATGCCACGGTGCGCCGCGGCCAGTGGGTGCCGCTGGCCGACATCTCGCCGGCGCTGCGTGCGGCCCTGGTGCTCAGCGAGGACAAGCGCTTCTACGAACACAGCGGTGTGGACTGGCGCGCCGCCTCGGCGGCCGCCTGGGGCAACCTCTGGAACCAGCGCACGCGCGGTGCCAGCACCATCACCATGCAGCTGGCCGGCCTGCTCGACGGCGACTGGCGCCAGGGCCCGGGCGGGCGCAGCGTGGTGCAAAAGCTCGGCCAGACCGTGGCCGCCCAGGTGCTGGACCGCCGCTGGCGCAAGGACCAGGTGCTGGAGGCCTACCTCAACCTGGTGCCATTTCGCAGCGAGCTGGTGGGCATCGACGCGCTGAGCCGCACCCTGTTCGACAAGGCCGCCCACGGCCTCGACGACCGCGAGGCGGCCGTGGCCGCCGCACTGGTGCGCGCGCCCAATGCCCGGCCTGCGCTGGTGTCGCAGCGCGCCTGCGGCGTGCTGCGCGATCTGCAGCAGCGCCCGGGCCAGGCGGCGGCCCGCGTGGACTGCGATGCGCTGGACCTGTTCGTCACCGCGGCGCTGCAGCGCAGGGCCTTCGGTGCCAGCGAGGGCATGGCCCCGCACTTCGCGCGCTACCTGCTGCGCCAGCAGCAGGCCGTGCCGGGCGCAGCCCCCGTGCCCGAACAGGTGGCCAGCACCCTGCGCGCACCCCTGCAGCGCTTTGCCGTGCAGACGCTGGCCCAGCACCTGCGCGAGCTGCAGGGCCGCAACGTCGAGGACGGCGCGGTGCTGGTGCTCGACAACGCCACGGGCGCCGTGCTCGCCTGGGTCGGCTCCTCGGGCCAGCTCAGCCAGGCCGGCGAGGTCGACGGCGTGCAGGCCCTGCGCCAGCCGGGCTCCACGCTCAAGCCCTTCCTCTATGCCCAGGCGATTGCCGAGCGGCGGCTCACGGCGGCCTCGCTGGTGGACGATTCGCCGGCCCACATCGCCACGGCCGGCGGTCTCTACATCCCGCAGAACTACGACCGGCAGTTCAAGGGCTGGGTCTCGGCGCGCACTGCGCTGGCGGCCTCGCTCAACGTGCCGGCGGTGCGCACGCTGGTCATGGTCACGCCCGATGCCTTCCACCGCCAGCTCGGCGCCCTGGGCCTGCCGCTGCGCGAGAGCGGCGACTACTTCGGCTACAGCCTGGCGCTGGGCAGCCCCGAGGTGCCGCTCTTGCACCTGACGAACGCCTTCCGCACCCTGGCCAACGGCGGCAACCGCGGGCCGGTGCGGGTGTGGCCGGGCCAGCCAGGCGCGGCGCCGGTGCGCGCCATCGATGCCGGCGCGGCCTTCATCGTGGGCGACATCCTGTCCGACGGCAATGCGCGCTCGCGCACCTTCGGCACCGACAGCGTGCTCGCCACGCGCTTCTGGTCGGCCGTGAAGACCGGCACCAGCAAGGACATGCGCGACAACTGGGCCGTGGGATGGTCGCAGCGCTACACGGTCGGCGTGTGGGTCGGCAACGCCAGCGGTGCGGCCATGCACGACGTGAGCGGCACCAGCGGCGCCGCGCCCATCTGGGCCGCGGTGATGGGCTTCCTGCATGCGCGCGAGCCCAGCCGGGCACCCACAGCGCCCAAGGGCCTGGTGCGCCAGGCCGTGCAGTTCGGCCCCCTGCAGGCGGCGCCGGAAGGGGCGGCACCGCTGCCGCTGGAGGCGGCGCGCGAGGAATGGTTTGTTCCCGGCACCCAGCAGGCGCGCTTTGCCATCGACGCCGGGCCGGCCGACGACTCCGTCGCCGCGAAGCGCGGTACCAGGCCCTTGCGGGCCGCTCCCGCCACGGCGGAAGCTGCCGACGAAGCGCCCTCGGCGCGCATCCTGGCGCCGGTGCCGGGCACCATCATCGCGCTCGATCCCGACATTCCGCCCGAGCGCCAGCGTCTGCAGTTCGTGGCCAGCGGCGGGCGCGACCTGCGCTGGCGCATCGACGGGCGCGAGCAAGGGCGCGGTGCCCGCTGGGCCTGGCCGCCCTGGCCCGGGCGCCACCAGCTGGAACTGGTGGACGCGCGCGGCAAGGTGCATGACACGCTGCAGTTCGAAGTGCGCGGGGCGGGTGTGCGGGCGACCGGCGCCAGCCCGCCAGCGCGCCGATAAGTGCCGCAAAAGCCCTGCCTTTTCGCGCTATGCCGGGGCTATGGGCGACGTTACACTGTGTTGCAAATAACCGGGTCTGCATGACGCTTGCCCCGCAACGCACGCTTGTCCATGCACTTTTCCCGCCAGTTTTTCTCCCACAGGCTGATCTGGCTGGCCCTGCTGGTGTCCCTGGGCATTGGTTTGCTGTTTGCCCGCACCATCTGGACCATGCGGGAGGACAGCTGGGACTACGCCAGCCGCACCAATGCCAACCTGGCCAGCACGCTGGAGCGAAGCCTTGGCGGCACGCTTCGCTCGCTCGATGAATCGCTCAAGGGCGTGGTGGCGGGGCTGGAGCGCCCCGAGGTGATGGCTTTGCCGCCCGAGATACGCAACGGCGTTTTGTTCGACAACTCCCTGCAGGTGCCAGGCTCCGGCTCGGTGCTGGTGGTCGATGAGCGGGGCGATGTGGTGCTGGACTCGTCCGCCCTGAAGCCGCGCCAGGCCAACTTTGCCGATCGGGACTACTTTCTCGCCTTCTCCCAGGGCGGGCAACAAGGCCTGCACGTGGGTCGCCCCGTACCGTCGCGCATCACCGGGCTGTACATTCTTCCGTTGACCAGGGCCTACTACCACCAGAACGGCCGCTTCGCGGGGGTCGTGGTCGGTGCCATCCGCCTGAATTACTTCGACAGGCTGTTCGGTTCGCTCGACCTGGGGGTGGGCAGCCGGGTGGACCTGTACCGCACGGACGGGCTGCTTGTCTCGCGCTTTCCGCTGGCCCAGGGCGATGTGAATACGACCATCGCTGGCACGGCCGCCCTGGCACGGCTGCAAGCCACGGCGGTGGGCATCGACGCGGTCGATGCGGCGGCTGCCGACGGCTCGCACCAACTGCAGGCCTGGGAGCACGTGGGCTCCTACCCGCTGATCGTGAATGTCGCGCAGTCCAGCGACACCGTGTTGGCCAAATGGCGCCGCAGCGCCTGGGTGCTGAGCATCTTTTCTGCACTGCTCATGGCCGGTTGTGTGGGATTGGCCATGCTGTTCGTGCGCGAACTGCTGCGCCGCCAGGCCGTGAGCGCCGAATTGCGCGCGGCCGAGCGCGACCGGCAGACCATCCTCGACAACCTGCCGTCGCTGGTGAGCTACTGGGACGCGGACCTCACCAACCGTTTTGCCAACAGTGCCTACGACGCCTGGTTCGGCGTGGCACCCGAGCAGTTGCGCGGCATGCGTTTTGGCGAGCTGCTCGGGCCCGACCAGTACGCGATGTGCGAGCCTTTCCTGCGCGGTGCACTGCGCGGCGAGCGCCAACTCTTCGAATGCACCCTGATCGACAGGGCCGGGCAGCTGCACCATGCCATCGTCTCCTACGTGCCCGACATGGACGGCGACCAGGTGCGGGGCGTTTTTTCGCAGACCATCGACATCACCGACCGCAAGCGCATGGAGGAACAGCTGTTCGAGGAGAAGGAGCGCATCCGCCTGACCCTGCAGGCGATCGGCGATGCCGTGATCTGTGCCGATGCGCAGGGCCACATCACCTACCTCAACCCGGTGGCCGAGCGCCTGACGGGCTGGCAGGCCTTCGACGCCGCCGGCAGCCGGGTCGAGGCCGTGGTCCGGCTGCAGGAGCCGGACACGGACAGGATCCTGCCCAGCGCACTGCATGGCGCCATCAACGGCCATCCGCCCGAGGTACCGGTGCGTGGCGTGGTGCAGCACCGTACATCGGGGCAGCGCTTCGATGTCGAGGAAACCGCCAGCACCATCACCGACCGGCATGGCACGGTGACCGGTGCCGTGGCCGTGCTGCGCGACGTCACCGAGGCCGTGGCCATGCAGGCGCGCATGGCCCACCTGGCCCAGTACGACGCGCTGACCGACCTGCCCAACCGCCTGCTGCTGCAGGACCGCGCCCAGCTGGCCATCGCCCACGCACGGCGCGATCGCCGTTGCCTGGCCGTGATGTACCTGGACCTGGACGGCTTCAAGGCCGTCAACGACCGGCTCGGGCACGACATGGGCGACCGGCTGCTGGTGCAGTTCGCGCAGCGCCTGAAGTCCGCCGTGCGTGGATCGGACACCGTGTGCCGCCAGGGCGGCGACGAGTTCGTGGTGCTGCTGCCGGGCCTGGAGGACGCAGAGGGCGCCTGCAGCGTGGCCCGCAAGATGCTGGCTGGCGCGGCCAGCCCCTTCGAGCTGGGTGGCGAGGCGCTGCGCATCGGCCTGAGCGGTGGCATCGCCATGTTCCCCGAGCATGGCGCCACCTTCGAAGAACTCACGCAGCACGCCGATGCCGCCATGTACGCCGCCAAGCGCGGCGGGCGTCTGCAGTTCATGCTCTATGCGGGCCCCGGGGCCGAGCCGCGGGTCATCACGCCGCCGCAGCCCGGGCCGGGTTAGCACGCGGCAGGCGTGCCAGCCCTGCCCAGCGCGGCGGGCGGCATGCGTCTATGCTCGGCGGTTCTGTCCGCTTTTTCCTCGCCTTCCATGCATGCGCTCGCCCCGGTGTTGTTCGTCCTGATATGGTCCACGGGCTTTCTCGCGGGGCGTGGCGTGGCCAGCCATGCCGACCCGTTCTGGTTCCTGGCCTTGCGCTTTGCCTGCGTGGCCGCCGCCTTCATCGGCGCGGCGCTCTGGGTGCGGGCCGCCTGGCCCCGGGGCGCACGGCGCATCGCCATGCACCTGCTGGCCGGCGCGCTCATGAGCGGGCTGTACCTGGGTCCGAGCTGGTGGGCCATGTCGCAGGGGCTGGCGGCCGGCATCATGTCGCTCATCGGCGCGCTGCAGCCGCTGTTCACGGCGCTGCTGGCCGTGGCGGTACTGGGCAAGCGCCTGTCGGGAACCACCTGGGCCGGTCTGGCGCTGGGCTTTGGCGGCGTGGGCCTGGTGCTGCTGCCGCGCCTGCAGGCGGCCGATTCCAGCGCGCTGTCGCTGCCCGTGGTGCTGGTCGCAGCGGGCAGCATCTTCTCGCTCACCGTGGGCTCCATGGTGCAGAAGTCGCCCCTGGCTGCGGGCGACGACCTGCGCAGCGCCAGCGCCGTGCAGAACATCGGCGCCGTGGCCGTGCTGCTGGCCATGGCGTTCACCGTGGGCCAGCCGCACTGGGACAACTCGGCCGCACTCTGGGGCTACCTGGCGTTCTCGGTGCTGGTGCTGTCCATCGGTGGCGCCACGCTGCTCATCTGGCTCATGCGCCAGGGCGAGGCCACGCGCACCACAGCCCTGCTGCTGGCCGTGCCACCGCTGTCGGCGCTGCAGGCCTGGCTCATCTTCGGCGAGACGCTCTCGGCCATCCAGCTCGTGGGCTTCGTCGTGGCCATCGCCGGGGTGGCGCTGGCGCGCCGCTGATCGCCCATGCAAAAATTTCAACGGCCGCACAAAAGCCTTCATGCCGCCCGCGCCGCGGCGGGGCTACGATGCGCTGCATCCATAACAAGGGGACCCCGTGCCTGACCTGTCGAAAATCACCTGCATCGAAGACCTGCGCGTGGTCGCCCAGCGCCGCGTGCCGCGCATGTTCTATGACTACGCCGATTCGGGTTCGTACACCGAGGGCACCTACCGCGCCAACACAGCCGAGTTCCAGTCCATCAAGCTGCGCCAGCGCGTGGCCGTCAACATGGAGGGCCGCAGCACCCGCACCACCATGCTTGGCCAGGACGTGGCCATGCCCGTGGCGATTGCGCCCACCGGCCTCACGGGCATGCAGCATGCCGACGGCGAGATCCTGGGCGCGCGTGCGGCCAAGGCCTTCGGCATTCCGTTCACGCTGTCGACCATGAGCATCTGCTCGCTAGAGGACATCGCCGAGAACACCGGCCGCCACCCCTTCTGGTTCCAGGTCTACGTGATGCGCGACCGCGACTTCATCGAGCGCCTGATCGACCGCGCCAAGGCCGCCAACTGCTCGGCGCTGCAGCTCACCCTGGACCTGCAGATCCTGGGCCAGCGCCACAAGGACATCAAGAACGGCCTGTCCACCCCGCCCAAGCCCACCCTGCGCAACCTCATCAACCTGGCCACCAAGCCGCAGTGGTGCATGGGCATGCTGGGTACGAAGCGCCGCAGCTTCGGCAACATCGTCGGACATGCCAAGGGCGTGGGCGACCTGTCGTCGCTGTCGTCGTGGACGGCCGAGCAGTTCGACCCCCAGCTCAACTGGGGCGACGTGGAGTGGATCAAGAAGCGCTGGGGCGGCAAGCTGGTGCTCAAAGGCATTATGGACGCCGAGGACGCGCGCCTGGCCGTGGACAGCGGGGCCGATGCGCTCATCGTGAGCAACCACGGCGGGCGCCAGCTCGACGGCGCACCCTCGTCCATCGCCGCGCTACCAGGCATCGCCCAGGCCGTGGGCAAGGACATCGAGGTCTGGATGGACGGCGGCATCCGCAGCGGGCAGGACGTGCTCAAGGCCCGCGCGCTGGGCGCGCAGGGCACGCTGATCGGGCGCAGTTTCCTCTACGGCCTGGGCGCCTTCGGCGAGGCTGGCGTGACCCGCGCGCTGCAGATCATCCAGAAGGAACTCGACATCACCATGGCCTTCTGCGGCCATACCAACATCAACAACGTGGACCGCTCGATCCTGCTGCCCGGCACCTACCCGGTTTAGGCATCCAGCCAGGTAGCGCGGGCCTTCTCCAGCCTGTATGGCCGCCGTGCCCTTTGGCGTGGGCGGGTGCCCCTGCCGGCGCGCTATAACCGGTGCATGACGCTTTCATGGATGGCCTGGGCCTGGATTCCCCTCACCCTCTGGGCCGCGCTCGCGCAGACGGCGCGCAACGCCGCACAGCGCTCCGTCACGGCCGAGCTGGGCACGCTGGCGGCCACGCTGGTGCGCTTTCTCTACGGGCTGCCGCTGGCCTCGGCCTGGGTGGCGGGCCTGACCTTCGTCGGCACCGGCTACGGCGTTCCGCATTTCTCGCTGCCCTATGCCGCCTGGCTGGCCATGGGTGCGCTCACGCAGGTGGGGGCCACGGCCTTTTTGCTGCTGGCGATGAAGGAGCGCAATTTCGTGCTCGCCGTGGCCTATTCCAAGACCGAGGTGCTGCAGGTCGCGCTGTTCTCGGCCGTGCTGCTGCAGGAACTGCCCGGCCCGCTGGCCTTCGGCGCCATGGCCGTGGCCACCGTGGGCGTGGTGCTGCTCTCGCTGCCGGCCGGCGGCTGGCGCGCGCTGCGCGCAGGGGAGGGCGGCAGCAGCAAGCTGGTGGTCTACGGCCTGGCCTCGGGGGCGTGCTTTGCGCTCGCCAGCGTGGGTTTTCGCGGGGCCTCGCTGGCGCTGGGCGAGGGCGTGGCACCCTGGGTGGCCGGCGCCTGGGGCGTGTTCTGGGCGCAACTGCTGCAGACCCTGGTGCTGGGCGGCTGGCTGCTGGCGCGCCAGCCCGGCGTGGCCGGTGCGATTGCGCGCGCCTGGCGGCTGTCGGTGGTGGCGGGCTCCATGGGCGCGCTGGCCTCCATCGCCTGGTTCACGGCCTATGCCATGCTCCCGGCGTCCGACGTGCGCACGCTGGGGCTGGTCGAGGTGCTGTTCAGCTACCTGGTGTCGCGGCGCATGTTCCGCGAGAGCCTGTCGCGCACCGAGGGCATCGGTCTGGCGCTGGTGCTGGCGGGGCTGGTGGGCATCTGCGCCCAGTGGTAGCGGGGCACCGTATCAGGGGGCCGGGGCGGTCAGGGCCGCCAGCCGCCGCAGCGTGGCCAGGTAGGCCACCACGTCTTCGCGCTCCTGCGCGTCGTTCAGGCTGTAGTCCATGGCCTGACCGGGGATCAGCGCCTCCGGATCGTTCAGCCAGGCCTTGAGCGTGGCCCGCGTCCACAGCAGCTTGCTGGCCTGCAGGGCCGGTGAATATGGGTAGTCCTTGAGGGCACCTGCACGGCGGCCGACCACGCCGCGGTGGGCGGGGCCCTCGCGGTGCGCCTCCACGCTGTGGCAGCCCGCGCAATGCTCCTGGTACACGGCACGTCCGCGTTCCACCGATTGGGCGGATGCACCGCTGCCCGCCAGCCAGAGCAGGCAGGCGGCGAACGCCACCGTGCTTCGTTTCACATCGGGCCTCATCCTGGGAGGCCTGGCTGGGGATGCCGGGTGGGAAGGGGGCTGCAAAGTCCGGTGGGGTCGTTCATGGGGCCAGGCTGGGTCGGATGGGGGAGCACGGGGCAGTGCCTGCGGGGCGCCGACCGTGCCTTGTGCCACCTATACGGGGCTGGCCAGCCATTGGATGCAGCCACCGGAGTGGGGGCGGTTTTATGGGGAGGCCCTGCATCCAGATGCCGGTTTGTGGCGTATCCACAGCAGACCCCTTGCAACTTCCACCGTGACTTCGGGCCATCCCACACAATCGGCGCATGAGCACCCTCACCCCAGACAGTGAACTGATGTACCTCCTTGACCGCATTGCCGCGCAGGACGACTCCGCGCTGAAAGCCTTGTACGAGAGCACCTCGTCCAAGCTGTTCGGCCTGGCGTTGCGCATCGTGCGCCACCGTGACGTGGCGGAGGACGTGCTGCAGGAGGCGTTCCTGAGCATCTGGCGCGGGGCGGGCAACTACCGCGCATCGCTGAGCCCGCCCATGGCCTGGATGGGGCTGATCGTGCGCAGCCGTGCGCTGGACGCGCTGCGCAAGCGCAGTTCCGAGCGCAGCGACCTCACCAACGAGTTCGACGACGAGATGGCCCAGACCCTGGAAGGCGATTCGCCCAACCCCATGGACGTGACCCAGGCCAGCGAACAGGCCTTTGCACTGCACCAATGCCTGGGCAAACTGGACAACAAGCATCGCGAGGTGGTGAGCCTGGCCTACCTGCGCGACCAGAGCCACAGCGAGCTGGCCGAGCAGCTGCAACTGCCGCTGGGCACCGTGAAGAGCTGGATCCGGCGGGGCCTGGAGCAGTTGCGCCAGTGCATGGCCCGCTACATCTGAGCCGAGGCGCACCATGAACATCACCCAACACCCCGAACTGCTCGACCGCCTGGCTGCCAGCTATGCGCTCGGTACCCTGCGCGGCGGCGCACGCCGCCGCTTCGAGACCCTGGCCCGCGAGCATGCGGCCGTGCGGGCGGCCGCCCTGGTGTGGCAGACCCACTGGTCGGGTCTGGCCGAGCTGCAGGAACTCGCGCAGCCCGATGCCGCCGTGTGGACGCGCATCCACAACCTGGTGCAGGCCGAACGCCAGGCCCAGGCCATGCAGGCGGCTCGCCTGGCCGGTGCCGGCGAGCCGGCCTTGCCGGTGTCCGCGGGCCCCGGTGGCTGGCTGCGCAGCCTGCTGCTGTGGCGTGGTGCGGCCGTGGCCGGCGCCCTGGCCACCCTGGTGGCGGTGGTGGTCGGGCTGCAGGTCAATGGCGGCTTGCGCGCCAGCAGCGGCGCCCAGATCGCCGAGCTGCGCCAGCAGCTGCAGGCCGCGCCGCAGATCCAGTACGTGGCCGTGCTGGCCGACGACAAGGCCGCGGCTTCCATGCTGGTGACCTTCGATCCGAAGAACAACCGGCTGGAACTGCAGCGCGTGGGCGGCTTCCAGGAGGGGGCGGACCAATCGCTGCAGCTGTGGGCGCTGCCGCCTGCGGGCGGGCCGCGTTCGCTCGGCGTGCTGGGGCAGGAGAAGCTGCTCAACCTGACGGCCGGCGAGGCCGATGTGCGCCAGGTGCCGGTCCTGGCCATCAGCCTGGAGCCCAAGGGCGGTGTGCCCAGCGCGGGTGGGCCCACGGGCCCTGTGCTGTTCAAGGGCGAGCTGATCCAGCGCATGTTGTAAAAGCATGAAGCCCCCCTGAGGCGCTGCGCGCCTTCCCCCCAGGGGGACGCCGCCAGTGCGGCGGGGCGGCCCTTGCACGGCGGCACTGGCATGGTTCCGCGCCGAGTTGGACGGGTGGTGGGCGGTGCGGGACGCCCCAATGCCGCAAGGTGCAGCCCTTGGGGCTTGGGTGGAAGAAAAATATCTGTGGTTTTTGAATCCGGGGCGCACCAGATTGCGTAAGTAGGGTGCAACATCCTCTTACATCGCTTTCGTACTGGAGCCCCCGATGACCCACAGGCGTCCCTTCACCGTGTTTGCGGTCCTGGCCATGGCGGCCGGGCTGGCGCAGGCGGACACCGGCAAGCTGCTGCTCACCGGCGGCGTGAACACCATTGCCGGCTCGGCCGGCGGGGGGCTCACGCCCTGGGCCGTGATCGGCAGCAATGCCACCGAGGGCGAGGTCGGCTTCAGCGGCTACGCCACGCGGGCGGGCACGCGGGACTACGGCCTCACCGGCTACGGCGTGGCCGTGGGGCTGTTCGACCGGGCCGAGCTGTCGCTGGCACGGCAGGACTTTGATGCCTCGCCAGCGCTGGCGCTCAACGGCATCGCGGCCTTTGGCGTGACCCCCGGCCAGCACATCAGGATGGACGTGGTGGGCCTCAAGTTCCGGGTCGCCGGCGATGCGGTGCTCGATGCCGACAGCTTCATGCCGCAGATCGCGGTGGGCATCGAGCACAAGCGCGCCCACCCCGGCTCCATCCAGTCGGTCTACAACTTCCTGAGCGTGAAGAACAGCGGCACCGACGTGTATGTGAGCGCCACCAAGCTCTTCCTGGCGCAGAGCCTGCTGGTCAACGCCACGCTGCGTTCCACCAACGCCAACCAAAACGGCCTGCTGGGCTTTGGCTCGGCGGCCCCGGGCAAGAACAGCCGCAGCCTGCAGCCCGAATTTTCGGTGGCCTACCTTGTGAGCAAGAACGTCGCCGTGGGCGCCGAATACCGCTTCAAGCCCAACCACCTGCAGGCGCTGGGCGCTGCGGCCGGCCTGGGCGCAGGGCTGCGCGAGGACGACTGGAAGGACCTGTTCATCGCTTGGGCACCGAGCAAGCACCTGTCGCTCACGTTGGCCTACGTGGACCTGGGCCGCATCGTGCCCGGGGTGACCCAGGGCCGGCGCCAGACTGGCTACTACCTCTCTGCACAAGCCGCGTTCTGACCCCCGGCACTTCTGGAGACCGATCATGAAAAAGACCCTGATGGCCTTGGGCCTCGCCGGTGCCTGCCTGCTGGCGCTGCCCGCCCTGGCCCAATCCGCAGCGCCTGCGGGCCTGTACCAGGCGCTGGGCGAAAAGCCCGGCATCGACCGCCTGGTGGACGACTTCGTCAACCGCGCCGTGAAGGACCCACGCATCGGCGCCCACTTCAAGGACACCAAGCCCGCTGCGCTCAAGGAGAGCCTGGCCGACCAGTTCTGCCAGCTCAGCGGCGGGCCTTGCAAATACGAAGGCGCCGATATGAAATCGGCCCATGCCGACATGCAGATCAACAAGGGCCACTTCCATGCGCTCGTCGAGGTGCTGCAAAGCGCCATGGACGCGCAGGGCATTCCTTTCGCCCAGCAGAACCGCCTGCTGGCCCTGCTGGCCCCCATGCACCGCGACGTGATCACCGTTCACTGACTCAGAGAGAGGGAACCTTGCCCATGCAACACACGCTCATCGCCATCGCCGCCGGCATCGCTGCTGGCTCCCTTGCCCTGGGGGCGCACGCCGGCAACGTACAGATCCAGGTGCTTGACAAGGAGGGCAAGCCCGTGCCCGACGCCGTGGTGGTGGTCTACCCGCCCGCCGGCAGCGGTGCCGCGCCCACGCTGGTGGCACCCAGCCCCGTGATCGAGCAGGAGAAGATGCGTTTCGTGCCTGCCGTGACGGTGGTGGTGCCGGGCACCACGGTGCGTTTCACCAACCAGGACCGCTGGGACCACCATGTGCGCGGCAACGCCGCCGCGCCCGCGGCCAGCGCGGCGCCCGGTACCGGTGGCTTTGAATTGCGGCTGGCCGGCAAGGCCGATGGCAAGCCCTCGAATTTCGCCGACGTGAAGCTCGACACCGCGGGCGTGGTGCTGCTCGGTTGCCACCTGCACGGCTCCATGCGCGGCCACGTGTTCGTGACCGATTCGGCCTGGACACTCAAGACCGACGACAACGGCATCGCCCGCTTCGCCAGCGTGCCCGAGGGCGCAGCCCAGGTGCGCGTGTGGCATGCCGAGCAGCTGGTGGACCTGCCGCGCAAGGCCGTGCAGGTGCTGGCCACGCCGGTGCTCGACACGGTGCAACTGAGCGTGGTGCCGCGCGTGCGCCGGGCACCGCCGCCTTCCACCGCACCTGGCGGCCCCATGGGCTCTTACAGCCAGGCACAGCCGGCCCACCAGCACACGCACTGACGGGCGCCGGGAGCGGGCCGCTTCAACGGTGGTTCAGTGCCACCTCGGCCGCAGGGGCGGGGGGCATGCTGCCGTCGGCGGGCAGGGCCTGCAGGTAGGCGTACAGGGCGCGCGCATCCACATCGCTGAGCTGGCCCAGGGACTCGAAGGGCATGACCTGGATGGACGTGCCATCGGGCCGCTTGCCGTTGCGCAGCATGGCCACAAAGCTCTCCGCCGTCGGGTAGCGCGCCATGGAGCTGTCCTTGCCGGGGCGGATGTCGGCGGCGGCCGGCCAGTCCGGCGGGCCGCCGGGGATCTTGCCGCCCGCCAGGTTGGCGCCGTGGCAGCCGATGCACATGTTCGCCACGTACTGGCCATTGGCCACTGTCACGCCGGCGGGTACCGGGCGCGAGGGGGCCAGCTGGTGGTCGATGCGCGCGGCGGCGTCGGGAATCAGGCCCAGCCCGTACAGCACCCAGGCTGGGCGCGGCAGCTCGATGGCGGCAGGCGTGCCCTCCTTGGCAGGCAACTGGCGGATGTAGGAGACCAGGGCGTTCAGGTCGTCGTTGGTCAGGCGGTTGTAGTCCTCGCTGGGCATCACCAGCAGCGGGCGGCCGTTGGGCTTGACGCCGTGGCGGATGGCGCTGTTCCAGTCCTCGGGCTGGTAGCGGGCCACCACGCCGGCCGCCGTGATGTTGGGGCCGGCCAGGCGCGTGCCCTTGCCGTCGTTGACGAACTCGCGGCCCGTGCCCGCAGCGCCATGGCAGTCGGTGCAGCCGCGCGAGCTGAACAGGTAGCGCCCGCGCTCGATGGTCTGCGCCTCGGTCGTGTAGGCCACGGGGCGGGGCTTGACGTCGATGTAGCGGTTGCGCTTTTGCTCGGCCAGGTACAGGCCGGTGGCCGCCGTTGCGGCAACCAGCACGCCCAGTGCCAGGGCGCTGCCGGCGGTCCATTGGATCCAGCGTTTCATGGTGGGGAAGCCTTGTAGGAAGGGGGTCAGAAACTCGATGGAGCGGATTCTGAAGTCCTGCAGGCCGTTTGGCGCACTGCGCGCGCCAGGCGCGGGCGGCCCCGGTGACATATGTCACGGATAGCCTGCCCGCGCGGCCCACCAGGTCGCCGCGGGGCAGGCCATGCCCCTGCCGCCGGGGCCGATCAGCGCTCGACGGTCTTGTTCCAGCGCGCGTTCCAGGCGGGGCGGTTGGCGTTCACGGCATCCCAGTCCAGCGTCACGGCATTCTTCATCCACTGGCTGATCTGGGCCACCTGGGCTGCCCCTTCGCCCACGGCCGGGGCCTTGGGGTTGGTGGGGATCTGGGCGCCGAACTGCAGCACATTGGCCTGGGCCAGCGGGCTCAGCAGGAACTCGGCGAGCTTTTGCGCCAGCTCGGGTTCGCTGTTGTTGGCGATCACGCACTGGCCCACCATCAGCACCACCGAGCCCTCCTTGGGCTGCGCGTACTCCACCGGGATGCCCTTGGTCTTGAGCGCGGCCACGGCCGTTGGCGTGAGCGGGAACATCGCAGCCTCGCCGGTCTGCACCATCTCCGAGATCTTGGCCGAGCTCGGGATGTACTCGAGCACGTTCGGGCCGATGGTCTTGGCCCAGTTGTTGAAACCCGGCTCCACGTTCTTGTCGTTGCCGCCCTGGATGCGGTTGAACATCAGGAAGCCATGCAGCCCGAAGGACGACGAAGGCATGGACTGGAAAACCACCTTGCCCTTGTACTTGGGGTCGGCGAAGTCCATCCACGAGGTCGGCGGCGCCCAGCCTTTCTCGGTGAACATCTTGGTGTTGTAGGCAATGCCGGTCATGCCCAGGCTCACGCCGCTGGCCAGGTCGTCCTTGAAACGGGCGGCCGGGTAGATCTCGGCGAGGTGCGGGTTCGGCCGCTGCTTCTGGCACAGGCCCATGCCCATGGCGCGCACCATGATGCCGTCGTCGAGGAACATCACGTGCATCTGCGGCTTGTCCTTGTTGGCCTGCGCCTTGGCCAGGATGTCCGAGGAGGTGCCCGGCACCACCACCACCTTGGCACCGTGCAGCTTCTCGAAGGCCGGGAAGACGTACTGCGTGTACGCCTTCTCCATCGTGCCACCGTTCATGCCGATGTAGATCGTTTTCGTCTGCGCCCCGGCCATGCCGCTGGCGGCCAGCGTCACCGCTGCGGCGGCCGCGGGCAGCGCGCGGCGCAGAAAAGAGGTCTGGCGAGAAGAGGTCATGGGTCTTTCCTTTCAGGTTGTCGTCGGTAGCGGGCAGGGGATGGGGATCAATGGGCAGCTGCGGCCGCTGGCGCATCTGCGGTGGCGAATCGGTCAATGGCAAAGGCGTCGGTGGGCGTGCTGCTGCGACCGTCGCGCGCGAGTTCGGCCAGCACCTCGCCCACCGCGGGGCCGATCTGGAAACCCGCGCCCGCAAAGCCGAAGCCATGGATGAGTCCGGGGGTGGTGCGGCTGGTGTCCAGCACCGGCTGGCGGTCAGGCAGGTAGCCCTCGGTACCGCTCCAGGTGCGCAAGAAATGGGCATGCTTGAGTGCCGGCAGCAGCTCGATGGCCTGCACCGCCAGCGCCGCAATGGCGCTGCGCTCGGAGCGGGCGCGGTCGCCGTCCAGCGCCACGCCGGATCCACCGCCCAGCACCAGGTTGCCGCGCGCCACCTGGCGGCAGTAGATGCCGCCGCCTTCCACGCCCAGGCTCCATTGCATGAAATAGGGCAGGGGCTCGGTCACGGCCATTGCCGGGTGGCCCGAGCGCAACGGCACGGCCTCGCCGAACTGCGCCGCCAGCGGGCCGGCCCAGGCGCCGGCGCAGTTGATCAGCACGGGCGCGCGCACCTGCAACTGCTGCCCCGAGTGCAGCGTGAACTGCCGGCCATCGTGCTCCACCGCATCGAGCGGCGTGCGCTCGAAGATGTGCGCGCCCGCGCGCCGCGCCGCCAGGGCGAACGCGGGTGACACCAGGCGCGGGTTGGCCTGCCCGTCGTCGGGGCACAGCGACCCGCCCACGGCGCGGCCTCCGAGCCAGGGGCAACGCTCGCGCAGGCGGGCGCCCGACAGCAGCTCGATCCCGAGCCCGAAGTCGCGGCTCATCGCCTGGTATTTCTCCAGCGAGGCCAGGTCGGCCTCGCTGCGCGCGATCTTGAAATGGCCGGTGCGCTGGTACTCGCCATCGGTGCCCAGCAGCGCGGGCAGGCGGCCCCAGATCTCGTGGGCGCGCTGCGCCAGCGGCAGCTGGCTCACCGGCCGGCCCTGGCGGCGCACACCGCCATAGTTCACGCCGCTGGAGCGCGAGCCGCACAGGTCGCGTTCGAGCAGCACCACGTCCACACCCCGGCGGCGCAGCGCCAACGCGGCCGATGCGCCCACGATGCCGCCACCGACGATGGCGACATCGGTGTCCAGCACCCGCGGGCTGCTGGTCAGGGTTGGCGTGGCGGTGCTCATGCTGCGGTTCCGTGGTGCGGGCTGGCGGCCTGCAGGTGGATGGGAATGGGCTTGATCGGGGCCTGGCCGCGCAGCCGGCCCACCAGCTCCACCGGCTTGCCGGTTGCATGGGCCAGGATCTCCGCCGCCGCCACCCCGCAGCTGCGGCCCTGGCAGCGGCCCATGCCGACGCGGGTCAAGGCCTTCAGGCGGTTCATCTCGTCGGCGCCGGCCTCGCGCACGGTCTCGCGCAACTGGCCCGCGGTGACATTCTCGCAGCGGCACACGACCAGATCGTCGGGTGCATGCGCGGCCCAGTCGGCCGGGAAGGGAAAGGCGCGCTCCAGCCCTTCGCGAAAGCGCTGCAGGTGGGCGAGCCTGTCTTCGAGCGCCTGCGCGCGGGCCGCATCCACCGCCATGCCCTGGTCGGCCAGCAAGGCCAGCGCAGCGCGCTCGCCGGCCCACTCGGCCGCATCGGCGCCCATGATGCCCGCGCCGTCGCCGGCCAGGTAGACGTTGGCCACGCTGGTGCGGCCCGCGGCATCGCGCTCGGGCAGGTGGACGCGGTGCAGGGGCGCCCAGGCAAAGCGGCAGCCCAGCAGGTCGGCCAGCTGGGTCTCGGAGCGCAGGGCGTAGCCCAGGCCCACGGCATCGCAGGCCAGCGTGTGCTCGCGGGTGCCGTCACTCCACACCACGCCCTCCACGCGCTCGCTGCCGAGCACGCGCACGGGGCGCACGCCGGTGTGGATGGGCACGCCATGCGCGCGCAGCCAGCCCACGTAGTACACGCCCTTGGCGAAGGTGGCGGGCTGGGTCAGCAGGGCCGGCACGGCGGCCACCTGGTCGGCCAGGCGCGCGGTGTCCAGCACGGCGGCCACGGTGGTACCGGCGCGTGCGTACTGGTAGGCCACCAGGTACAGCAGCGGGCCGGTGCCCATCAGCACCACGCGGCTGCCGATGGTGCAGCCCTGGAACTTGAGCGCCACCTGGGCGCCGCCCAGGCTGTAGACTCCGGGCAGGGTCCAGCCCGGCACGGGCAGCACGCGGTCGGCGGCGCCGCTGGCCACGATGAGCGGGCCGTAGGGCACGGTGCGCGTGGTCTGCGTGGGGCCGTGCAGCACATCGAGCAGGCCGCCCTGGGCGTTCCACACCAGGCTGTCGGGGTGGTAGTCGATCTCTCCTGCCATGCCGTCGAGCGCGGCATGCACGGCCGTGGCGCGCGCTGCTTCGGTGCCGTACAGGGCCGAGGCCGGGCGTGCGAAGTGCGCGGGCGGGCGCCGGTAGATCTGGCCGCCGCCGCGCGCCGATTCGTCGAGCAGCACGGGTCGCACGCCATGGGCGGCCAGGGTCTGCGCGGCGCGTATGCCGGCGGGGCCCGCACCCACGACCACGGCCTGCAGGGTCGTGCGCTCGCTCATGCCGCGCCTTCCTGGGTGCGCAGAGCCATGCCCGGCTGTATGAAGGTGGCGCAGGCGCGCAGGCGCTCGCCGCCCTCGGTCTGCACCCAGCAGTCCTGGCAGGCGCCCATCATGCAAAAGCCCGCGCGGGGCTCGTGGCTGAACTCGTTGTGGCGCAGCCGCGCCTGCAGGGTGAGGATGGCGGTGAGCACGGTGTCGCCTTCGAGCGCGCTGGCCGGCTGGCCGTCGAGCACGAAGGGCACGGCCTGGCGCGTGGTTTCGGCCACACGGCGCAGCAGCGGCGAAGCAGGGGAGGTCATCGTCATGGCCATGGCTTACTTGCGTCCCACGAGGACGCGGTCCAGGCCATAGACGCGGTCGAGCAGTACCATGGCAACCGCGGTCACGGCCACCATCAGGGCCGACACGGCGGCCATCAGCGGGTCGATGGACTCGGTGGCGTACATGTACATGCGCACGGGCAGCGTCACCGTGCTCGGCGAGGTGACGAAGATCGACATGGTCACCTCGTCGAAGCTGTTGATGAAGGCCAGCATCCACCCGCCGGTGACGCCCGGCAGGATCATGGGCAGCGTGATGCGCGTGAACACCGTGGCCTGGCTGGCACCGAGCGACAGCGCCGCGTGTTCGGCACTGCGGTCGAACCCGACCAGCGCCGCCACCACCAGGCGCAGCGTGTAGGGCGTGACGATCAGGGCATGGGCCAGCACCAGCCAGCCGAAGCTGCCCGTGCCGCCCACCAGCGCGAACAGGCGCAAGAGGGCCACGCCCAGCACCAGGTGCGGAATGATCAGCGGCGACAGGAACAGGCCGTTGAGAAAGCCACGGCCCGGGAATTCGTAGCGCGTGATGGCGATACCCGCAGGCACGGCCAGCACCGTGGCCAGCGTCGCCGACGCGAGCGCCAGCCACAGGCTGTTCCAGAACGACTGCACGAAGTCGGGGTGGTCGAACACCGCCTTGAACCAGCGCAGCGAGAACGCGGTGGTCGGCAGGGTCAGCGTGTTTTCGGGCGTGAAGGCCACCACGCACACGACCAGCAGGGGGGCGAGCATGAAGGCGATGACGAGGGCGTTGAACGCCAGGGCGATGGGGCCGTTTTTTTGCATGGTCAGATTTCCTGCGGGCTCTGCGTCGTCATCCCAGTGCCTTCTTGTAGCGGCCCTCGACCAGGCGGTTGTAGCTGAGCATCACCACCAGGTTGGCCACCAGCAGGGTCAGGGCCACGGCGGCGCCCAGGGGCCAGTTCAGCTCGTGCAGGTATTCGTCGTAGACCACGGTGGCCACCATCTTCAGGCGCCGCCCACCGAGCAGGCCGGGGATGGCGAAGGAGCTGGCCGCCAGGCCGAAGACGATCAGGCTGCCCGAGAGGATGCCCGGCAGCACCTGCGGCAGCACGATGCGGCGCAGCGTGGTGAACGGCGATGCCCGGAGCGACAGCGCGGCGTTCTGCACGCCGGGGTCGAGCTTTTGCAGCGAGGTCCACACGGGGATCACCATGAAGGGCAGCATCACATGCACCAGGGCGATGATGACGGCGATCTCGGTGTAGAGCATCTTCACCGGGCCGATGCCGACGAGCCTGAGCGTGCCGTTGACCAGGCCCTCGGGCCCGAGCAGCATGCTCCAGCCGAAGGCCCGCACCACCACCGACACCAGCAGCGGTGCCAGCACCACCAGCAGCAGCACCGAGCGCCAGGGGTTGCGCATGCGGCTCAGGATATAGGCCTCGGGCGCGCCGACGAGCACGCAGATCAGCGTGACCAGGGCCGAGATCCAGAAGGTGCGCCAGAAGATGGCGTGGTAGTACGAATCGGCGAAGACGTGGGCGTAGTGCTCCAGCGTGTACTCGCCGGCCTTCACGCCCGTGGCCGGGTCGAAGGCGTTGAACGACAGCACGGCCGTGAGCGCCAGCGGCACCAGCAGCAGCGCGGTGAACAGCAGCAGTGCCGGGCCCGAGAGCCACCAGGGCACGGCCTTGCGTGCAGCGCTGGTCATGCGGCCACCTTGGCGTCGTGCAATGCGCTGTCTTCGTCGGCCAGCAGCAGGCGCATGCAGTGGTCGGGCCAGTCCACGCCGGTGCGGTCACCTTCGTTCAGCGCGTTGCGGCCATCGTTGGGGGCCAGCACCATCAGGTCGCCCACGGGTGTGGCCACGCGGTACAGCCACTGGCTGCCCAGGAAGAAGCGCTCGCCCACCTCGCCGTCGAGCCGGCCCTGGACGGCAGGCACCAGCTGCAGCTTTTCGGGCCGCACGCTGAGCAGCACGGCGGCGCCGGGCCGGAACGCCGGGCCCTCCACCTGCACGGCCAGCGAACCCACGGCCACGTGGGTGCGCTCAGTGCCGCTGGCCGTGACCTTGCCGGGCAGCAGGTTGGCCTTGCCCACGAAGGTGGAGATGAAGCGCGTGCGCGGGTGCTCGTAGACGCGGTGCGGGTGGTCGATCTGCGTGGCGCGGCCGGCCTCCATCACCACCACGCGGTCGCTGATGGACATGGCCTCGCTCTGGTCGTGCGTGACCATCACCGTGGTCGTGCCCACCTTGCGCTGGATCTGGCGCAGCTCGAACTGCATCTCCTCGCGCAGCTTGGCATCGAGGTTGGACAGGGGCTCGTCGAGCAGCAGCACGGGTGGCTCGATCACCAGCGCGCGCGCCAGCGCCACGCGCTGGCGCTGGCCGCCGGATAGCTCGCGCGGGTAGCGCGTGGCGTGGGCCTCCAGGTGCACCAGCCCCAGGGCCTGGGCCACGCGCTCCTTGCGCTCGGCCTTCCCCACCTTGCGCATCTCCAGGCCGAAGCTCACGTTGTCGGCCACCGTCATGTGCGGGAACAGGGCGTAGCTCTGGAACACGATCCCCAGGCCGCGCGTGTTGGCCTTGGCGTGCGTGATGTCGCGCCCGTCGAGTTCGATGCGGCCGCTGCTCACCGCCTCGAAGCCCGCCACCATCTGCAAGGTGGTGGTCTTGCCGCAGCCCGAAGGGCCCAGCAGTGACACGAATTCGCCTTTTTCCACCGCCAGGTTCATGGCCTGCACCGCGCAGGTGCTGCCGTAGAACTTGGTCACGTCAGTGAGTTGAAGGAAGGACATGCACGGGCCTTTCTGGTCGCTGTTTCATCGCCGCGCTGCGGCAGTCGCTGTGGTGCCTGTTCCCTGTCTGCACCGGGGCGGTGCAGGGGGTTGGCATCCCGTGGACTGTCTTGCGCTTTCGATTCAATGTATTGCAGTAATCAGGCCAGTTCGCATCGGGTATTCCATTAATCAGAATATTTATTGAATTTATTCCGTTTAATGGAATATGATGGGCCTTCAAAATGCCATCTATTCCACAGGAGCAGTGCATGGAACCAGCTTCCACCTCCACGGGCGGCGTGCCCCGCATGTTTGCCGTCATCCGGGCTCTGGCCGAGGTGCAGGCCGAGGGGGGGCGCGTCACCCAATTGGCGCGCGCCGTGGGCCTGACCCAGGGCACGACGCACCGTTTGCTGCAGTCACTGGTCGCAGAGGGCATGGCCGAGCAGGACGAGCGCAGCAAGCTCTACCGCCTGTCCACCGAGTTCTTCGCCCTGGCGGCCAAGGCCGGCAACCCGGGCGACCTGCGCAGCCTGTGCCGGCCCGCGCTGCTGCGCCTGAGCGCGAGCCTGGGCGACAGCATCTTCCTTTTGGTGCGCAGCGGTTTCGATGCGATCTGCCTGGACCGCAGCGAGGGGCCGTTCCCGATCCGCTCCTTCACCGGGGACATCGGCGGCCGGGTGGCGCTGGGGGTGGGGCAGGGGGCGCTGTCCATCCTGGCCTTTTTGCCCGAGGCCGAGCGCGAGGAGGTGATCCGCTTCAACCTGTCGCGCGTGCGCGAGTACGGCGTGTACGACGAGGTCTACCTGCGCACCGAGATCGAGCGCGTGCGCCAGACCGGCTATGCCGCCCGCAATACCGGCCTGCTGGAAGGCATGGCCGGCGTGGGCGTGCCCGTGCTCGACCGCGAGGGCCGCGCCGTGGCCGCGCTCAGCGTGGGCACCATCTCGGCGCGCCTCAACGAAGACCGCCTGCCCACGGTGGTGGAACTGCTCAAGCGCGAGGCGGCGGCCATCGGCCCGCGCATCCACCCGTTTGATGCCACCTTGCGCCGCCCCGCGCAAAGCCTGGCAGGGCAGCAGCCCGAGCAGCGCCTGGTGCCCGGCGGCGTGCCAGCCGCGCCGAACTGAGCCGGGCGGCGGGCAGGCAGGCGGGCGGCGTATGCTGCGGGTTCCTGCCCTGTCCAGGTGCCATGGATGCGGCGTTTTCCAACCCCCTTGCCCCAGGGCTGCCATGAACCCCATCCTCACTCTCGTCGTGTACTTCGCCATCATCACCTGGCTGCTGGTGGTCGTGGCCAGCCTGATCCGCGCCCGCGCCTGGACGCCCTCGGGCCTGCTGCTGGCTTTCGGCAACCGCGACCACCTGGCCGACCCGGGGGCCTTTGCCGGCCGCGCCGAGCGCACGGCGCGCAACAGCTTTGACAACCTCGTGTTCTTTGCCATCCTGGGCCTGGCGGCCACGGCCAGCAACCGCACCGGCAGCCAGGTGGAGCTGGGCGCCCAGGTGTTCTTCTGGGCGCGCATGGTCTACATCCCGGTGTACTACATCGGCATCCCGTATGTGCGCACGGCCACCTGGGCCGTGAGCATCGCCGGGCTGGCGATCATGGTGGCGGCCTTGCTGTAGTTCGCCCGCAATGCGAAGGGTGTGCAACCGGTGATGCCGGACACAAGGCACCGCAAGGACTGGGGCCGGAACTGCGGGGCGGCGCCTACAGTCCGTGTTCCTCTCCATACGGCCGAGGCTGTGTGGAAACACCCACGAGCATACGGGCCAGCCCCATCTCGCAGCACTGAGCCTCATTTTCCACTAG
>NZ_JBWKNZ010000010.1:0-276917 GCF_059415825.1 Acidovorax sp. GW821-FHT10A04
CGAAGCGCGGCGCAGCCCATAGTGGACTATGGGCAAGCCGAGCGACAAAGCAGACGCCGCATGCCGGGGCCAGCCCGGAGGGAAAGCCTACAGCGCGGCGCATTGCGGCGTTGCCCTTCGCTTGCGTAGCCATGCTACGCGGCACTCAGGGCGCCTTGCACTGCGCCGCGCTGCAGGCTTTCGCGGGGGTGAAATGAATAATGACACGCCCTAGGCTTTGTCTTTCTCTGGTTCGCGTTTCGCAGGCACAACCCCCTTGCGTGGATGGCCGGGGCGTTGATGATGTTTCCGCTGGCGCAGGCCTTGGTCCATTGGGTGGCGAGCGAGATGACCCACAGCGTGGATTTCACGGGCTGGGGCGGCTTTCAGGCCGTGTTCATGGTGCGTGCCATGGTCTCCTGCTGGCTTTGCATGGCAGCCTATGCGGTGTACTTCATCGTCCAATGGCTGCGGGACAGGCCGCAGCGGCCCGGTGCCACCGGGGCGGGGCGCCGGTAGACTGCGCACATGGCCGCCACGCTGCTCTACCAACCCGACCGCCACGAACCGCTCTCCCTGCAGCCCTGGGACGAAGCCGCCGCCCGCGCGGCCATCGCGCGCACCGTGCAGGACACCGAGGCCCGCTTCACCCCCCAGGGGCTGTGGCCCACCCACCCCAACGACAGCCGTGACGCCGCGCCCTCGTACATGCTGTACTGGGGCGCGTGCGGCGTGATCTGGGCGCTGCACTGCCTGCAGGCACGGGGCGCTTGCCAGCTGCAGCGCGACTACGGGCCGCATGTGCGCGCACTGCTGGCGCCCAACCGAGTGGCCATGGGGCAGGGTGAGGGTGAGGGTGAGGGCGGTGCGCCGTTTGGCAGCTACCTTATGGGCGATACCGGCATCGAGCTGCTGGCGCAGTGGCTGGCGCCCTCGGCCGACACCCTGGCCCGGCTGGGCGTGCTGGTGGACGCCACGCGCCAGCACCCGGCGCGCGAGCTGATGTGGGGGTCGCCCGGCACCTTGCTGGCCTCGCTGTGGCTGCACCAGCAGACGGGCGATGCGACGTGGGCGCAGCGCTACCGCGACACCGCGCAGCAGCTGTGGTCCGAGCTGCACTGGTCCGACGAGCACCGCTGCCACTACTGGACGCAGGACATGTACGGCCAGACCTCCAGTTACCTCGACGCGGTGCACGGCTTCGTGGCCACGGCCTCGGTGCTGGTCCAGGGGCGGCACCTGCTGGCGCCCGCCGACTGGGCCGCGTGGCAGCAGTGCATCGCCACCACCATCCGCCAGACGGCCGAGTGGGACGGCGCCTGCGCCAGCTGGCGCGCGCGGCTCAGCTCCAAACCCTTGAGAGAGGCCCCGGGGCTCATGCAGTTCTGCCATGGCGCGCCGGGTTTCGTGATCTGCCTGGGGGATTTCCCCGGCACGGAGCTGGACGACCTGCTGCTGGCCGGCGCCGAGGCCACCTGGGCCGCAGGGCCGCTGCGCAAGGGCTCCAACCTGTGCCATGGCACGGGCGGCAATGGCTATGCCTTTCTGAAGCTGTACCGGCGCACGGGCGATGCCCTCTGGCTGCAGCGTGCCCGCGCCTTCGCCATGCACGGCATAGGCCAGACCGAGCGCGACCGCGCACAGTTCGGCCAGATGCGCTATTCGCTGTGGACCGGCGATCCGGGCTTTGCGCTGTACCTGCTCGACTGCATCGAGGGCACGGACCGCTTTCCCACGCTGGACACCTTCTTTGTCCCCACGGGCCACGGCAACGCAGCCGCCTGACCGATCGATCGAACCCCACGCGCTCGCCCACGATGCCCCGCAAGCCCGCACCGACCCCAGCCTCAACGGCGCCGAACCAGGTGGCCCAGCCGCAGTCCGCCGACCACCCGGCCTTCGACCTGCCGCGCGCCGCCAGCGCCGGCATGCGCCCGCTGCAGCCCTTCGACGGCGCGCTGCTGCTCATGCACTTTGCCTTCCGCGGGCTGGTGGTCAAGGCCGATGCGTTCTTGGCAAGCCAAGGCCTGTCGCGCGTGCACCACCGGCTGCTCTACGCGGTGGCGCGGGCCGAGGGCATCTCGGTCGGGCAGCTCATCGAACTGCTGGGCGTGAGCAAGCAGGCGCTGCACCGGCCGCTCAAGTTCTTGCAGGACGAGGGCTACCTGCTGGCCCAGCGCGACCCGGTGCAGCACCGCACCAAGCGCCTGTCGCTCACCGAGCGCGGCCGGCAGGTGGAGGCCACGGCCTCGCGCCATGAGCGCGAAGCCATGGAGGCGGCGATGCGCACCGTCTCCCCCGAGGGGCAGGATGCGTGGCGCGAGGTAATGACCGCGCTGGCACGCATGGCCTGAGGGGCGGGCTCAGCGCGTCGGCGCCACCATGGCGGTTGCAATCGCCATGTGCTGGCCTGCCGCCGCGCCCACCGGCGCGAGAAAGCCCTCGGCAAACGAGAAGTTCTTTGCCGAGCGAACGGCATGCGCGTGGAACGCCAGCGGCTGCGTCGCCAGTGCCAGCGACAGGAACTTGACCGACAGCTCCAGCGTGACGACGACCGGCGTGTCGTACTGCCCCAGCCCGGCCAGCACGAAGGCGGCATCGAAGCCCGCGGCAATCACCCCGCCATTGATGGCCGCCGTGCCGCCGCCGCCCTACAGGCCAGCATTGCTTCGCGTGAAGGTGATGACGGCCGAGCCGGGTTGCTGGAAGGCGCCCGCGAATCCGAACCACTGCACCTCCGCGCGTGCGTTGAATTGCGCCAGTTGCTCCGCCAGCCGATCGGCGGGCAGGCGAAACGGAACCGTGGGGCTTTGCATGGGCGGCGGGTGGGCAAGGGCGTGTCTGCTGCCATGCTAGCAGCGGGGGGCGGCTCCAGGCGCCTTTTTATGCCTTGACCATCAGCGTCGCCGACGCCATCGCATGCAGCTTGCCGTCCGCCCCGCGGATCTCGGCGCTGCAGATGCCCAGGCTGCGCGTCTGCTCGACCAGGCGGCCGGTGGCGGTGTAGGCCACGCCCTCGGTCAGCGGGCGCACGTACTTCACGTTCAGGTCCACGGTCGAATACTGCGCGCCCGGGCCCAGGGCCGAGAGCAGGGCCAGCGCGGCCGCGCCGTCCAGGCAGGTGGCGGCAAAGCCGCCGTGCACGGCGCCCGCGGGGTTCAGGTGGCGGGCATCGGGGCTCACTTCCATGACCACCAGGCCGCGCTCCACGGTGGTGAGCCGCATGGGCATGGTGGTGGCAATGCCCGAGGGCGGGATGCGCCCGGCCTGCATGGCCTGCAGGATCTGCAGGCCGGTGGGGCCCGAGGAGGTGTTGCCTGGAGGAAGGCTGTCTTCAGGATTTTTCATGTCAACATTATTGACTTGAAGGCGCGCGCAGGCAAGGCGTGCCGCGGGGTGGACGACCGACCGTCCAGCCATATTTCTCTGGCGCAAAGCCAAAGCGGTTTTGATAATTGCAAAGCGGCACCTGAAACAAGACCGGATCGTGCCGCCGTAAAGGCAACGCTGAATAAGTCTTCGCGATGGCGCGTGTCCTGATTTGGGATGGGCTGCCAGGCGCAAAGCGCAGCCATAGCCGGTGCTATGGCGAGCATTTGCAACGCCGCAGACCGCCCAAAGCGGGGCGCGCGGCGCGCGAGGGACTTGTTCAGTGTTGCCTTCAATCCAAAACCAACAGGGGTGTCTTCCATGCGTCGTCCACGATCTACCTCCCTCCGCAGGCCTGCGCGCCTGGCGCTCGCCACTGCCTTGCTGGCTGCCTGCGGGCTGGCCGGTGCCGCCACCACCTGGTCCCCCGACCGCCCCACCGAGGTGCGCATCGGCAGCCTGGTGGTGGGGGACAACAAGTACGACAACGTCGTCATCACGGTGGGCAGCGTGCTGGGCTTCAGCGCCTCGGGGCCCAACCGCAGTTATGACAGCTTCAACCCGTCCAACGGGCAGCTCACCATTGCCACCCTCACGGTGGGCAGCCAGTCGTTCTACGACGTGGTGATCACGTTGGGCGGGCTGGTCAGCGTGGGCGGCGGTGCGCCGCTGGCGGCGCTGGTGCCCAACGACCCGTTGTTCAGCCGCCAGTGGCACCTCAAGAACACCGGCCAGAGCGGCGCGGGCGGCCCGGCCGCCCTGGCGGGCGAGGACCTGAACATCGGCAAGGCCTGGCAGCTGGCCACGGGCACGGGCATCCAGATCGCGGTGATCGACGACGGCCTGGACATCTTCCACGAAGACCTGCGCGTGGTGGCCGGCAAGAGCTGGGACTACCGCACCAACGCCTATGGCGACCCCTCGTCCTCCACCAGCTCGCACGGCACCAGCTGCGGTGGCCTGGCGGCGGCCATCGGCAACAACAACCTGGGCGTGACGGGCGTGGCCTTCAACGCCCGCCTGGTGGGCTACAACCTGCTGGCCGCCACCACGGGCGCCTTTGGCGCCGACGCGGTGACCAAGGACCTGGCCAGCAACCACATCTACACCAACAGCTACGGCGCCGCCGACAGCAATGGCCTGCTGGCCCCGGCCGACGAGCTGTGGCGCGACGCCATCCGCACCGGCATCACCAGTGGGCGCGGCGGCAAGGGCGCCATCTACACCTGGGCGGCAGGCAACGGCGCGCCCGAGGACCGCTCGGACTACGACGGCCAGGCCAACTTCCAGGGCGTGCTGGCCATCGGCGCGCTCAACGACCAGGGCAAGCGCTCCTCCTACTCCGAGCCGGGCTCCAACGTGCTGGTCACGGCCTACGGCGGCGAGTTCTGCTCCACCCAGACGACCACCACCACCGACGTGTCCGGCGCGACCGGCTATAACGACGGCAACAAGCCCGAGGACATCACCGGAAGCCCCAACTACACGCGCTGCATGAACGGCACCTCGGCCGCCACGCCGCAGGCGGCCGGTGTGGCCGCGCTGCTGCTGGAGACCAACCCCGCGCTCACCTGGCGCGATGTGCGCGCCATCCTGGCCCGCACCGCGCGCAAGACCGATCCCGCCAACACCGGCTGGGCCACCAACGGCGGCGGCCTGCCAGTGAACCACGAGTACGGCTACGGCGCCATCGACGCGCTGGCCGCCGTGCGCGCGGCCGCGGGCTGGGCGCTGCTGCCCGCGCAGAAGACCGCCGCCCAGGCCGCCACCCTGGGCAGCCCCCTGGCCCTTGCGGACGACGGCCCGGCCGCCACCAGCAGCCTCACGCTGCAGGGCAGTGGCATCGGCAAGCTCGAGTTCGTGGACCTGTCCATCACCTCCAACCACACCAACGTGGGCAACCTGGAGATCACGCTCACCAGCCCCGCGGGCACGCGCAGCACGGTATCGGTGGTGCGCGACTGCAAGGACACCGGTGGCAATGCCGTGACCTGCGGTGCCGCGCTGGAAGCGGGCTTCACCTTCGGCATCGCGCGCCTGATGGGCGAGGCCGCCGACGGCAGCTGGACCCTGTCCGTGCGCGACGGCAAGACGGGCGAGACCGGCAGCGTCTCGGCCTGGAGCATCAAGGCCTATGGCTACTGATGGGTTGCACCGCATGCCCTGCAGCACTCCATTCCATTTCCCCGAACACTTGCCGAGGTCCCGCACCATGAAGAAGCTCTCCCCACTCACTAGCCTGCGCCGTGCCGCGGTGGTCCTGGCCGCCTGTGCCGCCGCCACCGGCGCGCTGGCCGCCACCACCGCCCACTACTTCGATGGCGACACCCAGCGCACCATCACGCTCGACACCAGCCAGGTCGCCATCATCACCCCCACGCCCGAAGCGGGCAGCAGCCAGGCGCGCAGCGTGGGCGATGCCGGCAGCCCTGCGCCCCTGGTGCAGCTGCAGCCCGCCAGCCAGCCCGTGGCCAAGGGCGCCGGCACGCACACCTCGCCCGTGTACCGCGAGGGCAACTCCCCCGCGGGCCGGCTGATGGCGCTGCCCGGCGGCGTGATCGTGAAGTTCAACGCCGACTGGAGCGACGCCCAGGTGCGCGCCTGGGCCCAGGCCAAGGGCCTCACGGTGACCCAGCGCCTGGGCACCCTGGGCACCCTGGGCAACTGGTACATCATCGCCACGGCCCCCGGCAGCGCCGCACTGGAGCTGGCCAACAGCCTCAAGGCCGGTGGCGAGGTGCTGGCCGCCATGCCCAACTGGTGGAAGCAGACCGCCGCGCGGTGACCATCGCCGTGGCAGGCCCGGCCAGCGCTGCAGCCCGCCCCCCTCCGTGGGGCGCGGCTGTGCCATGATGCGCGCGCGGTGCACCCGCCGCGCAGGCCCTCGACGACCATGCCCCCCGTTCTCGCACGCCCGTTCTTCAACCTGTCGGTGGTCCGCACGCCCTTGTCCGGGCTGGTCGACCAGTTCGCCGGGCTGCCCCCGCTGGTGGCGCGGCGGGCGGAGCACACCGCGCTGGCCTTCCCAGTGCAAGGCTACCAGCGGGGCACTTTGCCGCTGCTGCTGTGGTCCCCTGCCTGCGATCCGGGGCTCACGGCGGTCATGCCGGGCGTCTCTTCGGGCGACTATTTCGTGGTGGCATATGCCTGCGAGCGTTTTGGCCACGACGGTGTGGCCGTGCGCAGCAGCAGCACGGCGTCGGATGCAGAACCCATCAACGAATTCATCACCTACGCCGGCAAGCGCATGGAGCGCGCCGTGCGCGCGATGAAGGACTCGCCGCGCTGGGACTTCTACCAGCAGGGCGAGCCACTGCCGTTCGAGGCCGTGCAGGCCTACACCGCCCGCCGCGTGCGCGACCGCCTGCAGCGCGAGGCCGTGCTCGACTACCTGCACGCCTGGGGCGCGCCCGTGCGCGATGCCGCGTTCTGGCAAAGTGCGCGGCAGGCCGTCACCCTGGCGCCTGCCAACCCCCGGTGAAGCAAGGACCGATCGAACCATGGACGCAACACCGGCCGGATTCGCCGCCACCCTTGTAAACCGGTGCTATGGGCGCCTGGTGCTGCCCCTGCTGCTGGGCCTGCTGGCTGCCGTGGCGCTCACGCAGTGGGTGGCATGGTTCACGGGCGGCATGGGCATCTGGCTGGTGCTGGGGGCCGCCGGCATCGGCATCCTGTGGCACGCCGATGCCATGGCTGCCGCCGCGGGCAAGCCCGCGACCGTGCGCACCCCCGTCGGAACGCCTGCGGATTTTGCCTGGCAGGGCGAGCCCTGGAACATCTCCCGCCCCGTCGCCGCGTTCGGCCTGTGCCTGCTCGGCCTGGTCTGGGGCGGGCTCATCGGCTGGTGGACGGGCGCACTCTGGGTCGGCGCCGCCGCGGTCGCCGTGGCACCGGTTCCCATCGCCTTGCTCTGGGCGCTGGGCAACGGCCGGCCCATGCCCTGGGGCTACACGGCGTTTGCGGCCTGCGCGCTGCTGTCGGGTGTCGGGGTGCTGTGGGGGCTGGTGCACGCGATGGGGTGAGCCATGGGGCGTTGCCGAGCGGGGTTGCCCGGCCGAACTGCACTGGAAAGGTTCCTTGCGGGCCCAAGCAACTCAAGTGCGACTTGACCTGGCATGCTTGCCGGGCAGGTCGCGGCCACGCGGTGCAACAAAAAACGGGGCTGCGAAGCCCCGTCGTGCATTCTGAAGGGGTTTGCGCTCAGGGCCGGGCGGCCCGGCGCTTCTTCTCGAAGGCCACGCACTCCTGCACCGACAGCAGGTCGTTGTTGTCCGCGTCGGCCGCCTCGAAGTAAGCCATGCGCGTTTCCACGACCTCCTTGAAGGAGAGCTTGCCGTCACCGTCCTTGTCGGCGGCGGCCAGGCGCTTGATGCGGCCCTTGCCCATGCGCGGCACCTGGGCCAGCTCGAGCAGCACGACATGGCCGCTGGCGTCCGGCCCCAGGCTGTGCCAGCTCTGCACGATGTCCTGGTGGAACTCGTCGAGCGAGACATTGCCGTCGTGGTCCAGGTCGGCCGCCGTGCAGATGGCCTGCAGGCGGTCACCGGCAGCGCGGCCGCTGCCCTTCTTGTGGGCATGGGGGGCGGCGGCCGGCTTGGCTGCGGCGGGGGTGTCGGCGGTCTGTGCGATGGCCGCCGTGGTGAGTGACAGGGTGCACGCGGCAACGCAGAGCAGGGCGATAGATCGGTTCATCATTTTCATGAGTAGTCCTCTTGGCTGTGTCTGCTGGGAATGAAAGCCGTTCAGAGCGGCTGAAAAAACTCAGCGAAGCGGTTCTGGCCAGGCGCTGTGTCGCAGGCAGTACGGTAGTACGACAAGACATAGCAACAACGCCAGAAGAGTTTTTTAAGACGCTCCTACCACCACCAGCGCTGGCTGGGGCTGCGGTTGCACTGCCACACCATGGCGGGTTGCCCCTGGCGGATCTGGCCGTCCACCACGTCCAGGCACTTGCCCGACAGCTGGCTCACGATCTGCCCGCCGCGCGTCGTCCAGCTCTGGCTGGGGGCGCCCGAGCACGACCACAGCACCACCCGGGCGCCGTCGCGCGGGTCGCCGCGCTCCACGTCCAGGCAGAAGTCGCGCACGCGGATCTCGCCGCCGCGGCCTACGCGAAAGCGCTGCGAGTCGGTGCCGTTGCAGGCAAACACCTGCAGCGGGTTGCCAGGGCGGAAGTTGCCCTTGCTCACGTCCAGGCACAGGTTGCCGTTGACGCGGATCTCGCCGCCCCGGCCGCCGCCACCACCGTTGCCATAGTCGGGGTAGTCGGGCCGGCGGTCGTTGTCGTGCTTGTTGTGGTTGGCCAGCAGCGCAATGCCCGCAATGGCGGCCACGGCCGCGACGGCTGCGCCTGCGTTGTTGGAGCTGTTGTTGCCATTGCCCTGGGCATAGGTGCGCGTGATCTTGAAGCGCCCGCCGCAGCCGCCATTGGTCCACAGCTCGCGGTTGGTGAGGTCGTAGCCCCAGGTGCGGTTGAAGCGGCAGGCGCCTTGGGTTTGCTCGGCCAGGTCCACCTGGGTCACGTCGTCCGCCAGGCGGGCCGAGGTGTAGCCGCCGTTGGAGCGCAGGTCCACGAACTGGTCCTGTGCCTGCGCGGCATGGGTCTGGATGAGCATCAGCGGAACGCACAGCAGCCAGGCGTGCCGTGGTCGGGTCGGGTGTGTTTTCATGGCTTCTTTCCTCCTTGTCGCAATGGGCTACTTGCTGCAGCCGTACCGGTGCGCCCCGGGGCGGCTCGGCAGCTATCTCTTGTTGCGCATTATGTGGGTTCCGTGTGCTGCCATGGTGACTGCAAGGCATCCACTTGTTACCAGGCAGCCACTATCATCGATGTCCAACATCCCTGAGGCATTGCCACCCATGCTAGCCACCGCTGCTGTCCTGATCTGGCTGACCGGGCTGGCCCACTCCATCCTGGGCGAGCGCTACATCCTCATGCGACTTTTCCGGCGCGAGGTCAGTCTGCCCAGGGTGCTGGGCAGCACGGCCTTCACCGCCGGCACGCTGCGCTTGGTGTGGCACCTCATCACCGTGGTGTGGTGGGCCCTGGCCTGCCTGGTGTTCGCGCTCGGCCGCGGCCCGGTATCCCGGGACGATTTGCTCCTGGTCGTCGGCGTGACCGCTCTGGTATCTGCCGCCTTTCCGCTGTATTTCACCCGCGGCAGGCACCTGTCGTGGGTCGTGTTCCTGGCCGTGGGGGTGCTGCTCTTGGCCAGCCGAAGCGCAATGATGGCCTGACGCCCAACGCAGCCGCGGTGAAGCACCCCAGTCAGCAGACCAGCGCGCAGGCCAGCACGACTGGTGCAGCCAGCGTCACGCGGGGGCGTCCTCCAGCAGGCAGCGACGTGCGCAAGCCAGGTAGTGGGCCAGCGGCGGCGTGGTGAAGTCGCTCTGCTTGGCCAGGTCGTCCCACAGCCGCACGCGCACCGCGTCGTGGGCGTGCGGGCGTGCGAGGAACTCCTGTGCCTCTTCGGGTTTGAACACGCCGCCCTGCAGCTGCAGACTGCGCCGCGAGTCCTCGGACAAGGCCGCCAGGTACTGCGGCTGTACCGCGCACAGGTAGCGCTTGGCATCCACATGCCAGCGGATCGCGTCGAGCACGCGCTCGGAAAACAGCCCGCGCAGAAAGGGCAGGGCGTAGAACTGGTGCAGGTCGTCGACGCCGCGCAGCGTGGGCGATTCGCCCAGGTCGTTGAGCAGGTGGCCCAGGTCGTGCAGCAGCGCGGCGGTGATCAGCTCGTCGCCGGCGCCCGACTGCTCGGCCAGGTGGGCGCACTGCAGCGCATGTTCGAGCTGCGTGACCGGCTCGCCGCTGTACTGCGCCGCACCCTTGCGCGTGAACAGGGTGCGGATGTCATCCAGTGTCAGTGCCATGGCGTGCGCCCCTTTTTTGCGTATCTGTCTATCAGGCCGCGACCGTGCGCCGCGCGCCCGGGTTGGTAGCCGGTACCGCTTGCGCTGAGTGCCGGGCCTCGTAGTTCAGGCGCGTGCGCTCGCGGCTGTTCATCACGTGGTCGTGCATGGCCTGGCCGGCGGCCTCGGCGTCGCCCGCGGCGATGGCCTTGACGATGGCCCGGTGCTCGCGCGAGTACACGGCCATCGATTCCTCCGTGAGGTTCTGGCGGCGGAACAGCGACAGCTCGTTGACCAGCTTGCGGTAGGTGGCCACCAGCTTGGCATTGCCGGCCAGCTCCAGCAGCCGGTCGTGGAACTGCAGGTTGAAGCGGTGGTAGTCCTGCGCATTGCCGCCCTTGACGGCCTGGTCCATGGCGTCGACCAGCTGGCGCAGCTCGCGCACCTCGGTGGCGGTGGCGGTCTGCGCGAGCTTGCGGCCCACGTACAGGTCCATCACGGCGCGCACCTCGAAGATCTCCAGCGCCTCCTCGATCGGCACGGCGCGCACGAACACGCCGCGGTTCTTCTCGGTGCGCACCAGGCCGGTTTCCTCCAGCAGGCGAAAGGCCTCGCGCACCGGCCCGCGCGACACGCCCAGCTGGTCGGCCAGCGTGGCTTCGGTGAGCTTGGCGCCGGGCAGCAGAGTGCCGTCCAGAATCATGCGCTCGATCTCGTTTTGCACCAGCTTGGGCAGCGAATTGCCCTGAAGCTGTGCAATGGTGGTCTGGGTGGTGGAAGGGGGTTTCGCCATGGGGTGCAATGGTACGTCGCAGAGTACAGATTGTCTACAATCTACGATATTCAATAGACAATCAACCGGGTTGGCCTGCATTTTGCATCAGCAATGTGTCATGAAGATGACTTGTCGCGTCGGCATATTCGCCGCTTCTCTGACCCGGAGTTCTTCCATGCAAATTGCCAAACACTTCATTGCCGCAGCCCTCGGGCTGGTTCTTGCCGCTGCCGCCCATGCGCAAAAGACCGAGCTCGTGGTCTACACCGCGCTCGAGACGGACCAGCTCAAGGCCTACCAGGAGGCCTTCAACAAGGTGCACCCCGACATCGCCATCAAGTGGGTGCGCGACTCCACCGGCGTCATCACCGCCAAGCTGCTCGCCGAAAAAGCCAACCCCCAGGCCGACGCCATCTGGGGCGTGGCCGCCTCCAGCCTGGCCCTGTTCGACAAGAGCGGCATGCTCGAGCCCTATGCGCCGTTGAACCTCGACGCCCTGATGCCGCAGTACCGCGACAAGAAGACCACCCCCGCCTGGTGGGGCATGGACGTGTTTGGCGCGGTGGTGTGCTTCAACACGGTCGAGGCCAAGAAGAAGAACATTGCCCTGCCCACGACCTGGAAGGACCTGCTCAAGCCCGAGTTCAAGGGCCAGGTGGTGATGCCCAACCCGGCATCGTCGGGCACCGGTTATTTCGACGTGGCCGCCTGGCTGCAGCTGTGGGGCGATGACAACGGCAAGGGCGGCGGCTGGAAGTACATGGACGCGCTGCACGAGAACATCGCCCAGTACACGCACTCGGGCTCCAAGCCCTGCAACATGGCGGCGGCTGGCGAGTTCGTGGCAGGCATCTCCTTCGAGTACCGCGGCTACACCAACAAGGCCAAGGGCGCGCCCATCGAACTGGTGTTCCCCAAGGAAGGCCTGGGCTGGGACCTGGAAGGCTTTGCCGTCTACAAGGGCACCAAGAAGCTCGACGCCGCCAAGAAGCTGGCCGACTGGGCTTCGTCCAAGGACGCGATGATCCTGTACGGCAAGAACTTCGCCATCACCGCGCAGCCCGGCGTGGCGCCCAAGCTGGCCCACATCCCGGCCGACTACGAGGCGCGTCTGATCAAGATGGACTTCGACCAGTCGGCCACCAGCCGCGAGCGCGTGCTGGCCGAATGGACGCGCCGCTACGACACCAAGAGCGAAGCGAAGAAGTGATGTTCGCCCCCCGCGAGGCCCTGTACGGGCGCGGCGGTGAGCCGCTGCCCGCAAAGGCGACCATGCACACCCCCACCACCGACAACGGCACCTACCTGGAGCTGCATGGCGTGCACAAGCGCTATGGTGGCTTCACGGCGCTGGAGAGCATCGACCTGGCGATCGCACGCGGCGAGTTCGTGTGCTTCCTGGGGCCCTCGGGCTGCGGCAAGACCACGTTGCTGCGCACCATCGCCGGGCTGGAGACGCAGACCGCCGGGCGCATCCTGCAGGCCGGGCGCGACATCTCGGTGCTGCCGCCCGCGCAGCGCGACTACGGCATCGTGTTCCAGTCGTACGCGCTGTTCCCCAACCTCAGCATTGCCGACAACGTGGCCTACGGCCTGGTCAACCGGCGCCAGCCGCGCGCGCAGATTGCCGCGCGGGTGGATGAACTCCTGGCCCTGGTCGGCCTGCCCGGCAGCGGCGGCAAGTACCCGGCGCAGATGTCCGGCGGCCAGCAGCAGCGCGTGGCGCTGGCGCGTGCGCTGGCCACTTCGCCCGGGCTGCTGCTCCTCGACGAACCGCTGTCGGCGCTCGACGCCATCGTGCGCGTGCGCCTGCGCAACGAGATCCGCGCGCTGCAGCGCGAGTTGGGCGTGACCACCGTGATGGTCACGCACGACCAGGAGGAGGCGCTGTCCGTGGCCGACCGCATCGTGGTCATGAACCACGGCGTGATCGAGCAGGTGGGCACGCCCGCGCAGGTCTACCGCGAGCCGGCCTCGCCCTTCGTGGCCGAGTTCATCGGCAAGGTCAACCGCCTGCAGGCCGTGGCAGAGGGCGGTGGCTGGTTCCGCTGTGGCGACAAGCGCCTGCAGTGCGCCCCCGGCGCGGGCGCTGATTTTCGCGCCGGCCGGGCGGTGCAGCTGTACCTGCGGCCCGAGGACCGCATCGTCGGCACGCTGGGCGACGACACCCCGGCCCTGTGCACCGGCCGCGTGCTGCGCATCGAGTTCCTGGGCGGCAACTGCCTGGCCGAGGTGGATGTCGACGGCCTGCCGGGCCAGCCGCTGCAGCTGCAGTACTCGCTCAACCAGATGGACGAGTTCGGCGTGCGCGAAGGCGCGCTGCTGCGCTTTGCGCTGCGCATGGACCGGTTGCGCGTGTTCGCAGCCCAGGGCGAAGGGGAGGGCGCATGAACGCCATGGCGCTCCCCGTGGCCGCGCCCCCGCTGCGCCAGCGCCTGCACTGGAGCGACCGCGTTTCTCACCTGGGCCTGCTGGCCGTGGTGCTGCTGCTGGTGCTGGGCCTGCTGGCGCCGCTGGTGGCCATCCTCTCGCAGTCGCTGCACACCTCCTCGGGCGGGCCGGCGGGGCTGGCGGCCTTCACCTCCTACCTGGCCTCGCCCGCGCTGCTGGGCAGCCTGTGGAACAGCGTCTGGGTGTCGCTGCTGGTCACGGCCATCGTCGTGCCGCTGGCCTTCACCTTTGCCTACGCGCTCACGCGCAGCTGCATGCCGGGCAAGGCCGTGCTGCGCAGCACCATGCTGCTGCCGCTGCTGGCGCCCTCGCTGCTGTCGGCCATCTCCATGATCTACTGGTTCGGCAACCAGGGCATCGCCAAGGACTTCTGGCAGGGCCTGGGTTTCAGCGGCATCTACGGCGCCTCGGGCATCGTGCTGGCGCAGTGCTTCGCCACCTTTCCGCATGTGCTGATGATTTTGGTCACCGCGCTGTCGCTGGCCGACGCGCGCCTGTACGAGGCGGCCGACGCCATGGGCACGGGCATGGTGCGCAAGTTCTTCACCATCACCCTGCCGGGCGCCAAGTACGGGCTGATCTCCGCTGCGCTGGTCTGCTTCACGCTGGTGATCACCGATTTCGGCATCCCCAAGGTGGTGGGCGGCAATTTCAACGTGCTGGCCACCGATGTGTTCAAGCTCGTCATCGGCCAACAGGATTTTCAGCGCGGTGCCGTGGTGGCCCTGTTGCTGCTGCTGCCCGCGGTGCTGACCTTTGGCGTTGATGCGCTGGTGCAGCGCAAGCAGACCGCCACGCTCACCGCACGTGCCGTGGCCCTGGTGCCCCGGCCCCGGCGCGGCTTCGACACGCTGATGGCGCTGTACTGCCTGGCCATCGCGGCGCTGGTGCTGGCCATGTTCGGCATGGCGGTGTTCGCCTCCTTCGCCAAGTTCTGGCCCTACAACCTGGCGCCCAGCCTCAACCACTACGTGGCTGGGCTGGTCGATGCAGGGGTGTCCACCGCGCTGTTCAACAGCTTGAAGCTTGCCACGGGCACGGCCGTGGTGGGCACCATCGTGGTCTTCCTGGGCGCCTACCTGCTGGAGAAGACGCGCGGCATGGACGCACTGCGCCCCGTGGTGCGCCTGCTGGCCATGCTGCCCATGGCCGTGCCAGGGTTGGTGCTGGGCCTGGGCTACATCTTCTTCTTCAACGCGCCGGGCAACCCGCTCAACCTGCTGTACCAGACGCTGCCGCTCATGGTGCTGTGCACCGTGGTGCACTTCTACACCACGGGCCACATCACCATGGTCACGGCGCTCAAGGCCATCGACGCGGAGTTCGAAGCCGTCTCGGCCTCGCTCAAGGTGCCGCAGTACAAGACCTTCTGGCGCGTGACCCTGCCGATCTGCCTGCCCGTGCTGCTCGACGTGTCGCGCTACTTCTTCATCAACGCCATGACCACCATCTCGGCCGTGGTGTTTTTGTACTCGCCCGACACGCGCCTGGCCTCGCTGGCCATTCTCAACCTCGACGAAGCCGGCGACACCGGCCCCGCCGCCGCCATGGCCGTGCTCATCGCCGCCACCTCGGCCGTGGTCACGCTGGCGTACCTGGGCCTTGGCAAGCTCGTCGACAAGCGCACCCAGGCTTGGCGCGCCCCGGCAAGATGACGATGACACAACGCCTTGCCATCTTCGACCTGGACAACACCTTGCTCACCGGCGACAGCGAGGTGCTGTGGCTCGACTACCTGCGTGCCAAGGGTCTGCTCGATGCCACCATGGCCGAGCGCAATGCCGACATGGACCGCCGCTACCACGCCGGCACCGTCGCGCCCGATGCGTTCTGCAGCTTCTACGCCGCGTTGTTCGTGGGTCGCACGCCGCAACAATGGCAGCCCCTGCTGGACGGGTGGTTCAGCCATGTGATCGCCCCGCGCATCCCCGAGTCCGCGCACGCGCTGGTGCAGCGCCACCGTGATGCGGGCGACATGCTGGTGCTGAGCTCCGCGTCGAGCCGCATCCTGGCCGAGCCCAGCGCGCAGGCGCTGGGCTTTGACCACCTGATCGCCACCGAGCTGGCGCTGCTGCCCGATGGCTGCTTTGCCGGCCGCACCGAGGGCACGCTGAACATGCGCGAGGGCAAGCTGCTGCGCTTGCACGCCTGGCTGGTTGCGCGCGGTGCAGATGCCGATGCCGATGCCGATGCCGCGCTGGCCAGCGCCGCGTTCTACAGCGATTCCATCAACGACCTGCCCCTGCTGCAGGCCGTGGGCCACCCCGTGGTGGTGGACCCCGATCCGCGCCTGCTGGCCGAGGCCCAGGCACGCGCCTGGCCCGTGCTGCGGCTGGCGCGCCATTCTCTTGCCACCGAGACAACATGACGACAAGCAACCCTTCTGAATCCCATTTCGACCTCCTCGTGGTCGGCGCCGGCATCGTCGGCCTGGCCCATGCCTACACCGCCGCAAAGCGCGGCCTCAAGGTCTGCGTGGTCGAGCGCGACGCCGCCTGCGTGGGCGCATCGATCCGCAACTTCGGCTTCATCACCGTCACCGGCCAGGGCGCGGGCGACACCTGGCGACGCGCCCGGCGTGCGCGCGAGGTCTGGGGCGATGTGGCGCCGCAGGCCGGCATAGCGGCCGTGCACCATGGCCTGTACCTGAGCGTCTTTCGCCCGCTGGCGCACACCGTGCTCGAAGCCTTCATGCGCACCGAGATGGCCGAGGGCTGCGAGCTGCTGGACACCTCCGAGGCCGCACGTCGTGCGCCTGCGCTGCAGCTCGATGGCGCCCAGTCTGTGCTCTACAGCCCGCACGAGATGCGCGTGGAATCGCGCACCGCCATCGGCCTCTTGGCGCGCTGGCTGGCCGAGGCGCATGGCGTGCAGTTCCGCTTCGGCGAAGCCGTGCTCGAGGTGGCCACGCCGCGCGTGCGCACCTCGCGCGCCGTGCTGCACGCCGAGCGTGTGGCCGTGTGCACCAACACCGAGTTGCATGGCCTGTTCGCCGAGCGCCTGGCGCCGCACGACCTGCGCCTGTGCCAGCTGCAGATGCTGCGCGTGGTGCCCGAGCCCGGCTTTCAGCTGCCCGGCTCCGTGATGGCCGACCTGAGCCTGGTGCGCTACCACGGCTACAGCCGCCTGCCCGAGGCCGCGCCCCTGCTGGAGCAGATGCGCCGCGAAGAGGGCGAGTCGCTGGACCACGGCATCCACCTCATCGTGGTGCAGAGCGCCGACGGCTCGCTGGTGGTGGGCGATTCGCACCACTACGGCGCCGCGCCCGAGCCCTTTGCCAGCGAGCGTGTGGATGCGCTCATCCTGCGCCACCTGCGCGAAACCCTCAAGCTGCGCGAGGCCACCGTCAGCGCGCGCTGGGTCGGCACCTACCCCTCGTCGGCCAGCACCGACTGCCTGATCGACGCCCCCGACGACGCCACCCGCGTGGTGCTGGTCACCAGCGGCACCGGCGCCAGCACCGCCTTCGGCATTGCCGAGGACGTGTTCACCGCCTGGTGACGCGCCCTCCATCCATCACAACAGAACCATGAGCAACACCACCCCTTCAGTCCCCGCCGTATCGTCCGCGCGCGACCAACTGAGCGCCGTCGTCTTCGACTGGGCCGGCACCATCCTCGACTTCGGTTCCTGCGCGCCCATGGGCGCCTTCGTGCGCCTGTTCGAGCAGTTCGGCATCACCCTCAGCATCGCCCAGGCGCGCGGCCCCATGGGCATGGCCAAGTGGGACCACATCCAGGCCCTGGGCCGCCTGCCCGAGGTGGCCGCCCAGTGGCAAGCCAAGTATGGCCGGCCACTGACCGACGCCGACGTGGACCAGCTGTACGAAGTGTTCACCCCCCTCAACGCCGCCGTGGTGCCCGACTTCAGCGGCTTCATCCCCGGTGCACTCGATGCTGTGGCGGCCGTGCGCGCGCGCGGCCTCAAGGTCGGCTCCACCACGGGCTACAACCGGCCCATCATGGACATCGTCAGCCCCATCGCCGCCCAGGGCGGCTATGTGCCGGACAACTTGGTCTGCGCCGGCGACCAGGCCACCGGCCGGCCTACCCCGCTGATGATGTGGCAATGCTTTGCCGACCTGGGCATCTGCTGGCCCGCCACCGTGGTCAAGGTCGACGACACCGAAGTCGGCGTGCAGGAAGGCCTGGCCGCCGGCACCTGGGCAGTCGGTCTGTCCGTCAGCGGCAACGCCATGGGCCTGCCCCTGGCCGAATGGCAGGCCCTGGGCCCGGCCGAGCAGGCCGTGCGCCGCGCCGCGGCCGAGGCCAAGCTGCGCGCTGCAGGCGCGCACTATGTGATCGACTCGGTGGCGGAGCTGGCGCCGGTGCTCGATGCCATTGCTGCGCGGCTGGCGCAGGGGGAGCAGCCGGCCTAAGGTCGGCAGGACGTTGGTGGAGACGACCCCTGCGCCTGTGGCTGCAAAAACGACAGGCAGCAATCCTGCAGGGTTGTCCGCTGCCGCGGGTGCACAGGCGGGCGGACCGTCAAAGCCTCCGCGCACTCACCAGCGAACACCCGCCGCCCTGCACCGTCGCCTCTCCCTCGAAGCGCGCCGTCGGCGCCCAAGCCCCGGCCAAGCCAGAATCGCTGACCAGTCCCTGCCAGGTCCAGTGGATGCGCACAGGCGCTTGCTGCGCCGCCTGCGCGAGGTCGGGGAAGCTGCGCGACAGCGGCACCACGCCCTCGGCGTGACCGGAGGGCAGCACCCTGACCAAACCCGATGGGCTTGGCGCCGCCGCTGCGGTAGTTCCCTGAAGCCGCTGCGCGCCCGTCCCCTGGCGCTCCGCCGTGATGCGCAGGCTACGAGAAGAGGGCGTCCACGGCGCCGTATCGGCCGACACCCAGACCGTGCGCTCACTGCGGTTGCGCAGCTCGAACACCAGGTCGATGCCGGCCGTGGTTGCAACGCAGCGGGTGTGAACCTCCAGGATGTCCTGAGGCACGTCGGCGGCAAGGGCGCCGCTGGCTGGAACGGCCCACAGTGCAGCCGCAAAAATGCAGGCGGGTGTGGTGATAAGCCTTGGATGGGCCATGGAGCCTCGGGGCAAAGAGATGATGGGTGGATTGCTTGGCTGGCAGTGTCCCACGAAAAAGCACGCGCGTGCAAAGCCCCGGGTCTTGCTGCTCGCGCAAGGTTTCATGGTTCAGTCCACCCCTGACGCAACGTGTAAGCTGCCCACCACACCAGAACCACAGGAGACAAATCCCATGGACGGCCCATCACAACCCTGGGACCTCGGCCCCCACCTGCAGGTGCGCATCGCCGATGACGGCGTGGCGCACGTCATCTTCGGCCCCGCAGGCGGCATGCCCTTCACCGACGTACAGGCGCATGCGCACCTGGGCACCATCTGGGGCCGGCTGCAGGCCACGCCAGGCGTGCGCAGCATCCTGGTGCGCAGCGAGGGCAAGGGCTTTTGCGCGGGCGGCTCGCCCGAGCTGGTGTCCGCCATGCTCGGCAGCCACGACGCCCGGCTGCGCACCATGCAGGAGGCCCGCGCCATCGTGCAGGGCATGATGGACTGCGACCTGCCCATCGTCTCGGCCATCAACGGCGCGGCCGTGGGGGCGGGGGCTGCGGTAGCACTGATGGCGGACATCACCGTGGCCGGCCAGCGTGCCAAGATCATCGACGGCCACACGCGCCTGGGCGTGGCCGCCGGCGACCATGCCGCCGTGCTCTGGCCGCTGCTGTGCGGCATGGCCCGGGCCAAGTACCACCTGCTGCTGTGCAACACCATCTCGGGCCAGGAGGCCGAGCGCATCGGCCTGGTCAGCCTGGCCGTGGCCGATGAGGAGCTGGACGCCCGGGCCCTGCAGATCGCACAGGAGCTGGCGCGCGGCAGCCCCACGGCGCTGGCCTTCACCAAGCGCAGCCTGAACCACTGGCTGCGTGCGGCCTGGCCGGCCTTCGAGCATTCGCTCGCGCTGGAGATGCTGGGCTTTGCCGGGCGCGATGCGCGCGAGGGCTTTGCCGCGCTGAACGACAAGCGGCCCGCGAACTTCGGAGGTGCGCAGTAACATGAAGTTCGCCGAATTCCATGCCGGTCAGGTCATCTCGGCCGGGCCCTACACCGTGACCGAAGAAGAGGTGCTCACCTTCGCCAGGTCCTACGACCCGCAGTGGTTCCACACCGACCCGGCCGCCGCGCAGGAGGGGCGCTTCGGCGGCCTCATCGCCAGCGGCTGGCACACCTGCGCCATCGCCATGCGGCTGGTGGCAGACAAGGCGCTGCATGGCTCGGAGTCGTTTGCGTCCCCGGGCATCGAGTACATCCGCTGGCCGCACCCGGTGCGCCCGGGCGACCAACTGGTGCTCACGGCCACGGTGCAGGAAGTGCGCCGCTCCGCCAGCAAGCCCGGCCTGGGCATCCTGCGCTGGCGCTGGGAGCTGGTGAACCAGGACTCGGCCGCAGTGCTGGACCTGGTGGCGACCAGCCTGTTTCAGCTGGACGGTGAAGCTGCGGGCTGAGGCCGCAAGGCCACGGGCCAGCCCGTCACCGTCTCCCGCTCGCCCACCAACGCCATCCCGGCCACCCCGACCTGCACGATGACATTGCGCCGGGGCCGGGCGCTGGTGTTGGCCGGGCCGCCGTGGATCACCTTGGGGTGGATCAGCACCAGGTCGCCCGGTGCGCATTCCGCTGCGACGCCGTGGTGCGCGGCGTAGCGGTGCTTGCCTCCGCCACGCTTCTCCGCGGTCGCGTAGCCATCGTCCACCCGGTGGCTGCCCGGCAGGAAGCGCGTGGCACCGCCATGCTCGGCCATGCCATCCAGGCAGACCATCACGCGCAGAAAGCGCGAATCCGTGCCGCTCAGGTAGCCGTTGGGAAAGTCGCGATGCCAGCCGATGGCCCGGCCAAAGCCCGGGTGCTTGGTGGTCGCGTTCATGAAGTGCGCAACCAGCCCGGTGCTGCCCAGGGCGTGCGCGCAGGCATCGACCAGCGCCGGCAACTGCAGCAGGGCACCGAACTGCGGCGCATAGCGGCACAGGTCGCCCAGGATGAAGAGGGCATCGCCCACCTCGGTGGCTGGGATGCCGTTGCGCCCCGCGTCGGGCAGGTCCTTCTCGAACACCAGGTCGCGCGCCTGATCCTCGGCGCTGCATTGGCGCGCAGCCGCTTCGGCACGGGTTAGCCACGTGCCCATGGCGGCGAGCAGTTGGGCGGGCACGGCATCGGTCACCACGCCGTAGCCGGCGGATTCATAGCGGTGCAGATCGAATGGCATGCGGGTGTGTTGCGGGCATATCCCTTGGCCTGCAAATGCGCCGAGGCTATGAATTGAGAATTGTTCTCAATTATAATTTCAGCGATACCCCCATTCTCTTTGCCCATCCCTGCCGCATGAGCACCGCTGACCCCGGCCTGGTCCACCCCGACCACGACCCGCACACGCTGTACAGCCACCACCATGGCTGGCTGCGCGCGTGGCTGCAGCGGCGGCTGGGGTGCCGGGACGAGGCGGCCGACCTGGCGCAGGACACCTTTGTGCGCGTGCTGCTGCGCCCCCAGGCGCTGCAGGGCCTGCGCGAACCGCGCGCCTACCTCACCACCATCGCCAAGGGCCTGGTGTCCGACCTGTGGCGCCGCCGCGCGCTGGAGCAGGCGTACGTGGACGCCCTGGCCCTGATGCCCGAGCCGATGGCCCCGTCACCCGAGGAGCGCGCCCTGGTGCTCGAAGCCCTGCACGAGATCGACGCCATGCTCGACGGCCTGGGGTCCAAGGCGCGGCAGGCCTTTCTGCTGTCGCAGCTGGAGGGCCTGGGCTATGCCGAGATCGCGCTGCAGCTGCAGGTGAGCGAGCGCACCGTCAAGCGCTACATGGCCCAAGGCTTTGAGTGCTGCCTTCTGGCAATGGAATGAGTGAACCAGCCATGGGCAGCGCCACCTCCGCCACCAATCCGGGTTCCGCCCCTGTCAGCCGCGCCGCCCTGCGCGAGGCTGCGCAGTGGCTGGTGCGCCTGAACTCCGGCCAGGCCCGGCCAGACGACTGGCAGGCCCTGGCCGCCTGGCGCGCGCAGGATGCCGCCAACGAAGCCGCCTGGCAGCGCGCCGAGCGCCTGTCGCGCACCTTTGGCGCCGTGCCCGCGGGCCTGGGCCTGCCGGTGCTGGCCCGCGCCGAGCGCACCGCCGCCGCCAACCGCCGCGCCGCGCTGCGCGTGCTGGCCCTGGTGGGCACCGTGGCACCGGCTGCGTACCTGGGCTGGCGCCACGCGCACTGGCAGCAGTGGGCGGCCGAGCACCGCACCGCCACGGGCGAGCGGCGCAGCGTCACGCTGGCCGATGGCTCCGAGGTGCTGCTCAATACCGCCAGCGCGCTCGACGTGGCCTTCGACGCCCACGAGCGCCTGTTGCGCTTGCGTGCGGGCGAGGTGCTCATCACCACGGCCAGGGAGTCCGCTGCCCGCAGCTTCCGCGTGGAGACGCCCGGCGGCTGGCTGCGCGCCCTGGGCACCCGCTTTGCCGTGCGCCTGCTCGATGAAGACACAGTGCACCTGGCCGTGGCCGAAGGCGCGGTGGAGATCACGCCACGCCACGGAGCGCCCCAGCGCATCCTGCAGGCGGGCGAGCAGTGCCGCTTCACCGCCGCCGGCGTGCAGGCCCCCACCGCGCTGGGCGAGCAGGCCCTGGCCTGGGCGCAGGGCGTGCTGTATGCCGACGGCATGCGCCTAGACGACTTCGCGGCCGAGCTGGCGCGCTACCGCCCGGGTGTGGTGCGCTGCGACCCGGCCGTGGCGGCGCTGCGCATTTCAGGCGCCTTCCAGCTGAACGATACCGAGTACATCCTGGCCATGCTGCGCGAGACGCTGCCGGTGCAGGTGGTCACGCGCACCCGGTACTGGGTCACGCTGGTCCCGGCCTGAGGGGCTGGCTGCCAGCTCCCGATGGCGCCATGCGTGCCTTTTTCTCACGCATGGCCGCTGCATATCTCGTTTGTGCGTGCGCCGGTCTGTGGCCAGCATGGAGGCCTTCACCATCCCCGGGAGGCCTTTGTCCATGCCTGCAGACAGCAACAACGACTACAAGCTCGCCGCCACCATCAACCGGTCCGCCGACGGCAGCGCGGGCGACGTCAACTACGGTGCCGTGGGTGCCAGCTACTCCGCGTACCGCCAGCCCGAGCCGCGCATCGCCGCGCTGATCGAGCAGGCCCTGGGCGACGCGGCCGCCACCGTGCTCAATGTCGGTGCCGGGGCCGGGTCGTACGAGCCCACGGGCCGCACCGTGACCGCGCTCGAGCCCTCGCAGTCCATGCGCGACCAGCGGCCTGCGCACCTGCCTCCCGCCGTGGACGGCGTGGCCGAGCACCTGCCGTTTGCCGATGGCGCCTTCGATGCAGCCATGAGCACGTTTTCCATCCACCAGTGGAGCGACGTGGAGGCGGGCCTGCGCGAGATGCGGCGCGTGGCGCGCGGGCCCGTGGTGGTCCTCACCTGCGACCCGCTGGCAGTGCAGGATTTCTGGCTGGCCGGCTATGCGCCCGGGGTGCTGGCGGCCGAGGCGCGGCGCTATCCGGCCATGGACCGGATGGCTGCGGCGCTGGGTGGGCGGGTGGAGATGTTGCCGGTGCCGATTCCGTGGGATTGCCGGGATGGGTTCAATGAGGCGTATTACGGGCGGCCGGAGATGCTGTTGGTGCCGGCTGCGCGGACGGCTTGTTCGGCATGGGGGTTTGTGCCGGCTGCATCGGTCGATGCGAGTGTGGGGGCGTTGCGGGGGGATCTGGTGTCGGGGGTTGGGATGCGCGGTATGGGTTTTTGCGCAGGCAGGCGGTTTATCAAGGGTCGTTGCGGTTGGTGGTGGCGCGTTGAGTTATTGCTGCTCTTGCTGCCTTTGCTGCCCTTGCTGGCGGCGTGCTTTTGCTGAGTGCGGGGGCCGGGATGTGCGCCCGGCGGCGCAGTAACTTTCTCTTGAGTCGCCAAGAGAAAGTCACCAAAGAGAAGGCGACCCCCAGTCTGCGTCCCCCGTACGCCCTGACGGGCGAACGGGGGCAGCCTGCGATGCTCGGATCTGGGGTGGTGCCGCAGAACTCGCTGCGTTCTTCGAACTCCGCTCAAACAGCTGCGGCAAGCTAGATGACGAAGCGTGTGTGTCCTTCGGCACACACGCCCACCCCAGCTCCTGCGCTTCTCGGCGCAGCCAGCAGGGGTGGGGAGCGGGTACCGCACGGCTGCTGCTGCGCAGCTGCGCCTGGTGTCGGTTCGCGCTGTGCGCTGCCGACGGGGCGGTGCAACCGCCCTGGCGAACCGAGCGCAGCGAAGGACCACCAGGCCGAGCGAAGCAATGGCCCGTGTTGGTATCCACCCCCTTCTGACCGTGCCGAGAAGCGCAGAAGCTGGGGTGGCGCGTGTGCCGCAGGACACACGCGCTTCGTCATCTGACTCGCCGCAGATGTCTGAACGGAGTTCACCCGCAGGGGGAACGCAGTGAGTTGCGAGGCGCACCCCAGCTTGGAGCATCGCAGGCTGCCCCAATCGCCGCCAGGCGAGTGGGGACACGGGCAGCGGGGTCGCCTTCTCTTTGGTGACTTTCTCTTGGCGACGCAAGAGAAAGTTACTGCGCCGCCGGGCGCACATCCCGGCCCCCGCCCTCAACCAAAGCACAAATCAACCATCGCCCCAGAGCCAGAGCCAAAATCAGACCAGGGCCAGGAGCACTAGACCCCAACCCCTACCTGTGGCAGACTCCCCGACCCAGCTCCATCACAGCGCCCCCCGGGAGACAAGCATGTTGATGACGACGACAACGAGCACCGCCTGCACAGAGGCCACGGCTGCGGCAACCGCAGCCACAGCCGCCCCCCGCGAAATCCTCATGGTCACCACCACGGTCGCCACCGAGGCCGAGGCCAAGCGCCTTGCGCACTCAGTGCTGCATGCGCGGCTGGCCGCCTGCGTGCAGGTGGAGCCCATCACCGCCTACTTCCACTGGGAAGGCGCGCTCGAAGAGTGCCGCGAGCTGCGCGTGGCCTGCAAGACCGCCGCCAGCGCCATGCCCGCGCTGATGGCGCTGCTGCGCAAACAGCACCCCTACACACTGCCCCAGCTGGTGGTGCAACCGGTGCAGGCATCGGCCGAATACGGCTGCTGGGTGGACGAGCAACTGGCGCCAGCACCCCAGCGCCAGGAACCCGCGATGGCCATGGCCTGAGCAAGCGGAGCAGGGCAGGGCGGGTGCATGCGCCCCCCCCCAAAAAAAATAGTTTTCAAAAGCGTGTCCCTTTTTCGGGAACCGTTCGGCATGGTTTGGAAGGCGCTGGTGATCAATCGATCAAGCCAGCGCCCGCCACTCCAACCCAACCCGAACGAACCCGAGGAGGACGCGCATGGCGCCCGTTGATGCTGACCACCTGCCGAGCAGCCGCACCCCGCTGCTGACCACCCGCGCCACGCCGCTGGCCCGCGCCGCGCATGCGCTGTGCGTGGGCATCGCCATCGCGGCGGCGGCATCGCCCGCCGCCTGGGCGCAAACCAGCGCTTCCGGCGGCACGGCGGCGCAGACCACGCGCAGCTACGACATCCCTGCCGGCCCGCTGGGCCCGGTGCTCTCGCGCTATGCGGGCGCGGCCGGCGTCACCCTGTCGTTCGAGCCCGCGCTCACCGAAGGCCTGCGCAGCCCCGGCCTGCAGGGCAGCGTGGCGGCGGTCGAAGAAGGCTTTGCCCGCCTGCTCGTGGGCAGCGGCCTCGAAGCCGTGCCGCGCAACGGTGGCGGCTACACGCTGCGCCGCGGCGCGCCTGCACCAGCACCCGCAGCGGCGGGCCGCACCTCGTCCACCGACACCCAGTTGCCCACCGTGCGCGTGGCGGCCGAGCGCGAGGCCGCCTGGGGCCCGGTGGAGGGCTACCGCGCCACGCGCGGCGCGGGCGCCACCAAGATGGACGTGCCCGTGCTGGAGACGCCGCAGCAGGTCTCCACCATCGGCGCCGCGCAGATCCGCGACCAGGCCATCTCCAGCGTGGCCGAGGCCGTGCGCTACAGCGCGGGCGTGCGCCCGGCGGACTACGGCATCACCGACGACGACGTCTCCATCCGCGGCTTCTACCTCACCGGCACCGGCCTGTACCGCGACGGCATGCGCCTCATCCACAACGGCTTCATGACCAACCTGGAGCCCTATGGCCTGGAGCGGCTGGAGGTGGTGCACGGCCCGGCCTCGGTGCTCTACGGCCAGTCGGCGCCCGGCGGGCTGATCAACGCCGTGACCAAGCGCCCGCGCGCCGGCATGCAGCGCGAGGTGGGGCTGGAGCTGGGCAGCCATGACCGGCGCCAGGCCACGGCCGACATCGGCGGTGCGCTCAACGCGCAGGGCACCGTGCTCGGCCGCCTCACCGTGCTTAAGCGCGAGGCCGGCACGCAATGGGATGACCTGCGCAACGACCGCACCTACGTGGCCCCGGCCATCACCCTGCAGGGCGACCGCACCACGCTCACCTTGCTGGCCCACCACCAGAAGGACGACACGGGCTACATCATTCCCTACTACCGCAACACGCCCGCCGGCCCGGCCAGCGAGCGCATCAACGTCAACGGCCCGGGCTCGGGCCACCACAAGGAGGCCTGGTCGCTGGGCTACCTGCTCGAGCACTCCTTCAGCGACAGCCTGACCGTGCGCCACAATCTGCGCTACCTCGACGGCAGCAACCACCGGCTGGAGATGCGCAACCGCGGCCTCATGGCCGACCAGCGCAGCATGGCCCGCCTGGCCATGGTGCGGCCCGACGCCGAGAAGACCCTGGTGATCGACACCCACCTGGAGACGCGCCTCAAAAGCGGCGAGGTCTCGCACCAGCTGCTGGCCGGCATCGACTACTACCACTCCAAACTCGACTGGCGCATCCACTCGCTCAACGGTGCCGTGGCGCCCATCGACCTGGTCAACCCCGTGTATGTGCAGCCCGACTGGAGCAACAATTACCTGAGCGACCGCGCTCTGGCACGCAACACCCAGGTGGGCCTGTACCTGCAGGACCAGATCAAGTTGGGCGAACGCTGGGTGTTCAGCCTGGGCGGCCGCTACGACACGGCCCGCATCGACACGAAGTACGACGCACGCCTGACCGGCGACGCACCGTTCGCCACCACCGTGGTGGACCGGCGCGACAACGCCTTCACCGGCCGCGCGGGCGCCATCTACCTGGCGCCGAACGGCCTGGCACCCTACGTGAGCTTCAACACCGCCTTCCAGCCACCGCTGACCACCGTGACTGCCGTGGACGCCAACGGAGTGCCCTACGAGCCCGAGACCGCGCGCCAGGCCGAGGTGGGCCTGCGCTACGCCCCGCAAGGCGCCGGCTACACGCTGAGCGCCGCCGTGTTCGACCTGCGCAAGCGCAACGTGCGCACGCCGTCCACCATCAACCCGCGCTTTGACGTGCAGACCGGCGAGGTGCGCAGCCGCGGGCTGGAGCTGCAGGGCTCGGGCGAGGTGGGCGGGGGCTTCTCGGTCATCGGCGCCTACACGTATCTCAACGCCAAGGTCACGCGCAGCAACAATGCGCTCGAAGTCGGCGAGCGCCCGGGCGCCACGCCCGAGCATGTGGCATCGCTCTGGGGCAAGTACCAGCGCGGCCCGCTGGAACTGGGCCTGGGCGTGCGCCACATCAGCGCCACGGTGGGCGAGCTGCGCGTCGCTACCGGCCCCATCCCCACCAACGACGGCTACACCCTGTTCGACGCCATGGCCGCCTACGACGTGGGCGCCTGGCGCCTGTCGCTCAACGTGACCAACCTCGGGGACAAGCGCTACCGTACCCAGTGCAACACCTTCCGCGGCGGCGCGGAGTTCTGCGCGCTGGGCTTCGGGCGCGAAGTCAAGGTCGCAGCAGCCTACCGGTTCTGATCCAAGGGGTGGGAAGGAGAGGGCGCCGGCAGGGCGGGCCATGCGCTTGGCCTGCCGGCCGCTTTCCTTCCACTCCGTTCTGAAGCGCCATGCGCAAGCTGCTGGTACTCCTGCACCGCTGGGCCGGCCTGTTCATGGCCGTGTTCCTCGCCGTGGCCGGGCTCACGGGCTCCGCCATCGCGTGGGAGCACGAGCTCGACCGCTGGCTCAACCCGGGCTTTCACTACGCCGCGCCGTCCGGTGCGCCGCTGCTGCCCGCCACCGAAGTGGCACGCCGCGTGGAGGCAGCGCACCCCGCGCTGCAGGTCAGCTTCATGCCCCTGGCGGCCGCACCGGGCCAGACCCTGGTGATGATGGTGGCGCCGCGCATGGATGCCACCACCGGCCAGCCGCATGTGCTCGGCTTCGACCAGATGGCCGTGCACCCCGCCACGGCCCAGGTGCAGGGCACGCGCACCTGGGGCCAGGCCTCGCTGGCGCGCCAGGACATCGTGCCTTTCCTGTACAAGCTGCACCACACCCTGTTCCTGCCGCGCGCCTGGGGGGTGGACTGGGCCGTGTGGTTCCTGGGCGCGGTGGCCATGCTCTGGGTGGTGGACTGCTTCATCGCGCTGTGGCTGTCCTTTCCGCGCTGGCGGACCTGGCGCAAGTCCCTGGCCTTCCGCTGGTCGCGCGGCGCGCGCACCGTCAACTTCGACCTGCACCGTTCGGGCGGCGTGTGGTCCTGGGTGCTGATGCTCGTGCTGGCTGTCACCTCGGTGGCGATGAACCTGCACGACGAGGTCATGGAACCCGTGGTCAATGTCTTCTCGCGCACCAGCGCGAGCCCCTTCGACGAGCGCCCGCGCCGCCCGCCTGCGCAGCAGGCGCCGCCCCAGGTGGGTCGGGCCGAGGTCGTCGCCCTGGCCCGGGCCGAAGGCCTGCGCCGCGGCTGGGCCGACCCGCCGGGCTTTCTCACCTACCGGCCGGCCTTCGACCTCTACGGCGTGGACTTCTATGTGCCCGGCATCAGCCGCCCCGGCCTGGGCCCGCCGCGCCTGTACTTCGACGGTGCCACCGGCGCCCTGGCCGGCCAGCGCGTGCCGGGCGAGGGCACGGCCGGTGATCTGCTCATGCGCCTGCAGTTCCCGCTGCACTCGGGCCGCATCGCGGGCCTGCCGGGGCGCATCCTGGTCACCGTGCTGGGCCTGGCCGTGGCGGTGCTCAGCGTGACCGGGGTGGTGATCTGGTGGGGGCGCAGGCGCGCGCGGCGCGCGTCGGGGGCCTGATGGATACCGGGCGCGCGCCTTCTTCTGCTGGCGCTCAGGCTTCCTGCTGGCGTGCCCGCATGATCTGATGGCGTTGCCAGTAGTGGCCAACCTTGGCGTTGAAGGCGTCCTTCTCCTTCTTCAGGCCGCCGAGCTTGATCTTGCTGGTCTTGGCGCCGATCATGGCTTTTTCGGGGTGGGTGACGATCAGGGCATTGCCCCAGGTGCTCTCCTTGAATTCCAGCGCCTTGATGGCGTCCCAGGCCACCGTCACGCCATCGGCCGAGGTGGTGATGCCCTCGATGCCCACGGTCACCGTGTCGCTGCCCTTCAAGGCGTACTGCACCGGCGGAAAGTACTGCAGCACCAGCGCACGCTCTTCGTCGTTGGCCGGCTCGTAGCGGTAGGCCAGGCTGCGCTCGTGCTCTGCCGCAAAGGCCTGCTCGTAGGCGCCCGACATGCGCTGCTCGATGGCATCGGCCGTGAGGATCTGCTGCGCCCAGGTGGCGGCCGGCACGCGCACGACGATGGCGCCGTAGTCGCTTTCGGCCAGGGCCACGCCCACGGCGCGCATGCGCTCGGGCATGGCGGGGTGCGAGTCGAAGGGGTGGGGCACGTTGGCCGTCTTCATCTCCGATAGGAAATCGGCCGATGCGGCATAGGGTGGTAGCCCTTGGGCCACATAACTGGCAATGCCCAGCGCGGCGGCATCGTGCTTGCGGTTCTGGCCGAAGAGTTCGCTCTCGATTTTGGAGCGGTACTGCGCATAGGCGGCGATCTTCACCAGTGATTGTGCAATCGCATCGGGCGAGACCAACTTGGCGGCAGTGCGGTCGGCCTCAAACTCGCGTGCGCGGCTTTCGCGCGCCAGCGCCACCTCGAAGATGGTGCGGTACAGGTCGATCAGCGGCAGGAACACGGCCGTCAGGCCGCCCTCGCGCATGGCGTGGCGATAGTGGTCGTACTGGTGGATCTTGGGGCCCAGCAGCGCGCTGCTCTGGGTGTCGCCGCCGCGCAAATGCGCCAGCTCGTGGCCCAGCACGGCATCGGCTTCTGCCTGGTCGAGCAGGCGCAGCAGGGGGATGCTCACGAACAGGGTGCGCCCGGTGAGCCGCTGGTTGCCCACGGTGAGAGGCGCCTCGGTCACGAAGAAGTTGGCGTCGATGCCGGCCACGATGTTGCGCGGCGGCTCGGTCTTCAAACGCTCGGCCATGTGGCGGATGCGTGCCCACAGCAGGGGCGCATCCGCCTCAGTGAGCAACTCGCCATCGACGCCGTTGTTCGACTGCACCCGCTTGAAGATGCCCACCACCGCCATGAAGACCCCGCACGCGACCAGGATCCCCACCAGGATGATGAGCTTGGGCCAGTACTTGTGCATGAAGAACGCCGTCACCCAGAACGACAGCCACACCGCGAGGGCGCCCTGCACGACCAGCGAGCTGGCGCTGGCCCAGGTGGTCAGGTGCCAGCCGGTGACGAAGCTGGTGTACTGCAGCCGGCGGTTGACGAAAGCCAGTGCACCGAGGCCCAGCACCGCCGCCAGCAGCGCGACCCCGGCCACCATGCTCCACAGCGACACCTGGCGCACCAGGTTGAACTGCCATAGCTCGCCGTAGGTCTCGCACAGGGCCTCGCGGTAGTCCGCCACCTCGGGGTCCTGGTTGGTGCAGATGGTGGAGGGCGGGTTGGCGCGGTAGAAGTCCTTTTGCGCCTGCTTTTCGGCCGCGGGCATGCCCTTTTCGGCATCGATGCGCTGGCTGATGCGGGCGATGAACTGGGTGTCCTCGTCGCGCTGCGCATACCCCGTGAACAGGTAGGCGGCCAGTGGGATCAAGAGCAGCGCAAGCAGCGAATAGGCCAGGTACTTGGCCAGGCCCAGGCGCAGGGCAGAAGGGATGTTCATAGAGGCACGCGAATGGTTGTGTGTGTTTTTTCCGGTCCGGCATGGAGCCGGGGGCGCGCTGGCAGCGCGCCCCTTTCCTCTCTCCATGGCAGCGGATTATCTGGACGCGTGGGCTCTGCGGCTGCGCCAGGAAGTAACACTTGGAACGGCGGCGCCGGTGTGTGACATTTGGCACGGATGCGGCGACAAATGGGTGGCCTGCCGTGGCGGCAGCCCCCGATACCGGGCGCCCGGCCACCCGTGTCGGCTGGTCGGGACGGAAAGCGGCTTGCAGCCCACCCGCCGCCTGGCGGGGTGCACATGCGCAGGCGGCAGGCAACCGCGAATTACTTCGGGCTTTTCAGCACGACTTCGGCAAAGCAGTAATACACCATGTCGTCGTCTTCCTTCTGCTTGCAGTTGTTCTCGGCCACCTGCAGGCGGCGCGTGGTGGCCGGCAGGGGCTCGAACTGCACCTTCACGATCTTGCGCTTGCCGGGCCGGATGGTCTCCATCCCCTTCGTGCACGACCTGATGCCCGACACGCTCAGCTGCTTGAGCACCAGCCCGCTGTCCAGGTCCTTGAGCGTGAACGCCTCGGGGCGGTGGTTGGGCTGGATGCAGGCCTCCGCGATCCCGTCGCTGGTGTTGCCCACCACGATGGTCACCGTCGTGCCCTTGGCTGTGACGGTGATGTCCCGCAGAACGGTGTCGCTGTCCTCGGGCAGCGGCATGTTGAGCTTGTAGCTTTGGGCGTGGGCGCTGCCTGCGGCACCCAGGGTGAAGGCTGCCAGGACAGCGGAGGCTGCCAGAAGTTTGGTGAACATGGTGACTCGTTTCAAGGAAGGGAAGAGGGGGCGGCAGGAGTGCTCGGCAGCAGCTCGCATCACTTCCACTGCCGGCCATCGCCAGCAGCGCAACCGTACGGGGGAATGGACTTGGCAAACCGCTCCTGCAACTGTGCGCAGCCCCAGCGGTTGAGCGGCCCCGGTGCCCTGGAGTTGAGCGCGATGCCGATTTCTTCATATGGCGACTTGGCCTTGCTGACATAGTCGTACCAGCGTTTGCCGACATACAGCGTGACCACGGCCGTGGCGATCAGGACCACGAGAAGGACTTTGAGTGCAGGGGATTTGTTCAAGAAATGGAGCCCGGTTGGAGGTGTGAAGCGCTAGGCAGGTGCGATTGTGTTGGCGTTCCCTGGCCCAGCGGCCCTGGTTTGCGCATTCGTGCCGCCAGTCGTGAAGCAATGCACACATTCGGCACATACCGTGGCTGCGGGTTTGTGCAGTGCTTGTTGCGCGTCCGCTGATCGTGCGGTGCCTGCAAGCAGGCGGGCGCAACGCCCGGAGTCGGTGCGAGTCCGTTGTGGCCCGTATGCCCGTTTGCCTCCCGGGGTTGTCGGCATGCGCTTGAAATCGTTCTAAAATAAAACTGATTCGCGTTACGGTGTTGCCGTACCCGTGTTGTCAGCCAGTGCCCGGCGGCCCTTCGCGGTCGTCCGGTGGCCCGCAGCCTCTGCGAGCCGCCTGCGCGCCAGCCAGCCAATCCCGCTCCCCCATGACCGACCCCGCGCTTGCTGCCATTGCGTGCAGCGGCTGGGCTGCGCGCGCTCCGCGCATCCATGCGCGCAGTGTCGGCGCGGTGATGGGGGCATGCATTCCTCCACCTTCCTTCGCCCACAGGCCTTCGATGATGTCCCGATCTCCCTTGTCCTTCGCGCCCGTGGCGCTGGCCGTGATGGCCCTTGTCGCCGCCAGCGCCGCCCGCGCGCAAACAACAGCAGAACCCGCCGTCGGCGCCGGCAATGCCACCACCACCAACCTGCCCCCGGTCACCGTGCGTGCCCAGCAGGACCGCACCAGCACCGAAGGCACCGAGCGCTACAACAGCACCCAGGCCACGGTGGGCAAGGCCGCGGCCGAACTCAAGGAGATCCCCCAGTCCATCAGCGTGGTCACCCAGCAGCGCATGGAAGACCAGAACATGCGCAACGTCGAAGAGGTGCTGGAGCAGACCGTGGGCTACGTGTCCGAACGCTTCGACAGCGAATCGGCCTCGTACTCGTCGCGCGGCTTCGCCATCAACAACTACATGATCGACGGTGTGCCCGCACCGGGCACCGCCGCCGCGTGGGATGCCGTTCTGTTCGACCGCGTGGAGCTGCTGCGCGGCCCCTCGGCGCTGTTCAGCGGCGTCTCCAGCTCGGGCGGCGCCGTGAACCTGGTGCGCAAGCGCCCGCAGGATGCCTTCCAGGCGCGGGGTGCGGTGCAACTGGGCTCGTGGTCCACCAAGCGGGCCGAGGTCGACGTGACCGGCCCGCTCAACCAGTCGGGCACTATCCTGGGCCGCCTGTCGGCCGCCAAGCAGGAGGGCGGCACCTACCAGAGTGGCGCCCAGCGCGACCGTTATGCGATTGCCGGCTCGCTCGACTTCAAGCTCGCGCCCACCACCAGCCTGCTGGTCGGCGCGCATGCGCAAAAGGTCGACGGCTGGCTTACCGGCGGCCTGCCTTCGTACACCACCGGCGCGCTGCTCGATGTGCCGCGCTCCACCTGGCTGGGCGCGGACTGGAACCGCTCCGAGCAGGACGAGAAGTATGTCTACGCCGAACTCACGCACCGCTTCAACGACGACTGGCGCGCCCGCCTGCACTGGAGCGGCTACCGCAACGACCAGGCCACCAACTACCTGTACCTGCCCAGCGGCCAGGTCACGCCCACCAACGGCCGCACCAGCCTGATGCTGTGGTTCAACCAGACGCGCATCGAGCAGAACGTGCTCGACGCCAACCTCACCGGCAGCTTCAACGCCCTGGGCCGCAAGCACGACGTGGTGGTCGGCGCCGACTGGCGCCGCAACACCAGCGCCACCACCTCGGGCCGCTATGCCAACTACTACGTGCAGGATGTGTACGCGCCCGACCATTCCGCCGTGCCGTACCCTGACCGCCCGGCCACGGCGCGCTCGCAGTCCGAAACCTCGCAGTACGGCCTGTATGGCCAGACGCGCCTGCGCATCACCGACCCGCTGACCGTGGTGCTGGGCGCCCGCGTGAGCTGGTACGACACGCAAAGCCGCAACCTGCTGCCCACCACCGGCGCCTGGACCACCAACCAGGTGGACCACAAGCTCAGCCCCTACGCCGGGCTGACCTATGCGTTCACCCCGCAGGTCTCGGGCTACGTGAGCTACAGCGACGCCTTCACGCCGCAGACGCAGCTGGCCTTTGGCGGCGGCGTGATCGACCCCATCGTGGGCAAGCAGCTCGAAGTCGGCGTGAAGGGCGAGTTCTTCGACCGGGCGCTGACCACCAACGCCGCCGTGTACCGCATCCGCGAGGTCAACCGCGCCCAGGCCGATCCGGTCAACACCGGCTTCTCCATCGCCCAGGGCGAGGTGGAGAGCAAGGGCGTGGAGCTCGAAGTCTCGGGCCGCATCACCAAGCAGTGGAACCTGTACGCCGGCTATGCCTACAACGAGAACCGCTACGTGCGCGACGCGTCGAGCGGCGGCCTGCCGCTCAACGCCCTCACGCCGCACCACAGCGTCAAGCTGTGGTCGCAGTACCGCTTCAACAACGGCCTGCTCGATGGGCTGAGTGTCGGTGCAGGCGTCAACGCCTACAGCAGCGCCAGCGGCGGCAACGCCACCACCAACACCCACCGCCCCGGATTCGGCATCGTCAATGCCGCCATCAGCTACCGCATCGACCCGCGCTGGACGGTGGCGCTCAACCTCAACAACCTCACCGACAAGGTCTACTGGCAGCGCGTGTACACCACGGGCCGCAGCAACTTCTTCGGTGAGCCGCGCAACGCCAGCGTGACGCTGCGCGCGAGTTACTGATCGCAGCCCGGCGCCGCAGCGGGTATTACACGGCGGAGCAGCTGAAGCTCCCCGCCTTGGCCGGGTCGCCCTTGCCGTCATAGCGTGGGAACTTCGGGTACTCGCACACCGGGCGCTGCAGTACCGGGGTCTGCTTGCCGGCGCGCGGGTCGGCGGGCTCGTAGCGGGTGGCCACCAGCCTGTCGGGCGCGCTGCCGCGTTCCACCCAGGCGTCCATGGCGGCCAGCAGGTCGATGCTCACCGGGTCGGTGCCCGGGCCGTCGAGGTTGTGGCCGATGGAGGGCGAGGTCAGCATGCGCGCAAAGCCCTGCACCTTGCCGGCGCCCAGGCGCTGGCGCACGCTGTCCAGGTACTCGGCCGTGCGGTACACCGACACGCAGGCGTCGCCCATGCCGTACCAGATCAGCAGCTTGCCGCCGTTGTCGGCAAAGGCCGAGATATCGGGGTTGGTCGCATCGATCAGGTTCGCCAGGCGCAGGTACGGGGCCTGGTAGCGGGTGGGGTCGTGCTGGAGCAGGTCGGCCGCAGGGTTGCCCTCCACCAGCCGTGCCGCGGCCAGCGCGGCCATGTAGTTGAACGAGTCGCGTGCCGCAAAGCTGGGGCCGAACACATAGGCCTCCCAGTCCGAGGTGGCCGCGCCGCCGCGCCCATAGCCCGGGTAGCCGCGCGCGCCCTGCGAAAGGGTCACCGGCACGTCCTTGTTCGCGTAGATCAGGCGCACCGATTCGATCTGCCCGGCGGTCAGGCAGCTGTCGCTGTCCGCGCCCTTGCACAACAGCTCGGTGGGCACGTAGTTGCAGGCGGCCACGTTGCCGATGATCCCGTCCGCCAGGCCGTCCAGCGCGTCGCAGGCCGCGGTCTCGGCTTTGGCGTACAGCGCGATCTTGGCGGGGCTCAGCCAGTTCTCGGGCCGGGAGAAGACGTGGCGCAGCAGCGTGGGCCCCAGGTTGGTCTGGTGCGCCTGCTGGCTGATGGCGGGCTCCATGGCCACCACGCCGTCGTAGTCCTTGGGGTAGTTCTGCGTGGCGGCCAGGGCCGAGCGCCCGCCGTTGGAGTGGCCGATGTGGTAGCGGCGCGCAGGGCGCTTGCCATAGAAGTCGGCGGCAATGGCAGTGCCCACCTCCAGCACGAAATGGTTGGCATCGAAGGCATGGTTGCGCAGCGCCACGTCGCTCGCGCCCCAGGCAAAGCCGGGCGCCAGGTGGCCCGAGTCGGAGCTCATCTTCACGTAGCTGTGGGCCGACGCGCCGATGATGTGCTGGTACCACGGGTCGTCGGTGGGGATGAATCCGTCGAACGCGCCGCCGCCCACCGTCAGGGTCTTGCCGTTCCACACCGCGCCTGCGGGAAGCTCCACCGCCCAGTGGATGGTGGACTGGGGCGAGGAGACGATCTCGCCGCGCACGATGCACACCTCGGGCAGCAGGCCCTCGGCCGCGCGCAGCTCCGTGCGGGTGATGCTGGCGCCATGGGGCAGGGTGGCCGTGCGGTAGGTCGGGCAGGCCTGGGCCAGCGGCTGGCTGGCAGCGGGGGCGCTGCTGTCGCTGCCGCCGCAGGCGGTGAGGGCCAGCGCGGCCAGGGCGGCGGCGAGCAGCGCAGGGCGGCCGCTGGCCGTGCCGGCGGTCGGTGGGGTTGAAAGCATGGAATGCGTCTCCTGTTGTTGCTTGGTTCTTCCGAAGCCTTGGGGCTCCGGGCGCAACGATAGGGACGGGTGGGTGTTTTGACGCCTCTGCAAATGCAGAGGGACAGGGAAAACACCCGGCCAGCCGCGCAGCCTACTGCCGCCGGAGTGCCGCCACCAGTTCCACCTTGTTGCGCACCCCCAGCTGCGCGTAGGCGCTGCGCAGGTAGGTGCGCACCGTGGCCGGCGTCAGGCCCAGCGTGGCGGCAATGTCCTTGTACGAATGGCCATGCGCGTACAGCGTGGCGGCGCTCAGCTCGCGCGGGGCCAGCGGCGGCTTGCCGGCGTGGGGCGACGGGATGCTGATTGCCAGCAGCGGCTCACAGGCCTCCAGCCGCAGCCGGCAGGCGCGGCCCAGCGCCAGGCTGCCCGGCAACGTGGCCGGCAGGGCCGCCAGCAGCGCCGGGGGCAGGGCGGTGCCCGACCAATCCGGGTAGGCGGCTTGCAGCGCCAGCCCCACGCGCAGGCCCACGAAGAGCAGTTGGCCCGCGCCGTCGGCCAGCGCATAGCTGTCCCACGGGCCGTTGCCTGCGGGCGCCGTCTGCAACTGCTCCAGCCGGTGCTGCCAGTGGCCCAGCAGGTGCGGCACGAACTCGCCGAACAGCGCCGCCTCCTGGTCTGTGAAGTTCGGCCGGCCCGGGCCGCGGTACATGCTCACGAAGAACATCAGCCCGCTGCGCGGCATGGCCACCGTGACCGCCATGCAGTGGTACAGGCCGTGGCGGCGGCAGAAGGCATCGATGTCCGGCGGTATCTCCACGCCCTGTGGGGGCAGGTCGTCGGCGCTCTCGCGCAGCACCACGCCCAGGCGGTCCATGGACTGCTGGGCGAACACATCGGCCATGGCCAGCGCATTCCACTCCGTGGCAAAGCCCTTGGCCAGGCCGATGCTGCCGTGCAGCCAGTTGCGCGGCGGCGCATCGGCATGCCCGGCCGACACTTCGCCCCACCAGGCGGTGTCGAAGTCCACCAGCATGCTGCGCATCGTTTCCAGCGCCTGCTGGAGCAGACCCTCCGGCGGCGCCGTGCGCGCCAGGGCAGCCAGCTGCAGCAGGCTGGCGCTCAGGGCACGCAGGGGCTCGAAGGCGGGGGCTGCCAAGCCGGCAGGCGCTGCCAGTGGCTGGGGCGGGCTCGTGGTGGGGTGGGCCTGCATGGTGGCGCCTGTCTCCTGGGATGTTGTTGTGTTCGCTCGCTCGATCGATCGGCTCTTTGGCAGGCGGCATGGTACGCAAATTCGCCCCGCAGGAGTTGAGGGGCATGGTCAGAATCCGGTTTGCGGGGGCGTGCCGAGGTGGTAGGCTGGCCGAGTGCCTGGCCCGTCCCCTTGCCAATTCGTTCATCCATGGAACCTGCCATCCACTTCCTCACCCGGCTCTTCGACGTCTCGCGGGAGCCCGAGAACCCCATCAACCCCATCCGGGGCCATTCCCTGCTCGAATGGCTGCGCACGCGCGTGCCCGCCCACCTTGACATGACCGACGCAGACGCCGAAGACTGGGGCGGGTACGCGCATGTGAGCTGGGAGGGCCGCACCTACATGGTGGGCGCCGCCGCCAACGAGAGCGAAGACGGCAAGCACGAATGGGTGCTGTCGCTGACCAAGCACCGCTCGCTCAAGGAGCGCGTGCTGGGCAAGGCGAAGATGGCCGGTGCCAGCGATCCGTGCTTCGGGTTCTTCCATGGCCTCATCGCGCAGGAGCCCGCGTTCGAGAAGGTTTCCGTGGAGGGGGCGAAGTGAGGCCTCGGGTTTTCGAGTCCACTTCGCTCGCACGCTGCACCTGATGGGCTGGCGCCTTGCGGTTTTGGCCGCCCTGGTGTTGGTGCTGGGCTTTGCCCTGGCAGCGGGGGCTGTTGGCGAATGGCTCAGCCACCCGGCCACCCGCACGATGGGTCCGCCACCGCCGGATTTTTCAGCGCGCGAAGTCCGCATCGACACAGCACCTTCGGGCCACGTGGCGGGCTGGTTTGCACCGGGCCAGCCAGACAAGGGGGCCGTGCTGCTGCTGCATGGCGTGCGCTCGGACCGCACCCAGATGCTGGGCCGCGCCAGGTTCCTGAACCGGGCGGGCCATGCCACCCTGCTGGTCGATTTGCAGGCGCACGGCGAGAGCACCGGCGAGCGCATCACTTTTGGCGCGCGCGAGGCGGCGGGGGTGCAGGCGGCCCTTGCGTTCCTGCGGCGTGAATGCCAGGGCGAGCGCATCGCGGTCGTCGGCGTGTCGTTGGGCGCCGCCGCCACCGTGCTGTCACGGCCTTCCCCCGCGCCCCATGCGGTGGTGCTCGAATCCATGTATCCCACCATCGAAGGTGCCGTGACCAACCGGCTCACCGGGGTGCTGGGCCCTGCGGGCGCGGTGTTGGCGGGGCCCCTGCTGTGGCAACTGCCGTTGCGTGCCGGGGTCTCGACCCGCGACCTGCGGCCCATCGATCACATTTCCCGGCTGGGGGCGCCCGTGCTCATTGCCTCGGGTGCGCAGGACAGGCACACCACCTGGGCCGAGACCCGGCAACTCTTCGATGCGGCGACCGGGCCCAAGGAGATCTGGCGGGTGGACGGGGCTGGGCATGTGGACCTGCATGCCTACAGCCCTCAGGAGTATGAGCGCCGGGTGCTCGGGTTTCTGGGGAAGTACCTGCGCTCGGGTGGTTGAGCCTGCGGGCGCGACCTCGCGTTTCCCCGGGTGCTGTGCTGCGAGCGGCGCGCCTGCAAGCGCCAGGCGTTCTCGAGGGCCTTCGCCAGCCCGCTCGGGCCCAGAGGCACAGCCTGCTGCCAGAGCCTGGCAGCACCGCCTTCTAACCTTGCTCCTTTCTTTTCTTGAGCAAGGAGCTTCGCATGAAGTTTGCATCCGTCCGCCTCGTCACAACGCAATTCGAGGCGCTTGTCGCGTTCTACACGCTGCTGTCGGGCACCACGGCGACCCGCCTGGCCGATGGCTTTGCCGAGGTGCGCCTGGAGGGCGCCACGCTGGCGATCTCCGAGGAGCGCCTGGTGCAATTGTTCAACCAGGGCGCCGCCACGGCAGCATCGAACCGGTCCGCCATCCTGGAGTTCGAGGTGGCCGACGTGGATGGCACACTGGCACGCATGGAGGAGGCCGCCGCCGAGATCGTCATGCCAGCCACGGTGATGCCCTGGGGCAACCGGTCTGCCCTGCTGCGCGATCCCGACGGAAGTTTGGTCAACATCTTTTCCAGGCCCGTGGCTCAGGTGCCCTCTACCTGACCTGCCTGGGCTCCGGCGACAATGGACCATGGACATCACTATCGAAAGCATCGATACCAGTGCGATGAAGCCGCTGGGGTTCACGCAGCTGCCCAGCTATCCAGTGCGGTTCTCCTCGGCCCTGGTCAGCGGCGCTGCGCGCCTTGTGCCCTTTGGGGATGACGCTTCGGAGTATCTTGGTCGAACGCTGTATGTGGAGCTTGCTCAGGAGCGGGTGAGCGGTTTTGAACGGGCTGCACCACCGCATTTTTTTGAGGAGGCAATGGTCGCGCTGGAGGAGCAAGGTTCATTTCAAGTGCATGGCCGGATTGCTTCGGCAAGGGCTACCTCCGATTCTTGCGGTTCCGTCGTGGTGACTGCAGTCGCTGGTGCTGCGGCTTTTTTCCTGTCGGACAAGGATTTCACAGACGAGTCTCTTCAAGAAGGTGACGCGGTTACCTTCCGTGTCCATGAACTGTCTTTCTGGGACGAGCAAATTTAGATCCGCCGAACCTTTGCCTCATGAGACAACTGTCTTCTTCCTTGTCTTCCCGTTCCAAGTGGGGCCGCTTTCTCATCATCGTGTCGGGACTGCTGGTACTGGTTGCTATCCGTTTGATGGAGGATGGGTTGTCCTGGCGGTTGGTCCTTGAAGCGTGCGGAATGATTGCATTCTTCTGGGTAACGGACATGGTCTTTTCCTCCGATTTGGCAGATGAAGTGCAGGACTGCGGAGATCATCTGATGGTCCGTCGTGGAGAGGTCACGGAGCGAGTCCTGCTGACCAATCTGCGCTCTGTCGAGGTGGACCCTGACGGGGAGGTCATGACGCTCCACTTTGTGAGATCCACTGCGTTCGGCCGGAAGATTGCGTTCAATCCGGTGGCAAGCTTGCGGCTCAACCCCTTTCGCGAGCATCCGCTGGTCGAGGACCTGATGAACCGAGCCCATGCGGCCAGGCTGCAGCTGGAGACATCCACCCATGCACTTCACCCCCGTCAACTCCCCTTTGGCCCCCGCGCCTTCCGGCGGCTACTCCCAGGCCCTGGACGTGCAGGGCGCCACGCGCTGGCTGGTCATCAGCGGCCAAATCCCCGTTGACCGGGCCGGCGTGGTACCCGCCAACTTCGCGGAGCAGGCCGACCTGGTGTGGGCCAACCTCCGGGCCCAGCTCGATGCCGCGGGCATGGGCGTGGCCAACCTGGTGAAGGTGACCACGTTTCTCTCATCGCGGCAATACGCGCAGGAGAATGGCGAGGCGCGCCGGCGCGCGCTGGGCGGCCATGCGCCGGCTCACGGTCATCATCGCCGGCATTTACGATGAGGCCTGGCTGCTGGAGGTCGAGGCCGTGGCGGCGGGGTGACACACCTCGCTCTGTTGCCTGCGCACAGAATCGCTGGGATCAACGCGGTCCCGGCTTTCGGGTGGCGCAAGGCAAACACGGTCAATGTCGAGCACTTCGCATCTCAAGGGGCATCGCCCCGCTGAAGCCTGGTTTGAAAATCGCAAGCGGGCCTTGGGGTGTGATGGAGGATAATTTGGCTCTTATAAATGTGGCCTATTGAATCACTGGGAAAACAACGTGCTGTTAACTGATATCGCCGTCGAGCACACGCTGGCGTCTAAAAATGGAGGACCTCGTGAGACGTTTTCTGTGCATCCCTTTACGAATACTCAACGGGATTCTCTTGGTAAGTTTGAGATCGTACGTAGCGTCCGTAAGCTTGGGGATAAAGAAGTGAAGTGCTCAACATTCGTTTCGTTTCAGCAGTTGGCGGAGTTATACGCAAAAGGGGTGCTCGACGAATTCGGGTTTTCCGTTCGTATGTGTGCTGCTGGTGGCAAGTACCCCAGTACGAATCCCGTAAAAAAAGTACTCCCAACCAGTATCAAACCTGGCTCACCGTTCGACCTGGCGGTTCAAGGCATCGATGTTTCAAAACCAGCTACCCGCGAATTGAGAACAGCGTTGCTTCGCACTGACATCAAGCTTTAAGGGCACACCTGTGAGTCCATCTGTTGCCGATTTAGAAATCGTCGCTACTTTCAAGCGGGCCGAGGCAGATGCTGCCCACAAGTCCGGATTGATCAAAGCTGCTGCGAAAAAGGGCCCGAAGGCCATCCAGGCAGCCGTCGACGCAGCTGCAAAGGCGGCAAAACGCCGGGACGCATACGCAAAGAAGCTGGATGCCTTGGGCGTGAGTCTCAAGGATTGAGGCATCATCCGCCGATTTCCGGGACCAGCCGCTGAGCGCAACGGTCGTCGGGACGATCATATGGCCGCTTGTGGAGCAGATCCGGGTGCTCTTGGTACCACTCTTTCATGGCCTGCATCGGCGTCCGCTCTGCCCAAACGTTGGGCGACCGCTTTCCGGAAGAGGTGACTGGCAGCTTTGGGGCACGAGCCTGCCCAAAACCCCTGCCATACTTGATCTGGTGTGGTTGATTTTCCTATCCGTTGGCTTCACCTGACTCCCTTTTTCGCGACAGCCCTGCATGCCTACCCCTCTCACGCCGTCCGCAAAACTACTGCAACTGCTACCCGAGGCGGTGGTGCAGACCGATGCGCTGTGGGAGATCACTTACCTGAATCCGGCGTGGACAACGCTCACCGGCCATTCGGTGGAGGCAGCGCTCGGCAGGTCCCTGCTTGAATTTGTGCATCCCGGCGACATTGGCACCATGCGCTCGGGCATGCCGGTGTTCCGGTTGCGATTTGCCGACGCGAACTATCGCTGGGTGCGTCTGAAACTCCACCCGGAGACGGATGCGGCGGAGCGGGTGATCAGCCGCCAGGGTGTCCTGATCGAGATCACCGAGGTCACCGAGCAGGTGCTGGTGGAGATTCGCCAGCGCTTTTTGCGCTTACTGGAAACCATTGATGGCGTAGTTTGGGAAGCTGAAATCGGCGTGGGCAATACTTTCCTGAGCCCGCAGGTCGAACGGTTGTTCGGTTTCTCCGTGGAGGAGTGGCGGTCTGACCCGGGCTTTTGGCGGGCGCATGTGCATCCCGATGATCTGGCGCAGGCCCTGCTTATCGATGATGCCGCCTACAACGCGACGCAAAGCTATGCCTACGAGATGAGTTATCGGCTGATTGCAAAATCCGGCAAGGTCGTGTGGGTGCGCGATCTGTGCCGCGCAGTGGTCGAACCGGGGCGGCCGAACCGCATGATCGGCCTGATGATCGACGTCACCCAGCAGAAGAACACCGAACTTGAGTTGTTGCGCTCCGAAAACCGCTATTCGCTGGCGACCCTTGGATCCAATGACGGCATCTGGTACTGGGACTTGCGAACTGACGCCCTGCATGTGTCCGGGCGCTTTCACCAGATCGTCGGGCTGGGTAGCGGCGATCATGTACACGACGGTGGCTGGAGCTTTCTGGAGCAACTCATCGATCCCGAAGATCGCGTGCGCGTGCAGGCGGCCTACCGCAGGCATCTGTCGGGGAACAGCCCGAACTTTTCGGTGGATTTCCGCGCGTTCCACGCGGCTGGACGGCTAGTGTGGGTCAATTGGCGCGGGCTCGCCGAGTTTGAAGACGGCGTTGCGGTGCGCATGGCGGGCTCGTTGAGCGATCTGGCTGACCGCGGCAGTACCTACGATGCGCTGACCAGCTTGCCCGGCCGGCCGTTGTTCCGCGATCGCCTCGCGAATCTCATGGCGCTGCACCAGAACGAGGCTGCGAATGGTGATGGCGTGCCAACACGCGATGGAACCACCATGTTCGCCGTGCTGCTGCTGGATCTCAACGGGTTCAAAGCCGTCAATGACAACTACGGGCATCATGTGGGCGACCGGCTGTTGCAGCAGGTGGCGCGGCGGCTCGAATCCTGCGTGCGGGCGGTTGATCTGGTCGCCCGCATGAGTGGTGACGAATTCAATGTGCTGTTGGAGTCCATTGATCCCGCTGAGGCCAGCAACCGCGCTCAACAGATCGCCGCCGCCCTCGCAGCGCCTTATGTGGTCGGCGAACACACCGTGATCAGTGGCGCGAGCATTGGACTTGTCAGCAGCGCATCCAGGCTGGCGACGGTGGACGACTACCTGCGCGCCGCAGACACCGCGATGTACCAGGCCAAAAGCCAGTCATCGGGCGTGTGCGTGTTTCAATAAAAGGTGTCAGAGACGACTTCCTGCGCAGCTGTCGCATGGCTCGTTTCACCCGTCCCCTTTTGGTCCGGATAGGACATGAACCTGCCCCTGTTTTGTGCCAAAGGTCGCTGTGGTGGAGACTAGCTGACCGCAAACGAGCCTCGCAACGATTGGACGCAGCCATCACCGAATGACTCAGTTAAGCCTGAAGCGGCCGTCAACTTTTCACTCCCCAAATGGCAGCTTTTGGCCGATAGCGGCAGTCTGGCTGGTTGCGCCCGTGCCCTGTGTCACCCAAGAAGGCGAGTCAGCGAAACTGAGCAGATGCTCATCGCCGACAACCTGGGCGTGTTTGCCAGCACGGAGAAATGCCCCAGTCCTCCGGTGTCTATGCAGGCCGAGGTCACCCCCGGCTTTGCCGCTCAGGGCGCATCCGGAAACCGCTCCACATGCACCTCCCCCTTGCGGCCGAAGTAGCTCACATGCCGCCCGGCGATCCACACCATGTAGCCCACGCAGCCCGCGGCGCGGGAGAGCGTGAGGAACTCCGGGTACATCACCTCGCCGCGTTGCGCGCCGCGGATGGCCGCCTGGATGCCTGCGGTGTCGAAGGCCTCGGCAATGGGCGTGGCTGGCGGTGGCGGCAGGGCCACGGCATGGGTCTCCCCGCTGGGCAGGTAGTAGGTGGTGGCCTCGCTGCGGTAATCGGCGAAATACGCCTCCACACCGGCCTCGGTGAGGGCCTGCACGATGGCGCCGAAATGGGCCGTGCCGTCCTTGGAGGCCTGGGCGCAGCGTTCGATGGTGGCGATGGTCGTTTCGTTCATGGGCATCTTTCTGGGACGGGTTCTCGGATTCAACTGCGCGGCACTTCCTGCCACTGGTGCAGGCGCACCATCTCCTGCAGCAGGCGCGCCAGGCGCTGGCGCTCGGCTTGGGGCAGGTGGCCGAAGAACTTCTCGTCGTTGGCGTCGGCTTTGGCGGCCAGCACGGGCACCAGGGCGCGGCCGGCCGGGGTAAGCGACAGGGTGTGGCTGCGCGCGTCCGTTGGCGCACCCGCGCGTGCCACCAGGCCCTGGTCCTCCAGCCGGGCCACGACCTTGGAGACGGCGCCCTTGGTCATGCCCAGGGCCTGGGTCAGCGTGGCGTGGGTGGCCGCGCCTTGCGGGCCGCCATCGCTGGCGTCGAACAATGTGCGCAGCGCCACCCAGTCGGTGACGGACACGCCCGATGCCTCCACCGCCTGCTGGAACCCGGCCGACACCTGGTTGGAAACAAAGCGCATCCAGTAGCCCAGGTGGGCTTCGAGGGGGCTGGGCGGGTTGGTTTTTTTCATGATTGGTTTTTCAGGAAACTATTTCGTTGGCGAGTTTAGTTTCCTTGGAAACAAAATACAAGACCCACGTTCGTGTAGCCTGCCGCACCATGGATTCGCTGATCACCGCCGCCGCCCGTGCGCTTGCCGCCGGCGATGCGCTGGGCGCGCTGCAGCGGGTGGCCCTGCGCGATGACCCGCCTGCGCTGGCGCTGCGCGGCATTGCCATGGCGCAGCTGGGCGAGCACCCCCGGGCGCGTGAGCTGCTGCGCCGCGCGGCCAAGGGGTTTGGCGCGCACGAGGCGCTGGCCCGCGCCCGCTGCGTGGTGGCCGAGGCCGAGGTGGCCCTGGCCCAGCGCGACCTGAACGGCCCGCCGCATGCCCTGGTGGCCGCTGCGGCGGCGCTGGCGGTGCGCGGCGACCGGGCCAACGCCCTGCAGGCAAGGCTCATCGCGGCGCGCCAATGGCTGCTGATGGGCCGGCTGGGCGAGGCGGCGGCCCTGCTGGCCCCGGTCGACCTGCAGGAGCCGGGCATGCCGCCCGCGCTGGCCGCGGTGGCGGGGCTCACACTGGCCGAGCTGGCCCTGCGCTCGCTGCGCGTGGCCGCGGCACGCGAGGCGCTGGCCCAGGCGCGCGAAGCGGCCGCGCGGGCCCGCGTGCCGGCACTGGTGGTCGAGGTCGATGAGGCCCTGGCCGCGCTGCAGCGCCCCGCGGCGCGGCGCCTGCTGCCGGGCGATGGCGGGGCCGCACAAGAGCAGCCGCTGCGCCTGGACGAGGTGGCAGCGCTGCTCGCCTCGGATCTGCTGGTGGTCGATGCCTGCCGGCACCGGCTGGGCGCTGGGGCGGCGGAGGCGCCAGAGGGGCAGGGCGGTGGTGCGGCCCCCACCTGGCTGTCCCTCGCGCGCCGGCCCATCCTGTTTGCCCTGGCCTATCAACTGGCCCAGGCCTGGCCCGGCGATGCGGACCGCGATGCGCTGATCGCCAGCGCCTTTCGCACGCGCGAGCCCGACGAAACCCACCGCGCCCGGCTGCGCGTGGAGCTGGGCCGCCTGCGCGCGCTGGCCAAGCCCTGGGCCCGCATTGAGGCCACGGCGCGTGGCTTTGCGCTGCGGCCCCTGGATGGGCGCGAGGTGGTGGTGCTGGCGCCGCCCATCGCTGGCGAGCAGGCCTCGCTGCTGGCCCTGCTGGCCGATGGAGCGGCCTGGTCTACCTCGGCCCTGGCGCTGGCGCTGGGCGACAGCCAGCGCACGGTGCAGCGCGCCCTGGCCGAACTGCAGCAGCAAGGCCGCGTGCGCTCCATCGGCCAGGCACGTACGCAGCGCTGGCTGGCCCCGCCCCTGGCGGGATTCACGACAATCTTGTTACTCCCTGGCGTTCGCTCATTTGAATAGAGTTCATCCATCGCCCCCCACAAGCCGGGGTCGAACCCCAAAGGAGTACCCCATGCCCATCACCGACTGCAGCCCCGACAGCGCCAGCCGCACCGCGCCCACGGGCGTCCCCGCCCGCCCCGCCGAGATCGTGCGCGAGTACGGCCCCTTTGCCGGTGCCCGCACCGTGGCCGGCGTCACGCACGACGGCCAGCGCGTGTGGGCCGCCACGGGTGCCAGCCTGGTCGCCTTCGACCCCGCCAGTGGCGAGACCACGCGCACCCTGGGCCTGCCCTGCGATGCGGGCACGGCGTTCGACGGCCAGCACCTGTACCAGATCGCCGAGTCGCGCATCGACAAGATCGACCCGGCCACAGGCGCCGTGGTGGCCTCCATCCCGGCCCCCGGCAAGGGCGCCGACTCGGGCCTCACCTGGGCCGAGGGCAGCCTGTGGGTGGGCCAGTACCGTGACCGCAAGATCCACCAGATCGACCCCGCCACCGGCGCCATCCGCCGCACCATCGAATCCAACGCCTTCGTGACCGGCGTGACCTGGGTCGATGGCGAGTTGTGGCACGGCACCTGGGAGGGCGATGCCAGCGACATCCGCCGCATCGACCCGCAAAGCGGCGCCGTCATCGAGCGCCTGCAGATGCCCGCCGGCACGGGTGTGAGCGGGCTCGAATCCGACGGTGCCGACCTGTTCTATGCCGGTGGTGGCGAAAGCGGAAAAGTCCGCGCCGTCCGCCGGCCCAAGGCCAGGAGCAACTAAAAAAACTCTTCTGGCGTTGTTGCTGCGTCTTGCCGTACCTGCAGTACTGTCTGCGACGCAGCGCCTAGCCAGAACCGCTTCGCTGAGCTTTTTTAGCCACTCCTGACCCTGGGCGCGTGGGCCCTTCACCGCCCGCGATACCCCTTCTCATCAACACCACGCGCAGCAGCCGCACCACGGCAGTTGGAGCCGCGCATGGGCGCCATGTTTTCCCCGATTGACCCAAGGAGCACCGCATCATGACTACCAATACCTCCATCCACCCGAAGCACCACCACCCCGTCGTCCCGCGCAGCGAATGGCTGGCCGCGCGCCAGGCCCTGCTGCTGCGCGAAAAGGAGCTTTCGCGCCAGCAGGACCGCATCGCCGCCGAGCGCCGCGCGCTGCCCTGGGTGCGGGTGGACAAGGCCTATGCCTTCGACACCACTGCCGGCCCGCGCACGCTGGCCCAGCTGTTCGACGGGCGGCGCCAGCTGCTGGTGCAGCACTTCATGTTCGGCCCCGGCTGGGAGCAGGGTTGCCCGAGCTGTTCGTACATGGCCGACCACATCGACGGCATGAACATCCACCTGGCGAACCGTGACATCACCCTGGTCGTCGTGTCCCGCGCACCCCTGGACCAGATCGAACGCTTTCGCCAGCGCATGGGCTGGCGTTTCCACTGGGTGTCGTCGCACGGCAGCGACTTCAACCACGATTTCGGCGTGAGCTTCAGCACCGATCAGGTGGCGCGCGGCGAGGTGCCCTACAACTACACGGTGCAGCGTTTTCCGGCCGAAGAGGCGCCGGGCATCAGCGTGTTCCACAAGGAGCCGGGCGAGGGGACGGAGGTGTTCCACACCTACTCCACCTACGGCCGCGGGGTGGAGGTGATGATGGGCACCTATCCCCTGGTCGACCTGACCCCTGCGGGCCGCAACGAGCCCAACCCCGAGTACACCATGGACTGGGTGCGACACCACGACCGCTACGAGGGCGCCGCGCCGTTCCAGCCCGCGCCATCGCCGCTGGCAGCAACGGCACAAGCGGTGGGCGCCACGGCCGGCGGCTGCTGCCACGCCCAGGCCTGACCGGGGCACCGCCATGGAAGCGCTGTGGCCCTGGCTCGCCATGGCGGGCATGGGCGCCCTGCACGGGTGCGTCGCCGCCACGCGTCGGGCCCATGCCTTGCAAATGCTGCTGCCCCTGGCGGCCGGGCATGCGGCCGCCGTGGCCTGGGTGCTGGCGGGCGCGCTGGGCGGGCTGGCCCTGCCGCAGGCCCTGGCCTGGGTGCTGGGCCTTGCCGCCATCGGGCTGGCGGCAAGGCAATGGCGGCGACGGCATGCCGCGGTGCATGCCGGCCTGGCGCTGGGCTGCTTTCTCGTCTCGCTGCTGCATGGTGCGGGGCTCATGCTGGTGCCCGCGCTGGCGCCGCTGTGCCTGGGCGGCCCGGCACCGGGGCAGGGCGCAGCGTTGTGGACCAGCCCCGTGCTGCTGGATGTGCTGGCCGCGATGGCAGCACACCTGGCTTCCATGCTCGCGGTGGCGGCGGCGGCCGGCACCGTGGCGGGCCTGGCCAGCCGGGGCGCGGGAGCCTGCGCACGGTCTGCGGCGAGACCCTGCACAGACGCAGGGGGTCATTGACCGCGCTCTCCGGCCCACAGCGCCTCCGGCGCGCGCATCGCCTGCGCCAGGTAGCCCACCATCGATGCGATGCGGCCCGACACCGCCGACTGCTTGTAGTACACCGCGTTCACCGGCTTGGTCTTGGCCAGCACCACCTGGGGCAGCACCTCCACCAGGCGGCCCTCGGCTAGGTCGCGCGCGGTCATGAAGTCCGACAGGCAGCCAATGCCCATGCCTGCGATCGCCAGCTCCCGGATGGTCTCGCCGCTGCCCGACATGATCGTCGGCTCGATGCGCAGGGGCTGGCCGTCGCCGGCCAGCAGCGGCCAGACGTTCAGCACATCGGGCTGGGTGAAGCCGATCAGTTCGTGGTTGCGCCGCAGGGCATCGGCGTCTTCGGGCACCCCATGGCGAAGCAGGTAGCCCGGGCTGGCCACCAGGCGCACCCGGGTGTGCCCCAGCAGTCGGCTGTGCAGGGTGGAATCCTTGAGCTCGCCGATGCGGATGGCCAGGTCCACGCGGCGCTCCAGCAGGTCGATAAAGCCCTCGTTGCTGTGCAGCACCAGCTCCACCTCGGGGTGCTGCGCGCGGTAGGCCGGCAGCAGCGGCACCAGCACATGCAGCATGAAGGGCGAGGCCGCATCCACATGCAGCGGGCCGGACGGCCGGCCGCGCCGCTCCATGAGCCGGTCTTCGGCAATGCGCACCGACTCCAGGATGCGCCGGGCGTCCTTGGCAAAGCCGCAGCCCTCGTCCGTCAGGTGCAGGCGCCGGGTGGTGCGCTGCAGCAAGGTGGTCTGCAGCTTTTCTTCCAGCCGCGCCAGCAGCCGGCTGGTGGTCGACACCGGCTGGCCCAGGTGCTCGGCCGCAGACGTGAGCGAGCCCGTGTCCACCACCGCGAGAAACACCTCCACCTCTTCCAGCGTTGCCTTCATATTCCCGAAATCCAGAAAAGTATTTTCTTGATTGTCCACTTTACTGGGAAAGACTGCGTGCCCACAATCACCTCATCCGGGAAAACCCGCAACTCTCTCTGAATCCCATGCACGCCCAACCATCCCCTGTCCCGGCCGAATCAGCGCCAGACACATCGTCATCCGCGTGGCCGCTGGCCGCACTCTCCATCGGCGCATTCGGCATCGGCACCACCGAGTTCGGCCCCATGGGCATGCTGCTGGACATTGCCAAGGGCGTGGAGGTGTCCATCCCCTCGGCCGGCATGCTGGTGTCGGCCTACGCCATCGGCGTGACCCTGGGCGCCCCGTTCATGACGCTGCTGCTCGGCCGCTGGCCCCGGCGCAAGGCGCTGGTGCTGCTCATGGCCATCTTCACGCTGGGCAACCTGCTGTCGGCCATGGCGCCGGGCTATGCCAGCCTGATGGTGGCGCGCATCGTCACCAGCCTCACGCACGGCGCCTTCTTCGGCATCGGCGCGGTGGTAGCGGCCAGCCTGGTGCCGCGCGACAAGCAGGCCAGCGCCGTGGCCACCATGTTCCTGGGGCTCACGCTGGCCAACATCGGCGGCGTGCCGGCGGCCACCTGGCTGTCCGACAGCCTGGGCTGGCGCACCTCCTTCGCCGTGATCGCCACCCTGGGCGTGCTGGCCATGGCCGCCCTGCGGCTGGCCCTGCCACCGGGCCAGGCCATGCAGGCGCCCATCGACATCCGTTCGGAGCTGCGCGTGCTGCGCCGGCCGGTGGTCGTGGTGGGTTTGATGACCACGGTGCTCAGCTCGGCCGCGATGTTCGCGCTGTACACCTACATCAACCCCGTGCTCAAGACCTTTTCGGGCGCCACGCCGGGCGAGATCACGGGCCTGCTGGCCCTGGTGGGCGTCGGCTTCACCATTGGCAACACCGTGGGCGGCAAGCTGGCCGACCGCTCCGTCGACAAGACGCTGGTGGGCTTCCTCGTGCTGGTGGCCGCCAGCATGGTGGTCTTCCCCTGGCTGGCCACGAGCAAGCTGGGTGCGGCCATCGGCCTGGTGGTCTGGGGCACGGCCGCCTTTGCCCTGGTGCCCCCGGTGCAGATGAAGGTGATGCGTGCCGCGGCCGAGGCGCCCAGCCTGGCATCGTCGATCAACATCGGCGCCTTCAACCTGGGCAACGCCATCGGGGCGGCTGCCGGTGCCATCGTGTTGGGCAGCGGCCTGGGGTACCACAGTGTCATGCTGGCGGGCGCAGGCCTGGCCGTCATGGCCCTGGCCCTTGTGGTCTGGTCGGCGCGCAGCCCGGTGGCTGCGCCCCGGCCGGTTGCCGAATGCGCTTGAGCTAACCCAGCCGGCGTTCTTGCCGCAACTGCGTGCCGATGCGCCGGATCTCCGCCTCACCCTGCGCCAGCGCGGCGCGGCTGGTGTGCACCGAGTAGCGGCCCATCACCAGCTCGTACGGGTGCTTGGCGGCCGAGCCCAGCACGAAGTGCGTGTCACCCCGGGCCGTGAAGTCGATGGCGCCTTCCGACTCCTCGAACACGGCCAGCTCCCCGGTATCCACGGCACCCCCGGCGTTCAGCGCACCGGCCGCCACCGCCACCCAGGCCACCGTGTGGCCCGCAGGCGGCACATAGCGCCAGTGCTCGCCATCGCGCAATTGCACGGCCAGGTAGGTCATGGGCGAGGGCGCTTCGATGGGACTCAGCACCCCACCATGGCTGCCCAGAAGCACGCGGGCCGGGCCGGCCTGCGGGATCTCCTGCGGCGCCAGGTACTGGCTCAGCGCGGGTGCGTTCTCCAGTGCGGCGGGCAAGGCCACCCAGAGCTGAAAGCCCAGCGAAGGCGAATCGCCCACGGGCGCGCCGGTGTGCCACACGCCATTGCCCGCGCGCATCCACTCCACGCTGCCGGCGCTCAGCGCGCCGCTCTTGCCGGTGGTGTCCTCGTACGAGATGGCGCCGTCGATCAAATAGGTCAGCGTGGCAATGCCCGAGTGCGGGTGCATGCCAAAGCCGCGAAACGCCGCGGGCGAGTCCGACGCGAACAGGTCCAGAAAGACAAAGGGCTTGATCCACTCGCCCACATCGCCGGGGCTCACCAGCCGCGTGATCGGCCCGTGCATGCTGCCGCGCGTGCGGTAGGCAATGGCGCGTGTCGTTGTGGTGGCAGCCGGTGCGTCGGCCAGCACAGAAGTGTCTTGGTAGCTCATGCAGCCTCCCTTGCCGTCTTCAGGGCCTTCGCCCACCAGGCCATGTCGTCCAGCAGGCCGTTGGCCGATTGCGCCAGGTGCGGGTAGTCGGCAAAGGCCTTGCCCTCGCGCCAGATGCCCATGAATTCGGCCATGCCGATGTGCACGGCATTGCGCACGGGCGCCATCTGCACCTCGGTGGCCACCAGGCGCAGCTGCTCGACGGCCCGCGCCGCACCCACGCCGCCGTAGCCGACAAAGCCGATGGGCTTGCGCGCGAACTCCTTGTACGCATAGTCGAACGCGTTCTTGAGCACGGCCGTGGGGCCGTGGTTGTACTCGGCGGTGATCACCACCAGGCCATCGAGCGTGGCCAGCTTCTGCGCCCAGCGCTGCGCGGCCTCGTTCTTCACCGGTGCCCAGGCGGGCGACAGCGCTTCGTCGAAGAAGGGCATGGGGTAGTCGCGCAGGTCCACCAGCTCCGCAGAGAAATCGGTGCGCTGGCTGGCAATGCCGTGGAACCACTGCGCCGGATTGTCGGCAAAGCGGCCCTCGCGCGTGGAGCCGATCACGATGCCGATGTGGGGCAATTGGGAAATTGTCATAGGTGCTTTCCTTCCTGGTGGGTTCGTGAAGAGGCTGTGCGCCCCGATGCCATGAAGGTTAGGGCGCACCCCATTGATTGACTAGATGGCACAATGGGATTGAACTCATCCATTTTTAATAGATATCCATGGCCACCGATGCCACCACGGCCGCGCTCGACCTCAACGACATCGCCCTGTTCGTGCAGGTGGTGCGCAGCGGCAGCTTTGCCGAGGCTGCGCGCCGCCTGGGCCAGCCGCCCAACACCGTGAGCCGGCGCGTGCAGCAGCTCGAGGCGCAGCTGGGCACCCGGTTGCTGCAGCGCTCCACCCGCAAGCTCACCCTCACCAGCGCGGGCGAGGCCTTCCACGAGCGCTGCGCGGGCGCGGTGGATGGCCTGCAGGAGGCGGGGCAGGAGCTGCGCCTGGGCAGCGACGAGCCCACCGGCTGTGTGCGCGTGGCGGTGCCGGCGGATTTCTTCGACTTCTTTCCCATGGAATGGATCGCCGGCTTCCTGGCCGCGCACCCGCGTGTGCGGCTCGATTTCGTGCTCAGCGATGCGCGATCCGACCTGATCGCCGAGCGCATCGACGTGGCTTTTCGCGGCGGCGAGGTGGGCGACTCGGGCTACGTGGGCCGCCAGCTGTTCGGGGCCCGGGGCGATGGTCTGGTGGCCAGCCCGGCCTACCTGGCCGCGCGCGGTGTTCCCGCCACGCTGGCAGACCTGGCCGGGCACGACGCCATCATGGCCAGCCACGCGGGCGCCACCGGCACCTGGCGCCTGGCCGGCCCCGACGGCGCTTTGCACGAGGTGGCCGCCGCCGGCCGCTTTGGCGCCAACACCGCCCAGGCCCTGCGCCGCGCCGCCGTGGCGGGCTTGGGGCTCGCGCTGCTGCCCGCGGGCATGTCCCGGCTCGACGTGCAGGCCGGCCTGCTCGTGCCCGTGCTGCCCCAGTACCAGCGCAAGGGCCAGGGCCTCACCGTGCTGTACCCGAGCCGCAGGCACCTGCCGCTGGCGGTGTCGGCCTTCATCGCGCTGGTGGTGGACAAGCTCGGTGAGCTGGAGGGCACACCAGAAGGGCGGTGTTGACGGTGCAGGCGGCCTACCAGTTCGACGGCACGTATTTGTTGCCCGCCGCCTTGTAGCGCTCGATCGCAGCCTGCAACTGGGCCTGCTGCTGGCAGCCGATGGCGCCGCACTCGCTGCCCAGCGTGGCCAGGCGCGCCTGCGCTCTGTCCAGCTCGCCCTTCATCAGGTACAGCTCGCCCGAATACTCCAGTGCATTGCGGTGGCGCGGGTCGATGCGCAGTGCCTCGTCGTAGTGCCGCTCGGCGGCGGCCAGGTCCGGCGCCTTGCTGTTGCGCAGCGTGTAGCCCATCAGGTTGTTCCAGTCGGCGCTGCCTGTGTCGTTGATGCGCCGGAGCTCGTCGAGCGCCGCCGGCCACTGCAGCGACCGGGTCAGGTAACGTGCCTGGGCCAGCTTGTCTGCCGCCGGGGCGGGTGCCGGGGCCGCGGCAGGCGTTGCGGAGCGTGCGGGGAACACCGGCGGGTGGTCGGCGGCATGCGCCGCCTGGGTCAGCAGCAGCGCCAGCAGGGTGGCCGACAGGGTAGGCAACAGCCGTGCGCTCGGGGATGTGGTCATGGCGTTCTTCCTTCTTCAAGTAGCGGTCGGTGAAAGCGGTGAAACAAAGGGCACCGAAGCTACTTACGACACAAGAGGGCAGACGGATCCCGGGGAGGCAGATCTTTTTGCGGTTCGCTGCCTGCCTCACCAGACCTTGACGCAATGCCCCGTGAGCACGAACGGCCCCGATGGCGCCCCCCCGGCCTGCACCGGCGCGGGCTCGAAGCTCACGGCCAGCTGCGATACCGTGAAGAACAGCTTTTCCGACGTGTCGGGCAGAGCGATGCGGGCCGAGCCACTGGCCGGCACCACGCCGACCGCGAAGGGGGCGCCGCCGTCCTTGGGCAGGGCCCACAGCTGGGCCACCTGCCCGGCGGGCACGGCCAGCGGCTGCAGCAGCTTCACCGTGAGCTGGCGCCCCTGGCGGCGCGAGCTGGCCACCAGCGTGGGCTTGCCGCCGCCATCGAGCAGCAGGCCCACATAGCTGGCGGGCAGCGCATCGGCCCGGGGCTCCAGACCCAGCATGCCCGGTGCCACGCGCACCAGCACCGCGCACAGCAGCAGGCCGGCCAGCGCGCCCGCGATGGTGCGCCCCGACAGCACGCCCAGCAGGGCCTGCACCGCACGCTGCCAGGCCGATGCTGCTGCCGACGAATGTGCTGGCTGGGGCGTGCCGAACAGGCGCTGCTCGATCTTCTGCCAGGTCGCCTCGGGCGGCTGCTGGGGCACAGTGGACAGGTCCAGCACCGCCAGGCGCTGGCGCCAGGCATCGACGGCCTGCACTGCGGCGGGCGATGATTGCAGCACGCGCTCGAAGCGGCGCCGCGCGCGGCCGGCCAGCGTGCCCAGCGCGTACTCGCGGGCCAGCCGGTCCAGGCGTTCGGGCAACAGGTAGTTCATGGCTGCGTCACCCCCGCGGCTTCGAGGCAGGCCCTGAGCTGCTCCAGCCCGCGCCGCACCCAGCCCTTGGCCGTGCCCAGCGGGGCATTGAGCGCCTGGGCAATCTCGGTGTGCACCATGCCCCGGTAGTAGGCCAGCGCCAGCGCCTGGCGCTGCGCGGCCGGCAGCGCACCCATGCAGCCGTCGATCTTCGCCTTCACCAGGCTGTCGTCCAGCAGCTGCTGGGGCCCGTGCGCGGCATCGGCCGCCAGGCCGTCCCGGGCGTCCTGGGCCTCGTCGCCCAGGTCGGTGGTCAGCGCCAGCTCGGCCTTGCGCGCGCGCAGCGCGTCGATGGCCTTGTTGCGCACGATGTTGATCATCCAGGTCATCGGCGCGCCCGCACCTGGCTTGTACGCGGCCGCGTTGTGCCAGATGTTCACGTAGGCTTCTTGCAGCACGTCGTCTGCCCAGTTCTCATTCCTCAATATACGCAGCGCCACCGCAAACAGACTCCCGCAGGTGGCCTGGTACAGGGATTTGAACGCGGCGCGGTCCTGTAGCGCGACGCGCGCCATCAGGGCGGGCAGGTGGGTGTCTGGGGCCATGGGTGGTGCGAGCGGTGGGTGTCCCGAATGCGGAGGGGGCCGCCCGCGCAGAATACCAGCGCGGCGCTAAGGGTTCGCCCTGGTGGCCCGGAGGGCCTGCTCTGAACCGCCAGGTCGGCCCTTGCCGGCCTACCAGGTCGACGGCACGAACCGGTTGCCCGCCGCCTTGTAGCGCTCGATGGCGGCATGCAGTTGTGCGTGCTGCTGGCAACCGCTGGCGCCACATTCTCCCGACAGCGTGGCCAGTCGCGCCTGCGCCTTGCCGAGCTGGCCTTTCACCAGGTACAGCTCGCCCGAATACTCCAGCGTGTTGCGGTGGCGCGGGTCGATGCGCAGCGCCTCGTCGTAGTGCCTGCCGGCCGCGGCCAGGTCCGGCGCCTTGCCGTGGCGCAGGGTGTAGCCCATCAGGTTGTGCCAATCGGCGCTGGCCGTGTCGTTGACACGCCGGAGTTCATCCAGCGCCGCGGACCACTGCAGCGACCGGGTGAAATAGCGTGCCTGGGCCAGCCTGTCCGCTGCCGGCGCCGGTGCCTGCGCAGCCGGCTGGCTCGCGGGGCGGGTGGGGGCGGGCGGTGGCGGTGGAGGTACTGGCGGCAGGTCTGCCGCATGGGCGGCAGTGGTGGCCGCCACCTGCACCAGCAGGGCAGCGGTGGTGGCAGACAGGGAAAGCAGCGTTCGTCCGGTCGAGGTGGTCATGGTGTCCCTTGGATTGGAGCCGCAGCCATGCAGCGGCGCGCCAGCATGCCCTGGTCCGCGGCTTTGTGCAATGGCCGCCCGCTTCAACCCGGGATGCGCGCGATGACCTTGATCTCGAAGTCGAACCCCGCCAGCCAGTTGACCCCGACCGCCGTCCAGTTGGGGTAAGGGGCGCTCGGAAAGATGTCGTTCTTCACGGCCATCATGGTCTCGAACTGGTTTTGCGGATCGGTGTGGAAGGTGGTCACGTCCACGATGTCGTCCAGGGTGCAGCCGCCGGCCTGGAGGGTGGCCTGCAGGTTGGCGAAGGCCAGGCGCACCTGGGCCTCGAAATCGGGCTCGGGCGAGCCGTCGCCGCGGCTGCCGACCTGACCGGACACGAACAGCAGATCGCCGGACTGGATGGCTGCCGAATACCGGTGGTTGGCATACAGATCGTGGCGATCGGCAGGAAAAATGGGTTTGCGCTGGCTCATTGGGGGCTCCATGGGTTGGTTGATGGAGCCACTGTAGTCCTGGCGATTGTTTGGATAAAGCCACCATCTCCTGCATCACTGTTTGTAAAATGCAGACAATCCAAGGAGAACTTGCATGGACAGGTTTGACGGCATGCGGGCCTTTGTGCGGGTGGTCGAGTCGGGCAGCTTCACCCGGGCGGCCGACAACCTGGGCTGGAGCCGCACCACGGTGACCCAGCTGGTGCAGCAGCTGGAGGCGCGGCTGCAGCTCAAGCTGCTGCACCGCACCACGCGCCGGGTCAACGTCACCACCGATGGCGCCGCGTACTACGAGCGGGTGGTGCGCCTGCTGGCCGAGCTCGACGACATCGAGGGCAACCTGCCCGGTGCCCCCACGGCACCGCGCGGCCTGCTGCGCGTGGACGTGCCCAGCCCCCTGGCCAACATCCTGCTGGTGCCGGCGCTGCCCGCGTTCCATGCGCGCTACCCCGACATCCAGCTCGACATGGGCGCCAGCGACCGCAAGGTCGACCTGATCGGCGAGAACGTCGACTGCGTGGTGCGCGGCGGCGAGATCCGCGACCAGGGCCTGGTAGCGCGCCAGGTCGGTGACCTGCAGCTGGGCGTGTATGCCGCGCCGGCCTACCTGGCACAGGCCGGCACGCCCCGGCACCCCGATGAACTGCGCGACCCGCGCCACCGCATCGTGCGCTACCGGTGGGACGGGGACCTGCCTTATGCCATGCGCAAGGGCCGCGAGACGGCCCAGGTCGGCGGGCGCTACATGCTTGCCATCGACGACGGCAACGCCTACCTTACCGCGGGGCTTTCGGGGCTGGGCGCGCTCTGGCTGCCCGATTACATGGCCCGGCAGCATGTGGCCAGCGGCGCGCTGGTGCCGCTGTTCACGGACTGGCGCATCGATGCCATGCCGCTCTATGTGGCCTACCCGCCCAACCGCTATGTGAGCAAGCAGCTGCGGGTGTTCATCGACTGGGTCGTGGAGCTGATGGCGGTGCATGCGCCGCGCCAGCAGCAGCCGTTGGCGTGACCGGCAGCCGCACCTTTTCAACGCCAGTCGTCATCCGGTTTTTCCAGGCGGCCGATCGGCCGTCCGTGCCTCGCCGCATGCCCGGATGGTCCCGTTGGCCTGGCCCATCAAAAAGATCTTGAACAGGTTCTAAGCCTTGGGAGCCAGTTGCTGGAACAGGAAGCTGTAGAGCAAGGCCTCTCTTCGCGCGTGGATGTTGGGGTCGGTCCGCCCCGAGTGGCCGCCGGCGATCTCTTCATACAGCCACACCCTGGCATGGCCCAGCGCCCGCAGATGTGCCACCATCTTCCGTGCGTGCGCAGGGTGCACCCGGTCATCGTTGCGATTGCCCAGAAAGAGGATCGGGGGGTAGGCAACCGCCTCACTCGCGGGCTTGGCATTCTGGTAGGGCGACCAGCGTGCCAGCGATTCGCGATCGGCCGGCTTGTCTGGATCGCCGTATTCCTCCATCCAGGATGCGCCGGCAAACAGCCTCGAGAAGCCCAGCATGTCCGTCAGCGGCACCCTCGACACCACGGCGCCGAACAGTTCGGGGCGCTGCACCATCACCGCCGTGACCAGCGCTCCGCCATTGCTGGCACCGTAGATGCCCAGCCGCGCGGGCTGCGCGATGCCGCGTTGCGCCAGATCCGTAGCCACCGCGATGAAATCGTCGAAAGCGCGCTGCCGCCCTGCGCCCTTGGCGGCCAGTGCCCAGGCCGGCCCGAACTCGCCCCCGCCGCGGATATGCGCCATCACATAGACACCGCCGTACTGCAACCAGTTGATGCCCGGCATGCGCTGGTAGTCCAGCTCCAGCGCGATGCCGAAGCCGCCATAGCCGTACAGCAGCACGGGCGCGTCGGCGGCCGGCTGTGCGGGCCCGATCACCGTGTAGGGGACCATCGTCCCATCGCTCGAGCGGGCCTGCAGTTGGCGCACCACCATGCCATCGGCCTTGAATGCCTCAGCCTGGGTTTTCAGGGGGGCGGGCCACGACTGCGGCGCGGAGACATCCACCAAGGCCAGGGCCTGCGGGGTGACCGGCGCCTGGGTGGTCAGCCAGACCCGGTTGTCTTTTGCCCCCTGGTCGGCACGCACGTGCAAAACCCCCGCTTCGGGCGCAGGCAGCGGCTCCAACGCAAAAGCCTTGCCGTCCCAGCGCGCAAAGGTCAGGCGGGGGCGCATGTCCTCACCCGAGGCGATCACGATGCCGTCGCGCACCGCATCCGTCCAGGCCAGGCGCTTGCGCGGCTCACCTGCAAACAGCAGGTGCAGCTCACGGGTCGCCTCTGTGGCCTGTGGCAACGCCACGGCGATCAGGCTGCCTTCGCTGAACGTGCGGCCGCTCGTGGTCCAGGGCGTGCGCAGCAGCACCAGCAGCCAATCGCGCTCGATCCAGGCATCGGCGTCATCGGGCACGTCGATCTTGGCCAGCGTGCCGTCCAGGTGCAGCAGGTGCCGCTCCGTCTGGTGGAACTGCTTGCTTCGCCGCACCAGCGCCACGGGGGGCAGGCCGTCGCGCCCGCCCGACCGGACGGAGACCGACACATCCGAAGCCTGGCCGCGCAGAAGCTCGGGCGCGGCGGCCACAGGCGTGCCACGCTTCCAGCGCCGCGCCGTCATCGCGTAGCCGCTGCTGGTGGTGGTGCCCGGTCCAAAATCGGCCGCAACCAGCACCTCGTCGGCGCCGAACCAGCCAGCCGTCATCTTCGCCGCCGGAAGGTTGAAGCCACCCGCGACGAAGGCGCGGTTTTCCAGGTCGAACTCTCGCATCTCGACCTTGTCCTCGCCGCCCGAAGACAGAAAGATCAGCGCGCGTTGCGTCGGTGCATGCACGGCCATGCCGGTGTAGACCAGGTTCCGCGATTCGTCGCGCGCCAGGTCGTCGAAGTTGATCAGCACCCGCCAGGAAGGCCGCTCCTTCGAGAACTCTTCCAGCGAGGTGCGCCGCAAGATGCCGTGGGGCTGCCGCGCGCTGCGGTAAAAGTTGTAGAGGTGGTCACCGTGCCGGGTGGGATACTGGATATTCGCCGGATTCGAGAGGCTTGCCAGTACGTCTCTGCGGCGCCGTGCGAAATGCGACTGGCGCTCGATCAGCGCCATCGCTTCGCTGTTGCGTGCGTTGACCCACTCCAGTGCGCGCGCCGAATCGACATCCTCCAGCCATGCGTGCGGGTCCGTGGCAACGGCCTGCGCATGCACTGCTGCGCCCGATGCCAGCAACCCCCATCCCAACGGCCATGCGGCCAGATCCCTGCGCTTGATGTCCATCGCTCCTCCCTGTTGTGCCTGCATTGTGCATGCGTGCGTCCAGGGTCTTTCCCAGCGCCCGATGGCCTGGCTCGGCCTCGCATTTCACGCCGACAGGCGGCGGTCGAGGAACGCCGGAAGTGACACCTAGCTGCGGCTATGCCGATGCATTGAAGACCACTGAGGTTCGCGCCGAACCATCCAGCTGTAGCTGGCTCCATCGACTTCAACGAACCTTTGGACGGGGCGACGGGTTTGCATCGGACTTGTTGCCAGCAGCGCAGCAAAATCTCCCTGCTTACGCCTTTGCCCCCACTTGGGGATGGGGGCGGAGCAGGCGGCCGTACACAGAAGGAGCAAGCCACAGGGATGCGGGGCCCAGGATGACCAGCGATACCCCCAATGCGCCCAGGTACGAGCCCGTGAGGGCTCCCAGCAGCAGCACAATGGCCAGCTCAACCGCGATGCAAATGCATGCAGTCTGAAGTGCGGCAAGGGCTTTTTCTCGTCCGGTAGTGATAGTCATCGTGCGGTCCTGAACAATGCAGCCCCGCAAATGGCGGGGAGGGCATGGGTCTACGGTTGGTGCCGGCAACCCTGTGCCTCAGTCTAGGCCCATGGCAGATGCCATTCAGGAGAGTCGGGCATTGCCCTGCGTGTCACTCCCCAAGCCCGCCCTCAATGCCCCGCAGCCCCGTGCGCCGTCCAGCCCTTGGCCACGCACTCCGCGTCGAACTGTTTGGCCAAATCTGCCAGCGCAATCGACCCCAGCCGCGCGATCAGCAGTGCCTCGGCCTGGCGCAGGGCGTCGTCCAGCGCGGCATTGACCACGCGCTCCACCGCGCACTCGGGGTTGTCGCTGCCATTGCCGATGGCAAACAGGTGCGGCCCGCCCACGGCGTGGTGGATGTCGAGCAGCGTCACCTCTTGCAGGTCGCAGGCAATGGTCCAGCCGCCGCCATGGCCTTTTTCCGAGCGCACATAGCCTGCCTCGCGCAGGCCCGCCATCGTGCGGCGCACCACCACGGGGTTGGTGCCCAGCATGGTGGCGATCTGCTCGGAGGTGAAGGGCGCATCGTGCCGGGCCATGTGCAGCAGCACGTGGAGCATGCGGGAAAGGCGGCTGTCACTGCGCATGAAGGTGGGGTCCTTTTGTGGTCTTGAATCATTGTAAGTTGCATGAAATGCTTTGCGGGGCTATCATGAAACTTCAAAAGTATCGTGATTCGTGAAAGGAACCCAACATGCACTACGACGCCATCGTGATCGGCGGCAGCTATGCCGGCCTGGCCGCCGCAACCCAACTGGCGCGAGCGCGCCGGCGCATCCTGGTGGTGGACGGCGGCCAGCGCCGCAACCGCTTTGCCGAGCACTCGCACGGCTTTCTCACGCAGGACGGCACGCCCGCTGCCGACATCGCGGCCCAGGGGCGCGCGCAGCTCATGGCCTACCCGACCGTGCAGTGGCGCGAGGGCCAGGTGACCACGGCCGAGCGGGCAGGGCAGGGCTTTCGCATCGAGGTGGATGGTGCGGTTGAGGCCATCGAGGCCCGCCGCTTGGTGCTGGCCACCGGCGTCATCGACCACCTGCCCGAGGTGCCCGGCCTGGCCGAGCGCTGGGGCCGCCATGTGTTCCACTGCCCGTACTGCCATGGCTACGAGCTCAACCAGGGCCGGCTGGGTGCCCTGGGCGTGTCCCCGCTGTCCATGCATGTCGCGCTGATGCTGCCCGACTGGGGCCAGGCCACGCTGTTCCTCAACGGCGCCTTCGAGCCCGATGCCGATCAACTGGCCCAGCTGCAGGCGCGCGGCGTCGCGCTGGAGCGCGGGCTGATCGACCGCATCGAGGGCGCCATGGACATCGTGATGCGCGATGGCCGCCTGGTCCCGCAGGACGGCCTGTTCACCCTGAGCCGCGTGGAGGTGGCCAGCCCCGTGGCCGCGCAGCTGGGCTGCGAGTTCGAGGACGGCCCGCTGGGCCGCACCATCAAGACCGACTTCATGAAGGCCACCACCGTGCCCGGCGTGTATGCCTGCGGCGATGCGGCGCGCCAGGGCGGCTCGCTGCCGCTGGCGGTGGGCGACGGCACGATGGCCGGCGCGGCCACGCACCAATCGCTGATCTTTGGAGGGCACTGAAAACGCGCTCATGTATCCGAAAGAAACCAATTGGTTTTAATAAAACTAAATAGTAGAAATTATTACCAAGCGGTCATACAATCCGGTCGCGCCCATCTTGGCGTGTGAGTTCCATCCCTGGATTGAGGAATGAAATCATGAAAAAGACCCTGGTTGCCCTGGCCCTTACCGCAGGCGCCACCTTCAGCGCAATGGCGCAAGACATCGTCGACACCGCCGTGAAGGCCGGCAACTTCAAGACCCTGGTCGCTGCCGTACAGGCGGCCGGCCTGGTGGACACGCTCAAGGGCCCCGGCCCGTTCACCGTGTTTGCGCCCACCGATGAAGCCTTTGCCAAGATCCCCAAGGCCACGCTCGACGGCCTGCTCAAGGACAAGGCCGCGCTCACCAAGGTGCTCACCTACCACGTGGTGCCTGGCAAGGTCATGGCCAAGGACGTCAAGGCCGGCAAGGTCAAGACCGTGCAAGGCCAGGAGATCACCGTGGCCACCAGTGCAGGCGTGATGGTCGACCAGTCCAAGGTCATCGCCACCGACGTCAACGCCAGCAACGGCGTCATCCATGCCATCGATACGGTGCTGATGCCCAAGTAAGCGGCCCGTCGTTTGCGCGCCTGCCCGTGCACAGGCACCGGGCGGCGCCCATGCAAAAGGGGGCCTGCAAGGCAGACCCCCTCTCTTTTCATCCACTGTCTGACAGCGAGGAGAGATTCCCATGAACACTGCATTCAACCGCCGTACCGTCCTTCTGGCCGCCGCCCTGGGGGCCAGCACCAGCGTGCTCCAGGCCTGCGGGGGCAGCGACGACGAACCACAGCGCAACATCGTCGAGCTGGCGCAGAACACCCCGGAACTGAGCATCCTGGTCGAGGCCGTGGTGGCCGCGGGGCTGGCGCCCACGTTGAGCACGGGCAGCCTCACCGTCTTTGCACCCACCAACGCGGCCTTCGCTGCACTGCTGGCCGAGCTGGGGCTGAGCAAGGAGGCGTTGCTGGCCAACAAGCCCCTGCTCACCGCCGTGCTCACCTACCATGTGCTCGGCAGCCGGGTGGTGCGTGCCGATGTGCCCCTGGGCAAGGCCATCACCCCGGTGTCGGGTGGCTTCTTCAAGATCGAGTCTGCCAACGGCCTCAAGATCACCGATGGCCGAAACCGCGTCACCAGCATCACCAGCACCGATATCCAGGCCAGCAATGGCGTGGTGCACCTGGTAGACCGCGTGCTGCTGCCGGCGGACAAGGACATCGTGGCCACTGCCATGGCCGTGCCCGATTTCAGCATCCTGGTCGAGGCGGTGGCCGCCGCCGGCCTGGTGGCCACCCTGAAAGGGCCTGGCCCGTTCACCGTGTTCGCGCCCACCAATGCCGCCTTTGCGGCGCTGCTGGCCGAGCTGGGCCTGACCAAGGAGGCGCTGCTGGCCAACACCGCCTTGCTGACCCGCGTGCTCACCTACCATGTGGTGCCGGCACGGGTGCTGAAGGCCGAGGTGCCCGTCAACACCGCCATCGCCACCGTGCAGGGCCAGAGCTTCACGGTCAACCCCAGCCTCGTGATCACCGACCAGAGCCTGCGCACCAGCCGCATCATCGGCACCGATGTGTTTGCCAGCAATGGCGTGGTGCATACGGTGGACCGGGTGCTCTTGCCCAGGTAGCCCGGTCCTTCGTTCCTTCAGCGCCGCTCTCCAGAAGCCACGCCCCGCGGGCTTCTGGGGGCCGCGACAGCTTCCTTGCGTTCATTGTCCATGCCCTCCATCCCGTCCTCCTGGCTTCGCCGGGCTGCACTGGCCATCCTTGCCACCCTGGCACTCGCAGTGGTCCTGGCCGGCTGTTCCTCCACAAACCCGCCGGCGGGCATCACCCCCGTCACGCCTTTCGACCTGTCGCGCTACGAGGGCCGCTGGTACGAGGTGGCTCGGCTCGACCATTCTTTCGAGCGCGGCATGACCGACGTGAGCGCCACGTACCAGCGCCAGCCGGACGGCAGCGTGCGCGTCGTCAACCGGGGCTTTGACACCACCAAGGGCAGCCAGGGCGGCGAATGGCGCCAGGCCGTGGGCAAGGCGCTGTTCACGGGCGATGCACAGACCGCCTCGCTCAAGGTGTCGTTCTTCGGGCCGTTCTATGGCGGCTACCACGTCGCTGCGCTCGATGCCGACTACGGCTGGGCCCTGGTGGTAGGGCCCGATCGAAGCTACTGCTGGATCCTGTCGCGCAGCAGGCAACTGGCCCCGGGTGTGCGCGAGCAGCTCGTCGCCCGCGCCAGTGCGCTGGGCATCGATACCCAGGCGCTGATCTGGGTAAGCCAGCAACGCACCGACCCACAGCCATGAGTGCCACACTGTGGCCGGCCTGATGGCCCCGTGTCACCGATCGCCCCCCATGCGCATGCGCAAGAAGCACGACCTGCCGCAGAAAGTCTGCCTGCACTGCGGCCTGCCCTTCACCTGGCGCAAGAAATGGGAGAAGGTGTGGGACGAGGTGAAGTACTGCTCTGACCGCTGCCGCAACGGGCGCAAGCGATCCGGCGGCACGCCATGAGCACCAGCCCCACCGTGCTCCTCTGGTTGCGCCGCGACCTTCGCCTGCACGACCAGGGCGCGTTGGCCGCTGCCCTGGGCGGCGGCGCCACCCACCTGGTGCCCGTGCATTGCCAGCCCGTGGCCGACGAAACCACGCCCTGGGGCTTTGCGCGCCGGGGCCCGCACCGCCGTGCCTTCGAGGGCGCCGCACTGCGCGACCTGGCGGCCGGCATGGCCGGGCTGGGCAACCCGCTGCGGCAGTGCCAGGGCCAGCCCGCCGCCGTGCTGCCCGTGCTGGCCCGCGCCGTGGGCGCCACCACCGTGGTGTGTGAAGAAATTGCGGCCCCCCAAGAGCAGGCCGAGGTGGCCGCCCTGCGCGCAGCCGGCCTGCAGGTGCAGACCGTGTGGCACAGCAGCCTGCTGCAGCCGTGCGATCTGCCCTGGCCCGTCGGCGACCTGCCTGGCGTGTTCACCACCTTTCGGCAGACGGTGGAGCAGGCGGGCATCCAGCCGCCGCAGCCCTTGCCCGTACCCGCGGCCTTGCTGCCGCCGCCCGCAGCGCTGACCGATGCAGCGTGGCAAGAGGTGTTGCACACGACCGGTGCCGTGGGTGCTGCGCAAGGGCAGGGCGGGCATGATGCCGAGGCAGGCGAGGGCGCCGGATGCGACGTGCGCTCCTCCTTCCCCTACGGCACCCCCGCCTGCGATGGGGGCGAAACCGCCGCACTGGCCCATGTGCAGCAGTACCTGGCCAGCGGGCAACCCCACAGCTACAAGGCCACCCGCAACGGGCTCACGGGGTTGGGCTACTCCAGCAAGTTTTCGCCCTGGCTGGCCGCGGGCGCGCTCTCGGCCCGGCATGCCATGGCCGCGCTGCGCCGGTTCGAGGCCGCGCACGGAGCCAACGAGGGCACCTACTGGCTGTGGTTCGAACTGCTGTGGCGCGACTATTTCCGGCTGCTGCACCTGCAGCACGGGCGCACCCTGTACCGCGCGCGCGGCCTCTCGGCCCAGGCGCTGGCGCCCCACAACGCGGCCGGTTTTGCGCGCTGGTGCGCTGGGCAGACCGGCGAGCCGCTGGTGGACGCCGCCTTGCGCGAGCTGGCCGCCACCGGATACCTGAGCAACCGCCTGCGCCAGGTGGCAGCCAGCTACCTCATCCACGACCTGCAGGGCGACTGGCGCGCGGGCGCCGCCTGGTTCGAATCGCAACTGCTGGACTACGACCCCTACAGCAACCAGGGCAACTGGCTCTACATCGCCGGGCGCGGCACCGATCCGCGCGGCGGCCGCCGCTTCAACCCCGCCAAGCAGGCGCAAGAGCACGACGCCGACGGCAGCTACCGCCGCCTGTGGGGCACGGCATGAGCAGCCGCGAGCCCGCACCGGCCCACACCCTGCGCCTGGTGCTGGGCGACCAGCTCAACCCCGGGCACAGCTGGTTTGCCACGCGCGATGCCGGCGTGGTCTATGTGCTGATGGAGGTGCGGCAAGAGACCGATTACGTGCTCCACCACGCGCAAAAGATCCTCGCCATCTTTGCGGCCATGCGCGACCTGGCGCGCCACCTGCGCAGCGCCGGCCACCGCGTGCGCTACGTGGCCATCGACGACGCCAGCAACCGCCAGTCCCTGCCCGGCAACCTGGCCGCCCTCATGGCGCACTACGGCGCGCAGCGGTTTCAGTACCAGCACCCCGACGAGTGGCGGCTCGACGAGCAGTTGCGCCACTGGTGCGCAGAGCAGCCCTTTGCCACCCAGGCCGTGGGCAGCGAGCATTTCTACACCAGCCGTAGCGAGGTGGCCGAGGTGTTTGCGGGCCGAAAGCAGTGGCTCATGGAGCACTTCTACCGCCGCATGCGCCACCAGCATGGCGTGCTGATCGACGAGGCCGGCGAGCCCGAAGGCGGCCAGTGGAACTACGACCACGACAACCGAAAGCCCTGGCCCGGCACGCCCGCCACCCCGCCCGACGCGCGGCCCGTGCACGACCACAGCGCCCTGTGGGCCACCATCACGGCCGCCGGTGTGCAGAGCTTTGGCAACCCGCAGGCCGCGCAACTGCGCTGGCCGCTGAACCGGGCCGAGGCCCTGGCCGGGCTCGACCACTTCATCGCCACCACGCTGCCGCACTTTGGCGAGTACGAAGACGCCATGAGCACGCACAGCCCGCACCTGTTCCACTCGCTGCTGTCGTTCGCCCTCAACACCAAGATGCTGCACCCGCGCGAGGTGGTGCAGCGCGCCCAGGGCGCATGGCAGGCCGGCACTGCGCCGCTGGCGGCGGTGGAAGGCTTCATCCGCCAGATCCTGGGCTGGCGCGAGTACGTGCGCGGCATCTACTGGGCCCACATGCCCGGCTACGACGGGCGCAACGCCCTGGGCCACAGCACCCCACTGCCGCAGTGGTTCTGGAGCGGCGACACCCGCATGCGCTGCCTGCAGCATGCCGTGGGGCAGTCGCTCGATGGTGCCTACGCCCACCACATCCAGCGGCTCATGGTCATCGGCAACTTTGCCCTGCTGGCCGGTCTGGACCCTGCCGCCGTGCACCGCTGGTACCTGGGCGTGTACGTCGACGCCTTCGAGTGGGTGGAGTTGCCCAATACGGTGGGCATGAGCCAGTTTGCCGACGGCGGCTTGCTGGCCACCAAGCCCTATGTGAGCAGCGCCACCTACATCGACCGCATGGGCGATTACTGCAAGGGCTGCCACTACGACAAGAAGCTGAAAGTGGGGGAGCGCGCCTGCCCCTACAACGCCTTGTACTGGGACTTCTTTGCCCGCCACGAAGCCACCTTGGGCCGCAACTTCCGCCTGGGCACGGTGTACCGCCAGCTGCTAAAAATGCAGGGCCCGCAGCTGCAGGCGCTGCGTGGGCATGCCAGCCACCTGCGCAGCACGCTGGACAGCCTGTAGCGCGCAGCGATTCAGGTCGGCGCAGCGCCCCCGCAGACCTCCAGCACCAGTGCCCGCAGCCAGCGGTGCGCCGGGTCCGCATGCAGGCGCGGGTGCCACAGCAGCGACACGGTGATCTCGGGCACCGGCACGGGCAGGGCAAAGGTGTGCAGGCCCGCGCGCAGGCCGGCGGTGTGCCGCTCGGGCACGGTGGCGATCAGATCGGTGGCGCGGGCCAGCGCCAGCGCCGTGGCAAAGCCGCTCACGATGGTGGCGATGTCGCGCACCAGGCCCAGCGGGCCCATTACCTGCTCCACCGGCCCCTGGTCCAGTCCGCGGCGCGACACGGCGATGTGCCGGCCCGCGGCATAGCGCCTGGCCGTGATGCGGCCGCCCGCCAGCGGGTGGCCCATGCGCACCACGCCCACGAAGCGGTCGCGCAGCAGCGCCTGCACGCGCACCTCGGGCCCCATGGCGGGGCCGAGCACGCCGGTCTCCAGGTCCACCTCGCCATCGCGCAGCGGTGTGCTGTCCTTGTCGGGCTTTTGCACGAAGCGCAGGCGCACGCCGGGCGCCTCGGCCGCCACGCGGGCGATCAGCGCCGGGCCGAAGGTCTCGGCAAAGCCATCGCTGGTGCGCAGCGTGAAGACGTGCGTGAGCTGTGCCAGGTCCGGCGCCCGGGCCGGGCGCAGCACCGCCTCGGTGTCGTGCACCAGCTGGCCCACGCGCTCGCGCAGTTCCAGCGCCCGGGGTGTGGGCACCAGGCCGCGGCCGGCGCGCACCAGCAGCGGGTCGCCCACCGTCTCGCGCAGCCGCGCCAGCGCCCGGCTCATGGCCGAGGGGCTCAGGTGCAGGCGCTTGGCGGCGCGCGCCACATTGCCTTCGGTCAGCAGCACATCGAGGGTGACGAGCAGGTTCAGGTCGGGGCGGGACATACGCTCGCCATTATGGGTCGGCATGGCGTCTGGTGCACTGATTGAATGCAAATGCTGCGCCTTCCGCCATGGCTGGCAAATGCCTACGCTCACTGCATCGATCAGTTGTCTGCCGCTGCACCATGACCACCACCACTGCGAACCCGTCTTCATCTTCCGCCACGCCACGCGGCGTTCTGGCCAGCCTGTCGCTGGCCATGCTCCTGTCCTCACTGGGCACCAGCATCGCCAATGTGGGCCTGCCCACGCTGGCACAGGCCTTGGGCGCCACGTTCCAGCAGGTGCAGTGGGTGGTGCTGGCCTACCTGCTGGCCATCACCACCGCGGTGGTCGGCGTGGGGCGCCTGGGCGACCTGTGGGGCCGCAAGCGGCTGCTGCTAGCGGGCATTGCGCTGTTCACCGCGGCCTCGGCGCTGTGTGCCCTGGCGCCGTCGCTGGCCTGGCTGGTAGCGGCGCGCGCCGTGCAGGGCCTGGGTGCTGCCGTCATGATGGCGCTGGCCATGGCCCTGGTGGCCGACGCCGTGCCGCCAGGGCGCACCGGCAGCGCCATGGGCCTCCTGGGCACGATGTCGGCCGTGGGCACGGCGCTCGGCCCCACGCTGGGCGGGGCGCTGATCGCGGGCTGGGGCTGGCCGGCGCTGTTTGCCATCAACCTGCCGCTGGGCGGGGCCGCATGGTGGGCGGCGCGCCGCTACCTGCCTGCAGACAATGCCCGTACAGGCGTGCAGCGCCCGCGCTTCGACGTGGTGGGCATGCTGCTGCTGGCCGCCACGCTGGCCGCCTATGCGCTGGCCATGACCCTGGGCCGGGGCCGGTGGGGCGTGCTGAACGCGGCGCTGCTGGCAGGTGCCGGGCTGGGGCTGGCGCTGTTCATTGGCGCGCAGCGCCGGGCAGAGCAGCATGGCGCCGCACCGCTGGTTCCCCTGGCGCTGTTCCTCAACAGCCCGGCCCTGGGCGCCGGCTTTGCCATGGGCGCGCTGGTCACCACCGTGGTCATGGCCACGCTGGTGGTGGGCCCGTTCTACCTGTCGGGGGCGCTGGGGCTGGGTACTGCCCAGGTGGGGCTTGCCATGTCGTGCGGGCCGCTGGTCTCGGCGCTGGCGGGTGTGCCGGCCGGCCGGCTGGTGGACCGGTTGGGCACGCAGCGCACCACGCGGGCGGGGCTGATCGCCATGGCCGTGGGCTCGGCTGCGCTGGCGCTGCTGCCGGCAGGCCTGGGCGTGGCCGGCTATGTGCTGCCGCTGGCCGTTGTCACCGCCGGCTATGCGCTGTTCCAGGCCGCCAACAACACGGCCGTGATGGCCGCCACGGTGCAGCAGCCGCAGCAGCGCGGCGTGGTGTCCGGCCTGCTCAACCTGTCGCGCAACCTGGGGCTGGTCACCGGTGCATCGGCCATGGGTGCCGTGTTCGCCTGGGGCGCAGGCGGGCAGGGCGGTGCCATGGTGCAGCCCGGCGCGGTGGCGGCGGGCATGCAGGCCACCTTTGGCGTGGCGGCGGCGTTGGTGGTGGCGGCGCTGGGGATTGCGCTGGCGGCGCGGCCGTCTTTCCGCCCGGGGGCTGGCAGAACGGCGGAACCTCCTGCCGGGCAATGAGTCTGGTAGCGTGTCACCCTTTCATCGCATTGCATGAACCTCATCCAGCGCATTCCCGCCGTGATTGTTGCGGCCGCGGCCAGTGGCTGCACCATGGCGGCAGACACCTTGTCGGGCTGCATGGCGGTCGGGCCGGGCCGGTTTGATCTGCGCACGGCCCCGGACCAGATCTATTTTGTCGAGGTCAGCCGCGAGGTCATGGAGCAGATCAAGGCGCTGCAGGGCGATGCACCGTTGTGGGTGGCACCCGTTCGGGTCAAGGCGTCGGTGCGCAAGCACGACCAGGCCGGCCCCGCCGGCAAGTACGGGGCCATCGCCAAGGTCACCGAGCTGGCGGTATCGGGCGACAGCAGCCTGTGCAATTGAATGGACCTTGCCCGCATGGGCAGTGGACATTGCCCGCTTGGTATCCGGCGGCGGTGTGCGGTATGCTTTTTCGCATGACCGCCACACCCCTCCTGCCCACGCTCCGCTCCCTGGCCGCCGCTGCGGCGCTGCTGTGCTGCCTGCCGGTGGCTGCCCTGGCCCAGGCGACGGCCCCCGCAGCAGCAGCCGAGCCTGCCACCATCTACACCCACGGCGAGTTCCGCGCCGTCTCGCAGGAGCAGGGGAGCCGCGACACCTTTGCGCACATCAAGGTGGCGCCGGGCGTGAAGATTCCGTTTTCCACCATCACCTACCGGGTGCGCGATGCGGCACTGCTCAAGGGCCTGCAGCCCGGCACACGCGTGGAGTTCCGCGCCGAGCGGGTGGAGGGCGAGAACGTGCTGGTGGCCATCCGGCCGCGCCAGCCGTGATGGACCCAGACATCACCGCCCTGGTCGAGCAGGCCATCGATGCCCTGGGCAACCCCGAACTGTCCGCTGCTGAGATAGAGGCCGCCGTGCTGGCCCTTGCGGGCGGCGATGCCACGCTGGCACGCCGGCTCATCGACGTGGTGCCCGAAGGCTTTGGCCTGGTGCTGGTCTCGCACGTCGAGCCCGCCGCCACCCTGCAGCTGCCCACCGAATTCTCGGTGCAGGATGCGGCTGGCGAGTGGGTGGACTTTCCCCTCACCCGCGAGCCGGTCTTTGTCGCGGCCCTGCTGGCCGCACAGCGCATGTTCCATGCCGGCCCGCGCCTGAAATTCCAGACCGTCACCGACCGCAGCGGCCTGCTGCAGGCCGTGAACAACGCGCTCAACGGCGGCCAATCGCTCGAAGGCGCCACGCTGGGCGGGCCGCGTTTCGGGGGCATACCGGCAGCGACGTACGCGGCATCGGCCGACGGCCCGTGACAGGGTCTTCCCTACAAGGCGCCCGCAGCGGGTGGCGATGATGTACCTTTCGTCCACCACTTCCAGGTACCCCACGCCATGGACCTCGTGCTCTCCCCCCCGCCGGACGACGCCAGCATCCACACCGCGCTGTCCGACCCCCGGCGCCTGGACGCCGTGCAGCGCACGGGCCTGCTCGACAGCCCGCCCGAAGAGACCTTCGACCGCCTCACCAGCCTGGCATCGCGGCTGACCGGCGCGCCCGTGGTCTTCGTCTCGCTGCTCGACCGGGCGCGCGACTTCCACATGAGCACCACCGCCCTGGGGCCTGGCGTGGCCACGCCCGGCGGCAGCCGCGACCAGATGGGGCGCACCTTCTGCCACTACGTGGCTGCCTCCAGGCAGCCCCTGGTGATCGAAGACGCCACCCTGCTGCCCGTGTTCCGCGACCTGCCCGGCGTCAAGGCCAAGGGTGTGCGCGCCTATGCCGGCGTGCCGCTGCTCACGGAAGAGGGCGACGCCCTGGGCACCTTCTGCGCGCTCGACTTCGCGCCGCGGCACTGGACCGGGCAGGACATCGATGTGCTCACCGAGCTGGGCCAGTCCGCCCTGCGCGAGATCCGACTGCGCGTCGCCCTGCAGCATGCCGCCAACGTCAACCAGCAACTGGTCGGGCAGATCCAGCGCGTGGCCGAGCTCAACATGAAGCTCGAGGAGCTCGCCACCACCGACCCCCTCACGGGCCTGCGCAACCGCCGCGCCTTCGACGCCCACATGGCGCAGGAGCTGGCCATCGTGCAGCGCCGCGGCACGCCGCTGAGCCTGCTCATGCTCGACGTGGACCACTTCAAGCGCGTCAACGACACCCTGGGCCACGATGGCGGCGACCGCGTGCTGCAGGCCATCGCCGGCCACCTCAAGGCCTGCGCCCGCACGGTGGACGTGGTGGCCCGCGTGGGCGGCGAGGAGTTCGCCGTCATCCTGCCCAGCACCGGCGAGGCCGGCGCCCACGAGGTCGGCGAGCGCATGCGCCGGGCCGTGGAAGACGGCCCCTGGCCCGAGATGCCCGTGACCATCAGCGTCGGCACCGCCACGCTGGTGGAGGGCGAGGACGCCGAGCGCATCTATGGCCGCGCCGATGCCGCGCTGTATGCGGCCAAGCAGGCGGGGCGCAACCGGGTGCAGCAGGGCTGAGGTCAGCCGTCACCGGGAGGTGGGTGGCGGACGACGGCCGCCCTGGCCGTTCATCCCGCGTTCATCTTCTGCTCACGGCCTTTTCATGCGGCATTCAGGCCGCATCCATACCGCTTTGGTGAACTGTAGGTCCCCCAGGCAGCCATCCGGCCACTGGGGGAAACCAACCATTTCAACCAGAGAAAACCATGAAAACATCCATCTGCATCGCCGTCGCCAGCCTCCTGGTGGGCGCAGCCGTTGTGCCTGCCGCCGCCAAGGGCCCGGTCGTCAACCACGCCATCTCCGAAAGCGAAGTGCTCGCAGCCCAGCAGGCCTGGTGCAAGGCGCTGGTCGACATCAGCGCCACGGCAACCGCCAGCGGCCCGGTGGCGGCCAAGGCACTGGCCGAGAAGGTGATCGACGCGGCCTACGGCTACCAGATGGGGGCTGTGCTGTTCAAGCCGACCCTGGCCGCTGCACCCCAGACCTTCCGCACCACCCGCGAGGGCGCGCTGGCCTACTTCGTGGGCGGCAACCCGGCCTACCCCAAGGACACGGGTTTCGCCCTCAAGGGCTGGACCAAGTGCGAGATTACCAATGCCGCCGTGTTCATCGCCGGTGATTCGGCCAACACCATGGGCAACGTGATGTTCACCGACAAGGCCGGCAAGGTGACCACGGTGGACAAGACCTGGGCCTTCGTCAAGGACGATGCGGGCAAGCTGCGCATCGTGGTGCACCACTCGTCGCTGCCGTTCACCGGCAACTGATGGATGGATGGCTGGGCCGGGTACGTCACCCCCGCGCCCAGCCTGGCAGGCGCACCGCTGGCGCGACTGCCAGGCTCCATAATCCGAGCCTCCCGACCAGGCCTTTCGCCCCCATGTACCGCGCACGACTCTCTCTGGCCTTTGCCGCCCTGGTGGCCCTGGTCTGCATCCAGGCCGCCTTTGTGTACTGGGGCGCCAACCGCGTCAACGACTACGCCCAGCACAGCCGGCTGGCCAGCGACATCCAGGCCGAGCTGCTGGACCTGTCGGCCAACAAGCAGCGCTTGCGCGTGTGGGCCATGCAGCGCCTGATGGACACCGATGCCCAGCCCGAGCAGCGCGAGCGCCTGGTGGCCAGCATGGTCGCCAGTGCCGCCAACCTCGATGACCTGGTGCGGCGCGACCTGGCGCTGTGGACCGAGCTCGTGCACCGCGAAGGCGTAAGCATGCCCGCCGAGGTGCCCCAGCTCGTGGGGGTGACGGAGCTGCTGCGCGACAACATCCAGGCGGTGGAGGCGCGGCTGGCGCAGCTGGTGCCGCTGGAGCAGGGCGCCGACTTTCCGGCCCTGTGGGGCGAGCTCACCCAGGTGTTCGACATGGCGCGCGGGCGCGACCTGCGCGAGCTGATCAACGGTGCCATCGCACACCAGCGCGCAGCCGTGCCGGTAGCGCGCGCAGCCACCGAGCGCGGGCTCGACGTGCTGCGTGCGCAGGCCATCGGCATGGCCCTCATCACGCTGGCCGTGGCCGTGGTGCTGGCGCTGCACCTCAAGCGGCGCCTGCAGCGCCCGCTGGACCGGCTGCTCGAAGGCACGCAGGCCTTGCAGGCCGGGGCGCTGGACCACCGCGTGGCCACCGGCTCCAACGACGAATTCGACCGCGTGGCCCAGCATTTCAACGCCATGGCGGCCGAGCTGCAGCAGCACCGTGCGCGCGCCGATGCCGCGCGCCGCGGGCTGGAAGACGCCGTGCAGGCCCGCACCCAGGAGCTGAGCGCAGCGCACGACACCCTGCAGCGCCTGGACCAGCGCCGCCGCCAGCTGTTTGCCGACCTGGGCCACGAGCTGCGCACCCCCGCCACCTCGATCCGCGGCGAAGCCGAGATCGCGCTGCGCGGTGGCGACAAGCCGGCCGACGAATACCGCCAGACCCTGGCGCGCATCGTGGGCGGGGTGGACCAGCTCACCCGTGTCATCCACGACCTGCTTCTCATCGCCAAGGCCGAGGCCGACCAGTTGGTGATGCACCCGGCCCCGGTGGACCTGCGCGCCCTGCTGGGCGATGCCGCAGAGCAGGCCGCCGCCCTGGGCGCACCGCAGGGTGTGCAGGTGCAATGGCTGCTGGACGGTGCCGAAGGGGATGGCGATGGCAGCGGCGCACTGCCCACCGGCCAGGTCACCGTGCTGGCCGACGCCGATCGCCTGCGCCAGGCGCTGGTGATCGTGCTGGACAACGCGGTGCGCTATTCGGCGCGCGGCACCACCGTGCGCATCGGCCTGCAAGGCGTGGCCGGGGCGGATGGGGTGGGCGAGGTCGCGGTCGTGGTGCACGATGAAGGCATCGGCATCGACGCGGACGAACTGCCCCGCGTGTTCGAGCGCTTCGTGCGCGGGCGCCGGGCGCGCGCCCACCGGGCCGACGGCACGGGCATCGGCCTGTCCATCGCCCAGGGCATCGTGCAGGTGCACCAGGGCCGTATCACCATCGCCAGCGTGCCCCAGCAGGGCACGGTGGTGCGCATCGAACTGCCGCGGGTGATGGCACCGCCGCCGCAGGGTGCCCCGCAGGTGGGAGCACAGCAGGGAGCGCTGGCATGAACATGAACAAGCACATCCTGGTGGTGGAAGACGACGCACGCGTGGCCGACTTTCTGGTGCGCGGCCTCAAGGCCGAGGGCTACCGCGTGGAGCTGGCCCGCACCGGGCCCGAAGGCCTGGCCCTGGCGCGCAGCGCCGAGCCCGGCGTGCTGCTGCTCCTGGATCTGATGCTGCCGGGCCTGAGCGGGCTGGAGCTGTGCCAGACCCTGCGCGCCGAAGGCCGCCACATGCCCATGCTGATGCTCAGCGCGCTGAGCAACACCGAAGACAAGGTCAACGGCCTGCGCCTGGGCGCCGATGACTACCTCACCAAGCCCTTTGCCTTCGAGGAACTGCTGGCCCGCATCGAGGCCCTGCTGCGCCGGGGTCGCGAGCAACGCCCGCGCGCCAGCACCCTGCAGGTGGCCGACCTGGTGCTCGACCTGGAGCGCATGCAGGCCAGCCGCGCCGGCCAGCCCATCGCGCTCACCGCCCGCGAGCTGGCCTTTCTGGAGCTGCTGATCAGCGCCCCGGGCCGCGTGTACAGCCGCGAGCGCATCCTCTCCAACGTCTGGGGCACCAACGAAGATCCGCTGACCAACGTGGTCGACGTGTACGTGCGCCGCCTGCGCAGCAAGATCGACGAGGGCCACGCGCTGGCGCTCATCAAGACCGTGCGCGGCTTTGGCTACCGGCTGGACGCCACGGCGGATTGAACCCGGCCTTTGGCAGCCGGTCCAGGTGCGCAACGAGCCAGGCCGTCAGCCAGGGCGATGCGAAGATCGCCACCAGGTCGGCCCGCACGGTGAGCTTCATCGGGCTGCGCAGTGAGGCGGTGAACAGACCATAGACCAGGCCCACCGCACAGACCCCGAGGGCCGCAACGCACGCCGTGGCGGGCCTGCGCGCCGGGGCCACCGCCGCGCAGAGAAACACCGCCATCAGACCAGGCATCGACGCCCCGCCGATGTCCAGCAACACGCGTGCGACCAGCCGCAGGCTGCATTTCACACTGGGAGGGGCGCTGCCGCCCCATTCCAGCGGCGGTGAACAAGTCGCCGCGGAAACATAGGGGAATGTCGACCACAACCAGAAGGCAAGAAGGATGGCGCCCACGAACACGAAGGGCAGGGCACACCAGCGAAGCCAGGTTTTCAGATGGTTCATACAGTGGAGGGACAGCAAATGGCCCCCAGTGTTGGCCCGCACAGTGAGGCCAGTATGAAGTGCTGCCCCGCGCTATGCTCTGCACAGCACATGCCGCTGGCGGCCACTGCGATACCGCCCTTGCCCACCGCGGCTCCCTCCTTCTACCTTGCATGACACCAGACCACCCAACCGCACCCCAGGGAGCCGACTTCCCCTTCTACAACGGCCAGCCGGTGGCGCTGGGTGCACGCCAGTGGTGCTTCATCCTGCTGGCCTTGGCGGCAGCCTATGGTGCGCTGTACATCCCCGCCATGGTGGCGTGGCGCATGTCCGGCGGTTGGGCTGCCGCGATCCCGGCCATCGTGTTCCCGGCGCTGCCGCTGCTGGCGCTGCGCGCGGTGGCGGGGCCGCAATGGCAGGTGCTGTTTCGGAGCATGGGTTGGCGCGACGTGCGGCTGGCCATCGGCCTGGTGCTGCTCAGCATCACCGTCACGGTGGTGGTGGCCCTCGTCGTCTCGCGCCTGTTCGGCGCCGTGCCCAACCCCGTAATCAAGGCGCTGACCGGCATGGGCACGGCAGAAAAGCTGGTCTTCATGGCCAGCACCATCCCGCACCTCATCGGCGAAGAGATCCTCACCGTGCTGCCGTTCCTGGCCTTCCTCACCTGGCTGGCCGGCCCGGTGGGCTGGCTACGGCGTCGGGCCATCGTGGGCGCCTGGGTGTTGGCATCGGTGCTGTTCGGTGCCTTGCACCTGCCCACTTACGGGTGGAACGTGGCGCAGAGTCTGGTCATCATCAGCACCTCGCGCATGGTGCTGTGGCTGGCCTACCTGCGCACGAGGAACCTGTCTGTGGCTGCGCTGGCGCACATCCTCAACGACTGGTTGCTGCTGAGCTTCGTGCTGCTGCTGGGGGCGATCATCGGCTGAGCCATTGACGAGATCATGCCTGCCGCCTTTGTACGCAGCGCGAGACGCCCCACACCGCAAACCATGAAGACACCCCGAAAGCCACCTTGACGGCAAACACCAGGCTGGCGGGGCGCGCCCCATGGTCGCCGCCGACCAGAAACAGCAGTGCCAGAGCGCAGACCGCGATGGCTGCCGCACTGGCCGTGGCCGCCTTGCGCGCCGGGGCCACCACGGCACACAGTAGCACGGTGAGGGCACCCATGGCCGAGGCCCCGCCCATGTCCTTGAGAAGGTACACGGCCAGTGGCCAACTGCATTTCTTGTTGCCGCTGAGGCCGCCGTGCCACACCAGGTCAGGCGGGCAATGGGCCACGGCAATGGCCCCGAACGCCAGCCACAGCCAGATGCCAAGGCAGGCCGCGCCTATGAACACGAAGGGCAGGGAGAACCAGCGTAGCTGGTTGAGCAAGTAGGTCATTTTTTCAGGGTCGGCATGCGCACGACAAGGTGCCCACCAGTGTTGCCCGGCATGGTGAGGCCAGTGTGAAGTGCTGGCCACCGGTGCAGCGCCTGAAACACAAACCCAGCAGCCGGGGTTTACCGGCGCTGCGATATGCCTTCCAATGCGGCCCATGCCGCCCCTTGCACCTACCCGCATGATCCTTGCGCAGCCCCCTGCAGCCACGCCTGGCGACGCCGACTTCCCCTTCTACAACGGCCGGCCGCTCGCCCTGGGTGCGGGCCGCTGGTGCGTGCTGCTGCTGGGCGCCGCGCTGGGCTTTGCCGCGCTCTACCTGCCCATGCCTGCAGCCTGGGGGGGCTGGGGATCGATGGTGCCGGCCGTCCTGTTCCCCCTGGTGCCCTTGCTGGCGCTGCGGTTGGTGGCCGGGCCGCACTGGCAGGTGCTGTTCCGGCGCGTGGGCTGGCGCGACCTGGGCCTGGCCCTGGGCGTGGCGCTGCTCAATATCGCGGTGACCGTGTTGGTGGCCCTGCTGGTCAGCCGCCTGTTTGGCGAGGAGGCTTCCAACCCCGCGTTCGGTGCGCTCGGGCGCATGGACACGGGCGAGCGCGTGGCCTTTTTTGCGCGCACCATACCCCAGCTCGTCGGCGAGGAAATCATCACCGTATTGCCCTTCCTCGCCGTGCTCGCCGGGTTGTCGGGCCCGCTGGGCCTCAGCCGGGGCCAGGCCATCGTGGGGGCCTGGCTGGTGTCGGCGCTGATCTTCGGCTCCTTGCACCTGCCCACCTATGGCTGGAATGTGGCGCAGTGCCTGCTGGTGATTGGCTCGGCGCGGCTGGTGCTGTCGCTGGCCTACCTGCGCACCAAGAACCTCGCCGTGTCCGCCATGGCGCACATCGCCAATGACTGGCTGCTTTTTGCAGGCGGCCTGGTGCTGGGCACTGCCGTCGGCGCCTGAGCCGCCACCCTGGTACGCGGCATGCGGCCAAACTTGGCCCTGCAGCGCTCTCTTGTTCAGCGTTGCCTTACCATCCCATGCGACCTGCAGATTGCCTGCAGCGCAATGCATGCGCGCGCACTGGGCTGCAAACACAATGACAAGGAAAACAATGCGATGAGCGGCTATGACTATGACCTGTTTGTGATTGGTGGGGGCTCCGGCGGCGTGCGCGCCGGCCGTGTGGCCGCCTCGCTCGGCAAGCGGGTGGCCGTTGCCGAGGAGCACCGGTTTGGCGGCACCTGCGTCATCCGTGGCTGTGTGCCCAAGAAGCTGTTCGTTTACGCCTCGCAGTTCCACGAGCATTTCGAGGACGCTGCGGGCTATGGCTGGCAGGTGGGCACGCCCACGTTCGACTGGAAGGCGCTGATCGCCGCCAAGGACAAGGAGATCGCCCGGCTCGAAGGCCTGTACCGCCGCGGCCTGGACACCAACGGTGCCGAGATCATCGACAGCCGCGCCGAGCTGGTGGACGCGCACACCGTGCGCATCGTGGCCACCGGCAAGACGGTGACCGCAGAGCGCATCGTCATCGCCACGGGCGGCACGCCCAACCCGCATGCGGCGCTGCCGGGGCACGAACTGTGCATCAGCTCCAACGAGGCCTTCGACCTGGCCGCGCTGCCGCGCTCCATCCTGATCGCTGGCGGCGGCTACATCGCCGTCGAGTTCGCCAACATCTTCCACGGCCTGGGTGTGGAGGTCACGCTGATCTACCGCGGCAAGGAAATCCTCTCGCGCTTCGACCACGACATGCGCCAGGGCCTGCACAAGGCCATGGTGGACAAGGGCATCCGCATCCTGCTCACCGATGTCATCGAGAACGTGGCCCAGGTGGAGGGCGAGGGCGGCGGCCTCATCGCCACAACGAAGAACGGCGAGACCATCGCTGTCGATACCGTCATGCTGGCGCTCGGCCGCGACCCCAACACCCGCGGCCTGGGGCTGGAGGCGGCCGGCGTAGCGCTGGACGAGCGCGGCGCCATCGTTGTGGACGCCTACTCGCGCACCAATGTGCCGAGCATCTGGGCACTGGGCGACGTGACCAACCGCGTGCAGCTCACGCCCGTGGCGATCCACGAAGCCATGTGCTTCATCGCCACCGAGTACCGCGGCCAGCCCACCGCGCCTGACCACGATCTGATCGCCACCGCCGTGTTCTCGCAGCCCGAGATCGGCACCGTCGGCCTGTCGGAAGAAGAGGCCGCCCAACGCCATGCCGAGATCGAGGTCTACCGCGCCGAGTTCCGCCCCATGAAGGCCACACTCTCGGGCCGCGCCGAGAAGATGGTCATGAAGCTCGTGGTCGATGCCGCCAGCCGCAAGGTGCTGGGCGCCCACATCCTGGGCCACGACGCGGGCGAGATGGTGCAGATTTTGGGCATCTCGCTCAAGGCCGGCGCCACCAAGGACGATTTCGACCGCACCATGGCCGTGCACCCCACGGCGGCCGAAGAACTGGTGACCATGTATCAGCCGAGTTACCGCATCAGGAATGGCCAGCGCGTTGGATGAGGGCTGACAAGATGCATCAGGGCAACGCTGTTAGAGCGGGTCACAAAGCTCAGCGAAGCGGTTCTGGCTAGGCGCTGCGCCGCAGACAGTACGTTGGTACGGCAAGGCGCAGCAATGGCGCCAGAAGAGTTTTGTGAGCCGCTCTAGGCGTACTGGGCCAGGCCGTGGCCGAAGGACCAATTCTCCTTGGCCACCTCAACCAGGCTGATGAACACATCCTCGGGCCGCACGCCCGGGTTCTCGCCCAGCAGCTGGGTGATGCGCTGGTACAGCGCCTTCTTCTGCTCCAGCGTGCGGGTGTTGTTGGCGGTGATCTGGATGAACACCAGGCCATCGCTGCGCGCCACGCCCAGGTAGGTGGGGCTGTAGCGGAAGTTGGCGGCATCGTGCTCGGTGATGACCATGAACTCGTCGTCCTCGGGCACATTGAAGGTCTCGCGCATGGCGCGGTACAGGCTGTCGCAAAGGGCCCGGCGGTAGGCCTCGGGCTTGCCGGCGCGCAGGGCGATGTGGAGCAGGGGCATGGGGAGCGGTCCGTGAAAAGTGGAGGTGGCCCCATGCTAATCATGACCGTTTGTTATTGCAATTGATAGCAGTGATAATGGTTGAATATGGCAAAGGCCCCGCAGCTTCCAACGCAGCAACCACAGCACCGCCCGCTGGACCTGGATGCCATCGAAGCCTTCGTGCGCATTGCCGAGCTGGGCAGTTTTACCCGCGCGGCCGACGTCATGCAGACCACCCAGGCCGCGGTGAGTCTCAAACTCAAGCGCCTGGAAGACCGCCTGGGCTGTCGCCTCATTGAACGCACCCCGCGCCACGTGGAACTGTCGGCCCGCGGCGCCGCGTTTCTTGACTCCGCACGCGAACTGCTGGCCGTGCACCAGCGCACCTTGGCCACCTTTGCCGAACAGGCCGAGCGCGAGCGCATCGCCATCGGCATCAGCGACCACGTGGCCGGGCCCGACCTGCCTGCCCTCATCGCGCGCATGAACGCACACGACCCGGGCCTGGTGATCGAGATCCGCATCGGCTCCTCAGGCGACCTGCTGCAGGCCTACGACCGGCGCGAACTCGATGTGGCCATCCTGCGCTTCAGCGCGGGCCGCAGCGACGGCCAGGTGCTGGCCGAAGAAGCCTTTGGCTGGTACGTCGCCCCCACCTGGCAGCACCGCGCGGGCGAGCCCTTGCCCATCGTGACCCTGGCCGAGCCGTGTGGCGTGCGCGTGGTGGCCAGCCAGTTGCTCGACCAGGCCGGCGTGCCCTGGCGCGAGGCCTTTGTGGGGGGCGGGGTGGCGGCTGTGTCTGCTGCTGTGATCGCGGGGCTGGGTGTGGCGGCACTGGCGCCGCGCATGCTGCCGCTGGGGGCTGTGGATGTGGGCGCGCGGCTGGGCTTGCCGGCATTGCCGCGGCTGCCGGTGGTGCTGCATTCGCGGGTGCGGGGTGGGCGAGGGAGGGAGGCTGTGGGGGTGTTGGGGGCGGCGTTTGGGGGGTAGTGCCGTGCGGCCAGACATACAGCGCTCGGTTGAGTTCCTTCGCATCGGCCTTAACCTCCGCAATGGGCTGACGCACATCTGGATGACCCAGTGAATTTTCAACTAAGTCAGAGTTAGGACACATCATGAATTACGACGCTCTTCATGCCCAGCTTGGGCGCTTCGTGCTGAAGTTTCAAACGGTAGAGGCCGCCATGGTCGAATTGACCGTTCAAATTGTGGACGCAGACTCAGAGTACGTGGCGACTCTGGTCGCGGAGTTGGAATTCAATGCGAAGGCGCGCGCACTTGATGTCATCTACACACGCCATGCCCAGATTTTCGGCTTGTCTGATCAAACGCCGCACGCAGAGTTTCATAAGCTGATGGCTAGAATTCAGAAGCTCGCCGCGCGACGCAACGATCTTGTGCATTCGTTTTACAACCTTCTGATTACGGTTGATGGTAAAGAAGCACTGGCTCGCACCCCCACTAGATTGAAGCCAAGCGATGGTGTTCGGGTTCAAAACGGTGAAGACATACTGCCAGAAAAACTTGAGGCGGAGATTTCGGAAATGGGATCGATCCTGCAGGAATTGGAAAATTATCGGAGGGGTGCAATCGATATCATGTGTCCCGACCACTGAGCATCAAACTACCAATCGATAGGGCCCGCAATTGAAGAGGGCCGCTTTCCCACTAATACTGAGGTGCAGCTACGCATAAAGTCGGGTTTATTGTTTACTGCCGCAAACAGCTACAAGCAACAGGTCATGAAACCCCGCATTATGTACATCGAATCCAAGGCCGGCGGCCTCACCGGCCCTGCGCGCATTGGCAGGGTGCGTTTCTCCAAAACAGGCGCCACCCTGTACTACGCCGGGCAGTCCTTCCAGAGCCAAAAGGGCAGTGGCTTCAAGTCGAACTATTTCGACGAGGCAACGGGTGACCCGTACTGGATCTCCGGCCCGCGAAAGGATGGGCGCGATGCGCTGTATGCGACCCACATCGCGCCCGCTGTGGATGCCGACGTGCATGGTGAGTACTGGACCAAGGTCCGTGGCCTCGCAGTGCCTCCGCCGATGAAGAGTGGCGGGCTGGTTGTTTCCCTGCCGGACTCTCGGGCGGGTGCTGGCGTGGGGTGAGGCTGGTTCTTCAATCAATCCGACTCGGTTTGCGGGCGCTGCCAGAGCACACTGAGCTCTCCATCCACAAACCCCAGCGCCACGGCATCGCCCCGCTGCAGCAATGGCCTCAGCGTGGGCGACGCGAGGCAGGTGCGCAACAGTGCGTCCATGCGGGCCAGGCAGGCCTCCCAGCCGGGGCCGGAGAAGGCCTCGGGAATGTCCAGTTGCCGTTGGCGGGGCGACCAGGCCTCGTCGCAGGCCCAGTCCGGGTCGTCCTCGTCGAACCCGGCGGTGCCCACCAGCTCGACCGCGAATTTCACACCGTGCGCGGCGGCGGGCTCCAAAAGGTTGAAGGCGTAGGCCTTCACCTCGGGTGGCATGGCCCCGTCTGCCAGGGCATGGTGCAGCCAGGTGTGAAACTGTTCTTCAAAGGGCATGTGCTTGTTCGTCCGTCAATCCAGTAGAGAGACCGCCAATAGCCGCGACGATCGCTCCGGATCATCCGCATCCGTGACCATCAGCAGCCGCTTCTCCCCGTCCAGCGCAATCCCTTCGACTTTGGGCGCGCCTTCCAGCGCAACCATGCGCTGCAGCACGCCGTCCGCACCGACCCAGCCGATGGCCGATGCCACGCACTCGCCGTCGGCATAGCTGTCGTCCGTGTTCTCGGCCACGGCACTGAAGACCCATCCGCCGTCGCCATCACCATCGCCGCCGGGCAGCGCCGCGCCATCGGTAAAGCCCAGGGGCACGCCGTCCACCGTGCCCAGGTCGAACTGGGTGGTGCGCAGCGGCGCCGGTGGCTGCGCACAGGTGCCGGCCAGCCAGGCCTGCAGCGGGGCCAGCGGGTAGGTGATGCAGGCATTGCGCGCATCGCCCTTGTTGCCGCGCTGCAGCAGGTGCAACACGTTCTTGACGACAAAGGCGCCTTCGATGTTCAGGTCGGCAAACTCCGCGCGCAGGGGCGCGTAGAGGGCGGACAGGTCCGCCACCTGTGCAGCGCCATCGGGGCGTCCGGTGGCATCGAGCGCGATGACAAGGCCCCGTTGCCGATTGGGCTTGGACCCGGACCCCAGGGCCAGCAGCGCCCCGCTCGGGTGGGTGGGCGATGCGGGCAGCAAGGCCAGCGCTTCCAGGTCGGGCTTGCGCTTTTTGCGGGCCTTTGGCTCGGCTGGCAGGTCGCCTGGCAGGATGCGGTGCAACTGCACCAGGGGAGCTTGCGGCAGCGCGGCTGTGCCGGCAGGCAGCAGGCCCAGGTGGTGTTCGTCGTCGGCCACCAGGTACAGCCATGCGCCGGCCCGCACCAGGCCGCTAGCTGCGCTCAGGTGCGGCTGGCCACGCGGGTGGCTCGCGGGGTCGAGCAGCAGGTCCTGCAGGTGGGTGGGCGTGAGGGGCATGGCGAAGCCTGGTGGGGCAGGGCCAGGGGCAAGGCGGGTGCCTTGCTGCAGTCCAGGCACATCGGGCATGGCACCCGCCTGCTCGCAGCAGTCTATCGTTGTTCCGGCGCGCGCTGCATGTGGTGTCCTTGCCAGGGCGCTCCGTGAACGACCTCGCGGACCAGCAGGGGCACTGCCACCGATCCGCGAGGCCGGGGCCAAGCCACTTCAAAGCACCTGGTGGATGCGAAAGTCGATCTGCCCTGCCGACAGTTCGTTGTAGCCGATGAGGACCTGCTCGTTGAGCCACAGGTAGCGCTCGTCCGAGGTTTCGAACCTGGGCGTGGTCCTCAGGTAGGTTTCGCCGAACGCCAGGCGCTCGCCCTTGGCCAGCCGCGCGCGTCCGTCTGCCGGCAGCTTGGCGATGCCCTTGCTTTCAAACGCGATGAGCGCGCCGTCGTCGGTGCGCAGAGCACCGCGTATGTCGAGCCGGCTGATGCCGTCGGTGCCGACGAGGACCCAGTCGACGCTGCCGGGCAGGAACTCGCCGCGCAGCCGGGGCCCCTCCAGCCGGCCGCCCTTGCCGATGTAGGGGACCACCGTGCCCCGTGGCGTGGGGATGGCGCGGGGCGTCTCCAGGGCCACCCGCAGGTCGCACAGGTGCCGTACCGGAAGGGCGTCGAGCCGGGGCTGCTCGAAGAGGGGCAATGGGGAGTGAAGGGTGCTGTCCATGGGGCTCAGCTCATGGCCGCCTTGACCTGCGCATAGTCGAAGAAGGTGTCCTTGCGCGTGACCAGCCCGGTGCTGTCCACCTCAACGACGTCGAGCGCGTGGAAACCCCGGCGCTCCTTGCCCGGCGGCTGGAAGGTCAGGGTCCAGTCCAGCGTCCAGTGCTGCTCGCCCAGCAGCAGGCGGCGGGTTTCCACGCCGAAGCCGGGGTAGCGCTCGAAGACGCCGGCGAACTCCTGCAGCAGTGCGGCATGGCCGCGCGCCTGTGCCCCACGGCCATGCGCCTCGAAGGTCGAGTCTGGGGTGTGCAGGGCAACGATGGCCTGGGGGTCGTGGGAAAGCCAGGCCTGGGCATAGCGTTCGGCGATGGCAGCGAGATCCAGCGTGACAGGTTCAGACATGGGAAGCCTTTCGGTGTGGTTCGTTCGGTGGTGCGCGCGCAAATCCGGGTGGATGGCGCGGTGCGCGAGGCCGCTTGAACAGGGCCCCGCGCACAGCAGCAACTATACCTATGATTTTCATAGTGACAAGGGGTACAATGCCGGCAATGAGCAAGATGCCGAAAAAATCGTCCGCGGAGCAGGGGGCTCCGGACCCTGGTTCCAGCCCCGGTTCCACCCTGTGTCCGATCGCCCGCGCGCAAGGCGTGGTCGGTGACCGTTGGACCGTGCTGGTGCTGCGCGAGCTGTTCCTCGGCAACCGCCGCTTCGAGGAGATCCAGGCGCAAACGCAGGCCACGCCCCAGATGGTGGCCAGCCGCCTCAAGAAGCTCGAAGCGGACGGATTGATCGAGCGCAGGCCCTACAGTGAAAGGCCGCCGCGCCACGAGTACCACCTGACGCCGATGGGCATCGCCTTCCACCCGGTGTTCCTGGCGCTGCGCGCCTGGGGCGAGACATGGTTCAAGTCCCAGGACGAGGAAGTCGCCATCCGCTACACCCACATCCCCTGCGGGCAGGACCCCGGGCTGGGCCCCGACTGCCAGTCCTGCGGCAAGGTGATGCGCAGGGAGGAGCTTTCCGCGGCGCTGAGTGGCTCGTTCAAGGCAGAGCGCCAGGCGCGGCTGGACGCCTTCAAGGCCAGCCGGCCTTAGCGTGGCCACGGGCCATTGCCGCACCCGTTGCGGTGAGGCCGTCGCACCCCGGCCGCCGGTCCGAAGTGGGCTAGGATTCAGCGTCCGAGATCATCAAACCAAGGAGGAGGGTGCATGAAATTTCCAACAAGCATGGCATTCCTGGCAGTGGCGGCCGTGCTGGCCCTGCCGGCATGCAGTTCGACCGACGTCGTGCGCGCGCCGGTCGAGGCCACCATCGGCCAGCAACTGATCGACCTGAAAAGTGCCTTCAACAACGGCGCATTGAGCAGCCGGGAGTACGACAGCCAGCGCCGCCGGCTGATCGACAGCGTGAAGTGACTGAGAACAGCGCCATGAACAAGCACAACCACCATCGGATTGCCACCATCACCATCGTCTGCGCATGCCTGGCATCGCTGGCCGGCTGCGTGAGCAGCAGCACCTCGCGCGTGACCGTGCAGGAGGGCGTCAAGTTCTCCAAGGGCCGCGAGCTCGATGACCTGGTGAAGGCCTACGACGCCCAGGCCGTGACGCGCAGCGAGTACGAGGAGCTGCGCCAGGTGATCATGAAGCGCCCCAACTGAGCCGCCATGGCGAAGGCGAGGGTAAGGGCGATGCCATGAAACCCTCGGCACCGCCAGGCCGGGCCCTTCGCGACCTGGCGCGGCTCTCGCGCACCAGCGGGGCGCCAGGGTTTCTGCCTGAGCTGTGGCTGCTCGGGCCCATTGAGTACCAGTTGCACAAGACTCTGCGCAAGCTGGGGCTGCGCACGGGCAGGGACATCGCCAAGGTCAATATCTACGGGGTTGAGCATCCGGCCGCCTGGAGCGGCGAGGTGTTCGATGGCTGCACTGATGTGGAGATCGCTGCCGACTGGAACGCCATTGCCATGCTGCCTGCCCCCGAGCGGGCGATGGCGGCCCATGCCGCCTTGGTGGCGGGGCTGCAGACCGTGCTGGATGCCTGCGGGGTGGAGCATACCTACCTGCCGGCCTTACGGGCTTTGGCAGCCGATGGTTTTTGCCATGCAGTGAAGCTGGCCACGGTGAAGCAAGGCAGCGGCACATTGGCGCTGTGGCTGGAGTGGGATGGGGCGCTCGACCTGGCTCGGCTGGTGGTGCGCGGCAAGGCGGCCGCGCGCAAGGCTGCCACCGAGCAGTTGCTGGGCTGCGCCTGGCCTGACTTCGATGGCATCCGCCCGCAGGACGTGGCGGTGGGCGAGCGCGGTGGCATCACCATCGAGGTGTTTGCGGGTTTCATGCTGCCGGACCGGCTGTTGAAGGGCCGCCCTTACTTCGACATCCCTGGTGCGGTGAGGATGGTGGTTCCGGGGCGGGAGCGGATTTCGCTCAGCTTCACCCTGCCGCAGGCGGGGCCTGTATAGCCCATGGCCTGATCTGGTGGTAGCCAACCACACGCCAGCGTGCGCCGCCGACTGCCCTGAGGGGCCATCACCAATCTCTGCTGCGCAAAAGTAACAATTCGTTATACGATATCTCCAAACCGCCCGTCTCCACCGATCCAATTCCCGCCATGGGCACCGCCAGCGGGCCCCCCCGCACCCCTGAGGACGCCGCGCCCACCTTGCGCCTGCGGGTGTTGCTGCGCTTCGAGCCGGCGCAGGTCGAGCATGCGTTTGGCGAGCACTACCTGTCGTTCTACCACCGCTACGCCCAGGGCGCGTTGCTGCTGGGCCTGTTGCTGGTGCTGGGCGATTTCCTGGTCGACTGGATTGCCTACCCCACGGTGGCGGTCAATGCGCTGCGGCTGCAGGTGGCCGTGCCCATCCTGCTCGGGGGCCTGGCCTACACCTTCCTGCCGCAGGCGCGCCGGCACTGGCAGCCCGTGCTGGCCGGTTTCATCGTCGCGCTGTCGCTGTGCCTGTTCTGGATATTGCTGCGCATCGATGCGGCAGGCGGCGAGGGGCTGAACTCCTGGGTCGGCATCCTCAACTTCACCTTCCTGGAGTTCTACTGCTTCATCGTGCTGGGCCTGCAGTTCCGCTGGGCGCTGATGGCGGGCCTGGCCATCCTGGCGGCCTTTTGCGCCACGCTGTGGTGGCACCCCGGCCAGTCGCCGACCGAGGCGGCCTACTGGTCCTACCACGTGGTCACGCTGTTCCTGCTGGCGGTGGGGGTGGGCTGGTGGCGCGAGTTCATCGTGCGCAAGGACTATGCGGCCCAGTGGGCGCTCGAGCGAGCGCGCCTGGCGGCCGAGCAGCTGGCGCTGGTCAAAAGCGAGTTCCTGGCCACCATCAGCCACGAGATCCGCACGCCGCTCAATGGCGTGCTGGGCATGAACGAGCTGCTGCTCGGCAGCGGGCTGAGCCGCGAGCAGCGCGAGTGGGCCGGTGCGGTGCAGGCCTCGGGCCGGCACCTGCTGGCGCTGATCGACGACGTGCTGGACGTCTCGAAGATCGAGGCCGGGCAGCTGCAGCTGGAGCAGGCCGGTGTCGACCTGCGGCGCGAGATCGGTGCGGCGCAGGCCATGTTCGTGCAGCCCGCGCTGGCCAAGGGCCTCAACCTGCAGGCGCAGGTGAAGTGGCAGATGCCCGAGTGCCAATTGGTGGGCGACGCGCTGCGCCTGCGCCAGATCGTGGCCAACCTCATCGGCAACGCGATCAAGTTCACGGAACAGGGCAGCGTGAATGTGCAGGTGTGGGTGGCGCCGGCGCAGGTGGCCGGGCGCGCCCAGGTGGACATCGTGGTGCAGGACACGGGCATCGGCATACCGGCCGAGGCGCAGGAGCGCATCTTCGAGCGCTTTGCCCAGGCCGACGGATCGACCACGCGCCGCTTTGGCGGCACCGGCCTGGGGCTGGCGATCTGCCGCGACCTGGCCCGGGCCATGGGGGGCGACATCGCGGTGCAAAGCCAGCCGGGTGCCGGCTCGCGCTTCACGGTGCAGCTGGAGCTGCCGGTTGCCGGCGCATTGCCCGCCCGTACCGACAACGGTGGGGAGGGCGCTGCAGGCGCGGCTGCCGACGCCGTGCCGCGCCTGCAAGGCACCGTGCTGCTGGTGGAGGACCACCCGGTCAACCGCGCCGTGGCGGCGGGCATGCTGCGCAAGCTGGGCCTGGCCTGGCGCGAGGCGCACGACGGCGCGCAGGCCATCGAGCAGGTGCGCGCACACGATTTCGACGCCGTGCTCATGGATTGCCAGATGCCCGTGGTGGACGGCTATGCCGCCAGCCGCGCGATACGCGGCCTGCCCGATGGGCGCGGCGCCAGCCTGCCCATCATCGCGCTCACGGCCAATGCCGGCGCCGACGATGCCGCCCGCTGCCGCGCCAGCGGGATGGACGGCTTCATCGCCAAGCCCTACGGCATTGGCACCCTGGCCGCGGCGCTGGCGCCCTGGCTGCAGGTGGTGCCGGTGCCGCAGGCGCTGCCCGAAGCGCCCGTGGTGCCTGCCGACGACCGCAGCACAGCCATCGACGCGCGCGCGGTCGAGACCCTGCTGTACCTGGACGAGCAGGGCGGCACGGGGCTGTTGCGCGAGGTGGTGACAGGTTTTCTCGACGCCGCAGCGCAGGGGCTGGCCGCCATGGAGCAGGCGCTGGCCGATGGCCAACTGCCCCATGCCGCGCGCATTGCCCACGGCCTCAAGTCCTCGGCCGCCCACGCCGGCGCGCTGGAGATGGCCGAGGGCATGCGCAGCGTCGAGCGCCATGCGCTCGCCGATGATGCCCATGGGGTGCGCCAGGGCCTGGCGCACATGCACGATGCCCGCCGCCGCACCGTGGCTGCCCTGCATGCCGTGCTGGAGGCGCACCCATGAGCAAGGAGGCGCCGGCGCTGCCGGAAGAAGGGCTGCCGCCCGAACCGGGGCTGGTAGCGCTTGTCCGGGTGCTGATCGCCGACGACGACCCCGGCATGCGCGCCATGCTGCGGGCCGCCGTGCGCAAGCTCGGCTTCGAGCCCGTGCTGGCCGAGGACGGGGCCTCGGCGCTGCTCGCGTTCCGCCAATCGCCGTGCTCGCTGGTGCTGCTCGACGTGGAGATGCCGGGCCTCAACGGATATGAGCTGTGCGGCATCCTGCGCCACGAGGCCGGCCCGTTCGTGCCCATCGTGCTGGTCACGGGCAACGACGACGTGGCATCGGTCGAGAACGCCTATGCCGCCGGCGCGACGGACTTCATCTCCAAGCCCGTGAACTGGCCCATCCTGGGCCACCGGCTGCTGCACCTGCTCAGGAACTTCGGCATCCAGCGCGACCTGCAGCTGGCGCAGGCGCGCAACGCGGCCATCCTCGATGCGCTGCCCGACCTGCTGTTCGAGCTCGATGCCCAGGGCCGCTTCATCCAGTGCAATGTGCCCGCCAACGAGGAGCTGGCCCTGCACCACCGCGCGCTGATGGGGCGCACAGTGACCGAAGCCCTGTCGCCCAAGCTGCGCGAACTGGCCATGGCCGCCATTGCCGAGGCGCGGGCGCAGGGCCATGCCAGCCCGCGCAGCTACCGCCTGCACCTGCCCGGGGGCGAGCGCTGGTTCGAGCTGTCGGTGGCGCGCAAGGCGGCCGATGGCAGCCTGGAGGGGCAGGGGGGGCCCACCTATATCGCCCTGTCGCGCGACGTCACCGCGCGCAAGGACGCCGAGCGCCGCATCTCCGACCTGGCCGACTCGCTGCGCCAGGCCAATGCCGACCTGCGCCGGGCCAACGACCAGCTGCAGCGCCAGGCCTTTGAAGATCCGCTGAGCGGCCTGCCGAACCGCGCCCTGTTCAACCAGCGCCTGGGCCAGGCGCTGCAGCGCATTGCCGCGCAGGGCGGGGCCACGGGCGTGGAGGCAGGGGCGGAGGCGGGAGCGCCCTGCGAGCTGGGCGTGATGTTCATCGACCTCGACGGTTTCAAGCCCATCAACGACAGCTTCGGCCATGCCGCGGGCGACGGCGTGCTCAAGGAGGTGGCACGGCGCCTGCAGTCGGTGGTGCGGGGCGCCGAGCTGCTGGCCCGGCTGGGTGGGGACGAGTTCGTGGCGCTGATCGAGTCGCCCACGGCGGGCGAGGATGCCATGCGCGTGGGCAGCCGCATCATCGAGGTGCTGCGCCGCCCATATGCCGTGGGCCGCCACCGGGTGTCGCTGTCGTGCTCCATCGGCGTGGTGCTGCACCCCCGGCAGGAGCCCTCGGGCGACCGCCTGCTGGCCTGCGCCGACGCGGCCATGTACGAGGCCAAGCGCGCCGGCGGCAGCTGCTGTGTGCTGTACGAGAAATCCATGTCCGACGACGGCCCAGAAGAGGTGCTGATGCGCCAGGCGCTGCGCGAGTCGCTGGAGCGCGGCGACCTGGTGCTGCACTACCAGCCCAAGGTGGACTGCACCGAGGGCCGGGTGCATGGCCTGGAGGCCCTGCTGCGCTGGGAGCACGAAAAATTCGGCCAGGTCAGCCCCGAGATCTTCATCCCGCTGGCCGAGCGCTACGGCCTCATCGGCGCCATCGGCAATTGGGTCATCGACACCGCCTGCGCCCAGCTGGCGCAATGGCAGGCGCTGGGGCTGCGCTGCCGTATCTCCGTCAACCTGTCACCCCACCAGCTGCGCCAGCCCGACTTGGTGGAGCGCATCGGCCAGGCCCTGGCAGCGCACGGGCTGCGCCCCGCGCAGCTGTCGTGCGAGATCACCGAGTCGACCATGATGGAGCACTCCGCGCAGGAGCGCGCCATGCTCGAGCGCATTGCGGCCATGGGGGTGCGGCTGTCCATCGACGACTTCGGCACCGGCTACTCGTCGCTGGCGCAGCTGCGCCACATCCCTGCACGGCAGCTCAAGATCGACCGCAGCTTCGTCACCGACCTGGCCAGCAGCGAGCAGGCGCGCCATGTGGTGCAGGCCGTGATACAGCTGGCCCACGGCCTGGGCATGGAGGTCGTCGCCGAAGGGGTGGAAACGCAGGCGCAGATGGACGTGCTGGGCGCGCAGGGCTGCGACCTGGTGCAGGGCTTTCACATCGCGCGGCCCATGCCAGCGGCGGACGTGCCCGGCTGGATGCGCGACCGCGAGCACACGCCCAGCCTGTGGAGCCCGCTGGCGGGCCCGGCCGGCTGAACGCCTGTCCGTTTGGCCTGGCTCATGCAGCCAGGGCAGCCGCACATTGCGGCCCAGGTCCGACGGGGCCGAGAGCCGCAGGCTGCGCGTGGAACGCACGCCAGCGCTGTGCTGCTATGGCCGAAACCGGTGCTTGAGTGCGGCCATGGTGGCGTAGCTGCCTCGGACCCAGCCGAGGACTTCCTCGCCCTGGCGTGTGAATTCGATGGTCTCGCCGCCTGGGCGGGTGGTGATGGGCACGTCGTAGTAGCTTTCGAGAAAATCCAGCGCCTGCAACAGGCGCTCCCTGCCGAGGCCGGTGATCTGCTCCGCCTCGGGCCAGCGCACGCCCGAGTGCAGGCTGCCGATGGCATTGGCGGCGTCGAGCAGCGGCACCAGGTCCGCAAGCGGCGGGGCGGGCTTGTTGCCTGGGGCGGGCATCATCGCGGGCCGTTCGGCGCGTGCTTGAGGTCGCCGGTGGCGTCATTTCTCGTTGTCCCTGTCCTGCTTGTCCTTCTTCGCCTGGTCGTGGTGCCACTTGATGGCGAAGAACATGCCCGTGCCGAACACCAGCACCTTGAACGTGATGAAGACGATGGGGACCCAATCCATGTGCGTATTTCCTGGTTTCCTGGCTGTCGTTGGTCGAACAGCCCTTGCTTGTATGGACAATTGCAAAGAAAGATCCCGATAAAAGTTGGAAATTTCCATGCATGTTGTTATTGTATGGATTTATGAGGGATTTGTCTTGAGAAAAACAATACAAAGGAGCCATACAAAATGGAGAGCGCCCGCAAGCTCAAGAACCCCAACCGGGCATGGATCCGCCCCTTGACCGCGCAAGGAGGAGGCGCCCGCTACCAGCAGATCGTGCAGCAGATCGTCACGGCGGTGGACGACCTGGTGCTGCGCCCGGGCGACCGCCTGCCGCCGCAGCGGGAGCTGGCCACGGCACTGGGCGTGGACCTCACGACCGTGACCCGGGCCTACTCGGAGGTGCGGGCGCTGGGCCTGCTGGAGGCGCAGGGTGCGGGGGGCTCCTACGTCAGGCGCAAGGCATCGGGCCCGGACATGACGACGGTCGACCTGGGCATGAACATCCCGCCGCTGCTGGACGGCCCCTTCTTTGCCCAGCTGATGCGTGCCGGGATCGCGCAGGCGCAGGAACGCATGGGCAGCGGCGACCTGATGGGCTACCACGTGGGGGCCGGTGCGCCGGCGGACCGGCAGGCGGCCGCAGCATGGCTGCAGCCCATGCTGGGGGCGGTGGACCCGGGGCGCATCGTCATCTGCCCCGGGGGGCAATCGGCCTTGTGTGCGCTGTTGCTCACCTGCTCGCACCCCGGCGACGGCGTGCTCACCGAAGGGCTGACCTACCCGGGTCTGCTGGCCGCGGCGCAGGCGCTGGATCGGGCTATCGTTGCGGTGGCGGCCGATGCCGAGGGCATGTCGCCCGATGCGCTGGAGGACGCCTGCGCCCGTGGCGGTGCGCGCGTACTGTACCTCAACCCCACCATCCACAACCCGACCACGCGCACACTGTCGGCCAAGCGCCGCGCCGCATTGCATGCGGTGGCCAGCCGGTATGGGCTGGCCATCATCGAGGACGACCCGTACTGGCTCATCGCCGGCGATGCCCCGGCCCCGGTGGCTGCACAGTCGGGCGGACAGCACAGCGCTCCCGTCTACTACATCTCCACCCTGTCCAAGTGCTTGGCGCCGGGCCTGCGGACGGCCTTCATCGCCCTGCCGCAGGGGGCGGCGATCACCCCGGTGCTGGATGCCCTGCGCTCCATCAGCCTCATGCCGGTGTCGTGGATGACGGCGGTGGCGACCCATGCCATCGAGAGCGGCATGGCGCACGACATGCTCAAGCGGGTGCGCCACGAGCTGGCGCAGCGGCAGCGCCTGGCGGGCCGCTTGCTGCCCCAGGGCGTGCAGTGCCACCCGCATGGCCTGCACCTGTGGCTGCAGCTGCCGCCACTGGCCGACCCGTACCGGCTGATCCAGACCGCGCAGCAGCGTGGCGTGGGCGTTACCGATGCCGATGCCTTCCGCGCGGATGAGGCCGTGCACAAGGCCATGCGCATCTCGCTCGGGGGGGCCATGGGCCAGGAGCAACTGCGCCAGGCGCTCGAAAAGCTCTCGGCCATCCTGCAGGAGGAGCATCGCCCGGCCAGGGCAACGGGCATCGTGTAGGAGTATCTGCGCCAATCCATACAAATTGATGGTTTGTATGGGATTGACTGAACTGCTCAACGGCCTTCGGGTGCTCCCAGCGCCGCCGTGCGCGCCGCCACGAAATCCCGCAGCGCCCGCACCAGCGGCGTGAGCTGGCGGCGGCTGGGCGCCACCAGGAACAGGGGCGTGGGCTCGGTCGTCCAGCCCGGGCACAGCGCCTGCAGCCGGCCTGCGGCCAGGTCGGCCGCCACGTCGAGCCCGGCCTTGTAGGCGATGCCCTTGCCCAGCAGGGCCCAGCGGCGCACGGCGTCGCCGTCGTTCGATACGTTGACGCTGCGCACGCGCACGGTCACCTCGGCGCCGCCGTCGCCGGGCGTGAAGCGCCAGCGGTCATGCACCTCGTCACCGAGCATGAAGCACAGGCAGTCGTGCCCCGTGAGCTCGTGCGGTGTGGCCGGTGCACCGTGCCGTGCGAGGTAGGCGGGCGATGCGCACAGCACGCGGCGCACGCCGGGCGCCAGGGGCAGGGCGACCAGGCCCGAATCGGGCGGCTTGCCATAGCGAAAGGCCGCGTCCACCGGGTCGCTGTAGACATTGGCCACGCGGTCCGACAGCTGCAGGCGGATGTCCACCTGCGGGTGCTGCTCCTGGAACTCGTGCAGCCAGGGCAGCAGCACATTGCGCCCCAGGTCCGATGGGGCCGACAGCTGCAGCACGCCGCGCAGCGCCTGCCCGCCCGCGGCCAGTTGCTGGCCGGCCTGCTGCAGCGCGGCCAGCGCCGGGCGGCATTGCTCGAGGAACAGCTCGCCCTGCTGCGTGAGCCGCAGGCTGCGCGTGGAGCGCACGAAGAGCTGCACGCCCAGCTCGGCCTCCAGGCGTTTGAGGGCCGCGCTGGTGGCGGCGGGCGTCAGGTCCAGCGCGCGGGCGGTGGCCGACAGGCTGCCGTTGTCGGCCGTGCGCACAAAGATGTCCAGGTCTTGCAAGGCTTTCACGGATGAAGGGGCAGGGCGGTGGCGTTGATCTTCAATATTTTATTGAAAGTGGCTTCAATGCATGGGTGGTTTTTCAATCAACACGAAATGAAGACCATAGCGGCATGCAAACGGCAAACCGCCGATCCCACCTGGAGCCATCCGCATGACCGCCACTTCTTCATCCCCCTTGTTCCGCCCCCTGCAGCTGGGCCCGCTGGCCCTGCCCAGCCGCATCGTGATGGCGCCCATGACGCGCGCCCGCAGCAGCCAGCCGGGCGACGTGCCCAATGCGCTGATGGCCCAGTACTACGCCCAGCGCGCCAGCGCCGGCCTGATCGTGACCGAGGCCACGCAGATCTCGCGCCAGGGCCAGGGCTACAGCTTCACCCCCGGCATCTACAGCGATGCGCAGGTAGAGGGCTGGCGCCGCGTGACCGATGCAGTGCATGCCGAGGGCGGGCGCATGGTGCTGCAGCTGTGGCATGTAGGCCGCATGTCGCACGCCAGCTTCCATGCCGACGGGCTGCCCGTGGCGCCCTCGGCCATTGCGCCGCAGGCCCAGGTGTGGGTGGCGGGCGATGACGGCGTGGGCCGCATGGTCGACAGCCCCGTGCCGCGCGCGCTGAGCGTGCCGGACATCCAGGTCGTGGTCGGCGATTTCCGCCGTGCCGCCGCCAACGCCATGCGCGCCGGTTTCGACGGCGTGGAAATCCACGGCGCCAATGGCTACCTGGTGGACCAGTTCCTGCGCACCACCTCGAACCAGCGCACCGATGCCTACACCGGCGCCACGCTGGAGGGGCGCACGCGCTTTGCGCTGGAGGTGGCCGCCGCCGTGGCCAGCGAGGCCGGCGCCGAGCGCACGGGCATGCGGCTGGCGCCCTTCATCACCCAGCGTGGCATGGACTGCCCCGAGATCATTCCCACCATCCTGCACCTGGCGCGCCAGCTCGACGCCACCGGCTTGGCCTACCTGCACCTGGTGGAGGCCGACTGGGCCGATGCGCCACAGATCCCCGACACCTTCCGCAGCGCGCTGCGCCAGGCCTACCAGGGCCGCGTGATCGTGGCCGGCGGGTACGACGCCGCGCGTGCCAGCCAGGTGCTCAGCGACGGCTTTGCCGACCTGGTGGCCTTTGGCCGCCCCTTCATCGCCAACCCCGACCTGCCGCGGCGCCTGGCGGACGGCCTGCCGCTGGCTGCCTTCGATGCCAAGGCGCTGTTCGGCAGCGGTGCGCACGGCTACAGCGACTACGCACCGTACGAGGCGACCGCCGAGGCCATGGCCTGACCCCCCCTTGAAGTCGATTTTGTTGTTTACTCTCCCTTGACAGGACCCTCTCCATGAAAGCCGTCGGATACCAGAAGCCCCAGCCCATCGCCAACGCCGAGTCGCTGCTCGACATCACCCTGCCCGAGCCCGTGGCCACGGGCCATGACCTGCTGGTGGAGGTCAAGGCCATCTCCGTGAACCCGGTGGATACCAAAGTGCGCAGCAGCGGCGCCCCGGCCGAAGGCCAGCCTTACAAGGTGCTGGGCTGGGACGCCAGCGGCATCGTCAAGGCCGTGGGCCCCGACGTCACCCTGTTCCAGCCCGGCGACCGCGTGTGGTACGCCGGCTCCATCGCCCGCCCCGGCACCAATGCCGAGCTGCACCTGGTGGACGAGCGCATCGTGGGCCATGCGCCCAAGACGCTCGATTTTGCCCAGGCTGCCGCGCTGCCGCTCACGGCCATCACCGCGTGGGAGATGCTGTTCGACCGCCTGGGGGTGCAGCCCGGCAAGAAGCCCGAGGGCAAGTCGCTGCTGATCATCGGCGCATCGGGCGGCGTGGGCTCCATCCTCACGCAATTGGCCTCGCGCCTGACCAGCCTCACGGTGATCGGCACCGCATCGCGCCCCGAAACCCAGGCCTGGGTGAAGGAGCTGGGTGCCCACCACGTCATCGACCACAGCCAGCCGCTGGCACAGGAACTCAAGGCCATCGGCTTCCCCACGGTGGACTACATCGTCAGCCTGACGCAGACCGACGCCCACCTGGCGCAGATCGTCGAGGCCATCGCCCCGCAAGGAAAGTTCGGCCTCATCGACGACCCCAAGGCGCTGGACGTGATGCCCTTCAAGCGGAAGTCCGTCTCCATCCACTGGGAGCTGATGTTCACCCGCTCGCTGTTCGGCACCGCCGACATGGCCGGCCAGCACCAGCTGCTCAACGAGGTGGCCGCCCTGGTCGATGCCGGCCTGGTGCGCACCACTCTGGCCGAGCGCTTTGGCAGCATCAATGCCGAGAACCTGAAGAAGGCGCATGCCCTGCTCGAATCGGGCAAGGCGCGTGGCAAGGTGGTGCTGGAAGGGTGGAGGTGAGGCTGCGAACGGTTTTCGACTTTGCTTGAAGCAAAATCGTCGTACAACTTCACACAAGGCTGGTAACCTTCGCTCTCTTTTTTAAAGGCAGGCAATCCCCCATTGGGGTGAATGACCTGCCATTCACAGGGAGTGAATGCCATGGCCACCAGCAAGCCAGAGACGAAGCCGCCTGCGCGCAAGGCAACTGCAAAAGCAGCCGCAGCGGCGAAGTCTTCGCCTTCCACAACAACAAAAGCGCCCACCAAGGCGCCCGTGAAAAGAGCCCCGCCCCCCACGAAGAGCAGCACCAACAAGACGGCGGCCCTGGCCAAGCCCGCCGCTACGGCCACCCGCAGCGTGGCCGCTCCGGCCCCCAAGGCCGCCGCGGCCAAGAAAGCCGCAGCGCCCGCCAAGAAAGCACCCCCCGCCAGGAAGCCCGCCGCCGCGGCCCGGCCCGTGCTGTTGTCCGGCGACAACCCCCAGATCGCCAAGGCCGACGGCGACGCGCCCGTGCAGGCGTACATCGCCGCCATCCCCGACGACTGGCGCCGCGGCCTGTGCGCCCGGCTCGACGCGCTGGTCGAGGCCAACGTGCCCCAGGTCACCAAGGCCGTGCGCTGGAACTCGCCCTTCTACGGCATCGCGGGGCAGGGCTGGTTCCTGGGCTACCACGTGTTCGCCAAGTTCATCAAGGTGAGCTTCTTCAAGGGCGCATCGCTGAACCCCGCGCCCGAAGGCGGTTCGGGCGAGGATGCGCGCTGGATCAACATCCAGGAAGGTGGGCTGGACGAGGGGCAGATGGTCCAGTGGATCAAGCAGGCAGCGGCGCTGCCGGGGTGGGGCAAGAACTGAGCCTCGCGGACAGGCTTGGCAGATCTTTTGGGTTGAGCGCCAAAAACCAACAGGGGTGGGAGCCGCGCTCGCAGTGGTTCCATTTGCCATTTGGAGCCGGCTCGCCTATCCACTAAGCTCGCGCTCGTCTTACCAAACGCCTGTGCCTCTCTATGGATGAACCCGCAAACAACGAGATGAAAATTCAGTATGAACTCAAGTTTCGGGACGTACTTCTCTTCAGTGCTTCGTACCATTTCTTGAGCCCGATCACACAAGCCTTTTACTTGGTGTTTCCATGGATGACCTTCAACTCAGCGCGCAATGATGGTGAGTCATTCGGAGTTTCCGTTGCTGGCGCGGCACTCTTCTATCTAGCGGAATGGGCAGCGATTTTCGCCATCCTCGCGCTCGACTATTTTCGTCGCAGCGTCACTGTATTGACTGAGCATACGTTAGAGACCAGGCAAGATGAACTTGTCGAAACGACACCCTTCACCAAGTTGTTTGTGAAGTGGCCCGGTGTGAGCCGGGTGGTATCCAGGCCGGGGTTTGTTGGCGTCTACCTGGCGCACAACAAGGCGCATGTCATACCCAACAGGGCCTTTGCATCATCCGAGAAGCGCCGTGAGTTTGTCGCTTTCGTGCAGGAAAAAATCCGCGCTGCCAAGGTTTAAACAGAGGGGGCGGACGCGGCTCGGTAGATTTTCCCATCATCGCCACACCTTATGTTCCTGGCGGCGGTGAGGGCACGAAGGGTCAATCTCCATGTCCATGCACGACGTTGTTGGTGCACACCGCCATTCATCTAATCACCGCGCAGAACTGAAGGAAAGCTTCCAGTGCGGCTGCTTTTACTGCCTGCACATCTTCGAACCGATGGCCATTGTTGAATGGGTCGATGTGCCTGATGGAAAGGACCTCGATGCAGGCAATACGGCCATCTGTCCGTATTGCGGCGTTGATTCAGTCATCGGTTCTGCATCGGGTTTCCCGATCACCGCGCAGCTCCTGTTGGCCATGCAGGCGCGGTGGTTCAGGTCCAACACCGGCACGGTCTTGTCGTCCGAAAAGAATGAACAGGGCAGCTTGCCTATGCTGTAGCAGCTGCTGCCGTGATCGCTCCGCGTCATGGCGCAGCAGACGCCTCGCGCTCAAGCCGGGCGGTGACCAACGCAACCTCCTGCCTGACAAGGCCGAGCAGTTGCTCATGGCTGAACGGCTGCTCAATGAGCACGGTATTGTTGTTGTCCGACGAGGCACACAGCTGAATGCGCGCGGGCTCTCCTGCAGTATCGAAGAGGATGCGAAAGACGCGGGTGCTGCGCTGCGGGTGCCATTCGACGCGTTGGTAGAAGTAGCTGCGCGAGACATGGTTGTTGATGTGCTCGGGCACCAGGCCGGCAACGTCCAGCAGCACCGCATGCAGTTCCTGCCGGTTCATTCCGTTCATGCCTTGCCGGGAGGCACTTTCTTGCGCCCCTCCAGCCACTCGAAGATCCCCATGCCCGCCAGCATGGCCAGCACGAACACCACGGCCTTGGGCTCGCCGGCACCCAGCGAGACGATGGCGGGGCCAGGGCAAAAGCCTGCGATGCCCCAGCCCACGCCGAACACCAGGCTCCCGAGCACCAGGCGCCGGTCGATGTGGCGCGCGGTGGGCAGCTGCATGGGGCCGCCCAGCACGCTGGTGCTGCGCCTGCGGGCCAGGGCGAAGGCGAGCAGGCCCACCAGCACGGCGCCGCCCATCACCAGGGCGAGCGAGGGGTCCCAGGGCCCGGCCAGGTCGAGAAAGCCGAGCACCTTGCCCGGGTCGGTCATGCCCGAGATGATGAGGCCCAGGCCAAAGACCAGGCCGATGCCGAATTCGGAAATGCGTTTGAGCATTGCGGAGCTCCCTTATCAGTTATTCATTGCGCTGCCTGCCACCCGCGACGCGTGAAACTGGCGCGGCCGAGGCCAGTGCCCCCGTGCAAGGGCCGCCCCGCCGCACTGGGGGCGTCCCCCTCCCGACTCGCGCAGCGAGTCGAGAGAGGGGGAAGGCGCGAAGCGACTCAGGGGGTGCTTCATTTCAGCCCAGCACGTGGCGGATGAGGTAGACGGTGGCAAAGCCTGCCGCCATGAAGGCCAGCGTGGCCACCAGCGAGCGCGGCGACAGGCGCGAGATGCCACACACGCCGTGGCCGCTGGTGCAGCCCGAGCCATAGCGCGTGCCCACGCCCACCAGCAGCCCGGCCAGCACCACCATGCCCCAGCTGGCGTCGATGCGCGCCTCCGCCATGCCCACCGTCAGGCGGTAGAGCAGGGGCGCGGCCAGCAGGCCCAGCACGAAGGCCACGCGCCAGGCGATGTCCTTGCTGCGCGGATGCAGCAGCCCTCCGAGGATGCCGCTGATGCCCAGAATGCGGCCATGCAGCAGCACGAAGGCGGCGGCCGCCAGGCCCAGGACCAGGCCGCCCGCAAGGGCTGCCCAGGGGGTGAAATGGTTCCAGTCGATCTGCATCCGTTGCTTCCTCTTCTTTTGTTCAGATGGGCATGCGGTACCCAAAGAACTCATGGTCTTCGTTGTAGCCGCCCTGGCCGGCGCCCAGGTCCTTGAAGTCCTCGACGAACTCGATGGCCGCGATCCATTTGACCATCTTGAAGCCCAGTTCGTTCTCGCAGCGCAGGCGCAGCGGTGCGCCGTGCAGCACAGGCAGGGCGGCGCCGTTCATCTCGTAGGCCAGGATGCTCAGGTGGTGGCGCATGTTCGAGATCTTGTGCACGTCGTAGTAGCGCCCGCCGTCGCCGCCGTCTGCCAGCGAATAGAACACCGCATAGCGCGCGCTGGCATGGGGTTTGACCACGTCCATGAGGCTGCGCACGGGCACCCCGGCCCACTTGGCCACGCCGGACCAGCCCTGGATGCAGAAGTGCGTGGTGATCTGCTCCTGCCGCTCCATGGCCTGGAGCTCATCGAGGCTGAAGCTGGCGGGCTGCTCGACCAGGCCGCCCACGCGCAGCCGGTAGCCCTTGAAGCCATTGGCCACCAGGGCCTCGAATTCGGGCGAGGCGGGCAGGGTGCCGTTGGGCCAGAAGTGGGGCGAGATGTCGGCCTCGGTCAGCTGCGATCGGGGGTCCCACCCTTCGGCCAGGCCCTTGAGCCAGCCGACCAGGAAGCGCCCGGTCTTTTGCACCAGCCGGGCATGGCGCAGGGTGAAGGGCGAGGCCCATAGCCAGGCCAGCACCAGGATGGCCATGGCGGGCAGGAACAGCGTGAAGCCCGACCACGAGGCATCGTGCACGCCTGCGAACATGTGGTTGGTGTTTTCGCGCAGGCCGGTGATGAACACCATGACCCCGTGCGCCGCGATGAAGGCCACGAACCAGGTGAAGGACAGGAAGTGGATCGAGCGCGCCACCTGCCGGTTGAGCACCCGGCCCAGCCAGCCGAGCTTGTTGGAGAACGCCGGCCCCTGCAGGATGCCGGTGGCAATCGACACCGGCGCAGCAATGAACACGGTGACGAAATAGGTCAACTGCTGCAGGCTGTTGTAGCGCGTCCACCCCTGGTCCACGGGGAAGTTGAGCGAGGCGTACTGGATGGCGGTGGACACCGCGTTGGGCAGCACCTCCCAGGTCGTCGGCACGATGCGCAGCCACTGGTCGGTGGCAAACAGCAGCAGGTAGAAGGCGATGCCGTTGAGCGTCCACAGCAGGTTCACCGAAAAATGCCACCAGCGCGCCAGGCCGATGGTGTGGCGCAGCCCCGGTATGCCCAGCCACTGCGGCAGCGTGACCGCATCGTCCTTGGCGGTCCAGATGCGGTCTTTGGGCACCTCGTGCTGAAAGCGGAACCACTCGGTGCCTGGCGTGCTGTCGCGCCGCCAGTACAGGCGCGGGTGGTCCGCCAGGATCTGGATGCCCGCCCGGATGATGAACAGCATGAAGAACATGTTCAAGAAATGCTGCAGCCGCAGCCACCACGGAAAGCCCGATTCGACCCGCGGCGCGGCCTGGGCGACTCCCGGGTACTGCGCGATGAAGGCCTGCACCGCGGGCAACTCGCGCAGGCTTTGCGCCGTGGCCACGGCGGCCAGCAGCAGTGCGGCACCGATGGGCAGCGCCCACAGGGTGTTGAACCAGCGCTGCCCGATGCGGATGTGCGGCAGCATGCCCTGGCGCGGCGGCAGCCAGTGGCTCAGGCGAATGCGGTCGTCCGCCGCAGACAGTGACTGCGCCAGTGGGTCGTGGTCCGGCGCTGCGCCTGGCGCGCGTGGCGTGTTCTGCGCGGTGTCGTGCATGCGGCCCTTCCTCCCTTGCGCCGCAGAATAGCGCAATCCCGGGTAGGCCTGTCGACTCCGGCCAATGGCTCAGCCGCCGGCCTCCACCAAGGCCTTGCCCGCGGCGCGCAGCACCTTGCCCGCGCTGTCGCCCAGCAGCAGCGAGCCGCTGCTGAACGCGCCATCGACCAGCAGCGAGAGCTGCGAGGCCGTGACCTCAGGCTTTTTCAGCCCCATGCGCTTGCACAGGGCGGCCAGGCGCCGCTTTTGCTCCAGCCGGTGCGCGGCCGATATGGCGCGCGCCGGGTGGGCCGGGTCGGCAAACTCCGCCGCCACGTTGAGCTGCGGGCAGCCGCGGTAGCCGGGGCGGGCCACGCGCTCGCCCACCCAGGCAAGCAGGGCGTCGAGCTCGGCCGCCGCATCCGGGGCATGCGTATTGGCGGCCTCGTCCCATTGCTGCCAGAACTCCTTGTCCTCGCGCTCCAGGAAGGCGGCGACCAGGTCGTCCTTGGTGCGGTAGTAGCGGTACAGGCTGGTCTTGGCGATCTGTGCGCGCTCGATGATCAGGTCGATCCCCACGGCGCGCACGCCCTCGGCATAGAACAGCTGGCAGGCCGTGTCGAGGATGCGCTGCTGCACGTCGCCCGCCGGCGCTGGCGGTGCCGCGGCGGGGACGGCGGCTGGCGTACTGGCTGCGGTGGTCTTGCGGGCGGCGGTAGGGCTCATGCCGGCATTGTCCCATATTCCGTGTTGACACGATACAGACCTGTATGTAGCATCGCGCCACCTTCAACAAAACGTACAGGTCTGTATCGTGGCTGCAAACACCTCCCTCCCTCCCTCTTCTTCTTCACACGCGTCTGCCCGCCCCGTGCTGGTCTACGGCGCCGCCGGGCACACCGGGCGCTTCGTGGTGCAGGCGCTGCGCGAACAAGGCCATGCCGCGCTGCTGGCCGGGCGCGATCTGGGCAAGCTGCACGCCGCCTTCCCCGATGCGCCGGCGGACCAACTGCGCGTGCAGGGGCTCGACGGCGATGCCGCTGCCCTCGCGGCCCTGCTGGCCGAAAGTGCGCTGGTGGTGAATTGCGCCGGCCCGTTTGCCGACAGTGCGCCCCAGCTGCTGCAGGCCGCGCTGCAGGCCGGCGTGCACTATGTGGACGTGTCGGCCGAGCAGCCCACGGCGCGCGAGGTCTTCGGGCAGTGGGGCGAGCGCTTCAGCGCCTCCGGTCTGTGCGCTGCACCGGCCGTGGCCTTCTACGGCGCCGTGGGCGACCTGCTGGCCACCAGCGTCCTCGGTGACTGGCCCGATGCCGATGCCATCGAGGTGCACATCGCCCTGGACAGCTGGCACCCCACCGAGGGCACGCGCAAGACCGGCGTGCGCAATGCGGGCCGGCACGTGGTGTATGCCCATGGCCAGTTCCAGGCGCCGCCCGCCGTGGCCCCGCGCAAGACCTGGGCCTTTGCCGCGCCGTTCGGCGAGCAGGCCGTGGTGGGCTTCTCCAGCGCCGATGCCGTCACCATCGCCCACCACATCCGCGTGCCCGACGTGCCCGCCTGGATGAACGAGACCCCTCTCACCGAGCTGCGCGCCGCAGATACGCCTGCACCCGTGGCGGTGGACGCATCGGGCCGCTCGGCCCAGCGCTTCCTGGTCGAGGTGGTGGTGCGCCGCGGTGGCGAAGCGCGCCGCGCCAGCGCCGGCGGGCAGGACATCTACGCCATTACCGGCCCCCTGGCCGCGCAGGCCGTGGGGCGCATCCTGGCGGAGCGCGGGGGGCTCACCGGGGCCTTGTCGGCGGGGCAATTGGGCGATGCGCGGTCGTTTTTGCAGGCGCTGGCGCCCAGGTACCTGCAGCTGGATTTTGGCGGGTGATGGGCCATAGGGCGGCGATCGGAAATCGAATGCATCTGCCGTGCCAGCGTGTGCACGCACCAGGTTCTGTGGGCACCTTATTGGCCCCATCGGGATTGGGTTTTGCCGGCCCCGTGCGATCATTCCACGCGATGACCAACAACAGGAGTTGCAGAGTGAGCGAGATCGCCAAGGTGGAACCCCAGGCCGCACCGCAGGCCGCTTCGGGCCTGGACGGTGTCGAGTGCGTCGTGGCCGAGCCGCTGCGCTTCAAGGCCAAGCTGGCCATCGGCGAAAACGCCTATGCCTCGCTGCGCATGGTGAACCGGGGCCGCGAGCTCTGGGACGTGTTGGGCGCAGCCGGCGCCGGGGCGGCCGTCGCCAAGTCCAGCCTGGTGGCATCGGCATTCTTTGCGCCATCGGGCTTGGTGGGGGCGCTGGGCGTGGGCGCGGCGGCCACGCCGGTGGGCTGGGTGGCGCTGGCGGCGCTGGCCTCGGGCGGCGCCTGCTATGGTATGTACCGCTGGCTCGGCCATTCCAAGGGCAGCCGGGTCATCGAGATTCCGCGCTGTCTCAACACGCCGCTGGACACCCTGGGTCTGGCGCTGTTCGACCTGATCGCGCCGCTGTCGCTGCGGCTGGCTGCGGCGGCCGATGGCGTGGTGCCGCCGCCGCGGCACGCCTTCCTGGCCGCACACCTGGTGGACGAGTGGGGGCTGGATGATCGTTTTGTCGCGCAGGCCATGGCCGCGATCGAGCCCGGCCTGGCCGATGCCTCGCCCCAGGAGCTGGCGCGTGAACTGGCCGCCTTTCTGCATGCCAACCCGGACTGCAACCACCAGGTCATTGCGGCCGAGATGGGGACCTTTCTGGCGCAGATGCTGCAGGCCGGCGGGGCGGCGCTGGCCGAGCCCGAGCAGCAGTTGCTGGCCCAGGTGCAGCAGACCCTGCAGACCCCGCCGCCCGGCGAAGTGGCCAAGGTCTGGACCCGGGCCCGGGAGCATGCGGGCCACTATGGCGGCCAGGTGGCCGGTGCGGCCGGCAAGGCGGCGACATGGACCAAGGAACAGCTGCCAACCGTGCAGCAGATGGAGGAACTCAGAATGCGTGGTACCGAACTGCCCGGTCAGATTGCGGGTGCCGTGGGCAAGGCCGCCAGCTGGACCAAGGACCAGATGCCTACCGCCCAGCAGGTGGACGAGTTGAAGAAGCGCGGCGGCGAGCTGACGGGCCAGGCGGCCGAGACCTTGCGTAGCGCCACCCGTGCAGCGCAGGACGCGCTGCCCACCGCCGAACAAGTCCAGCAGGGCGCGCAGCGCACGGGCGCCTTGGCGCGCCAGGGGCTGGACAGGCTCCGGGAGAAACTCGGGCGTTGAGCCGGGGCACGGCGCAGTAGCAGGCCTCTTGCCATCAATACTGTATTTAAATACAGTTTTGGTTTTCAACGAAAGGCCAACCATGCTCCAAGGTAGCTGCTGCTGCGGGTCCGTCCGGTTCACGCTGTCCCGTCCGCCCACCATGATGGGCACTTGCCATTGCACGCGCTGCCGCAAGCTCGGCGCCAGCACCTTTGTGTTCGCCGAGCGCGAGGCGTTCACGCTGGTCTCGGGGGCCGATTGCATCACCACCTACGAGCCGCCGGCACCCTACCAGTACAAGCGCTGCTTCTGCGCGCGTTGCGGCACCTCGCTGGGCGAGGTCACGTCGGCCGGCAATGCCTTCCCTGTCGCTGCCAATTGCTTCGACAGCGAATTGGAGCTGGCCAACCAGTTCCATGAATTCGTCAAGGAGAAGCCGCACTGGGTGGGCATCTGCGATGGCGCTCGGCAGTTCGCGGAGCACCCCCACCAGTAGCTGCTGGCCGGGCCCTAGCTACCGCTCCTGCGCGGCCAGCCGCGAGCCCAGCCCGATCAGGATCACGCCCGAGATGCGCGACTGCCAGGCCATGAAGCCCCGGTTGCCCACCAGCCGGTCGCGCATGCGGTAGAGCACGGAGACCAGGGCCAGCTCGTACAGCGTGTCCATCACCGCCATGGTGGCGCCCAGGATGAGCATCTGCACCACCACCGAACCACGCGCCGGGTCCACAAACTGGGGCAGGAAGGCCAGGAAGAACAGCGCCACCTTGGGGTTGAGCGTGCCGGCCAGGATGGCCTGCGTGAGCGGCGCCTTGTTGGCGGGGCTGGAGGTTGCTTTCGCTGTGGATGGCTCCTTGCCAGATCGCGAGCGCAGCGCCTGGATGCCCAGGTAGATCAGGTAGGCCGCGCCGACATACTTCACCACCGCAAAGGCCAGCGCCGAGGTGGCCAGCAGCGCCGACAGCCCCAGCGCCGCGGCGGCTGCATGGATCAGTGTGCCCACGTTCAGGCCCACCGCCGTCAGCGCGCCCGCGCGGCGCCCGCCGGTCAGGGTGTTGGCCAGCACCAGGGCCTGGGCCGGGCCGGGCACCAGGATCAGCGCCGCGCTGGCGGCAACAAAGGTGGCGTAAGTGAGCGGGTCGAAGAGCATGGCGGTGCCTGGGTTGTTTTGTGGATCGGATACCTTGGCCCGAAAGGCGTGGGGAGAGTGGGCGGTCTCGCTTCGGATATTCTGTCGTGTCTATCTTGTTAATGCAAGTGTGTTGCGTTTGAACTGTTGAAGGAGAGCCATGGTGGTGGACGAAGAGCGCGCCTCTGGGACCCGCACCGATGGGTTGCGCTTGGCCGAATGCCCGCCAGGCCAGGCGCCTGCATGGACCGCGGAAGACCGCAGCTTTGTGGTAGAGGGCGAGCTGGTGCCGCACCTTGTGGATGGCCGGTTGGGCTATGGCATCACCAGCGTCGCGCCGTATGTGAAAACCTATGCGGACGAGGAGGGCGGTGCCGCAGGGCCGGGAGACGGCGAGGCTGCCTGCCACTCCGTGGTCGCCTACCTGGGCGGGCAGCCGGCTGGCGAGATCGTCCTGGCACGCCACTGGAACGGGTACGCCTGTGTCCATGACCTGGTGGTCGGCCAGGCCTTTCGCCGCAAGGGCGTGGCCCGGGCCCTGGTGGAGCATGCGATCGCCTGGTCGCGTGCCCAGCAGTTGGCGGGCGTTACGCTGGAAACGCAGAACAACAACGTGGCGGCCTGCCGCTTGTACGCTGCCTGTGGGTTCAGGCTGGAGGGTTTCGATGGCGGCCTGTACCAGGCGCTGGCGCCCGGCACGCGGGAGGTGGCCCTGTTCTGGTACTGGCGCGAGCCCCATTGAGGGTGCCGCCTGGCGTTTCTGCGCCACGGGGCGTGGTCCTGTCATGCGGGGCCGCTATAGTGCCAGGGCATGCCATGCCCGGACTGGGGCATGGCTTGGGCTGCCCGCAGCCACACCACCACAAGCCGCCAGAAAAGACCGCCCCACCGATGCCCGGACCCCACCTCGACGCCCCGCTGTTCATCAAGGACATCTACGAAACCCAGGTCGATACCGCCAAGACCCCATTCTTCTTCAACGATGGCGGCATGCCGGTCTACCTGAGCGAGGCGCCTGCGGATGTCACGCCGCTCGTGCCGGCCGCCACCGACCCGGCCCTGGCCGTGGGCAACGAGTACCTGGTGGCCGACGTGCTGGGCGTGGCATCCAATCCGCCATATGGGGTGGAGACGCAGCTGGGCTTTGCGGCCGAGGAGGTGGTGTTTGCACCCCTGTGGGCCACCCGCAGCATCGCAGCGGCCTTTGGCATCACCCTGGTGGAGCCCGGGCAGGCCGTGCGGATCGAAAGCCCGGTCACCGAACTGCAGCAGGTGGAGTACGAATACGGTGTGTTCGCCGGCCACTGGTCGCCCTACCAGGGCACGGGCGACGCCTTGCTCAGCGTGGTCTGCACCGACCTGGAGCACCATGATTTTCCGCATGTGTTCGCCTCCACTGACCCCACCCAGCCGCTGGTGATCTCGGTGGGCCGCTACTGGCCGGCGCTGGGCAAGATACGCCTGGCCGACCTGTGGGTGCCGCGCGGCAGTGCGCTCTACGTGCCGCCCAAGCAGGCCAGCAGCGACCAGGCTGCCGTGGTCGACCTGCACAACAACCGCAACTCGGCGCGTGCCTGCTGGGGCGACATCCGCCAGAACAGCATCACCACGCACACGCTGCTGCAGACCGAGGGCGGCTTTTTCTACTGGTACTGGAATGGGATCGCGACCGTGCACAGCCGCCCGGTCGCAGTAAGCTGAGCCCGTGCCAGGAATCGACAGGCAGCAATGACCATGGACATGTCCGACGTGAAGGGACTCGGTGGCGACGACAGCGACAGCGTGGTCTACAAGACCCTGCTCGAATCGACCCGCGCCATCCCCTGGAAGATCGATTGGGCGACGATGAAGTTCGCCTACATCGGCCCGCAGATCGAGCCGCTCCTGGGCTGGCGCCAGGACAGCTGGCTCACGGTGGACGACTAGGGCCTGTTCACACTAATTTCGGGGATCGCGTTGGCCGGCCTGGGGGCTGGATGCAAGGCGCCCGCGCGCAGCAAGGTGTGCACCTTGCAAGCGCGGGCAACGCCGCAGACGGCCCCCAGGCCGGACAACCCGAAGGGAAGACCCTTGCCTGCGCGCCACTCGTCGTTGCGCTCCTTGCGTGTGCAAGGGCACACGCTGCGTCGCGCGCCTAGATTGGCACGCCGGCAAGGGCCTTCGCGACCCCGAAATTAGTGTGAACAGGCCCTAGGCCACGCGCATGCACCCCGAGGACCGCGACTACGTGGTCAACTTCTGCGTGGCCCAATCCCAGGCCGGCGTGGACCACGAGGCCGACTACCGCGCCCTCACCAAGGACAACGGCTATGTGTGGATACGCGACGTGGTCCACGTGGTGCGCAAGCCCGATGGCCAGGTGGAGGCACTGATCGGCTTCATGTTCGACATCACCGAACGCAAGAAGACCGAGGAAAAGCTGCTCGCCCTGCAAAAAGAACTCGAAGCCCTGTCGTTCAAGGACGGCCTGACCAACATCGCCAACCGGCGCCGCTTCAATTCGGCCATCGAACTGGAGTGGGAGAGCGCGCGCAAGGCCGGTACGCCGCTGTCCGTGCTGATGCTCGACATCGATTTCTTCAAGCAGTACAACGACCTGTACGGCCACATCCAGGGCGATGAGTGCCTGATCAACATCGCGCAGGCGCTGAGCCTGGCGCTGGAGAACCCGCGCGACTTGGTGGCCCGCTTTGGCGGCGAGGAATTCATCGTCCTGCTGCCGGGCGCCGATGCCGCCACCGCCCTCAAGGTGGCCGAGCGCTGCCAGCGCCTGATCCAGAAGCAGGCCATCGCCCATGCCCAGTCACCGCACGACCAGCGCGTGACGCTGAGCATCGGCGTGGGTACCTCCACGCCGGGTGGCTACGCCAAGCCTGCGGATTTCATCGATGCCGTGGACCAGCGGCTGTATGCGGCCAAGAAGAACGGGCGCAACCGCATTGAAGTGGTGTGAGCGAACTGGAGACACATGGGCTGCATTCTTTCTTTCAACGGACCTGACGCGGACGTGGCGCAATTGCTGGCGCTGAGTCCCGTGGATCCGATCAGTGTTCGGCGCAGGGGTGAGCCGTTGACCGCCCGGCCGAGCAGCAGATTGGCTGTGACCTCGGGAGTGGTCTTGCGGGTCAGCGATGCGGAATTCGAAGAGCTGGAGGAGCAGCAGGCGGACGCAATCCAGTTTCTCAACGACCATTGCCAGGCGTTGCAGGCCATGCGCAAGGTCGAAGGCGTGGAGTCGGCTCGTGTGGACTTCGGTATCGCCATGCGCAGCGTCATTGTCCAGTCCGACACCTTTCCCGCCGAGCTGATTGCAGCCCTGGCCAAGGTGGGCTGCTCCTTGGACCTGACGCAGTTTCCCACGGGGCCCAAGGCCCGGAACCTGCGGCGCTACCGCAAGGCATTCCGGGCATCTGCCCCCTGACGTACTTCGCCGCGCTGGGAGTCGCTGGTCAGTTCAGTCCAGGTCGGCCGCACACGGCAGGTACAGCCCCTCCGCCGTCGTGACCGAGCGCGCTGCGCGCACGGCCCGCGCCGTGGCGATCGCTGTCGCCTCGGCCGCCATGGTCGAGAGCACCATCATCCCCGGGTTCTTGCCCGCCACGCCTGTGCCCAGGGTGAACAGCGTGTCGCCATCGGACATGGTGTGCACCGGGTTGATGCTGCGCGCCAGGCCGTCGTGCGCGGCCACGGCCAGGCGGTGGGCCTGGGCCTTGGTGATGATGGCATCGGTCGCGATGACGCCGATGGTGGTGTTGGTGCCGGCCAGCAGCGGCCTGGGCGGCTCCCCGCGCAGCAGGGCGCGGCGCGTGTCGCGCAGCTGGCGGCCATCGTCGGTGCGGGCGCCGGCGATCACCTGGGCGGTGTCGGGGTCGATCACATCGCCCAGGGCGTTGCAGGCGATCAGCGCGCCCACGGTGACGCCATCCACGGTGACCGATGCCGTGCCGATGCCGCCCTTCATCGCGTTCTGGATGCCGAAGATCTTGCCCACGGCAGCGCCCGTGCCCGCGCCCACATTGCCCTCGGCCGGGTCGGCGCGCGAGGCGGCCTCGCACGCGGCGTAGCCGGCCGCTGCATCGGGGCGGATGCGCATGTCGCCCACCAGCAGGTCGAACAGCACGGCGCTGGGCACCAGCGGCAGGCGGCCCACCACCACGTCGAAGCCGAAGCCGCGCTCCTCCAGCCAGCGCACCGCGCCGCTGGCCGCGTCCAGTCCCCACGAGCTGCCGCCCGCCAGCATGATGCCGTGCACCTTTTCCACCAGGTTCGAGGGGTCCAGCAGGTCCGTCTCGCGCGTGCCGGGCGCGGCGCCGCGCACGTCCACGCCACCCACCGCCCCGTCGCGCGCCATGACCATGGTGCAGCCCGTGGGCCGGCGCGGGTCGGTGAAGTGGCCGACCTCGATGCCGGGCACGCGGGTGATGCTGCCGGCGTCGTGTGATGCGCTGTGGGGGACAGGGGAGGGGGAGGTGGTCGTTGTCGTTGTGGTCGTCATGGCCTGTGATTATGGGCGGTGGCATGCGGGAGGCACTGCTGCGGCAAGGCATCGACCTGTTTCCGGCCGCGTTGTAACGGTGTGTTTTATGGGCTTTTGAACGTGACGGGTATCACCTGTGTCCCGGGGCCGCCGCACCACAATGGCCCGATAACACAAGAGAGAGGAAGGATCACCATGGCGACACCACCCTGGCGTCGGGCTTTGGCCTGTCTGCTGCCTGCACTGCTGGCGGGCTGGGCCTCATCCACCAGCGCGGTGCACGCGCAGAGCATCGCCACCGGCGCGCGCCACGGCCTGGCGCTGCAGGCCGATGGCAGCGTGCTGGCCTGGGGCGACAACCGGCTGGCGCAACTGGGCGGCGGCAAGACCGTGTATGCCGCCACCGAGCGCGAGATCCCGCTGCCAGCCAGGGCGAGCGCGGTGCGGACCAGCAGCACGGGTGTGCTGGTGCTGGACGAGCAGGGCAACGTATGGAGTTGGGGAACCAACCGCAAGGGGCAACTGGGCGATGGTTCGCGCACGGACAGGCCCAAGCCACAGGTCATCTTCCGGGGCGCGACCGGCATAGCCAACGGGGGGGACAAGAGGCCATCGTTTCTGATCGACAAGGAGGGGCAGCCCTGGTGGTGGGGGCCTTTGCCGTCCGGAGACAACCTGGCGGTGCCCGAGCGCGCCGCGCGAATGCCTGCACGCCTGGTGCAGATCGAGCATCAGGCCCGCACCACGGCGGCGCTCGACGATCAGGGCGTGGTCTGGTCCTGGGGTGAAGGGGCTGCCTGCGCGGCCACGGCCGCCTACTCCGAACCCGTGGCCATGAAGGGCCTACCACGCATCGAGGAACTGTTTCTGGCCGCCTCGGCCCCCGTGCGCGGGAGCCCGGAAGAGCGTGTGGGCGAGGTCCCAGCTTCCAGGATCATCGCGCGCGACGCCACGGGTGCTTTCTGGAAGTGGGGCACGGACCCCAAGGTCACCAGTTGGGGGCCGATCCCCCCGCCACGGCAGACCTACTGCCCACCGGTCACCACACAAGAGGATCCCTGGTCCTATGCCCGCCGGATACACCCCGACATGGCAGCGCAAGGGGTGAAGATCGCCCGGTACGCTGCGATCGGTGGCGCCGGCTACCTGGGCTGGACGGCCGATGGGGACCTTTGGCAATGGCACCAACCGGTGGGAGGCGAACCCGCGGACTACCGCGTCACCTTGCGCCGCGTGGCCACCGGCGTGGCGGACGCCAGCTATCACTATAGCGAGGGCGAGCCCCTGGTCTCGGGCATCCTGTACATCACGCGCGATGGCCGGCTCCATGCACTGGGCTCCAACCTCAGCCTGCACCTGGCCACGGCCCCTGACGAGATCGACTCCGTCACCACCCCGGGCAAGGTGGTGCTTCCCGGACCCGCGCGCAGTGTGCATGCCCAGCCTTTCGGCAGCTACGCTTTGCTCGGCGATGGCCGGGTCTATGGCTGGGGCCTGGGCGCCACACGGTACGACCCGAAAGCCAACTTCGATCAACGGCTGTACCCCCAGGTGCCCACGCACATTCCCCTGGGCGCGCCCATCGCCAAGCTGGCGGTGGCGCAAGACCAGTGGCTGGCCCTGGACGTCAATGGCCGGGTCTGGAGTTCCGACGGCTGGGGCAGCCGGCTCACCGAGCGCGAGCCGCTGAAGTCCTACCTGCCCGCCATGCTGATCAGCGATACCGGTCTGCCCCTGGCCCGGGACATTGCGGTGTCCGGCAAGACCATCGGGATGGTCCTCGGCGTGGATGGGTCGGTATGGACCATGGGCACGCGTGCAGGGCTTGCGCCTGTGGGGCCTCTTGCGCCTATCGTGCCCGGGGTGGTTCCCGACTGGTACGGCGTCTTGGATGTGCTTGCCACGCCGCACCAGGTGCAGGGCCTGCCCCCGTCCATCGTGCAGGTGGCATCGGCCACTCCCGTGTTTGCTGCACTGTATGCGCTGGACGCCGAGGGCGGGGTCTGGTTCTGGGGCAGCCGTTCCCAGTTCGGGTTGACGGGGCACGACAGCGGTCAGTTGTCTGCCAGTGACCGCGAGGTGCAGGCGCCGATACGGGTTCCACTGCCCTTGAAGGTGGTTGCGATACGCGCCGGGCAGTCGAGTTTCTGCGCCATCCTCGCGGATGGCTCGGCACAGTGCTACGGCTGGCTTTTCGACCAGCACCGGGGCATGCGGTTTCGCCTGCATGCCCCGATCCGGGAGATCTCCTTCGGCGCGCACACCTCCACCTCCACCGGCACCCAGGGCACCGTGCACCTGCAGCTTGCCGATGGCTCGGTATGGGCGCACGGGCAAGGGCTCCATGGCCAGCTGGGCGACGGTACCTATGCCAATGCGGCAGAACCCATGCCGGTGGTCAATGTTTCTGCCACTGCAGACCTTGTTCTCGACCCCTCGGCCGCGCCCGGGGCGGCTGCGCGTCCCCCGTTCCGGGTGAAGATGCGGTTGACTGGCAACCTGCGTTCGCTGTCGCTCGGTGGCGACGTGTTCGGCAGTGCAGGCGCTCCGGCTGCCAGCAATGTGTATGTCCTGGCTAGCGCCGGCGAGCCGGGCGGCGGCAACTGGGTGCAGCTCGACGCGCAGGGGCGCTGGAGCCCGCTGCATTGGCCCGTGCCTGCCGTCGTTGCTGGCGCGGTGCTGTCAAGCGAAGCCACGTCTGTCGCGCTGAGCAGCATCCTGCGGCAGTTCGCTGCTGCGGGCCTGGAGGGGATGCGCCTGTATGTCGGTTATGGGCGCGATGTGGACGAAATGCTCGCCGCCAAGCGCTTTCGCGAAGTGCTCGAGCTGGTCCATGAGGATTGCACGCTCACGCCGTGTGGTCCGACTTTGCTGGGGGGGCAATGATGCGGGGAAAAAATCCCACGGGGCAGGCGAGCCGGTTCCTCGCACTCCTGGTGCTGCTGGCCCTGGCTCCCACCGCACAGTCCCAGACCATCGCCACCGGCGCACGCCATGGCCTGGCGCTGCAGGCCGATGGCAGCGTGCTGGCCTGGGGCGACAACCGCCAGGGACAGCTGGGCCAGGGCCGCACCCTGTACTCCGAAACGGCGCGTGAGATCCCCCTGGCCGGCAAGGCCGTGGCCGTGCAGGCCAGTGCCACCAACGCGCTGGTGCTGGACGATCAGGGCAACATCTGGAGCTGGGGCACCAACCGCCGCGGCGAGCTGGGTGACGGCACCCGCACCGACCGGGCGACGCCGCAGATCGTTTTCCGCAATGCGGCGCAGATCGCGATCAACGGCGGGGCGTCGTCGCCCACCTTCGTGCTCGACAGGGATGGCCAACCCTGGCAGTGGGGCCCCGTACCCGGCGGCGGCGAGCTGCTGGCTCCCACCCGGTCCGCCCAGGTGCCCGCGCGGCTGGTGAAGGTGACGCCTCGGGGCCGTACGGTCGCCGCGCTGGACGACCAGGGCGTGGTGTGGTCCTGGGGCGAAGGCGTGGCCTGCGCCGATGCACCGGGCAAGACCGGTCCGGTGGCCATGCGCGGCCTGCCGCCCATCAGGGACTTCTGGGTTTCCTATTCTGCGTTGCGCGCCGCTGGCACGCCCGCGGATGGCACGCCCCTGACCATCGTGAACGCCGTGGACCGCGATGGCAACGTCTGGAAAGGGGGCTCCGAGGCCTCCTATGGCTTCATGGGCTATGGACCTGGCGAAATACGCCGGTACTGCCCTGCGGTGCGTACGCCGGACCAGGCCGACTGGACATTGCCGTTGCCGCTGGTGCCACCTTATATTCCTGCCGAGTTGGTGAGCGCCGGCGTGGCCATCACGCGCGTCCTGGGCATGGATATCGACCGGGCCACGGCATCGTACAACCGCAGCACGCTCGGGCTGACGAGGGACGCAGAGCTCTGGCACTGGCGCGGCCAGGGCCCGGGCACCACGATCCAGCGCGAGGCCCTGGACGTGGTGGATGCGAGCAACTATTCCTCGCCCGATGGCGACGGAACACTGGGGCTGGTCTACGTGACCCGGGGCGGCAAGGTCTTCGCCAAGGGCTCCAATCTGTTCCTGCACCTGGCCATCACTGGCGGCGAGGTGGATGCGGCGTCCAGCCCGCAGAAGGTGCCGTTGCCTGGGCCGGCCGTGAGCGTGCACGCCAACGCCGGCGGCAGCTATGCGCTGCTGAAGGACGGGCGGGTGTTCCACTGGGGCTATGGCACGGCGCCGTTCATCCCCGCGGGCAGTCTCAACCGCTATGCAGTGCCGTCAGGGCCGGTACAGCTGGACCTGCCTGCCCCCGTGGTGAAGCTGGCGGTAGGCGAGAACCGCTGGATGGCACTGACCGCGAACGGCGATGTCTGGAGCATCGACGCCACCGCCATCGGCGACTGGGTCCGGGAGCCGGCCTGGTTCCAGCGCCAGCTCGTCACGCGGGACTCCGGCCTGCCCCCAGTTCGGGACCTCGTGGTGGGCGGGCAGGGGGGCGCCATCCTCGGTGTGGACGGTACGCTGTGGAACGCGCCTGCACGCGCGGTGCCCTATCCCCACGCCGAGACGCGGCCTCCGGTGTTCCTGCCTTTTCAATACGGTGGCCTGCCTACCATGCGGCAGGTGGCCATGGTGGCGGGGCGGTACGGCCAGGAAGCACACTTCGCGCTGGACGAACAAGGGCAGGTCTGGTTCCGCGGCCGGCATTCGTACGGCCTGGGCGGTCCAGCGGATAACGGCACTGTCACGGGCTTGGACGTACCGGCTCCCTTCGTGCGGCCCCTGCCGGGCAAGGCCGTCTCCGTGCATGCCGGCGGCGGCAGCTTCTGCGCCGTGCTGGGGGACGGATCGGCCCAGTGCTACGGCAAGATCTTCAATGAGCACCTGGGCATGCTCTTCACGCTGCACGCGCCTATCCGTGAGGTGTCCATCGGTGCCAACGGCGAGCAGGGCGGCACGGCGCACTTCCGCCTCGCTGGCGGTGCGGTGTGGGCCTGGGGAAATGGTCAGTGGGGGCAGCTCGGGTCCGGTGCCCATGCACACGCCTTCGATCCCGTGCCGCTGGTCAGCGAATCCGGCACAGCCGACCTGGACCTGGACCCGGGAACGCCCGACGCGGCGGCAACGGCCCGCCCGCCGTTCCGCGTGAAGATGCAACTGGCGGGCAACCTGCGTGCACTGTCCTTGCGCGGCGATGTCTTCGGCAGCGCGGGCACGCCTGACGGGAGCAACGTCTACGCCATGGCCGCCCCCGCCAGCGGCGCACCGGGCGTCTGGGTGCAGCTCGATGCCCAGGGCCTGTGGGGGCCGCTGCGCTGGCCGGTGCCCGCCGTGGCCAGCAACGCGCAGCTGACCGGCGAGTCCCAATCGCTTGCACTGGCCAACATCCTGCGGCAACTCCCTGGCACAGGGCTCGAAGGGCTGCGCGTCTACGTCGGCTATGGGCGCGACGCGCAGGAGATGATGGCAGCACGCCGCTTCCGTGCCGTGCTGGACCTGGCTGCCGACCCGTGCCCCGAGAACCTGTGCACCCCGGCCTATCGCTGACGGCCGCAGCCCCGCCCGACCCATCCCGGTGGGGTGGGGCGCTGCCGGGCAGTGCGGCATAGGATGGTTTCTTTGCGCACATGCCGCCACGGTGTGTGACGACGCCGTGGCGCGTGGCACTCGTCGCTGACGCGCCTTGCGACCGACCAAACGAGAGGAAGGGAAGATCACCATGACGACTCCACCACCAAGGCGTCGGGCTTCGCGCTGCCTGCTGTTGTCCGCGCTGCTGGCGGGCCTGGGCCTGACGGGCACCGCATGGGCCCAGACCATTGCCACCGGCGCGCGCCATGCACTGGCGCTGCAGGCCGATGGCAGCGTGCTGGCCTGGGGCGACAACCGCCTGGCCCAGCTGGGCCAGGGCAAGACGATCTATGCCAGCACGGCGCGCGAGATTCCGCTGCCGGCCAAGGCGACGGCCGTGCGCACCAGCAGGACCACCGCCCTGGTGCTCGACGAGGAGGGCCATGTGTGGAGCTGGGGGACCAATGCCAGGGGGCAACTGGGCGATGGAACGCGGGCCGACAGGGCCACGCCCCAGGTGGTGTTTCGGGGCGCGGTGTACATCGCCAACGGCGGCGACGCCGCTCCCTCTTCCCTGATCGACAAGGACGGCCAGCCCTGGTGGTGGGGGCCGCTGCCGTCTGGCGTGGACGCAGCCGTGCCCGAGCGCGCCGCGCAACTGCCCGAGCGGCTGGTGCGCATCGAGCACCAGTTGCGCGCCACCGTGGCGCTCGACGAGCAGGGCGTGGTCTGGTCCTGGGGCGAAGGTGCGGCCTGCGCGGGCGGCGCTGTGGCCTCGGCGCCGGTGGCCATGCGCGGCGTGCCGCCCATCGTGGATTTCATCTTCGAGGCCCAGGGGCCGATCACCAACCTGGGCCCCGGCTGGCCCGCCCTGGGCCCGGTCTCGCGCGTGACCGCCAGGGATGCCGGTGGCCGTCTGTGGGTGTGGGGCACCGATCCCCACCGCATTCCGGACGGGCTGCCGTCCCAGGGGCTCACCCATTGCCCGGCCGAGCGCTGGGCACTGGCCTACGATCCCTTCGTGGGCCGCGACCGCATCCACCCGGACATGGAGAAGGCCGGTGTGAAGCTGCAAAAGGTGGTGCATAGCGGCGGTGGTTCCCTGGGGTGGACGGCCGAGGGCGACCTGTGGCGCTGGCGGTATGTCCCCACGGGCGAGATTTCGGGTGGCCCGCTCATGGCGGTGGAGCGCGTCGCCTCTGGCGTGGTCGATGCCAGCGGCCACAACACCTCCTTGAGGGGCATGCTGCCGGTGCTGATGTACATCACGCGCGACGGCAAGCTCCATGCCATGGGTTCCAACACCAGCCTGCACCTGGCGGTTGCCGCCGATGCGGCCGGAGGGTCCGAATCGATCGCCAGCCCGCGCAAGGTCGCCCTGCCGTCTGCTGCGCTCAGCGTGCACGCGAGCGAGGCGGGCAGCCACGCGCTGCTGGCGGACGGCCGGATCTTCCGCTGGGGCCTGGGCGCCGTGCAGTACGACGGGCAGGCCAGCTTGCTGGGGCGCAGCTTTGTGCAGACGCCCACGCCCATCGCGTTGGGGGCGCCGGTCACCCAGCTCGCGGCGGCGCAGGGCCAGTGGCTGGCGGTGGATGCCGATGGCAAGGTCTGGAGTTCCGGGGGCTGGGGTATCGATCCCGTCCCCCACAGCCGTCCGGTCGTGGTTGGGGGCTCCACGGGCCTGCCGCTAGCGCGCAGCGTGTCCGTGGGGGGCAACGGACATGGCGCCATCCTCGGTGTGGACGGGTCGGTATGGACCATTGGCGGCAGCCGCGAAATCTTCCCTCCCTTCCAGGGCTCCGATGTCCATGGGTCCCTGGTCGCGTCGTCGGTACCTCGCAAGGTGGAGGGGCTGCCCAGTTCCATCACCCAGGTGGCGACGGCCGATGGCAGCTATGGTGCAGCGTACGCGCTGGACGCGTCCGGCACCGTATGGTTCTGGGGTGCGCAGCACCTGTACGGGATTTCCGGGCAGGACAGTGCGGGCCTCAACCGGGGACAGTGGCTCGTGCGGACCCCGATCGTGCTGCCGCTGCCGCACAAGGCGGTTTCCATCCACGCCGGCGATTTCAATGTCTGCGCCGTGCTGCAGGATGGGTCTGCGCAGTGCTACGGCAAGCTGTTTAACGAGCACCGGGGGCGGCGCCTGGAGTTGCATGCACCCATCCGAGAAATATCCATGGGGGTGGACGAGGACCGCGCCGACACCGTGGTGACCGCCCGGAGGGGCGGCACGGTCCATCTGCGCCTGGCGGACGGAACGGTATGGGCCCTGGGCCAGGGCCGCCAGGGGCAACTGGGGTCCGGTGCCTACGCCAGTGCGGCAGAGCCCATCCCCGTGTCCAATGAAGCCGGCACCGGTGACCTGGACCTGGACCCCGCGGCGCCAAATGTGGCGACGGCTGCCAACCGCCCACCGTTCCGGGTGAAGACGGTGCTGGCGGGCAACCTGCGCAGCCTGTCGTTCACGGGCGATGTGTTCGGCAGCGCCGGCACGCCGCCAGGCGCCCATGTGTATGCCCTGGCCTCCGCCGGGCCCCTGGGCCAGGGTGTCTGGATGCAGCTCGATGCCCAGGGCGCCTGGAGCCCGCTGCGCTGGCCGGTGCCGGCAGTTGCCAGCAACGTCCAGCTGGGCAGCGATGCCCAGGCCGTGCCGCTGGATCTGCGACCGCAGCAACTGCAACAAGGCTCCGATCTCACGGGCCTGCGCCTGTACATCGGCTACGGGCGTGATGTCGACGAGATGCTGGCCGCCCGGCGCTTTCGCGAGGTGCTGGAGCTGGGGCCCGACGCGACCGGCATGGTCCTGACGTCGGACTATTGACCGGGTCGTCGTGCCAATTTTTGTTGGACAAGGGCGGGGGGCACAGGAGATGCTCCTTGCCAGGCGTTTCCGAGAGGATTGACCGCCTCCACCTTTCCCGCCGGGAGCCCAGACCATGTGCTTGCCGATCCACCGTTTTGCACTGGGCGCCACCGGCACGGCGCTGCTGCTTGGCTTGTGCGTTGCCAGTGCCCAGGCCCAGACCCTGGCCAGCGGCGCGCGCCATGCGCTGGCCCTCACACACGACGGGCGCCTGCTGGCCTGGGGCGACAACCGGCTGGCACAGCTGGGCCAGGGCAAGACGGCCTATGCCGCCAGCGCGCGCGAGATCGCCATGCCCGCCCGCATGGTGGCCGTGCGCGCCGGCCTGCACAGCGTGCTGGCGCTGGACGAACAGGGCAACGTGTGGAGCTGGGGAACCAACCGCCAGGGGCAACTGGGGGACGGCACGCGCGCGGACCGGGGCACGCCGCGCACCGTTTTTCGTGGGGCGACGGCCATCGTCAACGGCGACGAGCGCGGGCCCTCGTTCGCCATCGATGCCGAAGGCCAGCCCTGGTGGTGGGGGCCATTGCCCTCGGGCTCCCTGGCGCTGCTGCCCGAGCGCGCCGCCCGGTTGCCCGCACGGCTCACCCGCGTCCAGCAGGCTGCCAGCACCACGGTGGCGCTCGACGACCAGGGCACGGTCTGGTCCTGGGGCGAGGGCGTGGCCTGTGCGGCGGACGCCGGCCCGCGCGGGCCCGAAGCCGTGGCCGGCCTGCCGCCCATCGCAGACCTGGTGATGCAGAGCTACGCCCCTTCACGCGACAAGCCGCTGCATGACCCCCAGCCGCCGCCGCGCCAGTATGGGCCGGCCTCCCTGGTGCAGGCCGTGGACCGCGATGGCACGCATTGGCAGTGGGGCGAATCGCCCGTGGACCCCAGCCTGCGCCGCATGCCCGGGGACCGCGTGCGCCACTGCCCGCCCGGGCGCATTGACGGCACCTACAGCGTCCTGCGCCTGCTGGATTACCGCCACCCCGACATGGCGGCGCAGGGCGTGCAGATCACGCGCATGCTGGATGGCGCTATGCCCTACCTGGGTCTCACGGCCGAGGGTGAACTCTGGCAGTGGGGCCATCTGATCGAGGGCCACCCGCGCGACGGGCGCACCACGCTGCGCCGCGTGGCCAGCGGCGTGGCCGACGCCAGCGCCTATGCCAGCCAGGGCAACCCGCGCCGCGCAGGGCTGCTGTACGCCACGCGCGATGGCCGGCTCTACGGCCAGGGCGCGAACACCAGCCTGCACCTGGCCAGCGGGGACGGGGAGCTCGACTCGTCCCCCAGCCCGCGCACCGTGCCCCTGCCGGGGCCCGCGGCCAGCGTGCACACCCGGCCCTACGGCAGCTATGCACTGCTGCGCGACGGGCGCCTGTTCCGCTGGGGGCTAGGGGCGTGGACCTCGGACCCGTACGCCCATTTCGAAGGCGGGGTGTTTCCGCAGGACCCGGTGCACGAGGCCGTGCCGGCCCGGCTGCTGCGGCTGGCCACCTCGCACCACCGCTGGCTGGCGGTGGACGACGAGGGCCGGGTCTGGACATCGGATGGCTGGGGCGCCGCAGCGCGCCCGCGCACCGAGTCCGGCCGCCCGGCGCTGGTCTACAGCCAGGGCGGCATGCCCGCCATGCGCGACGTGGCCATGGGCGGGCACGACCACGCGGCACTGCTGGCGGCGAATGGGTCGGTCTGGGATCTCAGCGGCGAGCCGGGCGTACCGGTCAAGGTGCAGGGCCTGCCCGGGCCCGTGCAGCAGATTGCCGCCATGGGTGACGGCAGCGCGCGCGCCACCTACGCGCTCGATGCGCAGGGCACCGTCTGGTACTGGGGCATGCGGCAGCGCTATGGCACCACGGGCCCCCGGCCCAAGGGCTTCTGGGGCGGTCCCATCAAGGAGCCCACCGCGCTGTCCCTGCCGGGCAAGGCGGTCTCCATCCATGCCAACGACTACAGTCTGTGCGCCATCCTGCAGGACGGGTCGGCCCAGTGCCTGGGCAAGATCTTCAAGGAGCACGAGGGCGTGCGCTTTGCGCTGCACGCGCCGATCCGCGAGCTGTCCTTCGGCGTGGATGGCATGGACGACCCCGAGTACATGGACCAGCGCGGCGTGGAGCATTTCGGCACCGTGCACTTTCGGCTGGCGGATGGCACGGTATGGGCCTGGGGGCGCGGCCGCCAGGGCCAACTGGGCAACGGCGGCTACGCCAGCAGCCCGGTGCCCACCCCGGTGGCCAACGAGGCCGGCACGGGCGAGTTGGACCTGCAACCCCAGGGTGCCAATGCACGCGTGCCTGTGCGCCCGCCGTTCCGGATGCAGGCTTCGTTGCACGGCAACCCGCGCGCCGTTTCACTCGGGGTGCGGGTTTTCGGCAGCACGCCCGGGGCGGGGCCCGCCTGCGGCCGCCCATGCCGGCTGTATGCCATGCTGGCCAGCGGCACCGCGCCGGGGCCGGGCGACCCGGCGCAGCAGGGCACCTGGGTGGCGCTGGACGGCCAGGGCCGCTGGGGCCCCGGAGAGGAATACCGCTGGCCCGTGCCCTCCGCCGATGGGCAGGGGGCGCCGCCGGGCGAGCGCCAGTCCGTGCACCTGCGCCTGCTGCGCGGCGAGGACGGCCCCGCGCCGGCCGGCATGCGCCTGTACCTGGGCTACGGGCGCGACGTGCAGGAAATGCGGGCCGCGCGGCGCTGGCGCGAGGTGCTGGAGCTGGCGCCCGAGGACGTGGCCGAGGCGCAGGCGATTGGGGGATTGAACTGAACCTGCCCGGTGCGCGGGCGTCAGAACAGCGTGTAGTAGCTGTCGTAGCTGCGCAGCCAGAACTTGGGTTGCCGCGATTCCTGGTCGAAATGGAGCTGCAGCAGGTTGGCACGCGGCAGGGCGCTGTCGACCACCAGCTCCTTGTCGTTGGCGGCTTCCTCCACCTCGCTGAAGGCCAGGCGCTGCAGCACATGGGTGAAGGCGGCCTCGGCATTGCGCGGGCGGTAGTCCTCGTCGAGCAGCAGCGAGGGCTTGCGCAGGTACTCCTGGTGCAGCCAGTACCACACGCCCTCGTTGGTCGTGCCCGGCTGGGCGCCGGGGTTGCCCTGGTCGCCCCAGGTGTGGGTGGGCTCGCCCGCGGTCACGCCGGCAGGGTCCCAGGCCAGGGCGCCCAGGCCGTCGCCCACGTGCACGAACACGGCCAGGCTGCGGTCGTAGCGGGCACGCACCGGGGCGGGCAGGATCCTGTCGAGCCCGTCCTTGCCGCCGGACGAGTAGTCCCATTGGCGCAGCAGCATGTCGGTCACCGTGGTCATGGAGGACGGGTGGACAAAGGAGGAGTCGCCCACCTCGACGCTCCAGTCGGCCAGCAGCTTGACCATCGCGGGCAGCGGGGCGCCCAGGCGCTTTTCCAGGTCCTGCAATGCAGCGGCGGCAGGCTTCTTGCCGGTGGGGGGCTTGGCCCGTTCGACCGTGACCGTGCCTTCCTCCAGGCGCTTGGACAGGCCGCGCACACGTTCGATCCAGGGCTTGCCCTGGTCGTAGAGCGGGGCCGATACGCGGGACATGTCGCGCACCGTCCAGGTCCGGTTGAAAGGCGTGGCCTTGCCTGCCAGGGTCACCGTGCCGCGCAGCTGCACGCGCTGCAGGCCCTGGGGCAGGGCCCACACCAGCGCCGGCCGCCGGTGCAGGCCGGGCTGCGTGGCCCAGTCCACTGAAACCGAGAAATCGGCTGTGCGTGAGGGTCTGGCAGGGCCGCAATCTAGACGGCGGGCGCAGCCGGGTTGCACACCCGGCGAGCACGGCAACGACGAGTGCGGCCCTGCCAGACCCTCACCCATTGGGCCGGGGTGGCAGCGGGCGCTTCGCAGCGTTGCGGGCCTTGCCAAGGCGGCCAGCCTTGGCCGCAGCCCGCGCCTTGCGCTGCATCCCACTGCCACCCCGGCGCACAGCCGATTTCTCGGTTTCAGCGGACTAGTTGTTGAGCTGGGCCACCACCTTGCCATTGGCCAGCACATCGGCCACGACGGAGTCGCCCACCTCCAGCCAGGGGTGGATGCCGGCCCGGGGGCCTTGTACGGAACCTTGGGCTGTGCCTGCAGCAGGCTGCAGGGCAGCGTCCCCAGGGTGGCCAGAATGGTCCGCCGTGTCGTGGTCATGGCATCTCCCTCTCTCTATCTGTCAATGGATGAGTGAGGCGGGAGTGTAGAGAGGCGATGCCGGGCGCGGATCAATACTGGGTGTGGTGCCCGTAGTGGCCGTTGTAGCTGTTCAAAAGCAGCTGCGGGGCACGCGCCCCGTTGAAGTGCAACAGCAGCAGGTTGCCCAGCGGGGTGGCGCTGTCCAGCACCAGTTCATCGTCGGTCATGGGCTGGTACTGGTCTGCCAGTGCATGGCGCTCGAACACGCTGGCCAGGGCCAGGTCGGCGCTGAGGGGGCGGCCGTCCTTGTCCAGCAGCAGCGAGGGCTTGACGGCCATCTCCTGGTGCATCCAGTACCACAGGCCATCGCCGCCCATGGCGGGGCTGGGGCCGCTGCCCAGCCGGGCGTGGTCCTCGGGCGTGAGGCCTTGGGGGTCCCAGGCCAGGGCGCCCATGCCGTCGCCGACCGTGACGAACACCGCCAGGCTGCGGGCATAGCGCTCGTGCACGCCGGGCGAGAGAAAGTTGCCCGGGGCATCCTTGCCGCTGCGTGGGTAGCCGAAATCGCCGTGCATCAGGTCGAGCAGGGTGGTCATGGAGGCCGGGCGCACAAAGTGCGAACGGCCCAGGCGGATGTCGCAGGCCGACAGCAACTGCGCCACTGCTGGCGGCAGCGGGGTGCCCAGGCGCTTTTCCTGGGCCTCCAGGGCGGCACCAGCCACCGGCCTCGCGGGGGCTACGGTGAGTGGAGCGTCTTCGCTCTCGTGGACCGGGATCGCCTGCGCCAGCGCGCGCACGCGTTCGGGCCAGGGCCGGCCCTGGTCGTACAGCGGTGTCGACATGCTGGCCAGGTCGCGCACCGCCCAGGTCCGCGTGAAGTGGCAGGCCTTGCCCGCCACGGTCACCGTGCCGCGCAGCTGCAGGCGCTTCACGCCCGCAGGCAAAGCCACGGTGGCAGCCGGCAGCCGGGGCTTGCCGGCCTTGGTGGAGCGGTGGTCCAGCTGCCCCACGACCTGGCCATCGGCCAGCAGTTCGGCCGCCACGCTGTCCCCGGCTTCCAGCCAGGGGTGCAGGCCGACCCGCATGCCGGCCGCCGCAGGTGTTTGCGCCAGCAGCGCCACGGGCAAGGCGCCCAGCGTGGCCAGCGTGTTGCGCCGGGTGGTCCCTGTCATCGAATCCCTCTTATGTTTTGCAGATGGGGCGCGATTGTAGGCAGGCGGCGGCGGGCGCTCGACAGATGGCCGGCGTGATGTGCCTCAGCCGGGGCTGCACTCAAGGAAAATTCGCACGGGTCAATACAACCCGTAGGGATGCTCGTAGCTGCACAGCCATAGCCTGGGGTGCCTCCGCTTGTCGAACTGCAGTTGCAGCAGGTTGGGGCGCGGCAGGGCCGTGTCCACGACGAGTTCATCGTCGGCCTGCGCCGAGGCCAGGCGAGACAACGCGAAACGCTGGAAGACCTGCGTGAAGGCGGCCTCGGCGGTGTGCGGCTGGCCGGTGGCGTGGTCCTGCAGCAAGGCGGGTTCGTCCAGCGAGTCCTGGTGCAGCCAGTACCACAGGCCTTCTTCTCCAGGCGCACCCTCGGGGTCCCAGGCCAGGGCACCCAGGCCGTCACCCACGTCCACGTACACGGCCAGGCTGCGGTCGTAGCGGGCGAGTACGTCGGGGGAGATCAGTTCCTGCAGCCCATCTTCGCCGGTGCGCGCGTAGTCCCACTGGTTCACCAGCATCTCGGCCACGGTGCCCAGGCCGCGGGCGCCCACGAAGTACGAGTCGCTGATGCCGATGTCCCAGTCCGCGAGCAGTTGCAGCAGGGCGGGCACGGGGGTGCCCAGGCGCTGTTCCAGGGCCTGCAGCGCCGCCTGGCCTGGCTGCGGCAGTGCCGGTTCGATCTGGATGCGCGGGGTCTGCCGTGCCAGCGCATGGATGCGCTCGGCCCAGGGCAGGCATGGGTCGTACAGCGGGGCGGAGGCGGGGGCCATGTCGCGCACCATCCAGGTCCTGTCCAGGGCCGCGGGGGCCTTGCCGGCGAGGGACACCGTGCCCCGCAGCTGCAGTTGCTGCAGCCCGGGCCGCATGGGGACAAGCACCACGGGCTGCCTTTGCAGCCCGGGCCGCGTGGCCTCATGGTCGAGTTGCGCGACGACCCTGCCATCCACCACCACCTCGGCTGCCACTCGGTCGCCCACCTGCAGGCAGGGGTGGATGCCTGCAGCGGCTGCAGGGGGCGGGACGAGGGGCTCTGGCATGGGGCGGACCACGGGAGTTTGCGACGCCGGGATTGTAGGCACGGCGGTGCAAGCGGTCGAACCTGCTCAGGGCGTGGCCGGCTCGATGCGTGTCACCACATAGGCGCCGGCCTGCTGCTCGGCGCGAAAACGCACCTTGGCACCGGGCCTGACCTGCGCGGCCTGGGCCGGGTCGGTGACGCGGAACACCATGGTCATGGCTGGCATGTCCAGGTTGCGGATGGGGCCGTGGCGCAGCGTGACCTTGGCGCTGGCGGCATCCCAGCGCACGACCTCGCCCTCGCTCAGGTCCGAAGTGGCAGCGGCAGGGGCGGCATGGCTGCCGTGGTCCTCGCCATGGTCATGGTCGTCGCCCGCCAGGGCGGGCACGGTGCAGAGGCCGGCAGCCAGGGCAAGCAGGGCGGTGCGCAGATGGCGGGAGGGGGTGGAGCGGGTCATGTCGATTCCTTCTTGTTGCCAGGGTAGTTCGTGAAAACGCGGGTGCTGCCGTTGCGTGCGACCAGCAGCACGGCGTAGCTGTCCCTGCGGCCGCCGTAGGCGGGGCCATCCATGCCGGGCGACCCAATGGGCATGCCGGGCACGGCCAGGCCCAGGGCGTCGGGCTTTTGCCGCAGCAGGGCGTGCACATCGCTGGCGGGCACATGGCCTTCGACCAGGTAGCCGCCCACAAGGGCGGTGTGGCACGAACCCAGCTTTTGCGGCAGGCCCAGGCGGGCGCGCACGGCGTTGTTGCCGGTGTCGTGCACCAGAACGTGCTGGCGGCCTATCCGGGGCCGCGCAAGTGCCTTTCCGGGCTGGGATGCTAGGCGCGGCGCGCGGCCAATAGCTTGGCTATTGGCAAGCGCTGCAACGCCGCAGACCTCCCGGAAAGGCACTTGCCCGAAGGGTTGGGGCGAAATCGGGCGATCGCAGGCCCAAGTTGCTTGCATGGGCATGAGCCCATGCGGTGCAACGTTGGCTCTACGCTCTTCCCGATTGCGCCCCAACGCGGCCCCGGATAGGCCGCCAGCACGTTCTACTGCAAAGCCGTTGGCCTGCAGGTGGTCCACCCAGTCCTGGCAGCAGCCGCAGTGGGGGTCTTTCCAGACCTCGACCGGCGTGGGGGCCGCTGCACCTGCTGCCATCGGCAGCGCGGTTGCGGCGAGCATGGCCAGCCAGGCGCGACGGGTGCTGGCGGTTGGTGTGTGGGTCATGGGATGTCCTTGCTCTTCCAGGGTCAGCCCTTGCGGGGGATGACGTTGATGGTGCCCACCATGCCGGCCTGGTAGTGGCCGGGGATCAGGCAGGCAAAGTCGAAGCGGCCCGCGCGGTTGAACTGCCAGACGATCTGGCCGCGCTTGCCGGCGGCCACGTGGGCCATGTAGGGCTCGTCGTGCTCCATGCCGGGGTGTTTGGCCATCATCTCGGCGTGCTGGGCCAGCGTGGCCTGGGTGCCGAGCACGATCTCGTGCAGCAGCTGGCCCTGGTTGTGCACCACCAGGCGCACGGTCTCGCCCTCGCGCACCTCGATGTGGGCGGGGCCAAAGCGCATGTCGTCGCCCATGCGCAGGGTGATGGTGCGTTGCACGGCCTGGGCGCTGCCGGCAATGCCCCAGTCCTGCTGCTGGGCGGGCAGCGCGGCCTTGGGCTCCGTGCCATGGGGCGCATTGCCATGGGCCCAGGCGGCGCCGGTGCTGGCCAGCACGGCAGTGGCGGTTGCAAGGTGCAGGGCCAGGCGGTTCAGTGGTCGGAGGTTGTTCATGGTGTGTCCTTGGATGGGGATCAATGCTGGTGGCCGCCGCTGTGGGCGGCGGGCTTGCGTGCGCGGGCGGCACTGGGCGCGGTGCCCGGCGTGGTGGCCCGTGGCGGGGCGGGCATGGCAGCCGGCGCACCCTGCCATTCATAGGCCTGGGTGCCGGGCGGCTGGGCGTAGTGGCCTGGGTCGCGGTAGTCGCCCGCGGCCTGGTGGGCACGCACCTTGAAGGTGGTGAACATGCCGCCCATCTCCAGCGGGCCGTAGGGGCCGGTGCCGGTCATCATGGGGAAGGTGTTGTCGGGCAGCGGCATCTCCATGGCGCCCATGTCGGACATGCCGCGCTCGCCCATCACCATGTAATCGGGCACGATCTTCTGGATCTTGCCGACCAGGCCCTTGTGGTCCACGCCGATCATGGTGGGCACGTCGTGCCCCATGGCGCCCATGGTGTGGTGGCTCTTGTGGCAGTGGAAGGCCCAGTCCCCGGGCTCGTCGGCGACCAGCTCCACCTGGCGCATCTGGCCCACGGCCACGTCAGCGGTCACCTCGGGCCAGCGCGCGCTTTTGGGCACGGGCCCGCCGTCGGTGCCGGTCACCTCGAACTCGTGGCCGTGGATGTGGATGGGGTGGTTGGTCATGGTGAGGTTGCCCACGCGAATGCGCACGCGTTCGCCCAGGCGTGCCACCAGCGGGCTGATGGCCGGGAAGACCCGGCTGTTCCAGCACCAGATGTTGTGGTCCAGCATGGTGTTGACCTTGGGCGTGCGCGCCCCGGGCTCTACGTCGAAGGCGTTGAGCAAGAAGGCGTAGTCGCGCTGCACCGTGGCGATGTGCGGGTGCGCCGCCTTCGGGTGGGTGATCCACAGGCCCATCATGCCCATGGCCATCTGCACCATCTCGTCGGCATGCGGGTGATACATGAAGGTGCCGGGGCGCCGCGCCACGAACTCGTAGACGAAGGTCTTGCCCGGCGGTATGGCCGGCTGGTTCAGCCCCGCAATGCCGTCCATGCCGTTGGGCAGGCGCTGGCCATGCCAGTGCACCGACGTGTGCTCGGGCAGCCGGTTGGTGACGAAGATGCGCACGCGGTCGCCCTCCACCACCTCGATGGTGGGGCCCGGGCTTTGCCCGTTGTAGCCCCACATGTTGACCAGAAAGCCCGGCGCGACCTCGCGCACCACGGGCTCGGCCACCAGGTGGAACTCCTTGACCCCGGCGTTCATGCGCCAGGGCGCGGTCCAGCCGTTGAGGGTGACCACGGGGTGGTAGGGCCGCCCGGTGGGCGGGTGCAGCGGGGGGGCGGTGTCGGCGCTGGGCTGCAGCACGGGCTCGGGTAGCGCGGCCAGGGCCACGCGGCTGACGGTGGTGGCAGCCACGGCCGTGGCCGCGCCTGCCGTGAAGAAATGGCGTCTTTGCATGGTAGGTCAGTGGCCTTGTGGGATGGAGGGGGTGGCGGCGCCGGAGGCAAGGCCTTGCAGGGCGCCCGGCGAGGTGCCGGTGAGGGCCAGTTGCAGGTCGGTCTCGGCCAGCCAGAAGTCGCGCTGCGCCTCGATGGCGCCGGCCACCGATTGCGTGCTGGCGCGTGCCTCGGCCAGCAGTTTCCACACGCTGGCGAGCATGCCGTTGTAGCGCAGCGTGGTCTCGTCGCTGATGAGCTGGCGCAGCGGCACCACCTCATCGCGCTGCTGGCGCGCCAGGTCGAGCGCGGTGCGGTAGGTGAACCAGGCGCTGCGCACCTCGCTGCGGGCGCGCACGGCGGTGTCCTGCAGCGTGGCGGCGCTTTGCTCCACCCGCAACTGGGCGCGGGTGCGCGCGGCGCCGCCCCAGTCGAACAGGGGCAGCGGTACATCCAGCTCCCAGCCGCGCGTGGTCTCGCGGTGGCCGCTCTCGCGCTCGGTCGTGGTGTTGCGCTGGTAGGCGATGCCGATGTCGCCGAACACCGCGCCCGCACGCGCCCAGCCCTGCTGGCGCGCCTCGGTGTCGAGCTGGCGGCGCGCGGCCTGCACGTCCAGGCGCTCGCGCAGCGCGGTGGCCTCGATGCCATCGGCAGGCAGTACAGTCGCGGGCAGGGCCGGCAATTGGTCGGCCAGGGTGTAGCCCGTCTGCACGCCCCACAGGCCCATGCTGCGGCTGAGCTGCTCGCGCGCCGTGGCGGCGGCCAGGCGGGCGCGGGCGCGCTGGGCATTCGCCTCCTGCAGCACGGCCTGTTCGCGCGCATGCTGCAGGCGGCTGAAGTTGCCCACGCGGGCCATGCGCCGGGCCAGCTCGGCACCGGCCTCGGCGGCCTCGACCATGCGCTCGTGCGTGGCGGCCACCTGCTCGGCGGCCACGGCGCGCAGCCAGGCGCGGCGTGTGTCGGCGGCCTGGGCCACCACCTCCTGCGCGGCCTGCAGCGTGGCCACCTGCATGCGCTCGGCCTGGCGCTCCATGCGCCAGGGCAGGGTCACCAGGTTCAGCAGGCTGAAGGCCAGCGTGCGCTCGATCTCGCGCTCATGGCTGTTGGTCAGCCGCGCGATCGAGAACTGCGGGTTGGGCAGGGTGATGGCCTGCACACGTTCGGCATCGGCCACGCCCAGCGCAGCCAGGCGCGCCTGCAGGCCGGGGTGGTGGAGCAGGGCGATGCGCACGGCCGCGTCCTGTGTGAGCGGCTGGGCCAGCCAGCCGGCGATGGCCTGGCGCGCCTGGTCGCGTGCGGTCGGGTCGGCGGCGGGCAGGGCGGTGCCGGCCACGCCGGTGCGTGGCTGCGCCAGGGCCTGCACGTTACCGCGCAGGCCGTCGGGCGAGACGCTGGCGCAGCCTGCAAGCAGGGCGGCCAGGGCCAGCCCTGTCAGATGGGGAATGCTGCGGCTCATGGCTTGTGCTCCCCGTGCTGGTGGGGGGCGGCAGGCGCTGCCCGTGCGCTGCCCTGGCTGGCCTCCCAGCGCACGATGTCGGCATGGCCACGCGGGAAGGCGGCCACGGCCTGGTGGGCGGCGCGCCAGTCGGCCAGCGGTGCTTCGGCGCCTTGCGGCAGTGCTTGCGGCTGCATGGGGGTGTAGACCGGTGGACTGTGGGTTGCCGGGGGCACGGCCGCCGGGGCCGGGCCGGCGGCGGCTTGCGGCTGTGCCCCTGCCACGGCGGGCAGGAGCAAGGCCAGCCACGCCAGGGGGCGCAGCACGGGCCGGTGAAGAACAAACAAGAAGAGGTCGCGCATGGTGCGGTCTCCAGAAAAACGGGAATGGAACGGCGCCGTGGCCTGCGGTGTGCGCTCGGCTGGCGCTGGCAGGGGTGGGCGGGCTCGGGGCGGGCGCGGCTCAGGTGCGCGGGCGGCGAAGTGCAAGCCCATGCGCCAGGGCAACGGCGCGCCAGCGGCGCCGGTCTGGGCGGCAGGGGATTGCCAGGCGCTCCCGCACAGGCCCGAACAGGCCCTGGGGATGCTCGAGCCTCAGGCGATGGGGGGCTTGATGGCCAGCGCGGCGGTGGCGCTGTCGAACGGGGTGGCTGCCGCAGGGGCGGCACCGGCCACCAGCGGCAGGGGCGCGGCCGGCATGGCCGGTGGCTCCATCAGGGCCGTGTGGCAGATCTCGCAGGCGGTGCAATTGGCGTGCTGGTGGTGCGTGGCGCAGCCGGTGCTGCCGGGCGTGCTGCCATCGCAGGCCAGGGGTGCGGCTTCGGTGGCCGCGTGGTGGCCACCCTGCAAGCTGCTGCTATGGTCCCCGGCGTGGGCCGCCTCGCCCGCGGCGGTGTGGTCGTGCTGGCCGTGGTGGTCCGCAGCGGTGGCCTGTGCCACGGCCGCCGGCGCAGGGTGCTGCATGGGCACCATGCCCGCGGCCATGGCGGTGCCCACCAGGCCCCGAAGGACCAGCACCACCATCAGCAGATAGAACAGGGGGCCGCGACGCATGGCGCAATGATAAGACCTTTGGCCCAGGCGTTGCGCAAGCGCCGGCTTGTCGCATGGTTTACCCGCAAACGCGCCGCGGGCACCCGATCCAGGGGTACGATGTATCCAGATGTTTTTAGGGCTGCCTGGGCTTGGCGGGCGCTGGCGGACCGGCGCCGGGACCGCAGGGCCAGGCCGGTGCAGAAACCCATCCCTCCTCTTCGCGAAAGGCCCCATGCGTGCTTTGCCGCAGTTGGCTACGGGCTCCCTGTCCGCCAGGATCCGCCTGCTGATCCTGGTGGCCACGCTGCCTGCCTTGGCGCTGGTGGCCTACCAGGCGCAGGCCAACCGCGAGGAGTCGGTGGCCGCAGCGCGCGAGAACGCGCTGCTGCTCACCCGCAGCATGGCCTACAGCCAGCAACGCCTGATCGACTCCACCCGGGCCTTTCTGCAGCAGCTGGCCTCGACCCGCCGGGCGCAGCAGCTCGATGCCCCCGATTGCTCGCAGTACCTGGCCGAGGTGCTGGCGCTCAACGCCACCTACATCAACATCGGCCTGCCCCGGGCCGATGGCGATTTGCGCTGCAGCGCCGTGCCGCCCAGTGCGCCGGTGAACATGACCGACCGGCCCCACTTCCTGCGGGCCATCGTGGCGCGCGAGTTCTCGGTGGGCAGCTTCCAGGTGGACCCGGCGGTCGGCCTGGCCAGCGTGAGCTTTGCGCAGCCGCTGGTCGACCCCGAGACCCGCGCGGTGCTGGGCGCGGCGGTGGCCGTGGTGTCGCTTGACTGGTGGAGCCGCCGCCTGCACGAGCTGGGCCTGCCCGACGGGGCCGTGGCCCGCGTGCTCGGCCCCGACGGCCGGGTGATCGCGCGCTTTCCACCCGATGCGCGGGAGCTGGGCACCCCGTCCGAGTTGCCCCAGCCCGGGGCCGGCGCCCAGGCCCTGCAGGGCGGCGCCCATCTGCTGGAGACCGAGGATGGCGCCCGCTACATCGAGGTGGCGCGGCCCCTGCTCGAATCCCAGGGCCGGCCGGTGGCCAGCATGCGCCTGTCGGTGCCGCTCGATGCGCTGTATGCCCGCATCGCGCGGCAGATGTGGCGCGACATCGGCTTTTTGCTGCTGGGGCTGCTGGCCTCGTTCGTGCTGGCACACGAAGGGGTGCGCCGCGGGGTGGGCAAGCCGCTGGCCCGGCTGCTGCGCGCCACCGACCAGCTCGCCCGGGGTCAGCAGGTGGCCCCGGTGCCCGAGACGGGGTTTCGCGAGCTGGCCCAACTGGCGCAGCGCTTCAACCACATGGCCCAGGCGCGCCAGCAGGCCGAGGGCGAGCTGCGCCAGAGCGAGGAGAACCTGGCCATCACCCTGCACTCCATCGGCGATGCGGTGGTGGTCACCGATGCCCGAGGGCATGTGGTGCGCATGAACGGCGTGGCCGAGCAGATGACCGGCTGGCCGCTGCGCGAGGCGCAGGACCGCCCGCTGACGGATGTGTTTCGCATCGTCAACGCGCGCACCCGCGAGCCATCGAAGGACCCGGTGCAACTGGTCATGGCCAGCGGCCGGGTGGTGGAACTCTCCAACCACACCACGCTGATCGCCCGCGGCGGCACCGAGTACCAGATCGCCGACAGCGCAGCCCCCATCCGCAGTGCCGCGGGCGAGATCACCGGTGTGGTGCTGGTGTTCAGCGACGTGACCGAGTCGTACCGCGTGCGCCGCCAGCTGGAAGAGAACGAGGCGCGGTTTCGCACGCTCACCATGCTGTCCTCGGACTGGTACTGGGAGCAGGATGCGCAGCTGCGCTTCGTGACGCTGGAGGGCGAGGCCGCCAAGCGCACGCTGCCGGGCCCCCAGTGGCATGTGGGCAAGACCCGCCACGCGGTGGCTACCGACGACGGCGGCGGGGTGGCTGCTTCGGAGGGCATCGCGGTGGACTGGGAGCAGCACGAGCAGGCCCTGCGCGAGCACCGCGAGTTCCGTGATTTCGAGTACCCGCGCCGCTCCACGGGGGGGGCGGTGGAGTGGGTCTCGGTGAGTGGCACGCCGATGTTCGATGCGGATGGCACGTTCCTGGGATACCGGGGCATCGGCAACAACATCACCGCGCGCAAGAACGCCGAGCGGGAGCTGCGCATCGCCGCCATTGCCTTCGAGTCGCAGGAGGGCATGCTGGTCACTGATGCCGACACCGTGATCCTGCGCACCAACCGCGCCTTCACCAAGATCACCGGCTACGACAGTGCCGACGCCGTGGGTCGGCGCGCCAGTTTTCTCGCGTCGGGGCAGCACGACGAAGCTTTTTTTACCGGCCTGCGCCGCACCCTGGACAGCGTGGGCGAGTGGAGCGGCGAGATCTGGAACCGCTGCAAGGACGGGCAGGTGAACCTGCACCAGATGGGCATCACGGCGGTCAAGGACACCCAGGGGCGGCTCACGCACTACGTGGCCTCGCTGAGCGACATCACGCAGAAGGCCGCCGCCGCCAGGGAGATCGAGCACCTGGCCTTCTACGACCCGCTCACCCTGCTGCCCAACCGCCGCCTGATGATGGACCGGCTGCAGCAGGCCTTTGCCAGCAGTGCGCGCTCGGGTCAGTACGGCGCGCTGCTGTGCCTGGACCTGGACCACTTCAAGAACCTCAACGACACCCTGGGCCACGACATGGGCGACGTGCTGCTGCAGCAGGTGGCCCAGCGCCTCAAAGCCTGCGTGCGCGATGGCGACACCGTGGCGCGCCTGGGCGGCGATGAGTTCCTGCTGCTGCTCAAGGGCATGAGCAGCGAACCCACCGAGGCGGCCGAGCACACCCAGACGGTGGGCACCAAGGTGCTGGCCGCGCTCAACCAGCCCTACCAGCTGGCCCTGCACCACGTGCACAGCACGCCCAGCATCGGCGCCGTGCTGTTCAGCGGCCAGAGCCAGTCGGTGGACGAGCTCATGAAGCGTGCCGACCTGGCCATGTATGCCGCCAAGACAGCCGGACGCAACGCCGTGCGCTTTTTCGACCCGCGCATGCAGGCCGCCGTGACGGCCCGCGCCGCGATGGAGAACGACCTGCGCACCGCCCTGGCGGAGGACCAGTTCCGCCTGTACTACCAGGTGCAGGTGGGGCAGGGCGGGCGGGCCATCGGTGCCGAGGTGCTGATCCGCTGGCAGCACCCCGAGCGCGGCCTGGTCATGCCCGGCGAGTTCATACCCCTGGCCGAAGAGACCGGTCAGATCCTCGCCATCGGCCTGTGGGTGCTGCGCACCGCCTGCCTGCAGCTGCGCCACTGGGAGGACGACCCCGCGCGCAGCCACCTGCAACTGGCCGTGAACGTGAGCGCGCGCCAGTTCCGCCAGGGCGACTTCGTCGACCAGGTGTTTGCCGTGCTCAGCGAAACCGGCGCCCGCGCCGACCGCCTCAAGCTGGAGCTGACCGAGAGCATGGCGCTGGACAACGTGCAGCACACCATCGCCCGGATGAACGCGCTGCGGGCGCTGGGCGTGGGCTTCTCGATGGACGACTTCGGCACCGGGCAGTCCTCGCTGTCCTACCTCACGCGGCTGCCGCTGGACCAGCTCAAGATCGACCAGAGCTTCGTGCGCAACATCGGCATCCAGGAGGCCGATGCGCTCATCGTGCAGACCATCATCGGCATGGCGCAGAGCCTGGGCATCGACGTGATTGCCGAGGGCGTGGAGACCACGGCGCAGCGCGAGTTCCTGGCGCTGCACGGCTGCAACCTGTGGCAGGGCTATTTGTTCAGCCGGCCGGTACCGCTGGAGAACTTCGAGCAGTTGATGGCGCAGCGGTACGCGGACCACGGGTAGCACGCCGATCCGGGCGCGGCCCGGCCATGGTCTGTCAGCCGGCGCGCTGCGCGGCGGGCGTGGCCAGGTACTCGCCCACGGTGATGCGGTAGCCGCCCGAGAGGTTTTTGGCAATCGCCTGAACGGTGTAGATCGGCCTCCATGGAATGCCGCACTAGGGCCTGTTAACACCAATTCGGGGTCGCGAAATTGGTGTTAACAGGCCCTGGCCCAGCAGCAGCGATGCCAGCGTGTACAGCGCCTGCGTGAGCTGGAAGTTGTCCCGCGTGGCGAAGTAGTAGCGCGAGGGGATCTTGAAGGTCATGATGACCACGCTCACGGTCAGCAAAAAGCGCTTGACCTCGGTGTCGGGCGTGACTTTGCGGCCGTTGTACGTCGCGCCCCCGGCCATGATCTTCGGTGCATTGGCCTGCAGCCACTGCTCGAAATGCGAGACCTCGCGCGCCGACTGGCCGGCCCGCGCAAAGAGAAAGAAGAAGACCAGTGCACACAGCACCGAGATCCCCAGCAACACGGGCCGTGACAGCACGGCGGTGGCGGCATCGTAGGCCAACAGGGCCTTGAGGCCCGAAGCGGTAAAGACCAGTCCTGGAATGAGCGCAAGCCAACGCATGTGAAATCCCTCCAGAAGTATCGTGTTGTTTTTCTGACGCCGGGCCGCTGCGCTGTGGCAGATGGGCCGCAACGGGCAATCCAGGCCTTGCCGGACCGGCGCCCCTGCGTCACGATGGACTGTAGTCGATGGCACCCGCGCCGCGCCAAGGGGCGGCATTGCCACCGTGTCACTTTCGAGCCACTGGAGTTCCATGCTGTTTCGCAGAGTTGTTGCCACCCTGGCCTTGTCGTTGTTGTCGGCGGGGGTGTTTCTGCCCTTTGCCCAGGCGGCAGAGATCCATCCTCTCGAATACGAGCAGTTGCGCGACCGGATCAAGCAGCGCGGGTCGGCACCGGTCGCGGTGTGGCTGCTGCGCCTCTTCAGCATTCCGGACGCCGACGCCAGGGCGGTTGAATTGCAGGCACGGATCGACCGGCTGCTGGTCGAATTGGGGCGTGAGGCACTGCCTGGTGGCCGGCATGTGAACAGCGGGGGCGGCATCATGCTGTGGGTGACGGAGGCGGGCCTGGAGATCGTAGTCAACAGCCCCCTTGCCCTGCGCGTGCTTTTCTTCAATGAGTGGCGCCATTCGACCCTGCTGCCGCAGTCGGATGGCCACCTCGACGAACTGGACCGCCGGCTGAAGACCAGTGCCAGCGGGTGGGTGGACGTGGAAGCAACGCTCGCCGTGCCGGGGGCCGAGTTCGACATCGATCGCCATACCGGAGAGGGTTCTGTCGTGCTGAAATCGCCCGCGCAGCACAGCGCGGCGGTGGACGCCGCGATGCTGCTGTTCAGGCGCCTGGGCGTGCCCACCTCGTCCGGCCTTCCGGCCAGCACGGCAGGCGGTGTCATCACCGTGCTCGATGTCTCGGGCGTGACCCGCAATGGCACCGTGCTGCTGCGCACCAACGAGCGCGGGCTGGCAGAGCTGGCCTGGAACAACTGGGCCATCGCGCTGAAGGCCCCCGGGTACAGGCCCATGCTCGCGCCGCTGGTGATCCCGCAGGGCTACACGACCCAGCCCGAGCCCGGTGCCGGGCAGTCGCGGGCGGTCGTATTCCTGAAAACCCCGGCGGAAGAATGGGGCGTCGCGTTGGCAACCCGCAATGCCATCTACCGGCGCGCACTGGAGGATGTGCTCGCGCCCTATGCGGTGAGCGGAACGCCGCGGTGGGAGGAGGCGTTCGGCAGGACCACCGTGGTGCTGCCGGATGCCGAGTTGGAGCGCCTGGCCCAGGCTCGCGATTTGCGTGTGAAGTACGTGGTCATCGAAAAGCCGATCAACAAGCCCGCAGCCCCACCCTGAGGGTCACGTCCCCATGTACCGCCCCGGTCGGTGGTTCATGGCCAGTACCAGGTTGAGCGCCACCGCGCCGGCAATCGACCACAGCACGCGCAGCGGTTCCACCGTGAACAGTGCCAGCAGCACAATGCAGAAGTCCACCGCCATCTGGATCTTGCCCGCGCGCCAGCCATAGCGGTCCTGCAAATACAGGGCGGCAACGCCCACGCCGCCCAGGCTGCAGCGGTGGCGAAACAGCACCAGGAACCCCGTGCCCGTGATGGTGCCGCCCGCAATCGCCGCATACAGAGGCTGCAGCTGCGCGAACTGCAGCAGGTGCGACTGCAGCTCCGTCAGTGCTGACAGCAGCAGCACCGCGATGAAGGTCTTCACCGTGAACGCCCGCCCCAACTTGCGCAGCGCCAGCCAGTAAAAGGGCAGGTTGACCACGAAGAACAGCTTGCCGAAGCCGATGCCCGTGGCGTAGTGCGCCAGGAACGCCAGCCCCGCCGTGCCGCCCGTGAGCAGCCCGGCACTGGTGAAGAAGGCCACGCCCACCGAGATCAACAGCACGCCAGTGAAGATGGCGACGGCGTCTTCGGTGGGGGTGTGGGGGGCGGGCGGGGCGGCGGTGGCCTGGGTCGGGGAGGGGGCAGCGGGGGGCGTGGCGGCTGCAGAATGCTCGGAGCGGGTCATGGCGAGGGCACGAAGGTAGGGGGAGCAACTGGGCGAGGCATGGATTGGACCACGCAAGCCGCGTGCCGGGCTTGCCCTGGGTCAACCTGATAGTGCGAGAAACCGCGTGGAAGAGCTCTCTTCTACGGTTAGGATGGCGCCCACAAAAAGAGAGGGAACCATGACCATGAGGATGATTGCGCCGGTGCTGCTCGCCTTGGCGCTGGGTGGCTGCGGCACCACGGCCGTGCTGGAACCGGGTTCGGCCAAGACCATCGATCCCGATGAATCGTTGATCGTGCTGGGCGTGAACCCGGGCTACCGCGTGTTAGTGTTCCCGGGCGAAGTCGTTGGCGGTCAGTTCAAGCAAAGCGGTTTTGCAACGGCTGTTATCAACGGCGCAGCGACCGACGGCTACGTTGTCGCCAAGGCGCGCGCGGGCCAGGTACTGGGCCTGACCAGTGTGTCCGCGCAGGGCGAAGGTCTATTTGGCCGTAGCTATACCGCCTGCGGGGGCGCACGCGCACCGGTGTTCCATGTGCCCAAGGGGCAGATCCTGTACCTGGCCGACATCCGCTACGAACCCAGCGGCGGGCGTTCGCTGAACATCCGCTATGAAGACCGCTTCGAAGCGGCTGCGGCGTTCGTTCGCAAGCAGTACCCGCAGTTCGAGGGAACCATGCAGCGCACGCGCGTGGAGGCATTGCCCATGGCGGGCATCTGTCAGCCGAACATCATCTACATTCCAATCTACGTGGGGCGCTGAGGTTCATGCAAGGCCGGAGTCCGGCTCGGGTGCCTTCCGGTTCGTCACCTTGTTCTGCGGCCTGCTTTCGCTGCGGTGATTCAATCCGACCGCCCCACCACCGCCGCAATATGCTCCACAAACAGCTTCACCGCCTCCGCCGTGTTGTCCTTCGCCCAGATCACCCCCACCGGCCCGAAGCGGATGGTGCGGTCCAGGGGCAGGATGCGCATGTTGCCCAGGGCCACCTGGTACCGGGCCATGGCTTCGGAGCACACGCCGATGTAGTCGCCCTGGTGCACCAGGGCCTGCAGGGTGGTGATGGCGGGGGTTTCCACCTTGGGGCGCAGCCACGAGGCGCCGGCGTCCAGCAGCGCGGCGTCGAGCTGTGAGCGGGTGAGGGTGCCCGGGGGCGGCATGATCCAGTTGTCCTGCACCAGGTCGATCAAACGGATGGGGCCCTTGGCGTCCCAGTGGCGGCTGGCGCGGCCCACCACCAGGCAGACGTTGTCGTCGAACAGCTCGCGGTGTTCCAGCCCGTCCTTGTAGGCGCGCGAGTCGAGCGAGCACACCACCAGGTCGAGCTGCTTGTTGTCGATGCCTTCCAGCAGCTGGGTGAGCGGGCTCTCCGACACCGTGACCGAGATGTACGGGTACAGCGCCTGGAACTCCACCAGCGCCTGTGGTATGCCGCGCGCCACCCCGGCCCACACGCTGCCGATGTGCAGGCGCGCGGTGCGCCCCTGGGCCAGGGCGCCCAGCTCGGCCTGGGTGCGGGTGATGTCGCCCAGCACGCTGATGGCCAGGCGCTTCATGATGATGCCGGCCGGCGTGAGCTGCACGCGCCGCCCTCGCGTGACCAGGGGCGTGCCCACCAGCTCCTCCAGGTCGGCCAGCCAGTGCGACATGGCCGACTGCGTCATGTGCAGGCGCGCAGCAGCCTCGGTCAGGGTGCCGGCCTCGTCCAGCACCATGAAGGATTCCAGATGTTTGACCTTGAGCCGGCGCGCCCAGGCCACTTGATCGTATGCAGTCATGAGCAAATGCTAATGCATCCATCGTGCTAATTCACTGGTCCTTGGGGCGGCTGCGCCGAATAATGGCCCGCATGCAGGCAGCACTTTTCACAACGCTGCCACCTTCCCGCCGCCTACCCCCCGGAGATTTGCCGTATGAAGAAACCTTTCTGCCTGGCCGCCAAGGCCGTGGCGCTCGCGCTGTCGTCGCTGGCCGCGCTGCCCGCCGTGCAGGCGCAGGACGCCAACAACTACCCCACGCGCCCGATTCGTCTGGTGGTCTCGCAGCAGGCGGGCGGCAGCTCCGACACCGTGGCGCGCCTGTGGGCCGAGCATGCGGGCAAGGCCATCAATGCCACCATCACGGTGGAGAACAAGCCCGGCGCCGGCGGCATCATCGCTGCGCAGCAGGTGCTGGGCCAGCCGGCCGACGGCTACACGCTGATGTTCGGCGGCGTCTCGCAGATGGTGCTCAACAAGTTCGTCTACAAGCCGCTGCCCTACGACCCCGAGAAGGACTTCGTGGGCGTGGGCATGCTCAGCACCGTGCCCTTCATCCTGGTGGCCAACCCGGCCACGGGCTTCAAGTCGCTCGACGACCTGGTCAAGTACGCCAAGGCCAACCCCGGCAAGCTCAACTTCTCGTCCTCGGGCCTGGGCAATTCCACCCAGCTGGCGGTGGAGCTGCTGCAAAAGAAGCTCGACATCAGCATGGTGCACGTGCCCTTCAAGGGCGAGCCCGACGGGCTCATGGCCACCATCGGCGGCCAGACGCAGGTGATGGCGCCCGTGGGCGGCTCGGCGCTGCCGCACATCAAGAACGGCAAGATCGTGCCCCTGGTGGTGCTGGCCCCTTCGCGCCTGGCCGAGCTGCCCGACGTGCCGGCCGCCAACGAGCTGGGCGTGAAGGACTTCGACACCATGGGCTGGAGCGGCATCGTCGCCAAGGCCGGCACGCCCGCCGCCATCATCGCCAGGCTGCACGAGGGCACGCGCGCCTTCCACGCCAGCCCCGAGGTGCAGGCCAAGCTCAAGGGCATGAACGCGATTGCCATGCCCGGCCCATCCAGCCAGCTGATGGAGGTGACGCGCCGCGACACCAAGGCCTGGGGGCCCACGCTCGAAGCCCTGAACCTCAATCCCAAGTGAGGTGATGCGGCCGGCCCGCTGATCCCCTGCATGCGCCCGCTGCACTGGCAGCCGGCGCATCTCTTCCATTCTTTTTGAGTTTCTCCATGAAAAAACAAGCAATGGTGTCCTGCCCGCAGCCCGAGGCGGCGGAGTCCGGCATCGAGGTCCTGCGCGCGGGCGGCAACGCGGTGGATGCGGCCGTGGCCGTGGCGCTGTCGCAGACCGTGGTGGACCCGCTGATGTGCGGCATCGCGGGCTTCGGCACGGCGGCCGTCTTCCTGCCCGGCAAAGAGGCACACGAGTATTTCGACTTCCACGCACCCGCGCCGCTGGCCGCGCGCGAGGACATGTGGGCCGCGCTGCTCGAAGGCGAGACCAAGGACGGCTTCGGCTTCATCCTGAAGGGCCGGGTCAACGACATCGGCGCGCAATCCATCGCCACGCCGGCCACGCTCAAGGGCCTGGCCGCCATGCATGCCGCCCACGGCCGCCTGCCGTGGAAGGAGGTGGTGGCGCCCGCCATCGCCTGGGCGCGCGATGGCTACTTCGTGCGGCCCGGCATGTACTCGTTCTGGATCGACCAGACCCTGGCCGGCCGCGCCAGCAACATGGACCGCCTGCACTACAGCGACGAAGGCCGCGCCCTGTACTGCCGCCCCGACGGCAGCGCCAAGCCCATCGGCACGCCCATCGTGAACGAGAACTTCGCCCAGGTGCTGGCCCAGGTGGCCGAGGAAGGCATCGATCCCTTCTACGAGGGCGAGCTGGCCCGGCGCATGGTGGAGCATGTGCAGTCGCTGGGCGGCCTGCTGTCCATGGACGACCTCAAGAGCTACCAGGTGCGCCGCGCAAAACCCCTGATGGGCCGCTACCGCGACCGCGTGGTGACGACCAACCAGCCCCCGGGCGGCGGCGCCATGCTGCTGCAGATGCTCACCATCCTCGAAGAGTTCGACCTGGCCGGCATGGAGCACAACGGCCCCGAGTACCTGCGCACCCTGAGCGAGGTGATGAAGAAGGCCACCACCGACAAGGACCGCCACATCGGCGACCCGGCCTTCGTCGAGGTGCCGCTGGACCAGCTGCTGTCCAGGGAGAACGCCGCCCGCGTGGCCGCCGACATCCGCGCCGGCAAGCGCCACAGTGTGGAGCGCGTGAACCTGGGCGCGCCCGTGCCCAAGGACACCACGCACATCAGCGTGGTCGACGGCGAGGGCGGCTGCGTCTCCATGACGCATTCGCTGGCCATGCCCTCGGGCGTGATCACGCCGGGCATGGGCTTCTTCTACAACGGCTGCATGGGCGTGTTCGACCCGCGGCCGGGCCGCGCCGGCAGCATCCAGCCGGGCAAGAGCCGCTTCACCTCGTCGTGCCCGAGCATCGTGTTCAAGGACGGCAAGCCCGAGATCGTGCTCGGCGCGCCCGGCGGCACGCAGATCGCCATGGGTGTGCTGCAGGTGCTGCTCAACCTGATCGACCACCGCATGGGCATGCAGGAGGCCGTGTCGGCCCCGCGTTTCTCGTCCACCAGCAACTCCATCGACGTGTGCAACCGCATCCCCCGCCATGTGGGGCGCGAGCTGCAGGCCCAGGGCTACGAGGTGCTGCGCAACCCGTACAACTACACCATCGGCTGGGTGCACGGCGTGCAGATTGGCGCGGACGGCACCTTGCACGGCGGCGCCGACCCGGGGCGCGACGGGGTGGCGTACGGCACGGCGGTGGCATAGGCTCCTGGGGAACCGGGCCTTCTCCTACAGGCGGGTCAGTGCGCGGCTGACCTGCTGGCCTGGGCCCGGCACGGACAGTGGGGTGCATGCACGCCCCTCCCGCCAGCCCGCCAGGCAAGCCAGACCACGACCTTCCTGAGCCCATCCCTCCCTATGGCCAGCCTGCGGGCGGCTGGGGTTCGCTCAAGGCCGTCACCGTGAGCCTGGTGCGCGAGGGCGCCGTGCTGCGCACCGCCAATGCACTGCGCCAGCAGAACAAGCACGGTGGCTTTGCCTGCGTGAGCTGTGCCTGGGCCAAGCCCGCCAAGCCGCACCTGGCCGAGTTCTGCGAGAACGGCGCCAAGGCCACTGCCTGGGAGCTGACCGACAAGCGCGCGGGCGCGGACTTCTTTGCCTCGCACACGGTGACCGAACTGCGCGGTTGGAGCGACCATGCACTGGAAGGCCAGGGCCGCTTGGTGGACCCGCTGCGCTACGACGCCGCCAGCGACCGCTACGTACCCACCACCTGGGAGGAGGCCTTCGCCGCCATCGGCAGCAGCCTGCAGGCGCTGCGGGCCCAGGACCCGCAATCGGCGGTGTTCTACGCCTCGGGCCGCGCATCGCTGGAGACGAGTTACATGTACCAGCTGCTGGCGCGGCTGTACGGCAACAACAACCTGCCCGACAGCTCCAACATGTGCCACGAGAGCACCTCGGTGGCGCTGCCCGAGACCATCGGCGTGCCCGTGGGCACGGTGCGTCTCGACGACTTCGAGCAGGCCGACGCGATCTTCTTCTTTGGCCAGAACGTGGGCGTGAACAGCCCGCGCATGCTGCACCAGCTGCAGGCCGTGCGCGAGCGCGGCGTGCCCATAGTCACCTTCAACCCCATGAAGGAGGTGGGGCTGGTGCATTTCGCCAACCCCCAGTCCCCGCGCGAGATGCTGAGCACCGCCGAGACGGTGATCAGCACCCAGTACCTGCAGGTGCGCAACGGCGGCGACATCGCGGCCATCGGCGGCATGTGCAAGTGGCTGATCGAGGCCGACGACGCTGCCCGCATGGCCGGCGCGCCGCGCGTGCTGGACGTGGACTTCATCGCCCGCCACACCCAGGGCCTGGAAGCCTTCGCCCCGGCCATGCGCAGCCTGTCGTGGGACGACATCGAGCGCGAAAGCGGGCTGCCGCGTGCCGCGCTGGAGCAGGCGGCGCGCACCTATGCCTCTGCCAACGCGGTGATCGGCATCTACGGCATGGGCCTCACCCAGCACCGCGAGGGCGTGGCCAACGTGCAGATGGTGAGCAACCTGTTGCTGCTGCGCGGCAACATCGGCAAGCCCGGGGCCGGCATCTGCCCGGTGCGCGGGCATTCCAACGTGCAGGGCCAGCGCACCGTGGGCATCACCGAGAAGCCCGGGTTGGCGCCGCTCGACAAGCTGGCAGAGCTCTACCACTTCGAGCCGCCGCGCGAGAAGGGCCGCAACACCGTGGCCACCTGCGAGGGCGTGCTCGATGGCTCGGTGCGGGCCTTCATCGGCCTGGGCGGCAACTTCGTGCGCGCCGCGCCCGATACGCGCCGGCTCGAAGAGGCCTGGCGCCGCATGCCGCTCACGGTGCACGTGGCCACGCGGCTCAACTACACGCATGTGCTGCCCGGCCACGAGGCCTGGCTGCTGCCCTGCCTGGGCCGCATCGAGGTGGACGCGCAGGCCACGGGCCCGCAGACCGTGTCGGTGGAGGATTCGACCGGGTGCTTTCACGCCTCCCAGGGCGTGGCCGACCCCGCGGCCAGCAGCCTGCGGTCAGAAGCGGCCATCGTTGCCGGCATCGCCCAGGCCACGCTGGCGCCCAACCCGCATGTGCCCTGGGAGCGCTGGGTGGGCGACTATGCGCTGGTGCGCGACGCCATCGAGGCCACCTGGCCCGAGGTGTTCGCGGGCTTCAACCAGGGCCTGTACGCCCCCGGCGGCATGCCCCGGCCCAACCCCGCGCGCGAGCGGGTGTGGAAGACCCCAAGCGGAAAGGCCTGCTTCATGCTGCCGCCGCCCATCGCCGCGGCAGGCCCTGACGCCTCGGTGCTGCGCCTGATGACGGTGCGCAGCGACGACCAGTTCAACACCACCGTCTACAGCCTGGACGACCGCTTTCGCAACGTGTGGGGCAGCCGCATGGTGCTGCTCATGCACCCCGAGGACATGGCCGAGCGCGGCCTGGCCGAAGGCGCACCGGTGCTCGCCACCACCGCATTGGGCGCGGGCGAGGACGACGGCCATGCCCGCCAGGTGGCGGGCCTGCGCGCGCTGCCCTACGACCTGCCGCGTGGCTCGGTGGCCGGCTACTTTCCCGAATGCAACCCGCTGCTGCCCTTGTCGCACCACGCGAAGAAGAGCCACGTGCCCGCCGGCAAGTGCATCCCCATCCGGGTCACGCTGGCCGAAGCGGCCACCGTTGCTCCCACATGACCGACCGCCCACGAAAGCACCCACCCATGTCCACCCCCACGCTTCCCACGCCCCTGGCCTACACGCCCGACTGCGAGTTCCAGGAGGAGGACGAGGCGCAGACCACCGCCGAGCTGGTGGAGACGCTGCGCGGCATCAGCGAGAAGGTGGCGGCCGACGAAGGCCGCGCTTTTCGCAGCGTGCATGCCAAGAGCCACGGCATCCTGCACGGCAGCATCGACATCCCGGCGCTGCCGCCCGTGCTGGCCCAGGGCCTGTTCGCCACACCGGGCAGCCACCCGGTGGTGATGCGCCTGTCGAGCACGCCCGGGGACCTGCTCAATGATGCGGTATCGACCCCGCGCGGCCTGGCCCTCAAGGTGCTGGAGGTCGACGGCTTGCCTCTGGACCCGGCCGACGGCGCGCGCAGCCAGGACTTCCTGATGGTCAATGGCCCGGTGTTCAGCGCGCCCACGGCGCGCAAGTTCCTCAAAAGCCTGAAGCTCTTGGCCGCCACCACCGACAAGGCGCCCGCCGCCAAGGCCCTGCTGTCGGCCGCGCTGCGTGGGTTGGAAGCGGTGGTGGAGAAAGCCGGCGGTGAAAGCGCCACGCTCAAGGCCCTGGGCGGGCACCCGGCGACGAACCCGCTGGGCGAGAGCTACTTCACCCAGGTGCCGGTGCTGTTCGGGCCGTACATGGCCAAGCTATCGCTGGTGCCCGTGTCGCCCGAACTGGTGGCCCTGCACGGCGCGCCCGTGGATCTGGCGGACAGGCCGCACGCGCTGCGCGATGCCGTGTCCGGCCACTTCGCGCAGACTGGTGGCGTGTGGGAGCTGCGCGCCCAGCTGTGCACGGACCTGGAAAAAATGCCCATCGAGGATGCCTCGGTGCAGTGGCCTGAGGACCTGTCGCCCTTTGTCACCGTGGCACGCATCACGGTGCCGGCCCAGTCCGCGTGGGACGATGCGACGTCGCCCGACGAGGACAACCAGCTCGCCTTCAGCCCCTGGCACGGCCTGGCCGAGCACCGGCCCCTGGGCTCCATCATGAGCGTGCGCCGCCGCGCGTATGCCATGGCCTCGCAGTTCCGCCACGCTTACAACGCGGCGGTGGCCGATCCTGAATCGGCCCACAAGTTCGGCGTAGCGCCCGTGGCGCCGTCGCCATGACAGCGCAGGTGCTATTTCAACTCCGCCAGGTAGGCGGCGATGTGCCGCGCATCGGCTGGGCTCACGCCCATGGCCGGCATGGCCGTGCCGGGCTTCACGGCCCCGGGCTCGCGCAGCCAGCGCTCCAGGTTCTCTGCGGTGTGGGGCAGCACGCCTGCGATATTGGTGCGCGCCGCAAAGCCCGCGAGCGAAGGGCCCACATGCACCTCGGGCCCCGTCACGCCGGGGATCATGTGGCAGGCGTTGCAGGCATGCTGGTACAGGGCCTGGCGGCCCAGCACGGCATTGCCCATGGCGGGCGGAGCAGCGGCCATGCGCGCTGCGCCGCAGGTGGCAATGCTGCCCGTGCGGCGTGCGCCGTCGACTTCCTCCACCGTGATCTGGCGGAACGCGGCCACGTCCAGATCGGGCAGGCGCTGCAAAAAGGCCACGGTGGACCACAGCTCTTCCTCGTCCATCCGGTGCTCCCAGGCGGGCATGCCGCTCATGCGGATGCCGTGGCGCGTCAGCCAGTACATCTCCTTGGCGCTCCAGCGCCGGGCTGCATCCACCAGTGGGCCGGGCAGGGGCTGCATGCTCTTGCCGATGTCACCCTGCGCCACACCGGGGCCGCCGTGGCACTGCAGGCACTGGTCGCGGTAGCAGCCCGCGCCGCGCAGCACCATGGTGTCGTCGAAGGGCGGCGGCTCGTCCACGCCGGTGCGCGCGCGCAGCTTGACCGACTGGTGCATGGCGGTTTCGAGCAACTGGTACACGGGCTTGAAGTGCTGCTCGCTCGCGGCCACGTTGTACAGGCCCAGGTAGACCGTGGCGAAGCCGGCCGCTGCCGCCAGCACGGCCATGGCGAGCAGGGTGGCGAATATGGTGGCGTAGACGGTCCTTCGGTGGGGCATCGGTTCATTATGTGGGCCTGCCGTGTGGCGGCATGTAGGACGCGGGGATGCGGCATTCCATGAAGCGCTTGATCGGAGCCCTGGCCTGCGCGATGGCATGGCCCGTGGCGGCCTGGGGCGCTGGCCAGGCCCTGGGCGATGCGCGGCGCGGCGCAATGCTGATCGCGCAGTACCAGTGCGGCGCCTGCCATGCCATTCCCGGCATCCCCAGCGCGCGCGGCAAGGAGGGGCCGGCGCTGGCTTCCTACGGCCTGCGCAGCTACATCGCCGGCCGCGTGCCCAACCGGCCCGACCTGCTGGCGCGCTGGATCGCGCAGCCCTCGGCCCTGGTGCCATCGACCACCATGCCCGACATGGGGGTGCCCGAGCAGGACGCACGCGACATGGCGGCCTGGTTGGGCGAGCAGCGCTGAGGCATGGTTAGCATGACCACGTCACCCACCCTGGTCCCCGTGCTGTCGCCCGCCGGCCCGGCCGCGCAGGCCATTGCCGAGATCAGCTGGGTGCTGGTCATCGGGGCCACGGTGCTCTTCGTGGGCACCATGGCGCTGCTGGCCTGGGCGTTGGTGCGCCGACGGCGTGATGGTGAGGTGGTGCTGCGCCCCCTGTGGTGGCTGGCCGGTGGCGGCCTGGTGCTGCCCGTGCTGGTGCTCACGGCGCTGTTCTTCTACAGCCTGCACTGCGCCCCGCCCTGGAAGGCCGTGCCGCCGGCCGATGCGCTGGTGGTCTCGGTCACGGGTCGCATGTGGTGGTGGGAGATCCGCTACCGCGACCCGGTGAGTGGCGCCGACATCGTGACCGCCAACGAGCTGCGCCTGCCCGTGGGGCGGCCGGTGTACCTGGGCCTGTCGAGCGTGGAGGTGATCCACAGCCTGTGGATCCCGGAGCTCGGGGGCAAGATGGACATGGTGCCGGGGCGGGTGAACCATTTGCTGCTGCAGGCGTCGCGGGCGGGGGTGTACCGGGGGCAGTGCGCTGAATTTTGCGGAGAGGCGCATGCGCGGATGGCCTTGCATGCGGTGGCGATGCCGCAGGCGGATTTCGATGCCTGGCTGGCGGGGCAGGCGCGGCCGGCGGATGCACCGGCTGCGCTGCAGGCGGGGAGGGCGGTGTTCGAGGGGCAGAAGTGTTTTGTCTGCCATACCGTGCGGGGTGTGGCTGAGGGTTCTCGTTTGGGGCCGGATCTGACGCATGTGGGGAGCCGGTTGTTCGTTGCTTCGGGGACTTTGAGGAACGGGCCTGTGGAGATGAAGCAGTGGCTGTCGCAGGTGCATGAGGTCAAGCCGGGGGCGCGGATGCCTTCTTATGCGCGGTTGTCGCAGGGGGAGATGGATGCGTTGGTGCAGTGGTTGGGGGCGTTGAAATGATGTGGTTGTTGGATGGGCTTTGGTTTTGCTGGGTGCATGCTTCGGTTGATGGCGGAGGCCGGGATGTGCGCCCGGCAGCGCGGCTGGTTTTGCTGGCATGCCTTTGCCGAGGGCGGGAGCCGGGTCTCGGCCCGGCGGCCGAGGTACCTTTCTTTGCTTCGCCAAAGAAACGTACCCCAAAGAAAGGCGACCCCGCTGCCCGTGTCCCCCCTCGCCCGGTGGGCGAGGGGGGCAGCCTGCGATGCTCGGTCCTGGGGTGTGCCGCAGAACTCGCTGCGTTCTTCGAACTCCGCTCAGACAGCTGCGGCAAGCTAGACAACGATGCGCGTGTCCTTCGGCACGCGCTCACCCCAGGCCCTGCGCTTCTCGGCACGGTCAGAAGGGGGTGGGAGCGGGCTCCACACGGGCCATTGCTTCGCTCGGCCCGGTGCGCCGTCGCTACGCTCGGCCTGGGCCGGGCGACTGCGCCCAGCCCGTCGGCAGCGCGCATCGCGCGCGTCACCGACCCCAGGCGCAGCTGCGAAGCAGCAGCCGTCTTTGACCCCGCTCCCCACCCCTGCTGGCTGCGACGAGAAGCGCAGGAGCTGGGGTGGGTGCATGTGCCGCAGGACACATGCACTTCGTCATCTGGCTCGTCGATGCTGTCTGAGCGCAGTTCGAAGAACGCAGCGAGTTCATCGACGTCCACCCCAGATTCGAGCTTCGCAGGTTGCCCCCGCTCGCCCGACAGGGCGAGCGGGGGACGCAGACTGGGGGTCGCCTTCTCTTTGGTGACTTTCTCTTGGCGACGCAGGAGAAAGTTACTGCGCCGCCGGGCGCACATCCCGGCCCCCGCACTCAACCAAGGCACAAAGCAACCACAGAAAAACGGCCATAGCACAGGGCAACCACGGGGAACACCATGACAGAAGCCCCTCCAGCCCTCAACCCCTTACCCCGCCCCCCAGGCGAACGCGAGGCCCTGGAGCGCGCCTGGCAACCTCCACCCAAAGGCTGGCGAAGACTCTCCGCCGTCAACAACACCCATGTCGGCCTCTTCTACATAGCCACCGCCCTGATGTTCTTCATCCTCGCCGGCGTGCTGGGCCTGATCATGCGCGCCCAACTGGCCGTGCCCCAGGCCGGCCTGGTATCGGCCGCCACCTACAACCAGATCTTCACCATGCACGGCACGGTGATGATGTTCCTCTTCGCCGTGCCCGTGGTCGAAGCCATGGCCGTGTACCTGCTGCCCGGCATGCTGGGCACGCGCGACATGCCGTTCCCGCGCCTCTCGGCCTATGGCTTCTGGGCCTATGCCATCGGCGGCACCGTGTTCTTCGGCACCATCTTCTTCGGCGCCTCGCCCGACGGTGGCTGGTTCATGTACCCGCCGCTCACGGGCAAGGAGCATTCGCCCGGGGTGGGGGCCGACTGGTGGCTGCTGGGCATCGGCTTCATCGAGATATCGGCCATCGCCGGGGCTATCGAGATCATCATCGGCATCCTTTTCACGCGCGCGCCGGGCATGACCTTGATGCGCATGCCCATCTACGCCTGGGCCATGCTGGTCACGGCGCTGATGATCGTGTTCGCGTTCCCGGCCATCATCGCGGGCACGCTGCTGCTGGAGATGGAGCGTGCGTTCGACTGGCCCTTCTTCATCCCCGCGCGCGGGGGCGATCCGGTGCTGTGGCAGCACCTGTTCTGGTTTTTCGGCCATCCCGAGGTGTACATCATTTTCCTGCCCGCCGCAGGCATGGTGTCGATGATGGTGCCGGCGCTGGCGCGCACGCCCATCGTGGGCTACCGCTGGGTGGTGGCCGCGCTGCTGGGCGTGGGCCTTCTCAGCTTTGCGCTGTGGGTGCACCACATGTTCACGGCCGGGCTGGGCTCGTTCACCATGCACTTGGTGTCGGCCGCAAGCTTTGCCGTGGCCGTGCCCAGCGCGGTACAGGTGTTCGCGTGGATCGCCACCTTCTGGCGCGGGCGTGTGGAGGCCAACACGCCCACGCTGTTCCTCGTAGGTTTCCACGCCATCTTCGTGCTGGGCGGGCTCACGGGCATCATGGTGGCGGTGCTGCCCTTCGACTGGCAGGTGCACGACACCTATTTCATCGTGGCCCACCTGCACTACGTGCTGATCGGGGGCATGGTGTTCCCGGTGTTCGCGGGGCTGTACTACTGGCTGCCGCTGATCAATGGCCACCGCATGTCCGAGAGCCTGGGGCGCTGGGTGTTCGGCCTCATGTTCGGCGGCTTCAACCTGGCCTTCTTTCCCATGCACATCGCCGGGCTCATGGGCATGCCGCGCCGGGTGTACACCTACGACGCGGGCCTGGGCTGGGAGTGGCCCAACCTGCTGTCCAGCGCCGGGGCCTTCGTCTTCGCGCTCGGTGTGGTGCTGTGCTTCTTCGACCTGGTGCGCACATTTCTGCGCGAAGACTGGCCGCCCGCAAACCCCTGGAACGCGCCCACGCTCGAATGGGCCTCGGGCGGCGAATACGGGCTGCGCAGCATACCGCCCGTGGGCTCGCGCGAGCCGCTGTGGCAGCACCCAGGCCTGCGCGATGCTGCCGAGCAGGGCGCCTACTGGCTGCCGCGCACCATTTTCGGCGGGCGCGAGTCGCTGATCACCAGCCCGGTCGATGCGACGCCGCGCCAGCTGTTGCTGCTGCCCGGCGACGGCTGGTCGCCCTTCATCGCGGCGGCGGGCACGGCCGGGTTCTTTCTGCTGCTCACGGTATCGATGGTGGTGCCCGCCGTGCTGTGCGGCCTGGTCGCCCTGGTGGCCATGGTGGTCTGGCTCTGGCAGTCCGACCGGCCCGTGGCCGCGCCAGAGGCCGAGGTGGCCGAGGGCGTGTTTCTGCCCACGCGCCGGGTGGGGCGCCACTCGCACTCGTGGTGGGCCGTGGTGGTGCTGCTGTGCGTGGACGCCAGCGTGTTCGCTTCGGCCACCTTTGCCCACCTGCATGTCTCCATGGCAGCCGATGTCTGCCCGCCACCGGGCGCTGCCTTGCCGCAGACCGGCTGGCCGCTCGCATCGGGCGCGCTGCTCCTGGTCGGGTCGGCCGCGCTGTGGCTGGCCCAGCGGTCCTTCTCGCAGGCCACAGGCCAGGCCTGGCTGCGTGTGGCCACCGTGTTGGCCATGGCCTGCGCCGGTGGTGCCATCGCGCTGGAGTTCACCGGCCACCTGCAGGCGGGCCTGTACCCGCGTGCCGATGCCTGGAGCGCCACCGTCGCCGCGCTGCTCGGCTGGCAGGCGATGCACGTGGGCATTCTCGCCATCATGGGTGCCTATCTGCTGGCGCGCTCGCTGTCCGGGCACCTGCAGCAGGGCGCGCGCGCCACGCTCGACAACACGGTGCTGTTCTGGCACTACGTGACGGTGCAGGGCATCGCCGGGGCGCTCATCGTGCAGGTGCTGCCGTCGTTGATGTGAGGGTCCCACCTGCAGATGCGGTGCTGTCTGGCACGCACGGCCTTGCACGGTGCGCATGCTGAGGCATGACCATTTCCGTTGCAAGCCGTTCCGTCGCACCGTCCCCATCCGCTGGCGGTCAGCAGCCCGATACCCTGGGCGAAATCCTCGACGAATTCGACGCCCTGGCCCAGAGCCACGGGCGGGTGGCTGTGGCCGACCTGGTCGACGCCGTGGGCCCGCGCAGCTACGGGCCGTTTCTCCTGGTACCGGCGCTGATCGAGATATCGCCCCTGGGGGGCATTCCCGGCGTGCCCACGGCCCTGGCCGTGGTGGTGGTGCTGTTTGCGGCGCAGATGCTCAGCGGCCGCAAGCGCCTGTGGATGCCCGCGTGGGTGGCCCGGCGCGACGTGGCCGCGGCCAGGATGAAGCGCCTGGTGGCCGGCGCACGCCCCATGGCCACGCGCCTGGACCGCTGGTTCCACGGCCGCTTGCGCTGGCTGACCTCGGGCCTGGGGATGCGCCTGGCGGCACTGGCCTGCATCGCGCTGGCCTGCATGGTGCCGCCGCTGGAGCTGTTTCCGTTTGCCAGCTCGGTGCCCATGGGCGCGATTGCGCTGATCGGCCTGGCTCTGCTGGTGCGCGACGGCGCGCTGATGATCGTGGCCTCGCTGCTGGCCTGCGGTGCCACGGGGCTGCTCATCGCAACCCTGCTATGACAGCTGCCGCAGGCCCAGGGATGCGGGCCTGCGCTCGGGCGGGCGACCCAAGGCCAGAAACTCCCGCAGGCTGCCCACGCCGAGCTTGGAGAAAATGCGCTCCTTGTAGGTGACGATGGTCGAGGGCGACAGGGCCATCTTGCGGCCGATTTCCTTGGCGGTGCATCCCTCCATCAGCCATTCAGCGGTGGAGCGCTCGCGCGGGGACAGGGCACTCCAGGGATCACACTCCACCTCTTTTTCCTCCTCCTGCGGAAACGCCAGTTCGTCGTGCCGGCAGGCCAGGCCCATGAGGGTGCTGCCGTACTGGCCGAGCAGCGTGGCGGCATGTCCCATGTCGAGCGGCACCCGCGAGAAGTAGAAGTTCAGGTAGCAGCGGTGGCCGCCCTGCAGGCCCAGCAGCGACACCTTGCCCGTGAACCCGGGCTCGTCGAACAGCACGCGCCGGTACTCTGCATCGCCGATGCCCGTGGGCGACATGCCCAGCAGGCGCAGGTCGGCGCCGCTGCGCGCGGGCGCCTCGGGTGTGCTGCCATCGCGCACCAGCGGGTAGTTGGGGTCGCGCCGGTACAGGTGCTTGACGTAGATGTCGGTGGTGGAGTCGATCAGCGGCTGGTTGCACACGCTGGCCGCCGCCGCATGGCGGATGCGGCCCTCGGGGTCGTAGCTCAGGTGGCTGAAGTGGTCGGCGCCCAGCACCGCGTGGATGCCTTCGAGCAGGCGGGCATGAAAACGCGGCCTGCCGATGTCCGCCACGCATTGCCCCAGCCAGGCATCGCGCGTCGCTAGCGCGGTTGTGCAATCCATTGTCTTGTCTCCTGTGCGCTCTGCCTTGCGTGGGGTGCGCAGGCGCGCTTTCCTGAAATGATGCCACAGACCATGGCCGCACGCATGTCCCCCTGCGAGGGGACAGACAGGGGACACGGTGCTTTCGAGAATGGCAGCTCAGTCAACGCCGAGATGCCATGCACGTCCTGCCCCGCTACCCCTACCGCCGCCCGCCCGAACTGGACGGGCGCCCTCAAGATCCCCGCCCCGCCGTGGTCATCGGCGGTGGCCTGACCGGCCTGTCGCTGGCCCTGGACCTGGCGCGCCGCGGCGTGCCCGTGCTGGTGCTCGACGACGACGATACCGTGGGCGTGCGCGGCCTGGCCTCGCGCGGCATGTGCTGGGCGCAGCGCACGCTGGACATTTTCGAGCGCCTGGGCGTCGCCGGGCGCATCACCGCCAAGGGCGTGGCCTGGAACGTGGCGCGCGTGCTGGCCAGGGACCAGCCCGTCACCTCCTACACCCTGCAGGACCAGCCCGACCTGCGCCACAACGGCTTTGCCAACCTGCAGCAGTACTACGTGGAGCAGTACCTGGTCGAGGCGCTGCAGGCCGAGCCGCTGGCCGAAGTGCGCTGGCTCAACAAGGTCGAGCACATGGCCCCCCACCAGGGCGGCGTGCGCCTCACCGTGGGCACCCCCGATGGGCCTTATGAACTGGACGCGCAGTGGGCCGTGGCCTGTGACGGGGCCTCCAGCCCCAGCCGCGCTGCGCTGGGCCTGGCGCCCGTGGTGCATGACCGCACCGAAGATCGCTGGATCATCATCGACATCACGGTGCCTGGCTGCGACTGGGCCCAGGAGCGCTGGACCTGGCTGGACGCCTCGGCCAACGGCGGGCGCGCGGTCTGGCGCCACAAGATGGCCGACGACACCTGGCGGCTCGATTTCCAACTGCGCGAAGACGAGGACGCCGTGGCCGCCGCCACGCCCGAGGCCATGCGCCGCCGCGTGCACGCCCTGTTCGGTGACGACCTGGTGTTCGAGATCGCCTGGTCCGGCGTCTGGGCCTACCGGCACGAATGCCTGGCCGACCTGCGCGCCGGCCGCGTGCTGTTTGCCGGCGATGCCGCCCACCTGGTTGCGCCGTTTGGCGCGCGCGGCGGCAATGGCGGCGTGCAGGACGCAGACAACTTGGCCTGGAAGCTGGCCCTGGTACTGAACCATGGCGCCGACGAGGCGCTGCTCGACACCTATTCCACCGAGCGCAAGCAGGGGGCCTTCGAGAACATCCGCCAGGCGCGGCGCTCCTCGCGCTTCGTGCACCCGCAGGGCCACGCCTCGGCCCGGCTCTGGCGCGAGGCCATCATCTCCATGGCGCCAGAGCTGCCCTGGGCCGCACGCTGCATCAACACCGGCCGCTTGTCGGCCCCGTGCCGCTACACCGATTCGCCGCTGCTGGCCACCGATGCCGGGGCGGGTGCCGCGCTGCCCGACGTGCGCCTGGGCGGCACCAGCCTGCACCACCTGCTGGGCCCCTGGTTCACCCTGCTGGTGTTTGGCGACCGGCTGCCGCGTGCGCTGGCCTCGGTGCAGCCCCCGCTGCTGGCGGTGGTGCTGGTGTCCCCGGCCTGCGATGGGCAGGGCCGCGCGGCGCTGCTGCGCCAGCTCGGGGTGGGGGCGGACAGCGGCGAGTGCTGGCTTGTGCGGCCCGACCAGCATGTCGCCACCCGCCAGGCCCACCTGCAGCCGGCGCTGGTGCCGGCCCTGCTGGCCGCCGCCCTCACACCCCTTCCCACCGATCCACCACCCGCCCTTGCCCATGACCTGCACGCAACAACAGCTTGACGACGTACTGGAGTTCCTGATCGCGCTGACCGACGCCGCTACCCCCGCCGTGCAGAGCGATCTGCTCGCCCGCCTGGTGCTGGCGCTCGCGGCCGAGGTGGACGACGCCGCGCGGCTGCAGGCCGCCATCGCCAGCGTGGCCCGCTCCGCCGGCCGCAGCCTGCAACCCGCACTCCCTTGAATTTCCTCCTTTGAATCGAAAGAACGCATGAGCCATTCCCCCGCATTCGCTTCGCAGGCCGACCTGGCCGAGAAGAAGACCAGCTTCACCCAGCTGTCCGCCAACGCCTGGGCCTACACCGCCGAGGGCGACCCCAACTCCGGCGTGATCATCGGCGACGACAGCGTGATGGTCATCGATGCCACCGCCACCCCGGTGATGGCCGCGGCCCTGGTGCGCCGCATCCGCGAGGTGACCGACCTGCCCATCCGCCACGTGGTGCTCACCCACTACCACGCCGTGCGGGTGCTGGGCGCCGCCGGCTTTGTGCCCGAGGGGGCCGTCAACGTGATCGCCAGCCGGGCCACGCGCGACCTGATCGTGGAGCGCGGGGCCGAGGACATGGCCTCGGAGATCGGCCGCTTCCCGCGGCTGTTCCAGGCCCAGGAGAGCATTCCCGGCCTGACCTGGCCAACCATCGTGTTCGACAAGGAGCTGACCCTGCACCTGGGCAGCCTCGAAGTGCAGTTGCTGCACCTGGGCGCCGGCCATACCAGCGGCGACTCCATCGTCTGGATCCCCTCGCAGGGCATCGTCTTCTCGGGCGACCTGGTGGAGTTCAATGCCGGCGTCTACACCGGCGACGCGCATTTGGCGGCCTGGCCGGCCACGCTCGACCGCCTGGCCGCCCTGAAGCCCGAGCAGCTCGTGCCCGGCCGCGGCCCGGCGCTGCGCACGGCGGCCGACAGCCTGAACGCCATCGCCTACACGCGCGATTGGGTGCAGACCCTGCTGCAGTGCGCGCGCGACGGGGTGGCCGCGGGCCACACGTTGCAGCAGGTCTATGCCGACACGCGGCGGGTGATGGACCCCGTGTTCGGCCAGGTCTTCATCTACGAGCACTGCATTCCCTTCGACGTCTCGCGCGCCTACGACGAAGCCCGGGGCATTGCCAACCCGCGCATCTGGACCGACGTGCGTGACCGCGAGATGTGGGCCGCCATCCAGTCCTGAAACCAACGATTCCCCCGCCACTCCATGAAACTCGCCACCCTCCGAAACCACCGCCGCGACGGCCAGCTCGTGGTCGTCAGCCGCGACCTGCAGCGCATGCGCGCCGTGCCCGAATGCCCCACCCTGCAGTCCGCCCTGGACCAGTGGGACGCCATGGCGCCCGCGCTGCAGCGCACCGCCGACGCCCTGGACGCGGGGCAGAGGCCCTTCGAGGCCTTCCACCCCGAGGCCTGCGCGGCGCCGCTGCCGCGCGCCTACCAGTGGCTCGATGCATCGGCCTACCTGAACCACGTGGAGCTGGTGCGGCGCGCACGCGGCGCCGACACGCCCGATGAATTGCGCCGCGAGCCGCTGATGTACCAGGGCGGATCGGACGACTTCCTGGGTGCCCACGACCCCATCGAAGCCGCCGACGAGGCTTTCGGCATCGACCTGGAGGCCGAGGTCGTCGTCGTCACGGGCGACGTGCCCATCGGCTGCAGTGCGCAAGCCGCGCTGGGCCGGGTGCGCCTGGTCGGCCTGGCCAACGACGTCACGCTGCGCCACCTGGTCCCGCCCGAAATCGCCAAGGGCTTCGGCTTCCTGCAGTCCAAGCCCGCCACGGCCCTGTCCCCGGTGTTCGCCACGCCCGACGAGCTGGGCCCGCACTGGCGCGGCGGCAAGCTGCACCTGCCGCTGGTGTCCACGCTCAACGGCGAACGCCTGGGCGCGCCCCATGCCGGAGTGGACATGGACTTCGACTTCGGGCAACTGATCGCGCATGCCGCGCGCACGCGCCGGCTGGTGGCCGGCACCATCGTGGGCAGCGGCACGGTCTCCAACCGCGACCCGGCTGCCGGCGTGAGCTGCCTGGCCGAGCGCCGGGTGCGCGAGCAACTGGGCGGCGCCAGCGCGCTCACCCCCTTTCTGCGCCACGGCGACCGGGTGCGCATCGAGGTGCGCGACTCGGCGGGGCACAGCCTGTTCGGCGCCATCGCGCAGACCGTGCGCACGGGGGTGGCGGCATGAGTGCAGGGCAGGGCCTGCGCCTGCACACCTACTTTCGCAGCTCGGCGGCGTTTCGGGTGCGCATTGCGCTGGAGCTCAAGGGCCTGGCCTGGGAGCCGGTGCCATGGCAACTGGCGGCCGGCGCGCACTGCGGCGAGGCCTACCGCGAGATCGCAAGCTTCGGCCTCGTGCCCTTGCTCGAGATCGACGGGCTGCGGCTGCAGCAGTCGATGCCCATCATCGAGTACCTCGATGCGCGCTTTCCGGCCGTGCCGCTGCTGCCTGTGGGCGAGCCGGAGAAGGCCCGCGCCCGCGCGCTGGCCCAGCTCGTGGCCTGCGAGATCCACCCGCTCAACAACCTGCGCGTGCTCCAGTACCTGCGCGGCACGCTGGGCCTGCCCGAGTCCGAGATCGGCACCTGGTACCGCCACTGGTGCGCCGAGGGCCTGGCCCGCATGGAGGCAGAGCTCCACCGTGTGCCCGCCACCGGCGACTACGCGCTGGGCGCATCGCCCTCCATCGTCGATTGCTTCCTGGTGCCGCAGCTGTTCAATGCGCGGCGCTTCGAGCTCGACCTGCAGCCCTATGCCCGTGTGCGCCACATCGAGCAGGCCTGCATGGCGCTGCCGGCCTTCCAGCGCGCCCAGCCTGCCAGCCAGGTGGATGCGCGCTGACAACAACCCCTACAAGAACCACCAGGAGACCATGATGACGAAACCCCTCATTGCACCAGCCATGCCCGCACGGCGCGCCCTGCTGGCCAGCGCCTGCCTGCTGCCCCTGTCCCATTGGGCGCGCGCCAACGGCGCCGACACCCGGCCCATCGAATGGGTGGTGGGCTATGCCGCCGGCGGCGGCTCCGACGTGGTGGCCCGGCTGCTGGCCGAATCCATGGGCAAGGCGCTGGGGCAGGCCATCGTCATCGTCAACAAGCCCGGGGCGGCGACCAATATCGCGGCCGACTATGTGGCCCGCTCCCGCGAGCGCGGTCGCACCCTGTTCAGCGGCGACTTCGCGACCCTGGCGGCCAACCCCGCGCTGTTCGACAAGCTCAGCTACGACGCGGCCAAAGACCTCGCGCCGGTCGGCATGATGGCGCGCTTTCCGCTGATCCTGGTGGTCGCGCCCCGGGTGCCGGCCAGCAACTTCAAGGAGTTGCTGGCCTGGGCCAAAGCGCTTCCGCAAGGGGTGACCTACGCCTCGCCCGGTTCCGGAACGGCCCACCACCTGGCCACCGAACTGCTGCGCGAGCGCACGGGCCTGAACCTCGTGCATGTGCCGTACCGGGGCGCCGCGCCTGCGGTGCAGGACCTGCTGGGCAACCAGGTGGATTGCATGCTCATCGACTCGGCCAGCGGCCTGCCGCACATCGCGGGCGGCAAGCTGCGGGCGCTGGGCGTCACCACCGAGCAGCGCACGCGCGTGCTGCCCCAGCTGCAGACGCTGGCCGAGCAGGGGTTGACCGGGTTCGACGCCTATTCGTGGCAGGGCCTCACGGTGCCCACGGCCACCTCGGCCGAGGACGTGAAGCGCTTCAACGCCGCGCTGGTCGCGGCGCTCCAGTCCGAGGCGGTGCAGGGCAAGCTGCTCGCCATGGGCGTGGAGCCCACGCCCGGCACCCCGCAGCAGATGGCCAGCTACGTGGGCGCCGAGCGTGAGCGCTGGGGCAAGCTGATCCGCGAGCGCGGCATCAAGGTCGATTGAGGTGCCCGTGACCACCACCACGATCCAATACGACGATCTCGTCGAGTCCGTTGCTGCTGCGCTGCAGTACATCAGCTACTACCATCCACCGGACTACATCGCTCACCTGGCGAGGGCGTATGAGAAAGAGCAAAGCCGGGCCGCGAAGGATGCGATTGCACAAATCCTGGCGAGCAGCAAGATGAGCGCCACCGGCCGGCGCCCCGTATGCCAGGACACGGGCGTCGTGAACGTGTTCCTGAAAGTGGGGATGGATGTCCGGTGGGCGGGGTTCGAGGGTACCCTGGATGATTCCATCAATGCAGGGGTACGGCGCGCCTACACCGATCCCGCCAATCCGCTTCGGGCGTCCGTAGTGGCGGACCCCCAGTTCGAGCGCAAGAACACCAGGGACAATACGCCTGCGGTGATCTTTGCCGAGATCGTTCCCGGCAACACCTTGGAAGTGTTCATCGCCGCCAAAGGGGGAGGAAGCGAGAACAAAAGCCAATTCGCCATGCTCAATCCTGGCGACAGCGTGGTGGACTGGGTTCTCAAGACGGTCCCCACCATGGGCGCAGGATGGTGCCCTCCGGGCATGCTCGGGATAGGCATAGGCGGCAGCGCCGAGAAGTCGATGGTCATGGCCAAGGAAAGCCTGATGGACGACCTGGACATGTACGAGCTGCAGGCCAAGTCCTCGCGCGGCGAGAAGCTCGACAAGGTCGAGGAGATGCGCCTGGAGCTGTACCACAAGGTCAACGCCCTCGGTATCGGCGCCCAAGGGCTGGGCGGCCTGACCACGGTGCTGGACGTGAAGATCAAGATGTACCCCACGCATGCGGCCAGCAAGCCCGTGGCCATGATCCCCAACTGCGCGGCCACGCGCCATGCCCACTTCGTGATGGATGGCTCGGGCCCGGTGTACATGACGCCGCCTTCGCTGGACCTGTGGCCCAACGTGAACTGGGCGCCCGACTACAACAAGAGCAAGAAGGTCAACCTCGATACCCTGACCAAGGAAGAAGTGGCCAGCTGGAAGCCCGGCGACACCCTGCTGCTCAACGGCAAGATGCTCACCGGGCGCGACGCCGCGCACAAGCGCATCAAGGACATGCTGGCCAAGGGCGAGAAGCTGCCCGTGGACTTCACCAACCGCGTGATCTACTACGTGGGCCCGGTGGACCCGGTGCGCGACGAGGCCGTGGGCCCGGCCGGCCCGACCACCGCCACGCGCATGGACGGTTTTACCGAGATGATGCTGGCCGAGACCGGCCTGATCGCGATGATCGGCAAGTCCGAGCGCGGCCCGGTGGCCATCGAGGCGATCAAGAAGCACCAGAGTGCCTACCTGATGGCTGTGGGCGGCGCCGCCTACCTGGTGAGCAAGGCCATCAAGACCGCCAAGGTGCTGGGCTTTGCGGACCTGGGGATGGAAGCCATCTACGAATTCGACGTGGTGGACATGCCGGTGACGGTGGCCGTGGATGCGGGGGGCACCAGCGCCCACATCACCGGGCCTGCGGAGTGGCAAAAGCGCATTGCGGCGGGTGCCCGCCAGACAATCATGCTGGAGAGCGTCTGAGAACGTTCCCGGCCGAAAGGAGATGACGATGTTCGATGAACGAGAGTTGGCGGCAACCCGCCCCGAGGGCATGGAAGCGGTGGAGTGGCAGTTGCGCGTGCAATTGGCGGCCTGCTACCGCGTGTTCCACGCCCGGGGCTGGAGTGAGGAGATCTTCAACCACATCACGGTGCGCGTGCCGGGGCGGGAGGCGCACTTCCTGATCAACCCCTTCGGCCTGCACTACGGCGAGGTGACGGCGAACAACCTGCTGAAGATCGACCTGCAGGGCCAGCCGGTGGGGGCTGCGGACTACCCGGTCAACCGCGCCGGCTTCGTGATCCACAGCGCCATCCATGCGGCACGCGAGGACGCGCACTGCATCATGCACACCCACCACACGGCGGGCGTGGCCGTGTCGTGCAAGGCCGAGGGCCTGAAGTTCAACAATTTCTATTCGGCCTTTCTGTGCGGCAACGTGGCCTACCACGCCTTCGAGGGCATCACCGTGCACCCGGGCGAACAGGACCGCCTGGTGCACAGCCTGGGTGCCAGCAACTGCCTGATCCTGCGCAACCACGGCCTGCTGGTCACGGGCCGCAACCTGCCCGAGGCCTTCTACTTCAACTACGTGCTGCAGCGTGCCTGCGAGGTGCAGGTGCTGACCGATTCCATGGCCGGCGCCAACACCCCGATCCCGGCCCAGGCGCTCGCGGTGTCGTCGCGCGACGTGGGGCTGACCGACCCGGACAACGATTTGCATGCCAAGCTGTTCTGGGCCGCGGTGCGCCGGGCGGGCCTGGGGCTGGCGGATCTGGTGGAGCGGTAGGTGGGCATTTCCTTGGCAACGCTGAATAAGTCTTCGCGATGGCGCGTGCCCTGGTTTGGGATGGGCTGCTAGGCGCAAAGCGCAGCCATAGCCTGTGCTATGGCGAGCATTTGCAACGACGCAGACTGCCCAAAGCGGGGCGCGCGGCGCGCGGGGACTTGTTCAGCGTAGCCATATGCCGCATGGCCCCGGTTTTCACTTACCATCGCCGGGCCGTGGCATCCACCGGGTACCGGATCGCCGCCACCGGTTCGCATGCATTGATTGACTTGCACCATAAGCACAGGAGACAGACCATGAACCTTCACCACCACCCTGCAGCCTCCCGCCGTGACATCCTGCAACTGGCCCTGGCCGGCGCCGCCGGCACGCTGCCCTTCATGGCCCAGGCCCAGGCCATCGACACCGTGAAGATCCTGGCCGGCTTTGCCGCCGGCGGCACCGTGGACACCCTGGCGCGCCGCGTGGCGACCCAGATCACGGGCGGCTACGCCAAGTCGGCCGTGGTGGAGAACAAGACCGGCGCGGGCGGGCAGATCGCCATCACCACGCTCAAGGCGGCCCCGGCCGACGGCGCCACGCTGCTGGCCACGCCCATGTCCATGCTGGGCATCTACCCCCACACCTACAAGAAGCTGCCCTACGACCCGGTGGCCGACGTGACCCCCGTCTCGCTGGGCGTGGTGTTTGACATGGGTTTTGCCGTGGGCCCGCAGGTGCCGGCCTCGGTGAAGACCGTGCCCGAGTTCCTCGAATGGTGCAAGGCCAACCCCACGGGCGCCAACTTCGGCTCGCCCGCGCCGGGCTCGGTGCCGCACTTCGTGGGTGAACTGATCAGCCGCGCCGGCAAGGTGGACATGCGCCACGTGGGCTTTCGCGGCTCGCAGCCGGCCATCCTGGACCTGCTGGGCGGGCAGATCGCGGCCGTCTCGGCGCCGGTGGGTGAGTTCCTGCCGCACCTCCAGGGCGGCAAGATCCGCGTGCTGGCCACCTCGGGCGCCACGCGCAACAAGTTCATGCCGGGTGTCAGCACGCTGATCGAGCAGGGCTACAAGGACATGGCCTACAACGAATGGTTCGGCTTCTTCCTGCCGGGCAAGGCGCCGGCCGAGCTGGTGGCCAAGGCCAATGCCGCCATCCGCACCGCGCTGGCCGACAAGGATGTGATCGCCGGGCTGGCGGCGATGGGGCTGGAGGCGCGCTCGTCGAGCCCGGCCGAGCTGGCGGCGCTGCTCAAGGCCGATGGCGAGCGCTGGGGCCCGATCGTCAAGGCCATCGGCTTCACGGCCGAATCCTAGGACTGAGTCCTAGTTCTTGCCGGGCGGGGGAGGGGGCAGTTGCAGCGCGGCCAGCGCATTGCTCAGCTCACTTCGCCGGCGCAGGGCTTCTTCTTCCCGGATGGCCGCGTTGGCGCGCTGGTGCTGCTCGCGTGCGTTGTTGCGCCGGCTCTTCATCTCGGCGTCGAGGGCGATGCGCTCGTTGAGGAATTCGCCGTACCCGACCTGGCCGGTGTACAGGCGCGACAGCAGCACGGTGAAGCGCGAGTTCTCCTCTTCCACGATGTCGGCATAGGCGGGCGGCGCGTTCTTCAGGCGGAACTCCGCACCGGCGTTCACGCAGTCCTTGCGCAGGCCTGCCCACGACTGGATGGCCGGCTTTTCGCCCACCGTCGCGACCTCGGTGCTCGAGCGCAGCGCCAGGGGTGCCGCCTCGGGCTGGGCGATGCTGCCGACCCGGGGCTTGAGCGCGGCCAGGCTGGCGTGGCTGTCCAGTGCCGAAAGACAGATGGCCGTGGGGTCTTCGGCCGCCGTGCGCTGGGTGGGAGCGGGACCGGTGCTGCTGCACCCGGCGAAGCCAAGGCAGGCAACGGCAAAACAAAGGGCTTTCATTTTCTTGCCTCTCTTTCAAACGGTGTTTTTTTCCACTCTAACCAGATCGCCTGCCGAGGTGGGTGCAAGCGCCCGTAGACGCGCTGTCGGCCTACAAGGGTGCGCAGCGGCAGGGGCGCCCGATGGGCCCATGTCGTGTTGGATGGCGCGGGCAACGGATCGGCTCCTACACAACGGTCGTGTGCGGTCAGGCCCAATTCCGGAATCCCCATCCCTGCCTGGAGAACGCCGTGGACTCGATCAACCAGAACCAGCCCGAAGACACGCACCAGCACCTGGCGGGCGGCGAGGCAGCCCGGCGCATCCAGGAGATGGCCGAGGATGCCGGGGCCTGCTTCTTCTGCACCAACGCGCCCGGCGGCGACACCAAGGGAACGCGGCCCATGAGCATCGAGAAGGCGGATGGGGCAGGCCACCTGTGGTTTCTGAGCGCATCGGACAGCCACAAGAACCGAGAGGTTGAGGCCGATCCCCATGTGCGCATCTTTCTGCAGGGGGCCAAGCACTCGGGCTTTCTGGTGCTGGAAGGCACCGCCACCATCCACCGCGACAAGGCCTTGATCGACGAACTGTGGAACCCGGTCATGAAGACCTGGTTCACTGAGGGCAAGGACGATCCGCGCATCACGGTGATCCAGGTCGTGCCCGCATCCGGCTACTACTGGGACAACAAGCATGGCGGCTTGGTGGCGGCCACCAAGATGGTGATCGGCGCTGCCATCGGCAAGACGCTGGACGACTCCATCGAAGGGCAGCTTCGCCCATGACGCGCCCGGCGGCTTTGTGCTGACCGTGGCCATGCAGGGCCTGCGGCAACTGGGCCGGGCATGCATCCGCATGCCGGTGCTGGGCGTGCTGGTCCTGGCGGTGCGCAACTATGTGCTGCACCAGAGCGCCAACCAGGCGGGCAGCCTGGCGTTCTCGTCGCTGCTGGCCATGTTTCCGCTGTTGATCCTGTTGTCCGCCGCTGCCGGCTTCTTCGGCCAGCCCGGCGAGGCCGCGGCACTGGCCGAGCGCGTGGTGGGCTACGCGCCGCCGGTGGTGCGCGATGCCATGCAGCCCGTCATCCGCCAGGTGCTCGCGCAGCGCAACGAGGCCTTGCTCACCGTGGGCCTGATCGTGACGCTGTGGACCGGCTCGTCCGGCATGCAGGCCGTGCGCTCGGCACTGAACCGCTCCTACGGCATCACGCGCGGCCTGCCGTTCTGGAAGGCGCGCATCAAGGCCACGCTGTTCACCGTCATCGTGGGCGCTGGCGTGCTGGCCACCTTCAGCTCGGTGATCATCATGCCGCGCATCTGGCAGTTCGTGGTGTCCAGTGTCGAGGGTGCGGACGAGGTGGTCTGGCTGTACGACAGCGTGCGCTACGGCGCGGCCTACATCACGCTGAGCCTGCTGTACGCGCTGCTCTACGGCTGGCTGCCCGACATACGCCAGCGCCTGGGCACGGTGCTGCCCGGCGCCTTCGTCGGGGCGGCCCTGTGGGTGGTCGCGGCCGCCACGCTGTCGTACTCGCTGCGCACGGCCGGCAAGCTGGCGCTGATCTATGGCAGCTTTGCGGGCATCGTGGCCACCCTGGTGTTTCTCTACATCAGCGCGACCACGCTGATCTTTGGCGCGGAAGTCAACGCGGTGCTGCGCGAGAAAAAGCGGGACCCGATGGCGGTTGAAGACCCCGCTTGACCCCCTGTTCGCATGGTCGCAAGAAAAAAGCGGCCCGCAGGCCGCTTGTTCCGCGCAAGGATCGATCAGATCTTGTCGATGGCCTTCTTCACGGCCTCCTTGGCGTCGCCCGCCTGCGCCTGGGTCTTGCCCACGGCCTGGTCGGCCAGGCCCTCGCCTTGCAGCTTGGGGCTGTTGACAACCTTGCCAGCGGCTTCCTTCACCTGGCCCTTGATGTCGGTGGCACGTCCTGCTACTTGGTCCTTGTTCATGGTTCGCTTTCCTTGGTTGGCACCGCGAAACGTGCGGTACCCCAAGGATGGACCTGCTGCAGGCGCCTGGCTGTCGGAGAGCTGCCCATCCGCGCGTCGGGCAGGTCTGCGTCCCTTCACCCTGGGCGGACAGTGGCGCCGATGTCCGCGGCCCGCAGCGCGGCATGGATGCGCGCCGTGGTGTCCGCCCCCGGCACCATGGGCCGCAGAGCTGGCACATGCGCGCGCCCGATGTTGCCGATGGGCAGGCGCTGCAGCAGGTGGCCCAATGGCACCAGCGCCAGGCGCAGCACCTGGCCAAGCACCTCGCGCCCGTCGCGCAGCTGCAGGGCGTAGCGCAGCATGGCGGTGTGCGAGCGCCAGTGCAGGCCCAGCCGGGTCTGGCCCAGCACATGGGCCGCCTCCAGCCATTGCCAGCGTGCGGCCGGCGGCTCGCCCGCGCTGGCCTCGAAGCGGGCCAGGAGATGCTCGAACGCCGGACGCTGCAGTGCGGGTACAGGTACGGGCGCCAGCGGTGGCGGGCCGCTCATGCGGCTGCCCCGCGGCCCTGCGCGTGGGCATGGCCGCGCGCGAGCTGCCGCCAGCGCCGCTGCCGGTGGAGGTAGAACACCCAGGCAAATGCGGCGCTGAGCGGTGTCATCAGCCACGGCAAATGGCGCGCACGCACGAACACCTCGTCGGTGTAGCAGGTGCGCTCGGGCGTGCCAGGTGTGCCGGGCAGGCTGTGCACGGTGATGCGGTGGTCCCACACGCGCATGAGCTGGCCTGTGCCGTTGTCGCGCAGCAGCGGCCAGGCGCGGGGGATGCCGTCGCAGGCGTGCACGCTGATGCGCGCGGTCTGCCGGCCCATGGGCACGAGGCCGAAGAGCGCGAAGCGCAGTTCCGTGTCGCCGAGCGGCCAGTGCGCGGGCCAGGGACCTTGCATGGTGCCAAAGCGCAGCAGCGGCGCGGTGATATGGCGAAACAGCGCTGTGGTCTGCAGCTGCGCCGCCACCCACTCGGCCGGGGCGGGCAGGGTGGTGGTGAGGCACACGCGCAGGCTGCCGGGCGGGCGCTGCAGGGTGGAGGCGGGCGGGCCCATCTCGGCGGTGCCGAGGGCGGCGGCCACGGCGGCCTGCGGATCGGTGGGGTGGCGGTCGGTCATGCGGTTGTCTTTTCCGCTGTGGCGGTGCCGCCCTCGGGCCGCAGCATGCGCAGGCCGTTGGCCACCACCAGCAGGCTGGCGCCCATGTCGGCGAACACCGCCATCCACATGGTGGCCTGGCCGGCCAGCGCCAGGCCGAAGAACACGGCCTTGATGCCCAGCGCCAGCGTGATGTTCTGCACCAGCACCCGGTGCGTGCGGCGCGACAGGCGCACCGTCTCGGCCACGCGGCGCAGGTCGTCGTTCATGATCACCACGTCGGCCGTCTCCATGGCCACGTCGGTGCCGGCCGCACCCATGGCAAAGCCGATGTCGGCCTTGGCCAGCGCGGGGGCGTCGTTGATGCCGTCGCCCGCCATGGCCGTCATGCCGTGCTTGTGCTGCAGGGCGGCGATGGCGGCGAGCTTGTGCTCGGGCAGCAGGCTGGCCTGTACTTCGGCAATGCCGGCTTCCCTGGCGGCCGCCTGGGCGGCGGCGGCATGGTCGCCGGTCAGCATCACGGGCACCACGCCAAGGGCCTTGAGGTCGGCCACGGCCTGCACGGCCTGCGGGCGCAGGGTGTCGGCCACGGCGAACAGGGCGCGCACGGCATCGGCGTCGGCCAGCAGGGTCACGCTGCGGCCCAGGGCCTCGTGCTCTGCGGCGGCGGCCTCGACGACATCGGTCCACAGCTGGCGCTCCTGCATCAGGCGGCGGTTGCCCAGCTGCCAGGTGCTGCCGGCAATGCGGCCCTGCACGCCGCGCCCGGCCAGGGCGGTGAAGTCCTCCACCGCAGGCAGGTCGGCGCCTGCGGCGTCCCCCAGGCCGGCCGCGATGGCTTTCGATACCGGGTGGTCCGAGTGGCCCGCCAGCGCGCGCGCCACGTCGGTGGCAGCATCGTCGCCAAACTGCGCCTGGCCCACCAGAACGGGTTTGCCGGCGGTGATGGTGCCGGTCTTGTCGAAGGCCACGGCGCGCATGCCGCGCGCCTGCTCCAGCCAGGCCCCGCCCTTGACCAGGATGCCGCGGCGCGCCGCAGCGGCCAGGCCGCTGACCACGGTGACGGGCGTGGAGATCACCAGCGCGCAGGGGCAGGCGATGACCAGCAGCACCAGTGCGCGGTAGATGGCATCAAGCCAGCCCCAGCCCAGCAGCAATGGCGCGCCCACGGCCACCACCACGGCCAGCACGAAGACGGCGGGGGTGTAGATGGCGGCGAAGCGGTCCACGAAGCGCTGCGTGGGCGCGCGGCTGGCCTGGGCCTCTTCCACCGCGCGGATGATGCGGTCCAGCGTGGTGTTGCCGGCGGCGGAGGTCACCTGCATCAGCAGCTCGGCCTGGGCATTCAGCGTGCCGGCGTAGAGCTTGTCGCCGGGCACCTTGTCCACGGCCAGGCTTTCGCCGGTGACGCTGGACTCGTCCACCGCGCCGCGCCCGGTGGTCACCGTGCCGTCCAGCGGCACGCGGCCACCGGGGCGCACGCGCAGCGTGGCACCCAGTGCCACCTCGGCCGCGGGCACGCCGCGCCATTGGCCATCGGCCTGCTGCACCTCGGCCTGCTCCGGGCTCAGCGCCAGCAGCGACCCGATGGCGTTGCGCGCGCGGCCCACGGCCCCTTCCTCGATGCGCTCGGCCAGGGCGTACAAGGCCATCACCATGGCGGCCTCGGGCCACTGGCCGATGGCGAAGGCGCCCGTGACGGCCACCGCCATCAGCGCATTGATGCCCAACTGGCCGCGCAGCAGCGATTGGAGGCCGGCCTTGTAGATACCCAGGCCCGCCAGCAGGATGGCCACCGCCGCCAGCACCATGCTGGCGCCGTGCCAGACGGGCGTGTCCGGGCCCAGCAGGTGCACCAGCTCGGCCCCGGTGGCCGCCACCAGCGCCGCGCCGATGCGGCCCCAGCCGGGCAGGGTGCTGTGGTCGTGGCCAGCGTGGTCGCCTGCTGCATCGCCATGGCCGGCGTGGTCGTGGCCTTGGTGGTCGTGCGCCTTTGCGTGGTCGTGTCCATGCGGGGCGGCCGCAGGCTTGGCAGGGGCGGCATCGGCCGCGCAACTGCTGCCCGGGGCGCAGCAGGAGACGTTGATCTGCGGCGCACGGCGTGCGCCCGATGCCCTGGGCGTGGGCAGGGCCACCGCCACGGGGGCGGGTGGCTGCTGTGGCGGGCTTTGCGGGGCTGTGTGTCGGCTCGACGATTCCGTTGTCATGGTTTTTTCCTGTGCAGGGGCGGGTTGCGATCCGCCATGCCATGATTGGAATCCTTGAAGTCACTTGAAGGTCAAGCACATGCCAACAGATGCAGCAAGGTTACGCATCGGCGAGGCCGCCCAGCGCTCGGGCGTCTCTGCCGCCAACATCCGCTATTACGAAAAGGAAGCCCTGCTCGCGGCCGGCCCGCGCAGCGAAAGCAGCTACCGCCTGTACAGCGATGCCGACATCCACCAACTGCGCTTCATCCGCCTGTGCCGCGCCATGGACATGTCGCTCGACGAGGTGCGCACGCTGCTGGCGCTGGACCGGGACAGCGCCGCCGCTGACCACACTGCCTGCGACACGCTGGACGAGCACCTGAGCCACGTGCGCATCCGCCTGCAGGAGTTGAAGACCCTGGAGCGCGACCTGATCGCCCTGCGCCGGCGCTGCGACGGAACCGACGGGCACTGCCATGTGATCGAGGCGCTGCACGAGCGTGCCGATGCCGAGCCCGTGGCGCCGCCGGGGCCGGCGCCGGCCAAGCGGCATGTGTGAGCAGGGCTGCCTTGCGCCTTGCATCCTAAAATTGTATGATATGCATCATGCGAAATAGCAAGACCACGGCCAGAAGCGCTGCCAAGGAGGCCACGCACGAGCGCATCGTGTCCGTGGCGGCCCGCGCCATTCGCCGCAGTGGCTACGACGGGACCGGGGTCGCGGACATCATGAAGGAGGCGGGCCTCACGCATGGCGCCTTCTACGCCCATTTCGATTCGCGTGAGGCCATGCTGGCCGAAGCGGCGGCGAAGGCCTGCGCGGAGTCCGCAGCCGCTGCCGCCGAGGTGGTGGCCAGCGTGCCGCCGGGCACGGCCCTGGCGTCCATGCTGGGCAGCTACCTCTCCCGGGGGCATGTGGAACAGGTGGAGTTGGGGTGCCCCCTGGCCGCGCTGGGCTCCGAAACCATGCGCCAGGCCCCCGAGGTGCGGCGTGTCGCTACCCGGCACATCAAGGAAATGGTCGATCTGATCGCCCGCCAGTCCCCGGACTGGGGGCAACCCGGCGCCCACGAGCGCGCGCTGGCCACCGTGGCCACCATGGTGGGGGCCTTGCTGCTGGCGCGTGCGGTGGATGAGCCTGCGCTGTCGGACGGCCTGCGCGAAGCGGCGCTCAAGCACCTGGCGCCTTCCGCACCCTGAACCGCCCGTGCAGGCCGTGCGCTTTTTTTTTGCCTTTTAATATGATGATCATCATTCGAAATATGCCAACCCGCAAGGAGACCCCATGAAAGCCTTCATTCTTGAGCGCTACGGCAAACAGCGCGCATTGCGCCTGGCCGACCTGCCCCGGCCCGAACTGCGCGATGACGAGGTGCTGGTGGAGGTGCATGCGGCGGGCGTGAACCTGCTGGATGCCAAGATCCGCAACGGAGAGTTCAAGCCCATCCTGCCCTACCGCTTGCCCCTCGTCCTGGGCCACGACGTGGCCGGGGTGGTGGTGCAGGTCGGCCCCCAGGTGCGCCAGTTCAAGATCGGCGACGAGGTCTATGCCCGGGCGGACGATTTCCGCATCGGCACCTTTGCCGAGTTCGTGCCGGTCAGGGAGTCCTCGCTGGCGCCCAAGCCCCGTGGACTTTCCATGGTCGAGGCGGCCTCCATCCCCCTGGTGGGACTCACCGCCTGGCAGGCCCTGGTGGAGCAGGGTGGGCTCCGGCGGGGGCAGAAGGTCTTCATCCAGGCTGGCTCCGGCGGGGTGGGCAGCTTTGCCATCCAGCTGGCCAAACACCTGGGTGCCAGTGTCGCGACCACCGCAGGCGCGGCCAGTGCCCAGGCCATGCACAAGCTGGGAGCCGACCTCGCCATCGACTACCGCACGCAGGACTTCGAGGCCCTGCTGCGCGGCTACGACCTGGTCCTGCACAGCCAGGATGGCAAGGCGCTCGAAAAATCCCTGCGCGTGCTCAAGCCGGGTGGCAAGCTCATTTCCATCTCGGGCCCGCCGGACCCGGCATTCGCCCAGGCCAGCAGGGCGCCCGGCGTCGTGCGGCTGCTGCTGCGCCTGCTCAGCGCGGGCGTGCGGCGGCGGGCACAAGGCCTAGGCATTGGCTATTCCTTCCTGTTCATGCGGGCCGAGGGCAGTCAACTGCATGAAATCACCCGCCTCATGGACGCCGGAATCATCCGCCCGGTGGTCGACAAGGTGTTTCCCTTCGCGGCCACCAACGAGGCCCTGGCGTATGTCGAATCCGGCCGTGCCAAAGGCAAGGTCGTCATCCAGCTCAAGTGAGCCCTTTTGCATCTACCCCTGGAGTTACCATGAAGATTGAAAACGCTGTTGTTCTTGTCACCGGTGCCAATCGCGGCATCGGCCTGGCCTTTGCCCGCGAGTTGCTCGCCCGCGGTGCGCGCAAGGTCTACGCTGGCGCGCGCGATCCCGCCAGCATCACCCCCCAGGCCGGGGTGCAGGCCCTGCGGCTGGACGTCAACAACCCCGGCGACGTGGCTGCGGCCGCGGCGCTAGCGCAGGACGTCACCCTGGTCATCAACAATGCCGGCATCGCCCAGCCCGGCGGCTTTCTGGCGCCCGACAGCGAGGAGGTCATGCGGCGCATCTTCGAGACCAATGTCTTCGGCGTGCTGCGCGTGAGCCAGGCCTTCGCCCCCGTTCTTGCGGCCAACGGCGGCGGCGCCTTGCTCAATGTGCTGTCGGTGGCCTCCTGGGTGAATGGCGGCGAGCTGGCCGCCTACTCGGCCAGCAAGTCGGCTGCCTGGTCGCTGACCAATGCCCTGCGCAACGAGCTCGCAGCGCAGAAGACGCAGGTGCTGGGACTGCACATGGCCTATGTCGACACCGACCTCACACGCGGGTTCGACGTGCCCAAGACCAGTCCCGAGCAGATCGTCAAGCGGGCGCTGAACGGGCTGGAATCGGGTCTGGATGAAGTGCTGGCCGATGAGCTCACCCAGCACGTCAAGATCGGGCTGACGGCGCCCCGGCCAAGCTACCTGCCCCAGGTAGCCTGAGTCTGGAGCCAGGCTCGCTGCTGAGTGCCGTGGTGCGACCACCGCAGCACATCTAGCTGTCGAACCCCACCGGTCCCGTCGGCGTGCGGTTCACATAGCCGCACCGCCACAGCCGAAACTCGTCCGGCCCGTCGAACTCGACCATGCCGTCATCGGGTCGGTGCGGCCAGGCCAGGTAGAGCGACGAGACCGCGAGCCGGGATATCTCCTCGGCCCAGTTCAGCGCTCCCTACACCACCCCCCAATCCCCATCCTCCAGCGCCGACACTCCGTTCAATCGGACCAGGCTGTCATGGCTGCCCAACGCCGCCGTGGCGTCGTTCACCAAGATGTAGGTGTCGCCGCCATAGCCAAAAGCAATGGCCTTGTTCGCACCTGCCGTGCTGGCAGCCAGTGTGGCGGCGTCCAACAGGGAGGTGGACGCGGCGATGCTGGCCAGCTGCAAGGTACTGGGCGTGGCCTTGGCCGTTGGCATGGTGGCGGCCAGGCGCAATTGGTCGGTGCCGCTCGCAAAGTCGGTCACCTCAATGGCCAAGCGGCGCAGCGCGGCCGCATTGTCCAGGCCCAGGGCCGCGCTGGTGGGGCCGGCCAGGCCGGTGAGGGCGAGTACGTCCGCGCCAGCGCCCAGGGTGATGCTGTGGGCATTGCGGGCGCCGATGGTGATGGTGTCTGCCCCGTCACCCGCGTCGATGGCCGCGCGCGCGCCAGAGGCGTCGTTCACCGTGATCCGGTCTGCCGCAATGCCGCCGATGATGCCGATGGGCGTGGCGCCCGTGGTGGCGAATGTGAGGTCCAGCGGCGCCTGGAGGTAGGCAGCATGGATCACCTCCACCTGGGCGCCGGTGATGGTGGTGTTGAGGGCCTGGTTGCCGTAGAGCCTGATCTCCTCGGCCGCGCCCGCGGTGATCTTGGCGCTGTTGACCGTGGTGGCGGCCACGCTGCCGGGCATGCTGGCGATGCGCAAGGCGATCGCATCGGGCACGATGATCTCGTCCGTCCCGGTCGCATCGAACAGCGCGAGCTTGACCGGCTCATTCCTGTCGGAAGAGGGCTTGAAGAGCACCGTCAGTGCCGTGCCGGCCAGTGAGTTCTGGATGCCTACCCGCGTCGTGCTGTCCACGCCGGTGAATGTGGCGGTGCCGCCCGGGGCCGCGTCGAGCAACAGTATCCTGGTCTCGTGCGACTTCTCGGCATCGAACTGCGCCCCGGCGCCCGCGGTGATGAAGACGTAGTCGAGGGAGTACAGGGTGGGGGCCACCTTCTCGCCGGCCGCCAGCGTGGCCTTGAGGATGTTGCCCTTCTCTCCCCGGCCGCCGCCCCGGATGATGTCTGCCGAGCCCAACTGGCCGGGCGTCGTGGCCAGGAAGACGTCGTCGTACGGCGTGCCCGCCAGCGTGTCGGCGCCGCTGGTCAATTCCAGCGTGACCCCCGGGCCGCTGGAGTGGCTGTCGAACGTCAGATAGCCACTGTTGGCAGGGTTGGTGGAATACGCGTGCGCCGCCGCGATCTTGTCGTTCCAGCGCACCGCCGCGGCCGCGTAGATGGCCAGGTCGCCAGTGGCGCCCTCCAGGCCCGACAGGATTTGTCCCAACTGCAGCGCGACGATGCCCAGATTGGTCTTGCCCACCGCGGTCAGGTAGTTCGTCAGTTCGTTTTGCAAGGCGGGGTTGGGCAACAGGCCCATCTTCTCCAGCAGCATGGTCGACAGATAGGCTTCGGGCCAGGGGGAATCGCCATAGCCCTTGCCGAACACCAGTGCCACCGCCTCGGGCCCCTTCGCTTCTACCGCGGCCACGTGGTAACCATACGAATGCGGCCCATACCACAGCGGCTGCTCCAAGAGCAAACGGCTCAGCATGCTGACGGTGGCGTGTGCGCCGGTTATCTGCAAAGGCATCTTCGACCTCCCGGGGTGATTCTTGTGATGCGCAAAGGCTATCGCATCCGCCTGGCTTTGGAGTGTGTTGGCCGTTCCCCACGTAGCAACTGTTTGCTACAGGGATGGGCCAGGCGGCAGGAGATTGTGCGGGCATGGATATCCCGAACGATCCGCCTTTCGCCGACCGCTGACGCGCCAACACCTCTGCCCTCAAACCATCGGAAATGCCCCAGGCCCTCTCTCCACCGACACATCCCTGGCGCGCAGCTCCGCCTGGCATTCCGAGCAGGTGGTGACCGGGTCGAACAGGTGGCCGCAGCCGGTGTGCCGGTGCAGCAGGGGGCGGCCGGCCTTGCCGGCCATGTGCACGTCGCCCCAGTGCACGATGGCCATGATGACGGGGTGCAGGTCCAGGCCCTTGGGCGTCAGGCGGTACTCATGGCGGACAGGCGCCTCCTGGTAGGCGGCCTTGCGCAGCACGCCGGCCTCCACGAGTTTGGCCAGGCGGTCTGCCAGCATGGGGCGGGAGATGCCCAAGCGCTGCTGGAACTCGTCGAACCGGCGCACGCCGAGAAAGCTGTCGCGCAGCACCAGCATCGTCCAGCGGTCGCCGATCACCGAGACGGTGCGGGCAATCGAGCAATGTTCCTGTTCCAGGTCGTTCCACTTCATGTCCGCAACTCTACCCTTGACGAGTTCAATTTTCAAACTTATCGTGCAGTCAGTTCAAAAAATGAACTCGATGGACACGGGCGCAGTGCCGGTTCCCATCCCTTTGCAACCCCAGGAGACCCCATGGCAGACAGCAAGAAGAAGGCAATTTTGGTCATCGGCGCAGGCGACGCCACGGGCGGCGCCATTGCCCAGCGCTTCGCCCGCGAGGGCTATATCGCCTGCGTGACCCGGCGCAGCGCGGACAAGCTGCAGCCCCTCGTCGACCAGATCCGCGCTGCGGGCGGGGAGGCGCATGGCTTTGGCTCGGATGCGCGCAAGGAGGAGGACATGGTCGCACTCATCGCCAAGATCGAAGCGGAGATCGCCCCCATCGAAGTCGCGGTGTTCAACATCGGGGCCAATGTGCGCTTCGGCATCACCGAGACGACCTCGCGCGTGTACTTCAAGGTATGGGAGATGGCCTGCTTCGCCGGCTTCCTGATGGGGCGCGAGGCGGCCAAGGTGATGCTGCCGCGCGGGCGGGGCACCATTCTCTTCACGGGGGCCACGGCCAGCCTGCGCGGCCGCGAGGGTTTTGCGGCGTTTGCGGGCGCAAAGCATGCGCTGCGCGCACTGGCCCAGAGCATGGCCCGGGAGCTGTGGCCCCAGGGCATCCATGTCGCCCACCCGGTGATCGACGGCGCGATCGATACCGAATTCATCCGCAGCAACTTCCCCGAGCGCTACGCCACCAAGGAGCAAGGCGGCATCGTCAGCCCCGAGAGCATTGCCGAGGTGTACTGGCAACTGCACAACCAGCCCCGCGATGCCTGGACCCATGAGACGGAGATTCGCCCATGGATGGAGACCTGGTGACATTCCCCTGAACGCCATTGATCACAAAAAATCCACAAGGAGACAAAGACCCATGAGCAACGTGACAGTGCAATTCCTGTTCGACTTCGGCAGCCCGAACGCCTACCTCAGCCACAAGGTGCTGCCCGCTATCGAGGCCCGCACGGGCGCGACATTCGAGTATGTGCCCGTCCTGCTGGGCGGCCTGTTCAAGCTGGCCAACAACCGCTCGCCGGCTGAGAGCAACGCCGGCATCCCGACCAAGCGGGCTTATGAGCAACGGGAGATGGACCGCTTCGTGCAAAGGCATGGGCTGTCGAAGTTCACGCACAACCCGCACTTTCCGGTGAACACCCTGGCGCTCATGCGCGGCGCGGTCGCGGCCCGCAGGCTGGGCTGTTTCGAGCCGTATGTCGACGCCGTCTACGCCAGCATGTGGGAGCGCGGCAAGAAGATGGACGACCCGCAGGTGATCGCTGCCGAGCTGCACCAGGCCGGACTCGACCCAGCGGCGCTGCTGGCCGCCAGCCAGGAGCCCGAGGTGAAGAATGCCCTGCTGCAGAGCACCCAGGATGCCTTTGCCCGCGGTGCCTTCGGTTCGCCGATCTTCTTCGTGGGGGACGAGATGTTCTTCGGCAAGGACAGGTTGCGCGAGGTGGAGGACGAGATCGTGCGGGCGCGGGGCTAGGGCCGTTTATTCGGGCTGAATGCCCGCCTCCTTGACCACCTTGCCCCACTTGGCCAGGTCCGACCTGATCAGCGCGGCGTACTCCTGCGGCGTGCCGCCTTGGATCTCGATGCCGGCGGCCTCGAGCTTGGCGCGCACGTCTGGAAGCTTCAGGGCCGCGTTGATCTCGGTGTTGAGCCGGGCGACGATGGCCTTGGGCGTGCCGGCGGGGGCCAGGAAGCCGCCGTTGGTGTTGGCGTCGTAGCCCTTGAGACCCTGTTCCTCGGCCGTGGGCACATCCGGCAGGGCGGCGGTGCGCTTGCGCGTGGAGACCGCGATGGCGCGCACATTGCCGGCCTTGACCTGGGCCTGGATGGCGCTGATGGTGTCGATGTACAGCGCAGTGCGCCCGGCCAGCAGGTCGGGGTGGGCGGCGGACGAGCCCTTGTAGGGCACCAGCAGCATCTGCGTGCCGCTGGCCATGCGGAACATCTCGGCCGCCATCTCCTGCGCGCTTCCGCGGCCCGAGGTGGCGATCTTGGCCTGCTCGGGGTTGGCCTTCATCCAGGCGATGAACTCGGGCAGCGTCTTGGCGGGGATCTGCGGGTACATGGCGAACACCAGCGGCACCTCGTGTGTGTAGACGATGGGCTCGAAGCTCTTTTCCGGGTCCCAGCCCAGGTTCTTGAACAGATACTTGTTGATGTTGTGGCTGCCGCCCACGATGCCGATGGTGTAGCCGTCGGGCGGCGCCTTGGCCAGCACGTCGGTGCCCAGGTTGTTCGAGGCGCCGGGCCGGTTGTCTACCACCACCGCCTGGCCCAGCGCTGCGGCGAGCTTGTCGCCCACCACGCGGGCAATGGTGTCGATGGCGCCGCCCGGCGGGGCCGGCACGATGATCTTGATGGGCCGCGCGGGCCAGGCTGCCTGGGCCGATGCCAGCAAGGGCGCCACGGCCAGCATGGCTGCGGCGGCAAGGGCGCCGAGGGGTCGCTTGAACCTGAAAGAAGGGGTCTGCATGCTTGTCTCCTGGTGTCGTTGTATGAATCAATGGCCGGATGCGGGCACGGGTGCGTCGCCCACGACCAGGGCCAGCTCGCCGATGCCGGCCACGCCTGCGCTGACCCGGTCGCCCGGCTGCAGCGGGCCCACGCCGGCCGGTGTGCCCGTGTAGACCAGGTCGCCAGGCTCCAGCGTGACGGAGCGCGACAGCATGGCCACCAGGTCCGCCACCGGCCAGAGCAGGCCCGACAGGTCTGCGCGCTGGCGCTCCACGCCGTTCACGCTGAGCCAGATGGCGCCCTGGCGCGGGTGGCCGCACACGCTGGCCGGCACGATGGGCGTGCAAGGCGCGCCATGGTCGAAGGCCTTGGCGGGCTCCCATGGGCCACCGTCGCGCTTGGCCTGCTGCTGCAGGTCGCGCCGTGTCATGTCCAGCCCGGCGGCATAGCCCCAGACATGCCGCGCCTCGACCTGACCCGGATCGATGTCGCGCCCGCCGCGGCCGATGGCCACCACGAGCTCCACCTCGTGGCAGAGGTCGCGGGTTGCGGGCGGGTAGGGCAGCATGCCCCGGGCCGGCACCACGGCGCTGGCGGGCTTCATGAACCAGGCGGGCATCTGCTTGGGGGCTGCCTCGTCGGGTGCCCAGCGGTAATTGCGGCCGATGCAGAACACCCGGCCCACGGGAAAGCGTGCGCTGCTGCCCGCCACGGGCAGGGTGACCGTGGTCGGCGGGGAAAAAGTGAAGTCCACCACGCCAGCTCACTCCACGGTGATCTTGCGGCTGCGGATGATCTGCGCGTAGCGTGCCCGGTCGGTGGCGATCAGCTTGCCGAACTCTGCTGGCGAGGTGGCGCGCGGCACGCCGCCCAGGCCGGCAAAGCGGGCCTTCACGGCTTCGTCCGCGAGCACGGCACGCACATCGGCCGAGATCCTGTCCACCACCTCGGGCGGCGTGCCCGCAGGGGCCAGCAGGCCGATCCAGGAGATCGCGTTGAAGCCCGGCAGCGCGCCTTCACCCAGCGTGGGCACATCGGGCAGCGCGGGCAGGCGCTTGTCGCCGGTGACCGCCAGGGCGCGCAGCTTGCCGGCCTTGATGTGGCCCGAGGCCTCCAGTGCCGTCATGAACGAGAGCTGCACATGCCCTGCCAGCAGGTCGGCAATGGCCGGGCCACCGCCGCGGTAGGGCACATGCAGGATGAAGCTGCCGGTCTGGTCCTTGAACATCTCGGCCGCCAGGTGCGGCGCGCCGCCTGCGCCCGAGCTGCTGTAGCTGAGCTTGCCCGGCTGCGCCTTGGCCAGGGCGATGAACTCGGCCGGCGTCTTCGCTGCCACCGAGGGGTTGACCATCATCGCCAGCGGCAGCTCGGCGACCAGCGACACCGGGGCAAAGGCCTTGTCCGCGTCGTAGGGCAGTTTGGCGTACAGCGCGGGGTTGATGGCCTGCGTGCCGATGTTGCCCAAGAGCAGGGTGTAGCCATCGGCCTTGGACTTGGCCACGTAGTCGGCCCCGATCTGCCCGGCCGCGCCGCCCTTGTTCTCCACCACCACGGGCTGGCCCCAGCGCCGGGCGAGTTGCTCGGCGATCACGCGGCCCCCGGTATCGGTGCCGCCCCCGGGTGGAAAAGGCACGACCAGGGTCACCGGGCGGTTGGGGAAGGCCTGGGCGAAGGCCGCGGGTGCGGCGAGGGCCGTGGCACCGAGGGCGATGGCCAGGGTGAGGGCGGCGCGTCGTGTGGACGTCATGGTGTCTTGTCTCCGTTGTGGTTCTTTGAAATCGAAGGAAGTGCGGCAGGGCCGCTGCCATCAGCTAGCTCATGTCGTGAGGCTCGTCGCGGGGCGTTCGCCGGCCAGCGCCTGGGCAAGGCTGTCCAGCACCATCTGGCCCATGGCCGCGCGCGTCTCCCAGGTGGCGCTGGCGCGGTGGGCCTGCAGCACGGTGCGCTCGCTCTGGCGCAGCGCCAGGGGCACGCGCGGCTCGTCCACGAACACGTCCAGCCCCGCGCCCGCGATCTGGCCCGTGCCGATGGCAGCGGCCAGGTCGGCCTCGTTGACCAGGCGGCCGCGCGCCACATTGACCAGGTAGCCGCGCGGGCCCAGGGCATCGAGCACGGCCGCGTTCACGATGCCCTCGGCGCTGTCGGCCGCGGCGCACAGCACCAGCGCGTCCGAGCCGCGCGCCAGCTCCAGCAGGGTGGGTACGAAGCGGTGCGCCACATCGTCCATGGCGTAGAGGTCGGTGTAGGCGATGGGGCAGCCGAACGCGGCAGCGCGGGTGGCCACGGCGCGGCCCACGCGGCCCATGCCGACGATGCCCACGCGCATGCTGCTAAAGCGCCGCGCCAGGGGGATGGCACCGGGCTGCGGGAACTGCTCCCACTGCCCCTCGCGCACGAAGCGGTCACCGGTGCAGATGTTGCGGCAGGCCGCGATCAGGAGGCCGATGGCCAGGTCGGCCACGTCCTCGGTCAGCGCGCCCAGCGTGGCGGTGACGGGCAGGGCGCGGGCGCGGCAGTAGGCCAGGTCCACGGCATCGGTGCCCACGCCGTTGACGGCCACGACCTTCAGGGCGGGCAACTGCTCCAGCATGGCGCGTGCAATGCCGGTGTGCCCACCGGTGACCACGGCATCAATGGCGGCGCCATGCGCGGCCAGCCAGGCCGGGCCGTCGGCCATCTCGAAGTACCGGTGCACGGTGTAGAGCGCGGCGAGCTGATCGTTGACCGAGGGGATCAGGATGGGGTTGAGCTGCAGGACCTGGGGTTTCGTCATGGCGGTGGTGCGGTGGGCTTTGCATTGCGTTGGAGGGCATCGTAGTTTTGTGTTGATGAATTGGTCAATCTTGACGTGTAAAATCAATGTATATATTCAACGACCACCACCACCACCACTGCCATGGCTTCCTGGATTTCGATGACCGAGGCCTGCCAGCTCCTCGGCGTGCAGCCGCAGACCATCTATGCCTACGTGAGCCGGGGCAAGCTCGAGGTCATGCCCGACCCGGCCGACACGCGCAAGAGCCTGTACCGCGCCGAGGACCTGAGCGGGCTGGCCCGGCGCAAGAAGGCCGGCAGCAAGCGCGAGACGCTGGCCACCAACACGCTGTTCGGCGCCGAGCCCAGCATCCCGACGGCGCTGTCGGCCTTTTTCCGCGAGCGCCCGCACTACCGCGGCGAAGACGCCATCGCCCTGGCGCGCACCGCCACGCTCGAAGAGGCGGCGCAGCTGCTGTGGGGGGCGGAGCAGGCCGTGGACTTCGCCTGCGCCACGCCGCCGGGCGCAGGGGCGCCAGGGCGGGGCCCGGCGTTCGTGGCCCTTGCCGGGCTGGCGGCCAGCGGGCACTCCACCAGCGGCCGGCTCACGCGCGTGCTGCATGCCGAGGGCCAGGCCCTGGTGGGCCAGCTGGCCAATGCCTTCGGTGCCCAGCCCGGCAAGCAGGCGCTGCACCTGCGCTTTGCCAAGGGCTGGAAGCAGGGCGCCCCGGTGGCCGAACTGCTGCGCACGGCGCTGGTGCTGCTGGCCGACCATGAGCTCACGAGCTCGGCCTTTGCCGCGCGCATCGCGGCCTCCACCGGGGCCTCGCTGCCCGCCTGCGTGCTGGCGGGGCTGAGCACGCTGTCGGGGCCCCTGCACGGCGATGCCTCGGGCCGCGTGCAGGCGCTGTTCAGCGAAGTGGAGCGCCTGGGCGAGGACAAGGTGCTGGCCCACTACCTGGCCAACGGCCTGCCGCTGGCCGGCTTTGGTCACCCCATCTACCCCGATGGCGACCCGCGCGCGGCGGCCTTGCTCGCGCTGTTCGAGCCGCCCGAGGCCATCGTGCGCTTCATCGCCAAGGTGCAGGAGCAGACGGGCCTGCAGCCCACCATCGACGTGGCTCTGGCCGCCCTGGCCACGCACTACCGCCTGCCGGCGGACGCGGCCTTCGCCCTGTTCGCCACCGCGCGCAGCGTGGGCCTGCTGGCCCATGCCCTGGAGCAGTCGGGCGTGGCCCAGGTGATCCGCCCGCGCGGGCGCTACGTGGGGCGCATGCCGGCGCAGCAGCAGGGCCCGCGCAAGCAGGCGGGGTAGCCGGCAGTGTCCTGGCTGGGGTGTGAGCGCATGTATCGTCTGCTATGCAATGTGTAGCTGCATGACCATGCCACACAAGCCACCCCCGGTGCAAATGCCCGATGGACCCGACGGGCCATCCGCTTGGGAACCCGTGGCCCGGCGGCTATGATCAATTCATGATCAACCGCCTGCCCGGCCTGTCCCTGCCCGAGCGTGCCTGGAGCACGGTGCGCCGCTGGGCCGTGGCGTGGTGGCGCATCCTGTACCTGGGGGCGGTGGTGCTGGTGCTGGTGCTGTCGCCGTCGAGCTACGGGCGTGCCACGCGCCGCTCGCTGGCGCGCCACCTGTACCTGGACACGGCACCCGTGCTGCTGGGTTTCACGGTGCTGGCGGCCCTCATCAGCCTGGTGCTCACGCGCATCGTGGTGGTCACGGCGCTCAGCTACGGCCTGTCGCGCTACGCCATGGAGATGGTGATCCGCGTGCTGGTGCTGGAGCTGATCCCGCTCACCGCCGCGCTCTTCGTGGCAATGCGCGCCACCATCCCCAATGGCACGCAACTGGCCTTGCTGCGCCAGTCGGGGCGCTTCGACGAGCTGCGCCGCCAGGGATCGGACCCGGTGCGCGTGGAGCTGCTGCCGCGCGTGGTGGCCGGCGTGTTCGCCAGCATCACGCTGGCCGCGCTCAGCTGTGTAGTGGCCCTGGTCATGGGCTACCTGGGCGTGTACGGCTTCAACCTGGCCGAGGCGGGTGGCTACACGCGCATGTTCGGCCGCGTGTTCACGCCCAGCGTGACCACCTTGTTCGCGCTCAAGACGCTGTTTTTCAGCCTCACCGTGGCGCTGATCCCCATGGCCGCCGGCCTGTACGACGCAGAGGGCCGGGGCCAGCCCGATTCGGAGCTCGGTGGCCTGGCGCGCATGTTCGCCGTGCTGCTGCTGATCGAGGTGGCCTCGCTGATGGGCAACTACTACTAACCCCCCATGACCGACCGCACTCCACCGCCTGCACCGCCGCCGCCCGGCACCGAAGGCTCCACGCAGGAGACGCTGCGCCCCGTGGCCTACCTGGAGATCAAGGCCGCGGCGCTGCTGCTCTTCACGCTGTCGCTCATCGTCGGCTCGGGCCTGTTTTTGATGTATGCGCGCGGCGTGTTCGAGCCCACGCAGACCCTGGTGCTCACGGCCGATGATTCCGAAGGCGTGGTGGTGGGCATGGACATGACGTTCTCGGGCTTTCCCATCGGGCGCGTGCGCCGCATCGAGCTGGCCGATGCGGGCAACGCGCGCATCACCGTCGAGGTGCCCAGCAAAGACGCGCACTGGCTGCGCCAGTCCAGCGTGTTCACGCTGGTGCGCGGCATCGTGGGCGGCACCAACATCCGCGCCTACAGCGGCATCCTGACCGATCCACCCTTGCCCGACGGCGCCGTGCGCCCCGTGCTGCGCGGCGATGCCACGGCCGAGATCCCGCAGCTCATGGCCTCGGCGCGCGAGTTGCTGGGCAACCTGAACAACTTGACCGCGCAGGACGCGGCGCTGGGCAGCACCCTGTCCAACGTGCAGGAACTCACCGAGCGCCTCAAGGGCCCGGGCGGCGTGCTGGGCGCACTCATGGGCAGCGAGTCCGATGCCAAGAAGCTCGTGACCACGCTGGACCGCACCAACACGCTGCTGGCGCGCCTCGATACCCTGGCCGCGCGCGCCGACCGCCAGGTCTTCGGCGCCGACGGCAACAGCAAGGATGCGCTGGTGCCCGAGCTGCGTGCCGCCGTGGGCCAAGTCAACGACCTGCTCGCCGACACCCGCGCCAGCCTGAAGAAGGTCGACGCCGTGCTGGTCGAGGCCCAGGCCGTGGGCGCCAATGCCCGCGAGGCCACCAACGACCTCGGCGCCCTGCGTGCCGAGGTGGAGAGCAACCTGCGCAAGATCGACAGCCTGGTCACCGAGATCAACCGCAAATGGCCGTTTGCACGCGACCGGGAGATCAAGCTGCCATGAAGACGATGACAACGACGACCGTGACCTGGGCCGTGCTCGCCATCGGCATGCTGCTCGCTGGCTGCGCCAGCAAGCCGCCCGAGCCCGAATGGGAGATGAACGCCCAGGGGTCGTCCCAGAAGGCGCTCGACGCCTACCTGTCGGGCAATGCCCGTGTCGAAAAGCTCGAGTGGGAGCGCGCCCGCGCCGAGGTGGCCCGCACTGGCCGCCCGGACCTGCTGGCGCGGCTGGAACTGCTGCGCTGCGCGGCCCAGGTGGCCAGCCTGGTGGCAGAGCCCTGCACCGCCTTCGAGGCGCTGCGCCAAGATGCCGCACCGCCCGAGCGTGCCTATGCCGACCACCTGGCTGGCAAGCCGCTGGCCGCGCCCGATGTGGCGCTGCTGCCCCCGGCCCAGCGGGCCGTGGCCCCCGCAGGCGCGGGCGGTGCCGCGCTGGCCGGCATCGAAGACCCGCTTTCGCGCCTGGTGGCGGCCGGCGTGCTGCTGCAGTCCGGCCGGGCCGACCCGGCCGCCATCGCCACGGCCACCGACACCGCATCCGCCCAGGGCTGGCGCCGCCCGCTCATGGCCTGGCTGCTGCTGCAGGTGCAGCGCGCCGAGGCGGCGGGCGACAAGGACGCGGCAGACCGGTTGCGCAGGCGCGTGGCCGTGGTCGAGCAGGGCGGGGGCAATAGCAAGTAGGCTGGGGTACATTGCAGCCGTGCGAAGATTTCTTGCCATCTGCTTGTTGCTGCTGGGCTGCGTGTTCCTGAACCAGGTGGTGGCGGCCAGCGTTTCTGCCTACGACCATTGCCGTATTGCCGACTGCGGCGATGGCGACGCAGCCTGCGCCATGCCCGGCTGCCAGCCCTGCGGCATGTCGCTGATGACGGCCCCACGCACCCCGCTGAGCGAGGTGCCGCGCCAGTCGGGCCAGCCCTTGGGCACGGGGCCACAGTGGGCGTCCTGGAATGCCCCGGTATGGAGGCCGCCGGATTGAGGTTTGGAGGGATTCCTTTTTCTTTTCTATCCAAACCCCAACTGGAATTTTCCAATGAAAAAACAACTTTTCAAATTCGGCGTGGCCGCTGTCTTGCTGTCGATGGCAGGCATGGCCATGGCCCAGTCCGGCTGCTGCGCGGAACTCGCCGAGTGCTGCCTGGAGATGCTGGGCTGCTGCGATTGATCGCCTGAACCTGGCGACCTGATGGCGGGCCGGTACCCACGGGTGCCGGCCCGCTCTTTTTTTGCACCAGGCAGCTGCCGGGCTACCTGATTGGTGCCAGGCAGCCGCCGGGCTACCTGATCGATAGCCGCAGCGCCAGCGCCGCCAGCGTGACCAGCAGCACGGGCACGGTGAGGGTCACCCCGACCCGGAAGTAAGTGCCCCAGCCGATGCGGATGCCCTTGCGCTCCAGCACATGCAGCCACAGCAAGGTGGCCAGCGAGCCGATGGGCGTGATCTTGGGCCCCAGGTCGCTGCCGATGACGTTGGCGTAGACCATCGCCTCCTTCACCACGCCGGTGGCCGCAGAGGCATCGATGGACAGTGCAACCACCAGCACCGTGGGCATGTTGTTCATGAGGGAGGACAGCACGGCGGTGAGCACGCCGGTGCCGATGGCGGCGCCCCAGATGCCGTAGCCCGCGAAGGCGTTGAGCCACTGGCTGAGGTAGGCCGTGAGCCCCTGGTTGCGCAGCCCGTAGACCACCAGGTACATGCCCAGCGAGAACACCACGATCTGCCAGGGCGCTTCGCGCAGCACCTTCGTCGTGCTGATCACGGGCCTCCGGCTGGCCACCGCCAGCAGCAGCGCGGCGCCTGCAGCGGCCGTGGCGCTGACGGGCACGCCCAGCGGCTCCAGCCCGAAAAAGCCCACGAGCAGCAGCACCAGCACCACCCACCCCGTCTTGAAGGTGGCCGCATCGCGGATGGCGGCGGCCGGCAGCTTGAGCTGGGCCTGGTCGTAGGTTGTGGGGATCTCCTTGCGAAAGAACAGCAGCAGCACCACCAGCGAAGCCACCACCGAGGCCAGGTTCACCGGCACCATGACGGCTGCGTAGTCGTTGAAGCCAATGCGAAAGAAGTCGGCCGAGACGATGTTCACCAGGTTGGACACCACCAGCGGCAGGCTGGCCGCGTCGGCGATGAAGCCCGCCGCCATCACGAAGGCCAATGTGGCGCCCGGCCCGAAGCCCAGGGCCGTGAGCATGGCGACCACGATGGGGGTGAGGATCAGCGCCGCACCATCGTTGGCAAACACCGCCGCCACGGCCGCGCCCAGCAGCACGATGAGCGCGAACAGCATGCGCCCGCTGCCACGCCCCCAGCGCGCCACATGCAGGGCCGCCCATTCGAAGAAGCCGGCTTCATCGAGCAGCAGGCTGACGATGATGATGGCGATGAAGGCCGCCGTGGCGTTCCACACGATCTGCCAGACCACGGCCATGTCGGCCCACTGCACCACGCCGGTGAACAATGCCACGGCAGCGCCTGCGCTGGCGCTCCAGCCAATGCCTAGCCCGCGCGGCTGCCAGATCACCAGCGCGATGGTGGCGACAAATATCGACAGGGCCAGAAGCATCCGGTGGTCTTTCTGAAGGGGAGGAGAAGAGGGGGCGTGGGGCACTGCAAGCGCCCTCAGAGCGGGGTTGCAGGCAGTTACTTGAACATTTCAATAATAGTTGTATTATTGATGCCATGCAAGCTTCCACCGCCCACACCATCTTCCACAATCCGGCCTGCGGCACCTCGCGCAACGTGCTGGCCATGATCCGGCACGCCGGCATCGAACCCTCGGTCATCGAGTACCTGAAGGCGCCCCCGGACCGCGAGAAGCTCAAGGAGCTGGTTGCGGCGATGGGCATCCCCGTGCGCGCCCTGCTGCGGCAAAAGGGCACGCCGTACGACGAGCTGGGTTTGCAGGACCTGGCGCTGTCGGACGAGCGCCTGCTCGATGTCATGCTGGTCCACCCCATCCTGATCAACCGGCCCATCGTCGTCACCCCGCTGGGCACCCGGCTGTGCCGGCCCTCCGAAGCGGTGCTGGACATTCTGCCCCCCTTGCCCGGGCCTTTTTCCAAGGAAGACGGCGAGCTGGTCATCGACGCCCAGGGGCGGCGGGTCGTTTGACCGCCCTGGTCGCGCGCCCATTTCAACCCGTCTTGTATAGTCAGCCCGTGCAAAAAGCCGCTGCCACCACCGTCTTCGAATCGCTGTCCTCGCCCGTGCGGCTCGATGTGTTCCGCCTGCTCGTGCGGCAGGGGCCGGGTGGGCTGGTGGCTGGCGAGATCGCTGCGGCACTGGACGTGCCGCCCACCAACCTGTCCTTCCACCTCAAGGGCATGACGCACGCCACGCTGCTCACTGTCGAGCAGGAGGGCCGCTACCAGCGCTACCGGGCCAACCTGGCGCTGATGGCCGAGCTGATCGGCTACCTGACCGAAGAGTGCTGCGCGGGCAATCCGGGCCTGTGCGCCGAACTGCCCGGCAGGGCGGGCTGCGCGCCTGCGGCCCCAGCGACTTCCGCAGGCACCGGCAAGCGCCGCAAGACTGCCACGGCGGCCTGAGGGGCCGCATCTCGTTGAGGCCACAGTCTGCTCATCGATTCAATAATCGTTGAAATATTGAATATCTACCTGCCCGATTGGCATCCACCACCCAGGAGTTCTTCCGTGACCGACCTGCCCCACATCGACGTCCCCTTGCTGCAGCGGCCCGACACCGCCCGCCTGTCGGCCCCGTTGGTCTCGACCCACCCGGCGCGCATCCTCATGCTCTATGGCTCGCTGCGCGAGCGCTCGTTCAGCCGCCTGGCCACCGAAGAGGCGGCGCGCATCCTGCAAGCGCTGGGCGCCGAGGTGAAAATCTTCGACCCCACCGGTCTGCCGCTGGCCGATGGCGCGCCGGATACCCATCCCAAGGTGGTGGAGCTGCGCACCCTGGCCGCCTGGTCCGAGGGCATGGTCTGGTGCTCGCCCGAACGCCATGGCGCCATGACCGGGATCCTGAAAACCCAGATCGACTGGATACCGCTGGCCCAGGGCGCGGTGCGCCCCACGCAGGGCAAGACGCTGGCGCTGATGCAGGTCTGCGGCGGCTCGCAGTCGTTCAACGCCGTGAACCAGATGCGCGTGCTCGGGCGCTGGATGCGCATGCTCACCATCCCCAACCAGTCCTCGGTGGCCAAGGCCTTCCAGGAGTTCGGCGACGACAACCGCATGAAGCCCTCGCCGTACTACGACCGCATCGTGGACGTGATGGAAGAGCTCATGAAGTTCACTTTGCTCACGCGCGACGTGTCGCCTTACCTGGTGGACCGTTACAGCGAGCGCAAGGAGTCGGGCGAGGCGCTGGAACGCCGGGTGCAGCTGCCGCAGGCCGTGCCGGCCGCACAGGGCTGCGGATGCACGCCGCGGGCGGCCCAGGTCCTGACGACAACCCCCACACCGGCATGCTGCGCGCGGTGACCAGGCACCATCCTGCGGCCACCGTCGCCAGCCTGGGCACGGCCCAGACCCTGGCCTGGGCATCGACCTACTACCTGCCGGCCATCCTGGCCGCGCCCATGGCACGCGAGCTCGGTGTTTCGGTGGCGATGGTGTTCGCTGCGTTCTCGTGCGCGCTGGTGGTCTCTGCGCTGCTGGGGCCCTATGCCGGCCGCAGCATTGACCGCTGGGGCGGCCGGCCGGTGCTGATGGCCACCAGCGTGGTCTTTGCGCTGGGCCTGGCCGCGCTGGCGATGGCCCAGGGCCCGTGGGGGCTGTTTGCCGCCTGGGTGCTCACCGGCGCCGGCATGGGCAGCGGGCTGTATGAGGCGGCCTTTGCCGCGCTGGTGTACCTGCACGGCAAGAACGCGCGCAATTCGATCACCGGCATCACCCTGATCGCCGGCTTTGCCAGCACCGTCGGCTGGCCGCTGTCGATGTGGATGGAGTCGCAATGGGGCTGGCGCGGCGCCTGCTGGGCCTGGGCCGCGCTGCACCTGCTGGTGGGGCTGCCGCTCAACGCCTGGACGCCACGCCGGCCGCAGGCCGAAGCGTTGGCCGCGAACACCGCAACACCACAGGGCGTGCAAGTGCTGGCTGCAGATCCTGAACCTGCGCATGCGCGCCGGGGCTCCCTGCTGCTGGCCTTCGTTTTCGCGGCCACCTGGTTCACCAGCACCGCCATGGCGGCGCACCTGCCGCGCCTGCTGCAGGAGGGCGGCGCCACGCTGGCCACTGCCGTGGCCGTGGGCGCCTTGGTCGGGCCGGCCCAGGTGGCGGGGCGCCTGCTGGAGTTCGGCTTTCTGCGCCATGTGCACCCGCTGCTCTCGGCACGCCTGGCGGCGCTGATGCACCCGCTGGGCGCCGGGCTGCTGGCCGTGGCTGGTGCGCCGCTGGCGGCCGTGTTCGCGCTGCTGCACGGTGCGGGCAACGGCATCCTGACCATTGCCAAGGGCACGCTGCCGCTGGTGCTGTTTGGGCCCGCAGGCTACGGGCATCGGCAGGGCTTGCTCATGGTGCCGGCGCGCATTGCGCAGGCGGCGTCCCCATGGCTGTTTGGGCTGTGCCTGGACCGCCTGGGTGCGGGGGCGCTGTGGGTTTCTGCAGGCCTGGGGGCTGCGGCGTTTCTGGCACTGCTGGCGCTTGCTTCACCAGTCTGGAAAGGCCCCTGCAGGGTTTGACAAAGTTCCAGTCGTGGCGTGACATTTGCATCTACCCCGTTTTGCTCGCCACGCTGCCAACTCCCATGACCTCTTCGACCCGCCCGTCATTTCTTCATGTTCACCAATTCATGGCACTGAAGCCAGGGCCGCGGGTCGTGGTCCTTGGTGCCGTGCACGGCAATGAGCGATGCGGTGCCCAGGCCATTGCGCAGGTCGTGGACGAACTGGCGGCTGGAGCCTTTGGCATCGAACGGGGTGTCCTCACGATGGTGCCGGTGACGAACCCCTGCGCCTATCAACAGCGCACCCGGCAAGGGGACCGCAACCTCAACCGCAATCTGCGCGTCAGCGCTGAGCCGACCGACTACGAGGACCATATCGCGAATGTCCTGTGCCCCTTGCTGGACGCGCACGACGTGTTGCTCGACCTGCACTCGTTTCACACCCCGGGGCAACCCTTCACCATGGTGGGCCCCACCAACAACACCGGCACCCTTGAGCCGTTCCAGCATTCAGCGCAGGAGGAGCGCCTGGTTGCGCACCTCGGGCCTCGGCGGGTGGTGGAAGGCTGGATGGATGTGTATGCCCGTGGCGTGCAGCGGCGACGGCAGGCCCAACAGTCTGCCAACGCCGCTCTTCTGGACACGGGGTATGGCATCGGCACATCCGAGTACATGCGCTCGCGTGGTGGCTACGGCGTGACGCTGGAATGCGGGCAGCATGACGACCCTGAAGCGGTCGGTGTCGCCTATCGCGCGATCCGGCAGACACTCGCCGTGCTTGGGCTGACATCGCTTGCGCTCAAGCCGCCAGCTTCCGAGTTCCAGGTCCTGCGCCTACAGGATGTGGTGGATCGCGAACATGACGATGACCGCTTTGCCCAGCCGTGGAAAAGCTTCGATCCCGTGGTGGCCGGGCAACTCATCGGGCAACGGCACGATGGCCGCGAAGTGAAAGCTCCTGCCGATGGCTTTGTGGTCTTCCCGAACCCTGGGGCGATGCCGGGCAACGAATGGTTCTACTTTGCGCAGAAGAGCGTTCGAACCATTGGCTGATCCTTGCCCAGGAGCACTGGAACTCGTTCTCCATTCCAACCGGGCATCGTCGCGCTACCCAGGGTCCCCAACCCTCCTCAAAGCGCTTTCGCGGTAGCCAGGATATCCGAAAGCCGCTCGCGCACCAGTAGAAACTCGTTGGCAAAGTGCAGCACCATGACTTCCGGCGCGATGCTGGCCAGGTCCACCGTGTTGGTTGCGGGGCCGAATCCGGCGTAGCACTGGCCCTGTCGGGCGATGGTAAAGGCGTCGAGCGCCGACGACACCAGCGGGTACGCAGCGAGGACACCCGGGTCCACGCCGAACCGGGCAGCCTGCTGCGCAACAGGAATGGAGGGGTCGAGCTGCGCAATGATGCGCTGTGCCGCCTCGAACAGGGTGACCAGGTGGGCCTTGCCCTCTGCCAGTGCCTGCCTGTACCGGGGGTACATGAACTGGTCGTTCAAGGCGAATCCTTGGGCGATGTTCTCCAGCGTATTGGAGCGCCAGGGTCCGAACGACCACAGGCCGCTGGGGTAGCCGGGATCGCCCCGGCGCATGCCAAAGTCGTCGCTCCACTGCCGTGAGACGCCGCTGTTCTCGAACCGTGCGCCCGCTACCAGCGGGTGGTGAAGGCGCACGGTCAGGGGGAGTTCCGTGAAGGTCAGCGCGTAGCTGAGGTAGTAGTCCTCCCTGACGCGCAGGAAGTTTTGCGAAACGAGGAGGCCGCTGGGATCCGGGCGCACGAATTCCATGAATCGACCCGACACTCCACGGTTCTTGCGGTAGCCCGGGTCGATTTGCTGAAGTATCGCCAGGCACTCTCTTGCCCACGCAGACGGAGTTCGTTCAGGGTGATCGTTGTTCATGGGGGTTGCTGCTGGTCGACCCACTCTCCACCGTGCGCATTTAGGGACCCTGTGCCCCACGCAGCGCGCTGGATGACCACGCGGTAGCCATCAGGGTCCTCGAAGGTGCAGCCCGACGTTGCCCAGTAGGGGTTGAAGGGCGGCACTTCGATGAAACCGGCAGCGCGCATGGCGTCGCAGCGCACCTGCCAGGCCCCGGGCTCTGGAACGTAGAAGACCAGCAGGTCCTCGGGCGTGGGGGCCGGCGCGACCGGGTGGCTGGTGCAGTGGGTGAACTCCCAGTGAAAGCCGGCCCCGGGTGTGCCGAGCATGGTGCCGTCAAAGCCCGCGTGGTCCTTGAAGCTGCCCAGTTGCTCGATGCCGAGGCCTTGCGTGTACTGGGCCACGGCGCGTGCCAGATCGCCGACGGGGCGTGCTATTCGAAGATGGGTGTGCATGGATGGAGGCCAGGGATCAGGCAGGCATCGCCCTGGCATGCCATGGGCCACCGCGCTTCATCGTCGCGGGGCCTGGGGTGGGGCGGGCAAGCTCAGCGCAGGCGCGCTTGCAGCTGGGTCTCGATGTGCTCGCGTTCGGTGTTGAACTGCAGGGCGGTGATTTCGCTGGACTCGTATTTGCGCGCGGTGGACAGCAGCAGCACGGTGTTCTCCAGCCGCGTGTCCTGCTGGATGGAGGGGGGCAGGGCGGTGAGGCGGTCGAAGCTCTGCTTGTAGAACTCACTCCAGGCCAGCGCGCCGGCCTGGGCCTGGGCCTTGGCGTTGTCGTGCCAGCGGGCGAATTCGTCAAGGGAGCCTTCGCGGGGGCTGGAGCAGCCTGCCATCAGGGCCGAGAGCGAGACCGCCAGGGTGGCGGCCAGAACGGCCGCAGTGGTGCGGTCAAGGGTCAGGAAACGTGGGTTCACGGTGTTCCTCCTACGGTATGCAGCGCCGGAAATTCCGGTGTGCAGCGCCAGATGGTACTCGCGTGCTCCTCTTTTTGCCAGCAGGTTCCGCGCGGGCGTTGCGTTTGCGCCCAGTTTGGGGGGCAGCGGGCCTGCAGCGCTGCCGCCACGGGTTCGGCCAGGAAAGGGGGAGGGGAAATCCTGCGGCGGATGCGCAGGAGGAAACGGGGGCAACGGGGGGGCGGATGAATGAATGAACCGCCTGGACCACCGGGTGCCTGCAGGCACCCATGCACACACACCAGGGTGCGCACTCTTACTGCGAGAAACCTTGCGTGAGGATCTGCTCCACGCCACCGGGCAGGCGGACCATGGAGTCCACCGATTGCACCATGATGTCGGGCATGAGCAGGGCCGCAGCCGCCAGGAAGGCCAGCACGACGGTCACCACGAACGCAGCAACGGCACGCATGCGGGGAGGCAGGTGGTGGAACTTCATGGCACGACTCCTGGTGGGCAAAAGGGCAAAAAAACAATCCGGGACAGGGGCCTCAATGACCCCATACCAGCCTCAATGGCAGTGGTTTGATTTCAGCAAAGTGTCCCAGTTCCGCGTGTAAGACAACAGCGATTCATGACGTCTGTGACTGCTGTTACGGGTGGTTGCGTGCGGGTCCGCAGATCCACTCTGCCATGCTGCACCGGGCGCGTTGTTGCCCACCTGCAAGGCCTGCAACAGGCGGTGCGCAGGGACTGTTGCAGATGCTTGCAACCAGCACGGTGTGCGGCCCCGGGGCGGGGCGCAAAACGGCCCTGCAAGGCAGCGCAGGCGCCGGCGTGTAACGCCATGCGTCACTCCGCGCGCATGCGCTCGGGCCACCGAGAAATGGGGGTATACAGAGAAGGCGCCACACGCCGCACGGGGGTAGCGAAGGAGGCTCGCCCCTGGGCGGGCGCATCAGTTGTTTGTGATCGGGCCTGCGGGGCCGGGGATGCCGTCAGTGGGGAAAAAAAGCATGGCTGCCGGGTTACGGGTGGCTAGCAAAAAAAGACCCTTCGAGACCGAGGTCCCGGGAGTCTCCCCACGATGAAACCTATTTCGTCAGAATCAGCTTTCCAAGCTTGGTGGTCTTGAGCTGGTAGACCGAGCCGTTGTGCAGGATTTTCACGACCTTGGCCGTGCCGAGCATGGTGGCGCTGTTGATGCTGCGCAGGAAGCCCGCGGCAGTCGACTCTGCGGCCGGTGCCTGCACCACCGCGTCATCAGCAACTGCCGACACACGCGGCGCCACGGGACGCTGCAGTCGAAGGACGGGGCGGGGCATGGCAAGTGTCGACATGGTGTGCAGGAATCGGTTGGTTGGTGACTGCTGGGCTGGTGCTGTTATGCGGTATGGGTGAAGTATAGGGCATTAAATGAGAATGTGTCTCATTAGCCTTTGAAACAATAGGTAATTCTGCGGAGTGTGGCGCGGGCGCGGTGTTGCGGGACGCCACGCCACGCCACGGCACGGCAGCGGGGCGCCAAGCGCCCACAGCGCTCAGGCAGTCGCCTTGCGCAGCGGCCCCAGGCTGTAGGCTTCGCCGAACTGCTGCACGGACAAGGGCCGCGAGAACAGGTAGCCCTGGGCTTCGCTGCAGCGCTCGCTGCGCAGGCGCTCGCACTGGGCCTCGGTCTCCACGCCTTCGGCAATGGTCTGGAGGTCGAAGCTGCGCGCCATGTCCAGGATGGCGCGCACCACCGAGGCCTCGCGCCGCGACTCGAGCATGCCCTGCACGAAGCCGCGGTCGATCTTGATGCGCGTGAGCGGGTAGCTGGTGAGCAGGCTCAGCGATGCATAGCCGGTGCCGAAGTCGTCGAAGGCGATGCCCACCCCCTGGTCGCGCAGGCGGCGCAGCATGCCGGGCACCACGTCGTCGTGGTCGAGCACGATGTTTTCGGTGATCTCCAGCTCCAGCGCATCGGGCGGCAGGCCGTGGCGGGCCAGCGCGTCCATGACCTCGGTGACCAGGTCGCCCACGCGGAACTGCACGCCGAACAGGTTCACGCCCATGCGCAGCCCCGGGGCGCCATGGCGGCGCCAGTAGGCGGCCTGCGCGCAAGCCTCGTCCAGGATCCACGAGCCCACGCTGGCGGCCAGGGGGCCGCTCTCGAGCGCGGGCAGAAAGGCGGCCGGCGCCAGCAGGCCGCGCTGCGGGTGCTGCCAGCGCAGCAGGGCCTCGGCACCCGAGAGGGAGCCATCCTCCAGGTGCACCTGGGGCTGGTAGTACAGCACCAGCTCGCCCTTGTCCACCGCGCGGTCCAGCTCCATGCCGTACAGGCGCCGTGCCACCGCCGCCATGCGCAGCGCGGGCACGAACACATAGCTGCGCCCGCCGCCCTCGGTCTTGGCCTGCGACAGCGCCAGGTCGGCATTGCCCACCAGTTCCAGCGCCTCGTGGGCCTGCAGGGGCGCCACGGAGACCCCGCAGCTGGCGCCCACGCGCACCTCGTGCCCGGCAATGGAGATCGGCTGGTGGATGGCGCTGATGGCGCGCTGGGCCAGCTGGTTGGCGGCCTCGGCCTCGGCCACGCCGGGCAGCAGCAGGGCGAATTCATCGCCCCCCAGCCGGGCGGCGACGGGGCCGCGGCTGCGGTGCGCCTCGAACAGCGTGTGGCCCGCCAGCCGCGCCAGCCGCCGCGCCACCTCCTGCAGCAGGCTGTCGCCCACGGCGTGGCCCAGGGTGTCGTTGAGGTCCTTGAAACCGTCCAGGTCCAGCATCAGCACGGCGGCCGCGCCATCGGGCGCAGGCTTGAGCAGGGCATCCTGCACGCGGCGGTAGAAGCAGGCGCGGTTGGCCAGCCCGGTCAGCGGGTCGCTGGCGGCCTGGCGGCGCAGCTCGTCCTCTTCGCGCCGCTGGGCCGTGAGGTCCTTGAGCACGGCCTCGAAGCGCAGGCGGCCGTTGTGGCGCCAGATGAACAGCGAGATCCCCAGCAGGAAGTGCGTGAAGTCCTTGCGCCGCCCGCAGACTTCGGTGGGGATCTTCAGGTCCTGCATCGAGGCCGCCTCCACCGCGCGCGCAATGCCCTCGCGCAAGGTGGCATGCTCCTCCTCGGCCAGGAGCATGTCCAGCGGCTGGCCCACGCATTCGGCCGGGTGGTAGCCGTGCAGCGCGGCGGCGGCGGTGTTGATCGCCACGACGCGCCGCTGCTCGTCGAACCAGACCACCGGCGTGGTGGAGTTGCCCGCGTACTCGTCGAACGAGGGCCGCGTGCGCTCGGACGAGGTCTCGATGCGGTGCAGCTCCAGCCGGTCGGAGGCCATGCGCGCCAGCTCGCGCAGGCGCTCCTGGTCTTCGGCACCGAAGTCGTCGTGCGGCCGGTCGTCGAGCACGCACAGCGCGCCCATGGCGTGGCCTTCGGGCGACAGCAGCGGCACACCGGCGTAGAAGCGCACGTTGGACGGGCCGGTGACCAGGGGGTTGTCGTGAAAGCGCTCGTCCTGCAGCGTGTCGGGCACCACCATCACGCCGTTCTGCGTGATGGCATGGGCGCAGAAAGACACGTCGCGGCCCATGTCCATCGCCCCTGCACCCACGCTGGCGGCGAAGAACACATGGTCGCTGCCGATCATGTTCACCGCCGATACGGGCATGCCGAACATGCGGGCGGCGATGCGCACCACCGGGTCCAGGCTGGGCAGGGCCTGTTCATCTCCCAGCCCATGGTCTTCCAGGGCCTGCAGCCGCGCCTCCTCGGCCGGCAGGGTAGGGGGGCACTTCATGTGAAACTCCATTGGGTGAGCAGGTCTCCGCCCCCGGAGACACATGCCACCTCCCCAAAAAATAAACGCCCCTCGCGGTCCTCGCTGTCAGACGGCGCTGACAGATCAGGCCGGTTGCGGGACAAGCCAATGATGTGCCTCGACTTTTACCATGGGCCGTTCAAAAAACCGCCTTGTTTATTGCCATGGCAGCGGGGGCGGGCTTTTGGCGCCTGTCGAACGGCGTCAGGCGTTCCAGGCCGATATCACGAAGCGCAACTGCCCGCGCACGCCCGGGTGGGCCGGCTTGTGCGTGCCCCGGCCGTCCACGGTATGGCTGTCGAAGGGGATGACCACCTCCACCCGGCCGTCGCCCAGCGGCTGCACGTCGAGCACGGTCTGCGCCTGCACCATGCCCGTGCCCTGCCAGGAGTACTTCACCTTCCAGGGGGTGGCGGCGTCGGGTGGGGGCTCCATCTCCAGGATCAGCGCATTGCGAAACAGGTAGCCGCCCTCGTAGTGCTCGTTGATCCACAGGCGCCGCTCGATCTCGTAGTCGGGTGCGCGCACCCCGAACTCCAGCCCGTAGGCCAGCGAGCGGCGGCGCGGGTTCACGCGCGCGCTGTTGGCCAGGAACACACTGGACAGGTAGTGGTGCCGGTCGCTTTGCCACTGGGCATGGGCCATGCAGGCGACCGAATCCTCTTCGGCGGTGCGCCGGGTCAGGTACCACAGCTTGCCGCGGGGCGAGGCGCGCAGCTCCATCTGGTAGAGCGCATTGACCTTGTGGCCCGCATCCACCTGGGCCTGCACGGCCGTGGGCAGGCGGACGTCCTCGATGTCCGCCCACAGGTCCACGCGCACGTCGCCGAACAGGAAGCGTGCCAGGTTCTGGAACGCCTCCTCGCTGTTCACGATGCCGTAGAAGCCCGAATGCGCACGGTAGGCAAACGCCTTGGCACAGGGCTCGCCCAGCGTGCCATCGGCTTTCAGGCCGTGCAGCGTGGCATTCTCTATGCGCACCAGCCCGTCGCTGCCATTGCCCACGAAGGTGCGTGACAGGCCGGCCGCCGCCTCGTAGTCCAGCCGGTTGGTGCCCACCATGCAGAACACCCGGCTTGCGGGGAACAGGGCTTCGGGCAGCAGGTCCACGCGCTGGTGCGTGGCGTACGCGCCCGCCAGGTCCAGGTACTGCACCATGCGCTTGCCGCGGTTGAAGTTGTTGATGTCGGTGGTGGACAGCCAGGCCGGCGCGTTGATGCCCGCCACGTCGATGCCGTTGTGCGGCGTGGCGTAGGTGAAGAACTTGTCCACGTGGGGCCGCATGCGCTGGGGGTCGAGTGCCGGGTTCTGCAGCATGGCGCGGCACACCAGCCCGCCCATGGAATGCGCCACCAGATAGCAGCGAAAGTCCGCAGGCGCCACCGCGTTCGCCGGGTTGCCGCAGACCAGGTCGCGCACGCGGGCCAAAAGCTGGCTCAGCTCCTTGGCAAAGTCCTCGATGTCCGGTGTCTGCCCGTCGCCCAGCAGGGTCGAGGCGCTGTCGTAGTAGCGAAAGATGATGATGCTCTTCCCCGAGAGCACATTGCCCGTGGGCTTGCCGTCGGCCGTTGTCTCCCACTCGGGGTCCACGATGTCGTAGCCGTCCTCGTAGACGTCGGCATAGCCGTACTCCGATGCCAGCCGCACCAGCGGCGACTCGAACACATGCTTGCGCGGCTTGCTGCGCCGATCCGGCACGGCGCGGTGCACGGTCGACCCCACGTTGAAGCCGCAGAACGGGTCGGCCGTGGTCTGGTCGATCTCGCCCTGCGTCATTGCGTAGCCGCGCACGTAGACGATGGGGAAGTAGGGGGCCTTGTAGGTCGCTGCAGGCATGTCGGTCGTGCTCCCGGTGGTGCAGCGGCCGCAGGCGAACTGCCAGTGCGCGATGGTCTGGGCGCGCGGGCGGGGCGTCAAGAGAAATAGTGGCACGGCGGGCGCGGCCGCCAGCGTGCAATTCAAAGCTGGTCAAGTTCCCCCTGTTTCGAATAATGGTGCGGCACATACCCAGCAACGAGGAGGCATACCACCATGGCACGGCGCATCAAAACCAGCCCCCTGGAAGACACCATGGACCTCGTCGCCCTGCTGCCCTGGTGGGCCGGCCTGGGGCTGGCAGTGCTCAGCTACCTGCTGTTCAGCCAGCTGGCGGCGTCCTTCGGCCAGCCGTCGGCCGCCAGGCCCGGCCAGATCGGCGCCCTGGTGCAGGGCGCGCTGATCAGCGGCCTGGCCACGATAGCCCAGTACCTGGTGCCCGTGGTCTGCCTGGGCGGCGCCTCCCTGTCGGTCTGGCGGCGCCGCCAGCGCCGGGCCCTGGTGGACGCGGTGGCGCAGGCCCCCGCCGCGAGCACCATCGACGGCATGTCCTGGACCGAGTTCGAGATGCTGGTGGGAGAGGCCTACCGCATGCAGGGCTTTCAGGTGACCGAGACCGGTGGTGGCGGGCCCGACGGAGGCGTGGACCTGGTGCTGACCCGGGGCGGCGAGACATTCTTCGTGCAGTGCAAGCAGTGGAAGGCCTTCAAGGTGGGCGTGGAGACCGTGCGCGAGCTCTATGGCGTGATGGCTGCGCGGGGTGCCACGGGTGGCTTCGTGGTGACTTCGGGGCGCTTCACCAACGATGCAAAGCTTTTCACCCAGGGGCGCAACCTGCAGCTGGTGGACGGGCCGCGCCTGCTGGCCATGCTGCAGCAGGCGCAGCAGTCGCGCTCGGCGGTGGCGGCGGTCATCGCCGCCCATGGCGGGGTGCACCACGAACCGGCGCCACCCCCGGCGGCTGCGCCGGCCGGGGCGGCCGCAGGTGCCTCTGCCAGCGTCATCGCCAGCAGCACCCAGCCCGGCTGCCCCAAGTGCGGTTGCGGCATGGTCCGCCGCATCGCACGCACTGGCAGCAATGCCGGGGGCGCGTTCTGGGGCTGCTCTACCTTTCCGGCCTGCAGAGGGGTGCGCCAGGTGGATTAGGATTGGCTTGAGCGGTCCGGCCGGGCCGGTGCGGAAATACCGGACAGGGAGGCGGCCACGTCCAGGGCCTCCCCGCGCTCTTTCACCGCCACGTCGCCCAGCGAAAGAATGCCCACCAGGCGCTTGTCGTCGTCCAACACCGGCAGGCGGCGGATCTGCGCGCGCGACATCTGCTGCAGCACTTCATCGATCGATTCGCCCTCGCGGGTCCATTGCACGTCGGTGCTCATCACGTCCTTGAGCTGGGTCGTCCCGGCATTGCGCTCCTGTGCCACCAAGCGCAGCACGATGTCGCGGTCGGTCACCATGCCCACCAGCCGGTCGCCTTCGCACACGGGGATGGCTCCCACGTTGAGCTCTTCCATGGCCTGGGCTGCCAGCAGCACGTTGTCGGTCGGCGCCAGGCTGCGCACGCCACGGGTCATCACTTCGGATACGGCTGTCATGGTTCTCCTTCAGGGCAAAGGGCCCAATCTATGCGTGCGATCCGTTGGCGTATGTAGGAGTGCAAGCCCTTCGCGTGCACTCCGGCGGGGCCCCACCCACCCCCCATTCGGATGCCCCCCGTCAGAGCGGACGAGGGCCGCGCTCCTTGCCTACACGCAGGGGGCTGATCCGCAGGTACAAATGGCCCAGACACTGCACCCGCCCACCATGAAGCCTTCCACCCTGTTCGACATCTGCAAGAAAACCGCCATGGCCTGGGTGGACGACTACGCCCCCAGCATGGGGGCCGCCATCTCGTACTACACGGCGTTCTCCATTGCGCCGCTGCTGGTCATCGTGATCGCGATCGCGGGCTATGTGTTTGGCGAGGAGGCGGTGCGCGGCGCACTGCAGGGCCAGATATCGGGCCTGGTGGGCAGCGATGGCGCGGCCGCCATCCAGGGCCTGGTCAGCAGCGCGCGCGAGCCCACCGAGGGCGTGGTCGCCAGCGGCATTTCCATCGTTTTTCTGGTCGTGGGCGCGACCACGGTGTTTGCCGAGATCCAGAGCGCGCTCGACCGCATCTGGCATGTGCCCGAAAAGGCCAAGCCCAGCGGCCTGTGGGGCCTGCTGCGCGCGCGCTTCCTGTCGTTCGGCCTGATCCTGGGGCTCGCCTTCCTGCTCATGGCCTCGCTGGCCGTGAGCGCCGCCGTAGCCGCGCTGGGCACCTGGTTCTCGGCCCTGCTGCCGGGCTGGGAGATCGTGCTGCAGGGGCTCAACATGGCGATTTCGGTCGTGGTCGAGACCCTGCTGTTCGCCATGATCTTCAAGCTCATGCCCTCCACGCGCATCGCCTGGAGCGATGTCTGGGTGGGCGCCGCCGTCACGGCAGCCCTGTTCGAACTGGGCAAGGTGCTGATCGGGCTGTACGTGGGCAAGGCCGGCATCAGCTCCACCTATGCCGCGGCCGGCTCCATCGCCATCATCCTGATCTGGGTGTATTACGCCGCGCAGATCTTCCTGCTGGGTGCCGAGTTCACCAAGGTCTACGCCACCGAATACGGGTCCCACCGCCACGAGATCCCCACCGAGGCGCCCGAGACCCCGATGAAAAGCCAGGACCCGCAGCCCCTGCCGGCGGCTGGCGGTACCCATCCACAGGGCCATCCCCTTGCGGCGCCCGCGCGCGAACAGGGGCTGCAAGAGGCGGGTGTTCCGTTGGCCACGGGCTTCGCTCTGGTCGTGGCGCTGGGCGGTCTGTTCGCAGTGCGCGAGGCGGCCGTGTCATGGTTCGAGGAGCGCCAACGCGCGAAGGCGGTGCGGGCCCATCGGTCCGCGCCAACGGCGCGGCCTTGAAACGAAAAGGGCCCCGCGAGGGGCCCTTGTCTGGGAAGGCCGGCGATCAGGCAGGCGCCAGTTCCGGCTCCATGAGCTCGGCCTTGCGTGCCTCGAGTGCATCGCGCAGGGCGACCAGGTCGAGCTTCTTCGCAGCGCGGGCCTTGGGGAACATCTCGTTGCGCTCTTCCTTGACGTGGTGGTCAATGTACTCGCCCAGCACGATGACCTTGGCGTCGTATTGCTCGTTCACCTCGGTGGCGGCCTCAATCTGCGCGATCAGGTCCTTGGCGGTCTGGTGTTCCACCTCGGCTTCGGCCAGCAGGTCGGTCTCCTTGATGGCGGCACGCACGGCGGGGTAGAAGATCTCTTCCTCGATCTGCGCGTGCACGGTCAATTCCTTGCAGATCTGTGCCGCGAGTTCCAGGCGCTTCTGTTTGGCAGGGCGCGCTTTGGACTCCATGAGTTCCTCGTATTCCTTGAACATCTTCTTGACGGCCTTGTGGTCTGCATCGAGCAGGTCGCAGGCATCTTTCTCGCGGCGGGCTGGGGTGGTGGGCATCTTGGGCTCCGTAAGTAGTGGGGGCCTTGATCATTGGGCGGCGCGCGCACGGACACTGTAGGCGCGGCCTCGCAGCGGACGTAGGAGCAGCCGCAGCGATTGAGCATGTTCCGACTTGCTGAGAGGTCGGGGGCGCGTCCTACAGCCCTGTTGCCGTGGGGCTTTACGCTCGGTATTTCCCAGCTCCTGCACACCCATCCCCTCTACCTGAATGAAATCCCTACCCTCTCTCGCACCCGATATCCGCCTGTTCGGCAACGTGAATGAAAGCATGCTGTCCGAGTTCTTTCGGCAGCAGTCAGAGGCCAAGACGGATGCCCCCATCGTGTTCGAGCTGAGCACCTCAGGCGGCGATGCCGAGTCGGGCCGGCGCATCGCCGAAGAGCTGCGCCTGTGGCAGAAAGCGGGCACCGAAATCTTCTTTCTGGGCAAGACCTATGTGTTCTCCGCCGGCATCACCATCATGTCCGGCGTGCCCCGCAGCCACCGCTTCCTGACGCGCGATTGCGAGCTGCTCATCCACGAGCGCAAGATGACACGACAGATCACGCTGGACGGCGCCTTGCGCAGTTGCCGCGCCAAGATCAACGACGTGCTTGCCGAGATCGAGTCGGGTCAGCGATTGCAGACCCAGGGTTTTGCGCAACTGGTGCAAGGCTGCTCACTGACCGTCCAGGATGTTGAAAAAAGGGTGCTGGAAAAGGACTGGTACCTCACTGCACAGGAGGCGCTGGACCACGGTCTGGTCGCGGGGGTGGTCTGACCCGCGCATTTGCGAAGCGACGGTCGCGCTCTTGGCTGGGTGGCCGCCATGGCATAAACCCGGAGCAGCACCAGCCTTTGGTGGGCCCTTAAACTGCAACGATGCTGCTCCCACCCAACGTGAATCCTGGTTTTCCCACCGATTTCATCCCGCTGCAAGGCACGCGGCAGGACTGTGAGGACTGCGGCAAAGCCGAAAGGCTGGGTTTTCAGTTCGACTATGCCTACCAGCCCATCGTGGATCTGGAGCGTCGCACCGTGTTCGCGCACGAAGCCCTGGTGCGCGGGCCCGCAGGCGAGGGCGCCATGACCGTGCTGTCCCAGGTCAACGACGGCAACCGCTACCGCTTCGACCAGGCCTGCCGGGTCAAGGCCATCAAGGGGGCGAGCGAGCTGGGCATACGCGAGCCGGTGTCCATCAACTTCTTGCCCAACGCCATTTACAAACCCGAGGTGTGCATCCGCACGACGCTGGAGGCCGCCCGAATCCACCACTTTCCGCTCGACCAGATCATCTTCGAGGTGACCGAGGGCGAGCGCGTGCAGGACGGGCCCTGGTTCGCTTCCATCTTGCGCGAGTACCAGCGCTGCGGGTTCAAAACTGCCATCGACGATTTCGGGGCGGGGTATGCGGGGATGAAGCTGCTGTCGGACTTCCAGCCCGACATCATCAAGATCGACATGGACCTGATCCGCAACGTGGACGCCAATCGCGCGCGACAAGCCATTGTGCGCAGCCTGGTGTCCCTGTGCAAGGACATGGGCATAGAGGTGATTGCAGAAGGCATCGAGACGTCTGCGGAGCGGGATTTCCTACGCGATACGGGCATCCACCTGATGCAGGGCTATCTGTTTGCCAGGCCGGCTTTTCGCTCCATCGCCGAGCTAGATGCCAGCGCATTTGGCGCCCGATCTTGAAATTCTGTCGGCGATTTCCTATCATTTCGCAGGCTTTGCACCACCCACCACGAGCACCCGGCTCACTTGCCAAGAAAGGAGTTTGACCATGAATTCGCATTCCCCATCTCCCTCTTCGGGAAGAGACGATTCGTCCCCTGGTACGGGCCGGCGCAGTGGTTCATCGATGCGCTACCTGTCGCAGCTGCAAACCGACGCCTACCTTCTCGCGCGTGATGCGGTACGGCGCGTGCAGCGCACGTCTGCGCTTGTTGAAGCAGGCCTACCATCGCCTCTTGCGGGAGCCGGAGCACCAAGCGACCGGCGTCGGCTGCACTGACACGCCATAGCCCGGACGAAAAAAAACCGGCTCTTTCGAGCCGGTTTTTTGCACAGATCTGTGGGATCAGTAGCGTCCACCACCGTGGCCACCGTTGCCATAGCCGGTTTCCACGCGATTGCTGGCACTGTAGCCACCCGCGCCGTAACCACCCGAGCCACTGCTGCGCTCTTCACGAGGGCGCGCCAGGTTCACGACGATCGAGCGGCCATCGACAGACATGCCGTGCAGGCCGGTGATGGCGGCCTGGGCGACTTCGGCCGATGCCATTTCCACAAAGCCGAAGCCCTTGGAGCGGCCGGTTTCACGGTCCATCATGACCTTGGCCGAGGTGACGTTGCCGAACTCGGAGAAATTGCTTTCCAGGGTGGAGTCGGTCACAGAGTAGGGCAGGTTGCCCACGTAGATTTTGCTGCTCATGAAAAGAGCCTTTCTTAAGAAGGCGCGCAACGAGTGACGCACCGTTGGGATACAGGTGTGCGGACCGGTAGTCAGCCGCACCGGGGAGGGATGGATGGGTTCTGCAGTCAGCAGAGCATCAACACGTGGGGGGGTGCGGCATGCAGGTTTGCAGCCAGCCCTGGGTGACGGCAAAAAGCCGGGCGGCTTCGCGAGAGGCAAACGCTTTGTCGAAGCGGAACACGCGGCAGTAGCTGCCGTTGCCCTGGGATCGATGGACCGAAAAAGAGGCGCGGAAATTGCCGCAGTCGGTCTGGTGTGTCGCGGGCGAAACGACGAACTTGCCCATGGAAATGGCGGTTTTGGAAATCTGATTCAGTCAGGATCGCAGGCTTGCAATGGCCTGCGTGAGCATCAACAAACGCGGTTGGCTGCAGCTCTACAGGCCAACACGGGCGACAAAGGTCGCAAAAAAGCGGCCAGCTGGTGTTGGGTACCACCTCTGTCCTGGCGTTGCGGTGACAGCTTGCGTTAAAAGCAGTGACTGCAACAGAGTCAATTATATTGCCAATTTCAATAAAAACGCAAATTTATATTATTTTTGGTTTTTATGCCCCGGCACAACCGAGCGGTGCGCCCGAATGGCGCCATCGCGGGGGTGCCGGGGGCCATTGCTACTCCAGCCAGCGCACGTTCTCCAGAACCTCTTCGAAGAAGCTGCGCAGGCTGGCCGTACCCATGGCATAGGGATTGAATTGGGCAGTACCCGAGTACTTGAGGAACAGCTGTCGATTGGTTTCCAGCGATGCAATCAGTCCCATGGACCAGCCCGTAAAACGGCGATAGGGAACTTCGCTCAAGTCCAGCACCTCCGTGTCGCGGTGGCGGCCATCCTTGAGCAGACGGTGGTACAGCGCATTGACCGCCGTACGGTCGCCTTCGAGCAACTGCAGAAAGATACCGTTGTTCAGGCACAGTGCACCTGTGATGCCGGCGCGGGTATTGTTGCGCTGAGATGCACCCAGGATGTCCTTGACATCTGCAGGCCCCAGAACGCGCGAGCAGCGGCTCGCGTAGATCAGTTGTATCAACATGTATGCCTCCGAAGTGCCGAGTGTGTCAGCCCTGGGTGGCGACGTGGAGCATTGGCTGAATACCCCGCAGATCCGCTCGCCATTGCATGGCGACAAAAAGATCTCCAGCGCCCTCAAAGGTATTCAGGGGCTTTGCGTGCCAACGGGCGCGGCTTCGGATGATCGTGTAACGTCCCGGCACTTTTACAAGGTGCTGCATCCCATGGAAACTCCGTCTCCCGTTCCCGCAGACGAAGCCAGCATCCTGGTGGCGTTGATGGATTCAGGGCGTGTCGCGGCGGTCCGGGACACCGGCCTTCTGGACACACCGCCCGAAGAGAGCTTTGACCGGCTGACCCGCCTTGCGGCCAGGCTCACGGGGGCTCCCGTCACCTTCGTTTCGCTGCTGGACTCCAGCCGGGACTTCTACAAAAGCGCCTTCGGCCTGGGCGAGCCTCTGAACACCACGCGCCAGCTGGAGGGGCGTTCGTTTTGCCACTACGCCATGGTGTCTGATGGGCCGTTGGTGCTCCCCGATGTCACGCAATTGGCGGGCTTCTGCGACGTCCCCACTGTCCGCTCGCTGGGGGTGCGTGCCTATGCCGGCATCCCTCTGGTGACTGCCCAGGGGCAGGTGCTGGGCAGTTTCTGCGCGGTGGATTTTGAGCCCAGGCAGTGGACGGAGACCGACATCGAAGTCCTGGTCGAACTGGCGCATTCTGCGATGCGTGAAATCCAGCTGCGCAAGGCGGTGCGGGACTCGGACGCGCTCAATCTGCGTCTGCAGGAGCAATTGCGCAGGGTGGATGAACTCAACAAAGCCCTTGCCGAACTGGCCACGAAGGACTCGCTCACTGGCCTGTTCAACCGGCGCGCTTTCGACCACAGCCTGGCGCTTGAGTTGGCTATCGTGGAGCGGCGCAGTTCACCATTGAGCCTGCTGATGTTGGACGTAGACCATTTCAAGCGCATCAACGACAGCCTGGGCCATGCTGCAGGAGATGAGGTGCTCAGGCAGATAAGCCGCATCCTGAGCGCAGGTGCCCGGGTCATCGATGTGGTTGCCCGCGTGGGTGGCGAGGAGTTCGCCGTACTGCTCCCGAACACGAACATGCCCGACGCAGTCGAGGTCGCGGAACGCATGCGCGTGGCGGTGTCCCAGGCGCCATGGTCGCAGGCCTCTTCTGCCACGGTCAGCGTGGGCGTCGCGACGCTGATGGGCGGCGAAAACGCCTGCGGCCTGTATGCCCGTGCAGACGCGGCGCTCTATGGTGCCAAGCAGGCGGGGCGCAATCGCGTGGCAATGGCCTGAGCACTGAGGCGTTCCGACCCACGTGGTATTGGGGCCTCACGTGCAAGCTTGGTTGGAGAGATAGGGCGCGGGTCGCAATTGGCACGTTAAATCCCGCAGTTGCCACCGTTTGCAACGTAGGACAACAGCGCAAAGTGCGCTTCGCGCACGCCCATCCTGCAGAGGTGGCAGGATCGGCACCTACAATGATTTACATCCCTGGCCAAGCCCTTATGCGGGCATAGCGGCCTTTTATTGGTGAAAGCTTCATGAATACCCAGAGCACTCAGATCCTCGACGCACTGCAAGATGACAAGAGGACCGCTTTGGTCCAGGAATGGATAGAGGAAGCCAAGGCCGGCAACGCCAGCCTTCCTCGGTCAGCCACGGCGGATGCAGGGGAGGTCGCGTTGGCAATGGCGCACGCGTTGCGCAATGGCGCCAGCATCGATTCCTTCACCGATCCCAAGTGGTCCGCATTGCAGCAGGTGCTGTCGGACCTGTCGCGCTCGGGTGCTGCGCAGGGCCAGAGCGTCGGCGAGACCAGCGTCTTCGTGCTGGCGCTCAAGAAGCCATTGCTCACCGCTCTGCATCGGCGCGAAGGCATCGAAAATGCGCAACTGGCATCCGCTTTCTGGAGCGTGACCAAGCTGGTGGACGGCATGGCCCAGTTCACGGCCACCACCTTCCAACGTGCGCGCGAGGAGATCATCACGCGCCAGCAGGAAGAGCTGCTGGAACTGTCCACCCCGGTGGTCAAGCTCTGGGAGGGTGTTCTTGCGGTGCCCATGATCGGTACGCTCGACAGCAACCGCACGCAGATCGTGATGGAGACGCTGCTGCAGAAGATCGTGGACACGGGCTCGGAGCTGGCCATCATCGACATCACCGGCGTGCCCACGGTGGACACCCTGGTCGCCCAGCACCTGCTCAAGACCGTGACGGCGATCCGCCTCATGGGGGCGGACTGCATCATCAGCGGCATCCGCCCGCAGATCGCGCAGACCATCGTGCACCTGGGCATCGACCTGCAGGGCATCAGCACCAAGGCCTCGCTGGCCGACGCGCTGTCGCTGGCGCTGCAGCGCACGGGCTGGCGCATCACCCGCCAGGTCGCCTGAGCGGTAGCGCACATGGAACGCATACCGATACTGCGCATGGGCGCAACCCTGCTGGTCACCATCCAGGTGGACATGCAGGACCAGACCGCTCTGGCATTGCAGGACGACCTGGCCGACCGCATCGCCAAGAGCGGAGCTAGCGGCGTGATGATCGACATCTCGGCGCTCGAGATCGTGGACTCCTTCGTGGGACGCATGCTGGCCAGCATCTCGGGCATTGCCCGCATCCTCTCTGCCACCACCGTCGTGGTGGGCATGCAGCCGGCCGTGGCCATCACGCTGGTGGAACTGGGCCTCTCGCTCGAAGGCGTGAAGACTGCACTCAACGTGGAGCGCGGCCTGGCCTTGCTGCAGCGCGCACGCGAGGAGAGCGGCTTTGTCGATTGAACGCACCGGCACGCTGCCGCTTCAGAGTGAGCAGCACATCGTGGCCAGCCGGCAGGCCGTGCGCTCGCTGTGCCAACTGCTCAAGTTCTCGCTGGTCGAACAGACCAAGATGATCACCGCCGCGAGCGAGCTCTCGCGCAACACCCTCATCCATGGCGGCGGCGGCCGCATGCGCTGGGAAGTGGTCGAAGCCGGGACCAAGACCGGTCTGGCCTTGCATTTCGAGGACGAAGGCCCCGGCATCGCCGACATGAAGCTGGCTATGACCGATGGCTGGACCTCGGGTGGGGGCATGGGCCTGGGCCTGCCCGGCAGCAAGCGGCTGGTCAGCGACTTCTCGGTCGAATCTGCGCCCGGCCAGGGCACCCGCGTGAGCATCACCAAGTGGAAGTGACACGCGGGTGGAGCCACCGGCCCTTTCGCATGACGGATGCCAGTTGCGTCGGTGACGTCCGTCGCTTTTGCGCCAGGACCGTCGAGGGCTGGGGCTGGAGCGAGGTGGATGCAGGACGCCTGTCCCTCATTGCCACCGAGCTGGGCACCAACCTCGTTCGCCACGCGGTGCAGGGCGAGTTGTGGATAGCTGCGCTGCCCGCAGCGCAGGAGGTGGAGATACTGGCGCTGGACAAGGGCCCCGGCATGGAGGATGTGCAGCGCTCCTTCCAGGACGGCGTGTCGACCGGATCGGGCTCGCCCGGCACCGGCCTGGGGGCCATACGCCGGCTTGCCAGCGGGTTCGACATCCACTCCACCGCGCGGGGCACGGTATGCGTGGTGCGCGTGCGCGCCACCGGGCACGCGGCAAGGCCTGAGCGCCAGTGGGGTGCCGTGAGCGTCGCGGCACCTGGAGAAACGGTGTGCGGCGATGGCTGGGCCGTGGCCATCGACAACGGCACGGTGTCGGCGGTGCTGGCAGACGGCCTGGGCCATGGTCCCCATGCCGCCGCCGCGGCCGAGGCGGCGCTGGAGGTGTTTGCCGGCGATCCCTTCGTACCGCTCGACCGTCTGGTGCAGGACGTCCACACCGGGCTGCAGACCACGCGCGGGGCGGCATTGTTCGCCATGCGGATAGAGTCTTCGTCCCGACTGGAGTACGCTGGGGCTGGCAACGTGATGGGGCGCATCATCTCGGGCGTGTTCGACCGCTCCATGGTGACCCAGCATGGTACCGTGGGCGTGCAGGTGCGCAAGACCGAGGTGGCGCGGCTGGTACTGCCCGACCACGCGGTGGCTGTGGTGCACAGCGATGGCATTGCCTCGCGCTGGAAGTCCGAGGAAGTGGTGCCGCTGCTGCAGCGCGACCCCACGCTGATTGCCGCGGCCTTGTTGTGGCAGCAGAGCCGGGGCCGCGATGACGCCACCGTGCTGGTGGTAAAACAGGGAGACACGCTTGAGTGACGATATGAAAGCCCAGCTGGAGCAAAGCCAGGCCGAAGTCGAGGCCCTGCAGTCCGAAATGCAGGCCCTGCGGGAAGAGCTCGAGGAAACCAACCGCGGCGTGGTGGCGCTCTACGCAGAGCTCGACGAGCAGGCCGAGCAGCTCAAGCACGCCACCCAGCTCAAGAGCAGGTTTCTGTCGTACATGAGCCACGAGTTCCGCACGCCCATTGGCGCCACCTTGAGCCTGGTGCGCTTGCTGCTCGACCGGGTGGATGGCCCTCTGACCGAGGAGCAGGAGCGCCAGGTGCGCTTTATCCAGACCACTTCCGAGGAGTTTTCGAGCATGGTCGACGACCTGCTCGACCTTGCCAAGATCGAGGCCGGCCGGCTCGACGTTTCGCCCGCATGGTTCGAGATGATGGACCTGTTCACGGCCCTGCGCGGCATGTTCAAGCCCATTGTGGAAAACCAGGACCTCAGCCTGGTGTTCGAGGAGCCGGTCGGCCTGTCGCGCCTGTACAACGACGACCGCAAGCTCTCGCAGATCTTGCGCAATTTCATCTCCAACGCGCTCAAGTTCACCGCTCGCGGCGAGGTGCGGGTATCGGTGACGTTGGAAGGGGAGGGCATGGTGCGCTTCGCCGTGTCGGACACCGGCATCGGCATCGCGCCGGAGCACCTGCCGGTGCTGTTCAACGATTTTTCGCAGGTAGAGGCCCCGGTGCGCAAGCCCCTGCGCGGAACCGGCCTGGGCCTGGCCTTGTCCAAGCAGCTGGCGACGCTGCTGGGGGGCTCCATCGACGTGCGCAGCGTGGTGGGCGAGGGCTCCGTCTTCTCCGTCATCGTCCCCGTGGAACTGTCACCTGCCGCTGCCGGCGGCCGCGTGCAGGCCTGATCCATGACCAACCCCGCCATCATCCTTCCCACGATCGACCGCAGCCGGCACACCGTGCTGGTGGTTGACGACAATCCGGTAACCCGGTATGCCACAGCGCGCGTCATCCGCGCCGCGGGTTTCCAGACGGAAGAGGCCGCGACGGGCAGCGCAGCCATCGAAGCGGCCAAGCTCAACGTCTCGGCCGTGGTGCTGGACGTGCACCTGCCGGACATGGATGGCTTCGAGGTGTGCCGGGTTCTGCGCGCGGATGCGCGCACCGAGTTCACGCCCATCATCCACCTGTCCGCCACCTACATGCAAAGCGAGCACAAGGTAGCGGGGCTCAATGCCGGCGCAGACGCCTACATGGTGCATCCCGCCGAGCCGCCGCTGATGGTGGCCACGCTGCAGGCGCTGATACGCGCACGCACTGCGGAAGAGGATCTGCGCCGCAGTGAAATCCGCTTTCGTGCCATCTATGACCAGGCCCCTGTGGCCATGATGCTGGTCGATTCGGCAGGCTGTTTCGCCGACGTGAATCCCGCCGCCGAAGTGCTGTTTCAGCGCAGCCGCGCTGAACTGGTCGGGCTGGCAGTGACCTCGTTCGCGCCCGAGGCCTGGAAGGATTTCGTGCAGGGCCGCATGCTGAGCCCTGCCGACGCCAACTGGCAGGGCGAATTTCCGCTGATCCGCGGCGATGGGCAGGAGATGCTGCTCGAATGGAGCATGTCCAACCATGTGGAGCGGGGCATCCGCATCGGCATTGCGTCCGACCTGTCAGAGCGCATCGACTTCGAACGCCGACGCGAGGAGCTGCTCGAGCGCGAACAGGCAGCGCGCGTTCTGGCGGAGCGGCACAGCCGCACCAAGGACGACTTCGTGGCCGTGCTCTCGCACGAGTTGCGCACCCCGCTCACGCTGATCACCGGGTGGGTGCACATGCTCAAGCGCCCGAACACCAACGCCGACACGCTGGCGCGAGGCATCGATGCCATCGAGCGCGGTGCCAAGGCGCAGGGGCGCATCATCTCCGACATCCTTGACGTCTCGCGCATCGCATCGGGCAAGCTGCGCCTGCACCGCGAGTGGGCCAACCCGGTGGAACTCGTGCGCATCTCGCTCGATGCATTGCGCGACCTGGCGTTGGCCAGGAACATCACCCTCGAAGTGGCTTGTGACGATACGGACGAGCCTGCCTGGCTCGATATCACACGCTTCCAGCAGATCGTGTGGAACCTGGTGACCAATGCCATCAAGTTCTCGGAAAAAGGCGGTACGGTCCAATTGCGCCTGCGGCGGGAGGCAGATGAACTGATCCTCGTTGTGCAGGACCACGGTGCAGGCATAGAGGTGGGATTTCTGCCCTATCTGTTCCAGCGCTTCACGCAAAGCGGCGCGCCGGGAAACCGCGCCCACGGCGGTCTGGGGCTGGGCCTGTCCATCGTCAAGCACCTGGTCGACCTGCACGGGGGCACCATTTCGGCCAGCAGCGCGGGGGCCGGCAAGGGTACGGCAATGACGGCGCGCCTGCTGGTCGCCTACGAGGAGGCGCCGGCGAGCGACGGCGACGTGCAGGCCATTCCGCAGGCCCGCGAAGTGCGCCTGCTGCAGGGCAAGGACATCCTTGTCGTGGACGACAACGCCGATACCAGCGAGATGCTCAGCATCGTGCTCACCGACGAGGGTGCCAGCGTGCGCGTGGCCGATAGCTACGAGACCGCCATTGCCCAGTTCGAGATGGCGTGGCCCGATCTGTTCGTGAGCGACATCGGCCTGCCGGGCCGCGATGGCTACGACCTGATCGCCAAGGTGCGCGAGATGGAGGCGGCTGCGGGACGACCGCGGCTGCGCGCCATCGCTCTCACGGCCTTTGCCCGCCCGCAGGACCGTGACCGTGCGCTCGCCGCAGGCTTCGACCAGCACCTGGGCAAGCCGCTGCAGCCGCACCTGCTGCTGCAGGCGCTGGCCTGAACGCCGGCTGGCTCAGTCCCTGCGCCCTTCCCGCTGGGCCGTGCTTTGCGGATCGGCGGACCACAGCTCCAGTCCAAAGTCTGCATCGTGCCACTGCGCCACCCGCGGAATCTGCAGCTGCTCGTGCAGGATGGCATGCACGCGCGCGCAGCCCAGCGGAAAACCCTCGAACGGGTGCAGCCAGTGGCAGGCAACCACCGTGGCCTCGGGTCCGCTGGCGAGCAGCGTGGTGCGGCAGCGCTGCGCCAGGCGCTCGATGTCGCGCTCCGTCAGGTAGTACAGCAGTTCTCCGAGCACGATGAGGTCGAAGTGGCCGTCGGGCCATTGGTCCGGCACCCAGCCGTGCGCGGCTTCGGCGTGCGCATGGGGTTTCAACCGGTCGGCCGCGTAGGCCACCGCCCGCCGGGAGCCGTCCCAGGCCAGCAGCCGGTCGCAGCGCTGCGCCAGCTGCTCGGAGACGAAGCCGCCCGCACAGCCGGGCTCGAACACCGATGCATAGCGCGGGCGCGGCAGGCTGGCCAGCAGCAGGTCGCGCTTGCGCGCCTCGTACCAGCTGCCCTCGAAGTGCCAGGGGTCGGGGCCACGGGCGAACAGCGGGTCGAACAGGTTTTGCGGGGCCTTGGCGATCATGGTGGTTGCCTGCTGGTAAAGAAGTATTCGGCATCCCAGCCGGCACGCTCGATGAGCGCGGCGTCCAGCACCGGGGGCAGGATGGGCGAGCGGGGCGTGAGCTGCGAGCGGTGCGCGGCCAGCGCGTGGAGCTTGCGCGCGAGGGTGTCGGCGTCGATGCCCACGCCGGTCAGGCGGGTCCAGTCCACCTGCGGGTCCCAGGGTTCGGCCCAGTGCCACATCCACACCGGCGCCTCGATGAGCGTGGCGCCGTTGGCCTGGCAGGCCTGCGCGCAGGCGCGGCCACAGGCCTCGTGGTCGGGATGCCCGTCGAGCCGCCAGGTGGTCAGCACCACGTCCGACGGGTGGATCAGCTCCGCCAACTGCGCCTGAAGTTCCTCGGCGCGGTGCAGCAGCTTGCCATCGGGCAGGCCCAGACGGGTCACGGCCTGCGCCGGTACCGCTAGGCGCTGCAGACCCGCAGCGCTTTCCTGCTGGCGTGCCCGGGCGAGGGCCTGTGCATCGTGCCCTGCCGCGTCGGCATGGCTGGCTTCGCCATCGGTCACCGCCACCACCAGGCAGGTGCCGCCCTGCGCCACATGGGAGTGGAGCAGGGCACCACAGGCCAGGATCTCGTCGTCGGGGTGCGGCGCCACCACCACCAGGCGCTGCCATTTGCCCACGAGCGCATTGGCGGGCACGCGCTCTATGCCTTCCTCGCAGAGCCAGGACTGCCAGAACCGCGCGTCCACGCGCGGCGCGCTGATGAAGCGGGTGGCGTGGGCCAGGTCCTGCACCGGGGCGGGGTGGTTCACAGCGCCCATGGGTAGTCCTCTTGCGCCAGCACGGCGCGGGCCAGGGCTGCGTCGTCGCGGTCCCCGTGGCTTTGGCGGATGAAGACCGGCAGGTCGGCCGCGGCACGTGCAAACGCCGCATCGCGGCAGTAGGGTGTGGCCCCCAGTGCGCGGCCGGTTTCTTCCTGCACGCAGCGGGCCCCGGCTTCGGCCGCCTGGCGCACGCGCATGGCCACCGCCATGGCGTCCGCATGCGGGTGCGCATCGATCCAGTCGGCGCTGCCGTGCAGCAGCGCGGCCACGCCCGCGAGCACGCGGTCCACCTTGCCGAAGGCTGCGGCGCGGTAGGCATGGCCTGGGTGCTCGGCCGGCATGCCGCGCATGCCGCGGTAGAGCGCATCGGCCACCGCCAGCGTACCGCCGTACCAGCAGGCCGCAATGCCGGCGCCCCCGTGCCAGAAGCCGGGCCGGTGCAGGTAGTCACCGGGTTCGCCGACCAGCACGGCGGGCGTGCCGTCGAAAGAGACTTCCGCACTCAAGGTGTCGGCCATGCCCACGGCCTGCCAGGTGCCGGTGTCCATGCGGATGCTGGGGTGGCTGAGGTCCACGGCGACGAGCTGGCTCTGGTCCTCCCCGGGCAGCCATGCGGTCAGCAGCGCGTGGCTGACGCCCTGCGCGCCCGAGCACCAGGCCTTGGTGCCGGACAACGTGGCCTGTCTGTTGCCGCCCTGTGGCTGAACCTGCACCCGCTGACCGGGCGCCTCGGCAGCCCACATGGCCCAGGTTTCTCCTGCACGGCTGCGGTCAGCGCCCAGCTCGTGCAGGATGGCCAGTGCATCGGTGTGCCCTTCATACAGCTTGGCCAGGGCCAGGCTGTGCTGCGCCACGCGGCTCAGGGCCTGCCAGCGCTGCAGGGTGCTGCCCGTGCCGGGCTGCGGCAGGTGGGCCAGGCCCTGGCCTGCCAAGTGCCGCAGCTGGGCTGCAATCGGCAAGGTGGCCATGCCGGGCAAGGCAGCGGCCAGTGCATGGGTCGTGGTGGGCGGGCGGGGGATGGTGGCCTGGCGGTTGGGGGAAACTGGCATGCGCTCGGCCCTTGTATGGTTCGATCCCACCACTGTCGCGGCAGTGCGCGCGGTGCCTGGTCGGCCCGTGGCGGCCTGCGTTGTGGGACAGGTGCCCAAGCACGGGACCGCAGGCTGCAAGGCCCATTTTTTGCGTGCATGACAACGCTTGAGGATGCTGTCTGACAAGCCCGGCGCAGGCCAAAGGTTACTTTCAGCCACCCACCTGACAAGGAGCATGCCGTGACCATCCAGCCCCCGCCCGCCACCTCCGTCCGCCGCCCTGCCGGCGAATTCCCGCAGCCCGTTTCGCCATGGGAAAGCCGTGGCCTTCTGTACGCCGAAGTGGCGGGGGCCCTGGTGGTGCTGGCGCTGGTGCTGGCCAATAGCATGGATCCCGGGTTCTGGCCCACCACGGCCGGTGCGGTGCAGGCACAGGTGCAGCCGGCAGCCAAGGCGACCCTGGTCACGGCCGCGTCGTCGTCAGAGTCCTCGGAATGAAGCCGGCCGCCGCACACGCTCTACGACAAGCGCCGGGCGGGGCCCGCACATGATTGCCGTCATCGTCCCGGCCCACAATGAAGAGGCCCACATCGGGGCCTGCCTGCGTTCGCTGGCGGCCGCCTCGGCCTGCCCCGATCTGATGGGCGAAGCCGTGCTGCTGATCGTGGTCCTGGACGATTGCAGCGATGGCACCCAGGGCATTGCTGCCGCACTGGGCGCGCGCACCGTGGACTGCCAGGCTCGCAACGTCGGCACGGCACGGGCCATTGGCGCGCATCTGGCACTGGCGGCCGGTGCGCGCTGGCTGGCCTTCACCGATGCCGACAGCGAGGTGGCCCCCAACTGGATTGCGCAGCAGTTGTGCCAGCAGGCCGATGCCGTGTGCGGCACCGTGCAGGTGCGCGACTGGGACACGCATGGCGATGCCGTGCGCGCGCAGTTCGATGCGCTCTACCAGGACCGCGACGGTCACCGGCACATCCACGGTGCCAACCTGGGGCTCACAGCGCAGGCCTACAGCGAGGTCGGCGGCTTCGAGCCCCTGGCCACGGGGGAGGACGTGGCCCTGGTGCATCGGCTGCAGGAACGCGGTCTGTCCATCGCCTGGACCTCTGCCACCCGCGTGACGACCAGTGCGCGCAAGCAGTTCCGTGCGCCAGCCGGCTTTGGCGCCACGCTGCTGCAGCTGGGGACCACGCTGACGGCGCTGCCTGCCCTGCTTGGGTGACGAAAGACCTGCCCCATGAACGACTGGCTTGACTGGATACAGTGGCCGGCCTTCGCCGCCTCGGTGCTGGCTGCGTGGCTGGTGGGCTCCAAGGAGTCCCGGCGCCGCAACGCAGGATTCTGGGTGTTTCTGGGCAGCAACCTGCTGTGGGTGGCGTGGGGCGTGCACTCCCATGCGATTGCATTGATCGCACTGCAAGTCTGCCTGGCGGCCATGAACATCCGCGGCCTCTTCAAGACGGAAGACGCTTCAGACAGTTGAGCTGCCCATTGCCGTCGTAGGACAGGCGCTCGTCTGTCGTCGCAGTCCGGCGCCCCGCAATCGTCGGTAAGCCATGCTGCACATGGTCGACAGCCCGCCAGCGGTGTGCATGCAGCCATGCGGTCAGGCCAACTGCAGCGTGTGTCCTACATCTTCGTGAGGCCATGCGCCTACCCTGAAGCTTCTCGCCAATTTTCCATCACCTGAAGCAAGGTTCCCCATGATCCAAGACCCCAAGAGCGCCAAGGCCGGCAAGAAAAGCGCAGATGCTGCGCCCGCCAGAAATACCGACAGTGCACCCTCTGCCATGGCGGGCGCTGTCGATGCGCTGTCCGCCAGGGCGATACAGACCAACGACCTTGTCGCCGCCAGGCCCTACAACCCCAACAAGGCCGGCGAGCACGGCTTTGCCAACGGCGTGAACCCCGCGCAGGGCGCCACTGCCGAGCCGGCTTCGCGCCTGCCATCGGGCAGCACTGTCTCCGAGGAAAACAGCAGCGCCAAGACCGGCACGGTGGCGCCAGAAGGCGTGAACGCCACCATCGCGCCGCTGGACCGCGTGCGTGTCGATTCCGCCGGCCAAGTGCTCACCACCAACCAGGGCGTGCCCATCGCCGACAACCAGAACTCGCTCAAGTACGGCGAGCGCGGCCCGGTGCTGCTCGAGGACTTCATCCTGCGCGAGAAGATCACGCACTTCGACCATGAGCGTATTCCCGAACGCATCGTGCACGCCCGGGGCTCCGGTGCCCATGGCTTCTTCGAATGCTACAAACCCCTGACCGACCTCACGCGCGCCGCTCCGTTCAAGGAGGCCGGCAAGGTCACCCCGGTGTTCGTGCGCTTTTCCACCGTGCAGGGCGAACGCGGCTCCAAGGACACGGCGCGCGACGTGCGCGGCTTTGCTGTCAAGTTCTACACCGACGAAGGCAACTGGGACCTGGTGGGCAACAACATGCCCGTGTTCTTCATCCAGGATGCGATGAAATTTCCGGACCTGGTGCATGCCGTCAAGCCCGAGCCGCACCACCAGATGCCGCAGGCCGCCAGCGCGCACGACACCTTCTGGGATTTCGTCTCGCTCATGCCCGAGTCCACCCACATGCTGATGTGGGTGATGTCCGACCGCGGCATTCCACGCAGCTACGCCACCATGCAGGGCTTCGGTGTGCACAGCTTCCGCTTCGTGAATGCGGCGGGCGAGTCGGTGTTCGTCAAGTTCCATTGGACTCCCAAGGCCGGCACCCATTCGCTGGTGTGGGACGAGGCGGTGAAGATTTCCGGCGCCGATCCGGATTACCATCGCCGCGACCTGTGGGAGCGCATCGAGGGCGGCGCCTACCCCGAGTTCGAACTCGGCGTGCAGGTGTTCACGGAAGAGCAGGGCGACGCGTTCAGCTTCGACATCCTGGATGCCACCAAGCTGATCCCCGAGGAGCTGGTGCCCATCCGCCCCATCGGCCGCATGGTGCTCAACCGCAACCCCGACAACTTTTTTGCAGAGACCGAGCAGGTGGCCTTCTGCACCGCGCACGTGGTGCCGGGCATCGACTTCTCCAACGACCCCCTGTTGGCAGGGCGCATCCACTCGTATGTGGACACGCAGATCTCGCGCCTGGGCGGACCCAACTTCCACGAGCTGCCCATCAACTCGCCCATCGCCCCGGTGCACAACAACCAGCGCGACGGCATGCACCGCCAGGCCATCCACCGCGGCAAGGTTGCGTACGAGCCGAACTCGCTAGGGGGTGGTTGCCCGTTCCAGGCCGGGGCAGCGCAGGGCTTCGTCTCCGTGCCCGCCCGCATCGAGGCCAAGGAAGCCCAGGGCAAGGTGCGTGCCAAGCCCGAGAAGTTTGCCGACCATTACACCCAGGCCACCCTGTTCTTCGACAGCCAGACCGCGGTAGAGCAGGCCCACATCGCCGCCGCCTTCCGCTTCGAGCTGAGCAAGGTCACGGTGCCCGCGATCCGCGAGCGCATGGTCTCCTCGCTGCGCAACGTGTCGGATGACCTGGCCCGGCAGGTCGCCACCGGCATCGGCATGGCGGCCTTGCCGGACGCCATGCCCCGGGCCCTGGCCAAGCCGCCCAAGCCCGAGGTGGCAGCTTCGCCCGCACTGTCACTGCTTGCACGCCCTGGCGACGGCAGCATCCAGGGGCGAAAGATTGCCATCCTGGTGGCCGATGGCATCGTCGGTCAGAGCGCCGTGGAACTGCACGCGGCCCTGTTTGCGCAGGGCGCCGTGCCGCGCTTCGTGGCGCCCCGCATTGGTCCGGTGAAGACGGCCGACCAAGTGGCCATCGACGCGGATGCATCGCTGGAGAACGAACCGGGCTTCCTGTTCGATGCGCTGGCGCTGCCCGATGGGGAAGAGGGTGTGCGGATGCTGGCGACCGACGGCCACACGATGGAGTTCCTCAAGGACCAGCACCGGCATTGCAAGACCATCCTGGTCATGCCCGCGTCCTCGGCCTTGATGCTCAAGGCCCAGATCCCGTCGACGCTGCCTTCGGGAGATCCCGATCCCGGGCTGTTCCTGGGTTCCACGCCAGCGGACTTCGGGGCCTTCATCCAGGGCATTGCCCGCCATCGCCATCCTGAGCGGGAGACCGATCCTCCTGCTGTGTGAGGCCAGGCCCAACCCGCAGGCCATTCGTTCGCAGCTTTGCGGCCCGGTGTGGCCACAAGGCACTGGAAGAAATCCGCGCATACCGGCATGGCCGGATGCGTCAACCCAAATTAGCGGTATGCCTGCATGCCCTGTTGTTCACCATGCAAGAATTTCTTCCCCATTCCCGACCCCGAGGAAAAACCCATCCCTTCGCGCCGGTCGATCTCTCGACCGACTGGCAAGTGGGCGGCATTATCAAGGCCAGGGCGTTTCGCGTGGCCGCGCACGCAGGCCATGAAGCCTGCTCCAACGGGGTCTACACGGTGGAGCGTTGTGTCGGCTCCATCGAGCTGACGGGCAACAAGGCGGGGCAGACCCATACCTCTTTGCTGATCGGCTTTTCTCTGGCAACCGATCTGCCGGCGCCCAGCTTCAGCATTACATCTCGCGAGGCGATCGGCACGCTCACGCTGCCGGCGCATCTGTTCGGGGCCTTCCTGGCCATCGTCCATGCCTCGCCCCTGTATTTCCGGATGGGGGGCGACGGTTACTGCAACGCCATTGCCAACGATGCGACGTTCCTGACCTAACCTTCTTCCAACCCAGCCGGTACTGGCAGGACCACCGCCAGGTACGGGCCAGGGTCAGCGTGCGGCCCGGGTACGGTCGGTCTGGCCATCCATCATGTCGCGCACCTTCCTGGCCAGGGCCGTGAGCTCGAAGGGCTTGGTCATGACTTCCATGCCCGCATTGAGCAGGCCATTGCCCACGGCAGCGTTCTGGGCAAAGCCGGTGATGAACAGCACCTTGAGCTGCGGCCGGTCCTGCCGCGCCGCGTCCGCCACCTGGCGGCCGTTGAGCCCGCCGGGCAGGCCCACGTCGGTGAGCAGCAGGTCCACGCGGCGCATGGAAGCCAGGGTGCGCAGGGCGCTGGGGCCGTCGTGGGCCTCTACCACCACGTAGCCGGCGTCCTTGAGCACCTCCACCGTCAGGGTGCGAATGGTGCTTTCGTCCTCCACCACCAGGATGGTTTCGCCATCGCCCTGCTGCACGCTGTCGGCGGGGCTTTCCGCCGCGTCTTCCAGCACCTGACCGTCGTGGCGTGGCAGGTACAGGCGCATGGTGGTGCCCACGCCCACCTCGGATTGCACGCGCACGTGGCCACCCGACTGGCGCACGAAGCCATACACCATCGACAGGCCCAGGCCCGTGCCCTGGCCCGTGGGCTTGGTGGTGAAGAAGGGGTCGAAGATCTGCTCGATGAGCTCGGCCGGCATGCCCGAGCCGGTGTCGGTGACGGACAGGCACACATAGTCGGCCACCGGCAGGCCCTGGCTGCGCACCATACCGTCCGTGGCCGCGATGTTGGTAGTGGCGATGGCCAGGCGCCCGCCGCCGGGCAGCATGGCGTCGCGCGCGTTGATGCACAGGTTGAGCAGCGAGTTCTCGAGTTGCGAGGGGTCCACGCGGGTGGTCCACAGGGCCTCGGCCGCCGTGCATTCGACCTGCACGTCCGGCCCGACCGAGCGGCGCACCAGCTCTTCGAGCCCGGCCACCAGGCGGTTCAGGTCGGTGGCCTTGGGGTCCAGTGTCTGGCGCCGGGCAAAGGCCAGGAGTCGCTGGGTCAGCGCCGCTGCGCGCTTGACCGAGTCCTGGCCCATGGCGATGTAGCGCTCTGCCTGGTCGAGCTTGCCCTGGCGCATGCGCACCTTGAGCACCTGCAGGCTGGCACTCACCGCGCCCAGCAGGTTGTTGAAGTCGTGGGCTATGCCGCCCGTGAGCTGGCCCACCGCCTCCATCTTCTGTGACTGGCGCAGTGCCTCTTCCACGGCCATCAGCTCGCCCGTGCGCGCCGCCACGGCGGCTTCGAGATTCTCGTTCACATCGCGCAGCCGTGCTTCGCTGAGTGCCAGGGCGTTGGCACTGCGCACGCGTTCGGAAACCGACCGGATGCGCTCGGCGAACTCGTGCACGAAGTCGACTTCCTCCAGTGTCCACTGGCGCGTGCCGCCGTAGTGCAGCAAGAGGATGGCCACGAGCTGGCCCTGCTCGATCAGCGGCACGCTCAGCAGGGCTCCCACCCCCTGGGTATCTAGCGTTCCCCGGGGGTAGCGGGCGGGGTCGGCTGCGCTGTCGGCCACCACCAGGGGGTCACCGCGCCGCAGCACATCGGAGAAGGAGGCGAGGTCCTTCACGCGCCAGGTGCCAGCCAGCGTGGCCAGGCCATGGCCGCTCCAGTCCTGGTCGATGGTGCACAGCTCGCCCGTGGCGTCGATGCTGCCGTAGCAGGCCCGGTCCACGCGCAGTGCTTCGCCCAGCAGGCGCGCGCCTTCGGCGGCGATGGCCGGCAGCTCGCCCACCTCGCGCAGCCGCTCGGGCAGGCGCGCCAGCAGGTTGCGCCAATGCTCGGCGCGCCGGCGCTGGGTGACGTCGCGCACCACGGCCAGCGAGCCCAGGGGCCGGCCCAGCGGGCCGAGCAGGGGCGAGACCACGGCCTCGACGTCGATCAGCCGGCCATCGTTCACGCGGTGCACGGTGCCCAACGTGGCCAGGGGGGCGCCGGGGGCGCTCACAGCGGCGTCCTCCCCGCCGCTGCCGGGCATCTCGGTGAAGATGAACTGCCGGGGCTGGCCCAGCACGTCGGAGGACTGCACGCCGTAGAGCCGCTCCGCGGCGGTGTTGACGTACATCACCAGCCCGTCCTGGTCGAAGGCGAAGACGGCGTCCTCCATCTGGCCCAGCACGTCCTGGCGCAACTGGTCAGTGGCCGCGTGCGCACTCTCCAGGGTATAGATGGCGTTGTTCACCACAAGCGCATCGACGTCGCCGGTGTGGATGGCGTGCAGCGTTTCCTCCAGCTCCTGCAGCCGCAACCGGAGGGTGGCGTTCTCGGCGGTGAGGTCGCCCTCGCTGCCCAGGCTCGGTTCGAATGCGTCCGCCGTCATGCGGCCCCCGGCGATGGCAGCAGGCCGAAGGCCTTGCGCAAGCGGCCCAGGTCCGACAGGTCACCGATAAAGCGGCGCTGCGGCAGCGGCGCCAGGCGCAGCAGGGTGGGCGACACGATGATCTGGTCGGCCCGCGCCGCATCCACGTTCTCGGCGATGTTCAACACCGTGAGTTGGTGCGCGCCGGGATAGGCCTCCTGCAGGATACGGCGCGCGTTGGCGATGGCACGCAATGATATGGGCGAGGCCATGCTCACATACAGCCGGTAGTCGTTGAGGGGCGAAACCTCGGCTGGCTGATCGCGGTGCGCAACACGGCGGGTTTCGGTCATGGGGTTCAGACGAGGGGCTTCACGTCCAGCCCGACGAGCACGCGCTCCTCGTTCGACAGGTCACCGATGATCTTGCGGATCGGCTCGGGGAACTTGCGCACCAGCGTCGGCACGGCCAGGATCTGGTCGCCGGCCGCCAGCTGCGGGTTGACCAGCAGATCCACTACCTCGATGCTGTAGCGGCCCGCCAGGTGCGTCTCGCACAGGCGCTTGAGGTTCTCCAGCGCGGCGGCGGAGCGGGGCGTGGAGCCGGCCACGTACAGCCTGAGCTGCCATTCGGGCTTGGCGGAAGTGGCGGATGCCTTTTCGCGCAGGGGGGTGATTGTTGCCATGGAAGTCAGCCTTTGCGTGCGGCGGGTTTGCTGGCGGCGCTGCCGCTGGTGCCGCGCCTGGCCGCGATGCTGCGCGCGCGATCCTGCACGCCCTGGGCTTCCAGCTGCTCGCGCTCGATCTCGAACTCCACCTCGCCGGCGCGCTCCAGGGCTTGCGCATTCAGGGCCGCGATCTGCGCATCCAGTGTCTTGCGGCGGTTGGCCAGGTCGCGAAGGCGGCGCGCGTGGTCGCGCCCGCGCAGGTCGTTGGTGGCCAGCAGCTGCGCCTCGTGGGCGATGCGTGCCGTGCCGGTGAGCACCTGGTCGCCAAAGAGGTACACGTCCACCAGGTCTACGCCCTTGTCGGAAAAGACGAACTCGCGCACCTGGTTGGAGTGCGGCATGCCGCGCGACTTGAGCACCTGCAGCGTGCGCGTGCGCTCGCCGTTGACGGCCACGTTGGCCAGCAGCAGCCAGCTGTCCATCAGCGAGGACACGCCGACCTCCGAGGTGGCCAGGGGGGTGTTGGCCGCATCGGCCGTCAGGCTGGTGAACAGCGCCGTGGTGCCCTGGGTCTTGAGGAAGTCGATGAGCCGCATCAGCGTGATCTTGAGCCCGGCGTCATCGCCCTGCGAGGTCAGGTTGCTGATGGGATCCACGACAACCACGCTGGGCGCGAATTCGCGCACCAGGTCGTACATGTGCACCAGGTGCTGCTCCAGGCCCTGAAGGGTGGGGCGCGTGGATTCAATCCTGAGCAGGCCCTTGTCTACCCAACGGCGCAGGTTCAGTCCGATGGACTCCATGTTCCGCAGCAACTGGCTCTCGGATTCCTCGTAGGCGAACAGCACGGCTTTTTCGCCACGTGCGCAGGCGGCATTCGCGAAGCTGGCAGCAATGCTGCTCTTGCCCGTGCCGGGCGCGCCCGAGACCAGCAGGCTGCTGCCCCGATATACCCCTCGGCCACCCAGCATGTCGTCCAGGCCGGCGATGCCGGTGGAGACGCGCTCGCGCGAGGCTTGGTGGTTGAGCGCCAGCGAGGTGATGGGCAGCACCGACAGGCCGGTGCGGCCGATCAGGAAGGGGTACTCGTTGGTGCCATGGGCCGAGCCGCGGTACTTCACCACACGCAGGCGTCGGGTGGAGACCTGTTCTGCGATGCGGTGGTCCAGCAGGATCACGCAGTCGGCCACATACTCCTCCAGTCCATAGCGGGTGAAGGCGCTGTCGCCGCGCTCGGCGGTGATGATGGCCGTGACCCCCTTGTCCTTGAGCCAGCGGAACAGCCGGCGCAGTTCGCTGCGCAGGATGGCATGGTTGGGCACGCCCGCGAACAGGGCCTCCACGGTGTCGAGCACCACGCGCTTGGCACCGATCGAATCGATGGCATAGCCCAGGCGGATGAACAGGCCTTCGAGGTCGTACTCGCCGGTCTCCTCGATCTCGCTGCGCTCCACGCGCACGAAGTCCAGTGCCAGTTTCTTCTGCCGCTGCAGCTTTTCGAGGTCGAAGCCCAGAGAACGCATGTTCTCGGCCAGTTCGTCGGCCGACTCCTCGAACATCATGAACACGCCGGGCTCGCCGTATTCGGTAGCCCCCCGGACCAGGAATTCCGCGGCCAGCATGGTCTTGCCACAGCCCGCTGCGCCGCACACCAAGGTGGGGCGCCCGGCGGGCAGGCCGCCTTCGGTGATTTCATCGAGGCCGGAGATGCCGGTGGGCGACTTGGCAATGCCGGCGGGCGTTGTGGGCGGGGCTTTCTGCTTTTTACGGGTGGCGGCCATCGGTGCGCGATCAGGTGGAGATGGAATGAAGGGCTGGCGATGCTCCGGCCGTGACCGGACGTAAGCATCGTAGGAAATCCCTGACCGCCTCACTGTAGGACACGACCGGATTGCGCTGCGCGGTGGGCACCGGCCCTTGCGCAGAGACGGTTCACGCCGCAAAATTTGCCAAGTCGGTTGCCTGCGCAGCCAACGTACTTTTCAACCCGCCATCCCCGGAGGTTGCCATCTCCCACGCGCCCGGTCAGGACCAGCTGCAGAAAGTGCGCTGCTACACCCTCTATTACCCAGGGGGTAGGGTGTACGCGGGCGATACCGAGGGGCACCTGATCGCGCTGGCCCTGGTCAGCCACCGCAACGGGCGCTACAGCTACACGCTGGAGGGCAACGGCTTTGCAGCCGGTGGGCTGGACACGGCCCACGCCCTGCTGGAGGCCATCGCCAGCCAGCTCACGGCGGAGTACGTCGAGGCGCAGTTCCACCACAGCCCTGACCTGGCGAAGGCAGATGTCTTCGACCTCACGGCCGGGCCGCACCTGAACATCCGGCTGCCGGTCTCCTGAGCCGATTTCGGGCGCTTGGCCGGGAGGCGGAGCGGCTGCTGTCCTACAAGGCTGCCCTTAGGTGGGTGTTACTTTCCAAAGCACCTTCTGGAAAGGAAAACACCATGAGCGACGACAAGGATAAGACCGCACAGGACCGCCATTTCATCAACCTCAGCGAGCACTATGAAGTGCGCGACTGGAGCAACAGCCTGGGCGTGACCGAGGCGCAGTTGCGCGAGGCCGTGGCCGCCGTCGGCCCCTCGGCCGACAAGGTGCGCGAGTACCTGAGCCACGCCCGCTGAAGAGGGCAGCGCAATGGCCCGGGCAACGGAAGACGAAGGCAAGGCACCCACCTCCACGCGCACGATGTGGAAGGGGGCGATCAGCTTTGGTTTGGTGCACATACCCGTCGGCCTGTACTCGGCCACGGTGAGCTCGGGCATCGACTTCGACTGGCTCGACAAGCGCTCCATGGAGCCCGTGGGCTACAAGCGCGTGAACAAGGTCACGGGCAAGGAGATCGCCACGGCCGACATCGTCAAGGGCATCGAGTACGAGGACGGGCACTACGTGGTGCTCACGCCCGAGGAGATTGCCGCGGCCTACCCCAAGATCACGCAGACCATCGAGATCGAGACCTTTCTCGATGCCGACGAGATCCCCTTCGTCTACCTGGAGCGGCCCTATTACACGGCCCCGCTCAAGCGCGGCGAGAAGGTCTATGCGCTGCTGCGCGAGGCCCTGCGCCAGAGCAACAAGGTGGGCGTGGCCAAGGTGGTCATCCAGAGCAAGCAGCACCTGGCGGTGCTGATCCCCTGCGGCCGCGCGCTGATCCTGAACCTGCTGCGCTGGGGCGGCGAGATCCGCTCATTCGAGCAGCTCAACCTGCCGCCGCTGGATGCCAAGGCCGCCGGCATCAAGCCGGCCGAGATGGACATGGCGCTGCAGCTCATCGACGACATGACCCAGCCCTGGGACGCAGACGGTTTTCGCAACTCGTTCGCGCAGGAGATTCACAAGCTGGTGGAGACCAAGGTGGCCTCGGGCGAGACCGCCACGGTGGTCAAGGTCGACAGTGGCAAGGAAAGCGCCCCGGCCGGTGCCGATGTGCTGGACCTGACTGCACTGCTCAAGCGCAGCCTGGAGGGCAAGGGCGGCAAGGCCACGGCCAAAGACGCCAAGGGCAAGGCGGCATCCGTGACGCCGCTGCCCGCCGCGAAGAAAAAGGCGGCGGCCAAGCCCGCTGCCAAGAAAGCTCCAGCCAAGCAGGCAGCCGCCAAGAAAACGGTCGCCAAGAAGGCGCCTGCGCGCCGGGCGGCCTGAGCCATGGCGAAAGACCCGCACATGGCCGACTCGCTCGCTCTCTACAAGCAAAAGCGCAACTTCGCCATCACGCCCGAGCCGGCCGATGGCGGCGAGGCGGGCGGGCCGGCGCTGCAGTACGTGATCCAGAAGCACTGGGCCAGCCGCCTGCACTACGACCTGCGCCTGGAACTCGATGGCACCATGAAGAGCTGGGCCGTGCCCAAGGGCCCGAGCCTGGACCCGGCCGACAAGCGCATGGCCGTGCAGGTGGAGGACCACCCCATCTCGTACAACAGCTTCGAAGGCCAGATCCCTCCCAAACAGTACGGTGCCGGCAAGGTCATCGTCTGGGACCGGGGCTACTGGGTGCCCGTGGGCGATGCGGCCCAGGGCTACCGCAAGGGCAAGCTCAAGTTCGCGCTGCACGGCCACAAGCTCAAGGGCCACTGGACGCTGGTGCGCATGCATGGCAAGGGCAGTGAAAAACAAGCCCCCTGGCTGCTGATCAAGGAGCACGACGATTTCGAGCGGCCTGCCGCCGAGTTCAGCGTGGTCGAAGAAATGCCCGACAGCGTGACGTCGCTCGCGCCCCTGGCTCCGCCACGGCCTGCCGGCGTCGCGCGTGTCGAGGCGCCGCCGGCCCGCACCGCGAAGCTGGCCAAGGTGCCGCTGCCCGACACCCTGGCACCCCAGTTGGCCACCCTGGTGGACAAGCCCCCGGCCGACACCACGGACTGGCTCTGGGAACTCAAGTTCGACGGCTACCGCCTGCTTGCGCGGGTGCACAACCGCTCCGTGCGCCTGTTCACGCGCAACGGCAACGACTGGACGCACCGCATGCCCCAGCTGGTCAAGGCCATCGGTGAGTTGCCGCTGTCCTCGGGCTGGCTCGACGGCGAAGTGGTGGCCATGGACGAACACGGCACACCCGACTTCCAGGCGCTGCAAAACGCCTTCGATGCCAGCGTGGCCAAGGACCTGGTGTACTACCTGTTCGACCTGCCCTATGCCGACGGGCACGACCTACGCGGCCTGCCCGTGGTGGAGCGCCGCGAGCGGCTGCGCGCCCTGGTGGAGCAGGTGGCGACCGACCGCGTGCGCTTCAGCGAGAGCTTCGAGGCCCAGCCTTCGGACCTGGTGTCCTCGGCCTGCCACCTGGGCTTCGAGGGCGTTATCGGCAAGCGCAAGGCGGCGCCCTATGCCTCGCGGCGCAATGCCGACTGGATCAAGCTCAAGTGCAGCCACCGCCAGGAGTTCGTGGTGTGCGGCTACACCGATCCCCAGGGCTCGCGCACCGGCATCGGATCGCTGCTGCTCGGCGTGCATGGCGACGATGGCGCGCTGCGCTATGCGGGCAATGTGGGCACGGGCTTCAGCGAGCGCACCCTGCAGGAACTGGCTACCAGGCTTAGGGCGCTGCACAGCACCAAGATCCCCTTCCCCGAGGGCACGGCGGTTGGCAAGAAGGCCCACTGGGTCAAGCCGCGCCTGCTGGCCGAGGTGTCGTTTGCCGAGTGGACCAAGGAAGGGCGCATCCGCCATTCGGTGTTCCATGGCCTGCGCGCGGACAAGCCCGCCAAAGCCATCGTGCAGGAGAAACCCCAGGCCATGGCCGCCATCGAGAAAAAGAAGAAACCACCGGTCGTACGCAAGGCCACGGCCGCCGCGGCATCCCTCCCGGATGCGCTGCGCATCTCCCACCCCGACCGCGTGATCGATGCCACAACCGGTATCACCAAGATCGAGCTGGTGCGCTACTACGCCACCGTGGCGCCGCTGATGCTGGAACACTTGAAGGGCCGGCCCGTCTCGCTGGTGCGCGCGCCCGACGGCGTGGGCGGCGAGCTGTTCTTCCAGAAGCACCTGGACAAGGGGAGCATGGAAGGCGTGGCGCTGCTCGATCCGGCGCTCGACGCAGGCCATGCGCCGCTGCTCGAAGTGGCCCGGCCCGATGGCCTGCTGTCGGCCGCGCAGATGAACGTGCTGGAGTTCCATACCTGGAACGCGCGCAAGGACCGCATCGAGCGCCCCGACCGCATGACCTTCGACCTGGACCCGGGCGAGGGCGTGTCCTGGGAGCAGGTACAACAGGCGGCCCAGCTGGTGCAGGTGATGCTCAAGGAGCTGCACCTGCCGGCCTTCCTCAAGACCAGCGGCGGCAAGGGCCTGCACGTGGTGGTGCCCATCAAGCGGCTGCAGGGCTGGGACACGGTCAAGGGCTTCTCGCAGGCCGTGGTGCAGCACCTGGCCGAGACCATTCCCGCGCGCTTCGTTGCCAAGAGCGGCCCGCGCAACCGGGTGGGCAAGATCTTCGTGGACTACCTGCGCAACGGGCGTGGGGCCACCACCGTGAGCGCCTGGTCCGCGCGCTCGCGCGAGGGCATGGGCATCTCGGTGCCCGTGGCCTGGAAGGAACTGGACGCGCTCACCAGCGGCGCGCACTGGACGGTGCGCACCGTAGGCGAGCGCCTGCGCCAGGGCAATGCGCCCTGGCAGGGCTACGCGGCGGCCGCCGTCTCGTTGTCGGGCGCCATGCGCCTGCTGGGCTACAGCGCCAAGGACTGAACCGAATTCACCCCATTTCAGCTTTCTCATCAACCATAGAAAAAACCAAAATGATCAAGATCGGCATCGTGGATGACCACAAAATCGTTCGTGCAGGCCTGCGCCAGTTCCTGGCCGACCACGTGGACCTGCGGGTGGAAGGAGAAGCCGGCAACGGGCGCGAAGCCATCGACCTCATCCGCGAGCACGACATCGACGTGCTCGTGATGGACCTGGCCATGCCCGGGCAGAGCGGCCTCGATGCCATGTCCATGCTGCGTGCCAAGGCGCCGGACATGGGCATCCTCATCCTCAGTGGCTACCCCGAGGAGCACTACGCCATCAACCTGATCCGCCAGGGGGCGAGCGGCTACCTCAACAAGGAGTGCAAGCCCTCCGAGATCGTCGAGGCGATCCGCGTCATCGCGCTGGGCAAGCGCTACCTCACGCCCACCGTGGCCGAACTGCTGGCCCAGCAGCTCAACCGCCCCGGTGAGCGGCCCGCGCACGAACATCTGTCCGAGCGCGAGTTCCAGGTGTTCCTCAAGCTCGCCCAGGGCGCCAACGTCGGCGAGATCGCCGAAGACTTGTCGCTGAGCGTCAAGACCGTGAGCACCTACCGCACGCGCCTGATGGAAAAGCTGCACCTCGATTCCAACAGCGACCTGACCTACTACGCACTGAAGAACAACCTGATCCAGTGAGCGGCGGTCGGCGGGGCAGGGGCGTGGCGGCCCCAGCCGCCGCGCCGTCTGCGGGGCCTGCAAGCGCCTTCACGGTGGGGCGCTGCGGCCGGGAATCTTGCTGTCCACGGCCCGCGAGGCCTTGCGGTCGCGTTCGAGTTGCTCGTCCACGAGCTCCTGCTCCACATGGTCCGGTGTGTCCCCCTGTTCCTCTGGTTCGGGCTCCGGGCGGGTGGCGGCGGCTTGGCGTCGGAAATGGTCGGCAGCCGGGAATGGCCAGGAGGAAGGGGATTGGGTGGTATGCGTGGTCATGGCCTGCTCCTACTTGGCGGGTGATGTCCGCCGGATCGGTCCATTCTTTCAGCGCGTCACGGTACCCGGGGTAAGACAACGGCGATGATGCCGGCCAGGGTGTCGCCCGGTCCGGCGCTCGCGAGTTCCGCGCTCAAAGAGGTGATGAACGTCCTGCCCCGATGACCGGGGTTCTGCCACTTCTCCTACAGTGCAGCCTATTGGCCTGGGAACATGATGTGCTCTCGACACCCCTTGGAGGTCACCATGTTCCAGCCACTTCCCCCTGCGGCCAGCGCTGTGTCGTTCATCGGCGCAGGTCTGGCCATGGTCGCCTATGGCGCGTCTGCCGCCGTGGGGTTGGTGGAGGGGGACGAAGCCCCTGCCAAGGTACCTGCCGCAACGGCGGATGTTCCGCAGAGCGAACTCGGGAAATGCCTGGGAAACCGCTTCGAGGCCTACCTGTACCGGGGATGCTGACCACGCCATGGACGAACAACGCATTGCTGCACTGGTCGAGTTGGGCGCCTACCTGCAAGCCCGCAACTACGAATTCACAACGGTCACGCCCTTGACGCACCAGCGGGTACTGCGCAACCGGGGCGACCTGCCCGCGCGCGACCTTCGCGATGCCTTTGGCTGGAACCTGCCCTTCGATGGCGCGCTGCTGCCAGCGCTTTTATCGAAGAAACTGGTGTCAGCACAGCTCATCGCGGAGCTGGAGGGCGGCCTGCACCAAAGCGCGGTGCGGTACAGCAGCCTGGCCGGTGGGTTGTATGCCCACTCGGGGTTTCCCACGCTGCAGGAGGATGCGGTCTTCTTCGGCCCCGATACCTACCGGTTCGCGGCCCTCATCGGCTCCGAACTGGCCGCTCGCCCCCTGGAGGCCGCGAGCCGGTTGCTGGACATGGGCTGCGGCGGTGGGCCGGGTGGAATCGTGGCGGCGCGCGCGGCCGGAAACAGCGTTCAGGAGCTGGTGCTTGCGGACATCAATCCCCAGGCGCTGGTGCTGGCGCAGGCCAATGCCCGCCTCGCGCAGAGCACTTGCTGCACCTTCGCCCAGACAGATCTGTTCCAGGATGTGGTGGGCGATTTCGATTTGATCGTCTCCAACCCGCCCTATCTGGTCGATGCGGACAAGCGCACCTACCGGCACGGTGGTGGCGACTATGGCGAAGGGCTCTCGCAGCGCATCCTTGAACAGTCCATCGCCCACCTGCGCCCTGGTGGCCGGCTCATCCTGTACACCGGCTCCGCCGTGGTGCAGGGCGTGGACCCCTTTTCCGAGTGGGCTGCCGCCACGGCAGCACGCGCAGCTTGCCACTTCACGCGGCGCGAGATCGACCCCGATGTCTTTGGCGAGGAACTCGACCGGCCGGAGTACGCCCCGATGGACCGGATCGCCGCGATCGGGTTGGTGGTGCACAAGCCGGCAGCATGAGGATCCTGGGCATCGGGGCCAGCAACGACCTGGCCGCCATGTACGGCGGCATGCAGGCGCGGGGGCACGAGGTCAGGGTGTTCGTCCGTGATCCGGCCAGCCATGGCGTGTTCGCGGGCATGCTAACGCGCACGCACGACTGGAACAAGGAGCTCGGCTGGGTCCGGCAGGCCGGGCCCGAGGGACTGATCCTCTTCGAGACAGCGGACCAGGGGGAGGTGCAGGACGCCCTGCGGGCGCAAGGCTTCCAGGTCATCGGTGGCAGCGCCCTGGGCGACCGGCTGGAGGCCGAGCGCGAGTATGGCCAGTCCGTGCTCCGGCAGGCTGGCCTGCGCACTGCGGCAAGCCATTCGTTCACCTCCTACCGCCAGGCCGTGGACTTTCTCGCCGCCCGGCGCCAGCGCTTCGTGCTCAAGTTCAACGGCGCCGCCAGCCCGCGCACCAGGAACTACATTGCCCAGAAGGGCGACAGCAGCGACCTGGCCGCGCTGCTGGAGTTCTACACTGCGCACGAAGCACCCGTGCCCTCCCCGGATTTCGTGCTCATGGAATACATCGATGGCATCGAGATTGGCGTGGGCGGGTATTTCAACGGTGCCGAGTTTCTCGAGACGGCATGCATCGACTTCGAGCACAAGCGCTTCTTTCCCGGGGAACTGGGGGAGCTGACGGGCGAGATGGGCACGGTGGTCAGCTACGCTGGCAGCGGCAGGCTGCGTGAGCAGGTACTCAAGCCCCTGGAGGGCCTGCTGCGCGATGGCGGCTACTGCGGCTACATCAACGTGAACCTCATGGCCAACGCGGATGGGCTCTGGCCGCTGGAGTTCACCAGCCGCTTCGGCTACCCCGGCTACGCCATCTGCGAGCGCTTGCACCGGGAGCCCTGGGAGGCCATCTTCCTGAAGATGCTCCACCGCTCGGCCACTGGCTTTGAGACAACGCCGGATTTTGCCGTGGGCGTCGTGCTGACGGTTCCGCCGTTCCCCTACACCCACGGGTACGAGGAAATCTCCAAGGGCATTCCCGTGATCCTGGATGAGGGCCTGTCGACGGGTGAGCGCGCTGCCATCGCCTTTGCCGAGGTGGAGCTGCGCCAGGGCGCCCTCATCACCAGCGGTACCAGCGGTTACGTGGGCGTGGCCACCGGCTGCGCAGCCACCGTGGAGAACGCCCGCCTGCGCGCGCTGGAGCTGGCGCGCAAGGTCTACGTGCCCAACCTGCGCTACCGCAACGACATCGGTGCGCGGGTGTCGGACGAGCACATCGGCCTTCTGCGGCAGTGGGGCTTTCTGTAATTGCGCGAGGGCCGTAGGAGGCCGCTCACGAGGATGGGAGCTTTGTCCCGATAGTGGGAGGAGTAGCGATGGCCCACCCTCAAGACCATACCTACCCATAACACGCCATGTACCTCCATTTGCAGGAACGTCCCCGTTCCGAACCGACCATCGCCTGCCCCGTTTCCATGGCATCCGTCCCAGCCGCGCTCCATGCGCCTCTCTACGACCGTTTGGCTAACCACATTCCGACGCTGCAGGAACGCGGGCAAGCAGCCGACTTCCTGACCCGCACGTTGCAGGAAGTGGCGCTTGACGATGACGATCTACCCGAAAACCCCGACGATCTGACGGCCTGGATGGAGGCCAATATCCAGAAGGTCCATGGCCAGTACCAGGCATATCTGGACGAGCGCAAGGCCGGCGCGCCGCGCCGCTACTTCACGAACCGTGCGCATGCCCTGTACTTTCTGCGCAATGTCGCGCCCACCAAGCTGGTCGATGGCTCCTGGCTGTATGGCCTGTGCGCGCATGCGGACAATTCCCGGCTTTCCGACCTGCTCACCACCTACGTGGAGGAACTGGGTGACGGCCTGGCCGACAAAAACCACGTGAAGCTCTACCGCGCCTTGCTGGCCCAGTATGGACTGGACCCTGTGGACGACCTGCCCGATGCGCTGTACAAGCAAGGGCTGCTTCAAGTGGCCCTGGGCTGGAATGCGCAGGATTTCCTGCCCGAAATCGTGGGCTTCAACCTGGGGTATGAACAACTGCCCCTGCACCTGCTCATCACCGCCTACGAGCTCAATGAGCTGGGCATCGACCCCTACTACTTCACCCTGCACGTCACGGTCGACAACGCTGACACGGGGCATGCCAAGCGCGCCTGCGTGGCGGCGCTGGAAGCCGCACCGCGCATCGACGATGGCGGCGACTACTGGCGCCGGGTGCGTGCTGGCGCCAAGCTGGGCAACCTGGGCGTGGGCACGCTGGATGTGATCGACGGCTTCGACATCGACAGGGAGGTGCTGGCCATCCTGGCGCGCAAGGCGCCGTCAGGCCATGGCGCGCATTCCGACTTCTGCAAGGTGGCCGGCCGCAGCGTGAACGACTGGCTCTCCAGCGCCGACGACCTGCCGGAGTTTCTGGCTGCGCTGGAGCAGGCCCATTGGATCAAGCGCGACCAGCCGGTGACCGACAGCCGCTTCTGGCACCTGCTGCAGGGCGAGCGTGCCGAGATGTTCGGTGTGTTCTCGCCCTACGAATTGCAGGTGATCCACGACTGGATCCGTGGCACGGCAAGTGCCGATGGGGCGCCCTTCGAGACCGGCGCCACCCCGGCCACGGGCAAGCGGCAGATGAGCTTTCGCGTGGCCGAACGGCTCAAGGCCGCCAAGGGGGGGCGCTCCGAGCCTGCGCCAGCGGCCCTGGACACGGACCTCGAGATCTTCGAGCAGCGCTATCCCACGCTGGACGCCGTCGAGCGGCGGGATCTGCTGGTCCAGGCCATGTCGCCGGCGCTGCACTGGACGCCCGTGGGGCTCAAGGCCACACGGATGTTCCTGAACCGGGCGTGAGTTCCTGGCAAGTATCGCAAGGGGCTCGCCCGACATTGGGTGGACAGCGTAAGAACGCTCCGACCCCAACTGGGGGATAAATGGTGCATTGCACCGGCATTTGTGGCCGCACCATGGAGGCCATTCACATCGGAGCCTTCATGCACAGATCGACCTCGCCCATCCGCCGCCCTTCGTATGCGTTGCTTGCGCTGGAACCCGTGCGCGCCGCATTGGAGTTCGCGGGGCACCACGTGATGGGGGAAGCCGCCTTGCCCAGAGGCGAACGGCATGCGGTCGTGGTATTTCCGGGACTGGCCACCAACGCCACCGTGGTACGCCCATTGCATGCATTTTGCGAGCGCCTGGGTTACCGCGCCCTTGATTGGGGGCAGGGGCTCAACACCGGCCCCAAGGGCGAGATCAATGGCTGGCTTGACGCGCTGGCGCAACGCGTTCGGGAGCGCACCGCTGGCCACACCGCCCCCATCAGCCTGGTGGGCTGGAGTCTGGGTGGCATTTATGCGCGTGAGGTTGCCAAGCGGCTGCGCTCGCGCGTGCGGCAGGTGATCACCATCGGAACGCCCTTTGCGGGATCCGCGGAGCACACGAATGCCGGGCTGGTCTACCGCCTTTTGAACGGCAGCATGCCACCATCGCACCCGGCGTTGCTGGAAAGGTTGCGCCAGGCGCCCCCCGTTCCTGCCACGTCGATCTACAGCCGCAGCGATGGCGTGGTGGCATGGCAAGCATGCAGGGACATGAAGCGCACGGGGCGGTCCGAATCCATCGAGATCGAAGGCAGCCATTGCGGGATGCCCTGGAATCCGGCCGTGCTGAGGGTGGTGGCGGACCGCCTTGCCCAGCCGCTGCATGCATGGCGGCCCTATGCCCGCAGCGCGAAGCCCAGTCCCAAGTTCCGCGCGTCCGTGGTTCCCGGATGAAGCCCTCCGAGGCGGGACGCAGCCCGTTGCCTGCGGGCGATCCCCCTGCGGCCCCGCTGTTCGTAGGCACAGCAGGCTGGGGCCTGCCGCGCAGCAGCCAGCACCGTTTTGCCACGGCAGAGCCGCTCGCAACCCACCTGCAGCGCTACGCGCAGCACCTTTCGGCCGTCGAGATCAATTCGTCTTTCTACCGGCCGCACCAGCGCACCACCTACGAGCGCTGGGCCGCAGCCACGCCGCCTGCGTTCCGCTTTTGCGCCAAGCTGCCGCGCAGCATCACGCACACGGCGCGCCTGAAGGACACCGAACCCCTGCTGCAGGCCTTCCTGGGCCAGGCAGCGGGACTGGGTGATCGCCTGGGTTGCCTGCTGGTGCAGCTGCCGCCCAGCCTTGCGCTCGACCGGCCGGTGACCGATGCATTCTTTCGCAGCCTGCGCCACCTGCATGGCGAGGGCGGGGTTGCCGTCGAGCCGCGCCATGCCAGCTGGTTCACGCCCGAAGGCGATGCACTGCTGGCCCACTGGCGCGCGGCCCGGGTGCTGGCCGACCCGGTGCTTCATGACCCGGGGCGGGCGCCCGGCGGCTGGCCTGGCTTGGTGTACTGCCGGCTGCACGGATCGCCACGCGTGTACTACTCGGCCTACGACGGCGCACTCATCGGCGCCCTGGCCGCACGGCTGCAGGCCGCCACCCATGAAGCCGGCAGTGTGTGGTGCATCTTCGACAACACGGCCAGCGGCGCCGCGGCGGACAACGCCCTCGATCTGCACGGGGCGTTGGGGGCCTGAATCCGCGTGCGGCTAGATCATTTGGGTTATGGATTTCGGGAGGCGCTTGCCTCAGCATCCACACCGCGCTCTCGACACCCAGTGGATGGGGCGCGCGGATCGACAGGCTACCTGTTTGGCCGGCAGTCCACCGGCGCCACAAGAACAAGAGGAATGCAGATGGGATTTTTCAGCCGGCTGCTCAGGGTCCGCGAGCAGGTCCGATCCAGCCCGGAAGCGGCATGGAACGCAGATGACAACGCCAGCGAACTCGTGCTCGATGCCGAGTACGCCGACCACCTGGCGATGGAGATGGAGATCGATGCCGGCATTGCCCTGCACGAAACCTGGCGCGCCCGCCTGGAGGACATGGTCCACGGCCGCAGCACCGAGGTGATGCGCCCGGAACGGGTCTGCCAGGACCACCGCTGCCAGCTGGGCCGCTGGCTGCAGGGGGCCGGGCGCGAACGCCTGGGCCAGCACACTGCCTTTGGCATGCTGGTGGCGCGGCACAAGTACTTTCACCAGCAGGCAGCCGCGGTGGTCACCCTGTTCCAGGCAGGCGAGCTGCAGCAGTCGCAGAGGGTGCTCAAGACCAGTTGCCGGCACGCCTCCAACCAGGTGGTGCTGTTGCTCAAGGAGCTCAAGAACAACGCCACGCGCTGAAGGCCTGCCACGCTGCTGGATGGGCTTTGGGCGGGGCGATCCCCTCTTGAAAGGCAAAACTCCCCCAGGCTTGCGCCTGGCGGAGTCTGCACCGTGCATGCATTGCGGCTCTGAACGCAAGGCATGCACGGCAACTGCAATGTACCCAGCCTGGGCGGGCCGAAGAAGCCATCGGCCTGAATTCGGGCGCTTGTCTTACAAGGAGCGCCCATGCGCTCCCGCCAGCGGGTTTGCCGTGGCGGGCGCTGTGCAGCGTAGGACGGCGCACCCCGGGCATTGGGTCGGATGCTGACGGTCCGGGCAAACGTGGACTTCCACAATGGGCATTTCGTTGAGGAACTGCCCATGTCCACCCCCATACGTCCCCTCGCCGTCGTCACCGGGGCCTCCTCCGGCATCGGCTACCACCTGGCGCGCTGCTGTGCCGAGAACGGCTTCGACCTGGTGATCGCGGCCGACCAGGCGCTCGACCAGGCGGCCAGCGACCTGCGCATGCTCGGCGCCACGGTGCAGGTGGTGCAGGCCGAGCTGGCCAGCCGCCAGGGCGTGGACCAGTTGGTGGACGCCATCGCCGGGCGGCCGGTGGATGCACTGCTGGCTAATGCCGGGCATGGCCTGGGCAAGGGCTTCCTAGAGCAGGAGTTCGGCGACATCCAGCATGTGATCGACACCAACATCACCGGCACCCTGTACCTGCTGCATAAACTGGGTCACCCGATGCGCCGCCGCGGCCGGGGGCGCATCCTCATCACCGGGTCCATCGCGGGCTTTCTGCCGGGCAGCTTCCAGGCGGTTTACAACGGCAGCAAGGCCTTCGTCGATTCGTTCGCGGCGGCGCTGCGCAACGAACTCAAGGACTCGGGCGTTACCGTCACCTGCCTGATGCCGGGCGCCACCGACACGGAGTTCTTCGCGCGCGCCGACATGCTCGATACCCAGGTGGGCGCCGACGACGGCAAGGCCGACCCGGCCGATGTGGCCAGGGTGGGCTTTGCCGCCATGATGGACGGCGAGGCCGATGTCGTGCATGGCCTCAAGAACAAGCTGCAGGCCATCATGGCCAAGGTCACGCCCTCGCAGGTGCTGGCCGAGCAGCACCGCAAGCTGGCCGAGCCGGGGTCGGCGGTCAAGAACTGAATGCGGCCGACGGTCATGCGCTGGTTAGGATAGACAGCCCCTGTTGCCACCACGCCTGCACCGATGCCTGCCACTTCCCCCGACGATTTCTCCCCCTCCCAGCACGGCATGGTGCGCGTGCGCGGTGCCCGCGAGCACAACCTCAAGGACGTGGATGTGGACATTCCGCGCGATGCGCTGGTGGTGTTCACGGGGGTGTCGGGCTCGGGCAAGTCGTCCCTGGCCTTCGGCACGCTGTTCGCCGAGGCGCAGCGGCGCTACCTGGAGTCGGTGGCGCCCTATGCGCGCCGGCTCATCGTGCAGGCCGGCGTGCCCAAGGTGGACAGCATCGACGGCCTGCCGCCCGCGGTGGCGCTGCAGCAGCAGCGCGGCACGCCGAGCACGCGCTCGTCGGTGGGCAGCGTCACGGCGATATCGAGTCCGCTGCGCATGCTGTACTCGCGCGCCGGCCATTACCCCGACGGCCAGCCCATGCTGTATGCCGAGGATTTTTCGCCCAACACGCCGCAGGGGGCCTGCCCGCACTGCCATGGCCAGGGCCGGGTGTACGAGGTGACCGAGCAGTCCATGGTGCCCGACGACACGCTGACCATCCGCGAGCGCGCCGTGGCCGCGTGGCCGCTGGCCTGGCAGGGGCAGAACCTGCGCGACATCCTCACCACGCTGGGCCACGACGTGGACGTGCCCTGGCGCAAGCTGCCCAAAAAGCTGCGCGACTGGATCCTCTTCACCGACGAGCAGCCCACTGTGCCGGTGTATGCGGGCTTCAGCGTGGCCGAGGTCAAGGATGCCATCCGGCGCAAGCTCACCCCGAGCTACATGGGCACCTTCACCGGTGCCCGGCGCCATGTGCTGCACACCTTTGCCCACAGCCAGAGCGCGCTCATGAAGAAGCGCGTGGCCCAGTACATGGTGGGGACGCTGTGCCCGGTGTGCCGGGGCAAGCGGCTCAAGCCCGAGGCGCTGACCGTCACCTTCGCCGGGCACGACATCGGCAGCCTGTCGCAGCTGCCGCTCACCGCGCTGGCCGAGCTGCTGCGGCCGGCCGCCGATGGTCGGCTGGGCGAGGGCGACCCCGCCCCCGATGCGCCCGCGGGCCGCGCCCGGCGCAAGCGGCCTGCCGCCCATGCCGCCGCCCCCGACGTGCACCGCACGCCCTGGCTGTCCGAGGAAAAGGTGATCGCCGCCCAGCGCCTGGCCGGCGACCTGCGCAAGCGCGTGCTGGCACTGATCGAACTGGGCCTGGGCTATCTCTCGCTGGACCGCAGCACGCCCACGCTCTCACCGGGCGAGCTGCAGCGGCTGCGCCTGGCCTCGCAGCTCTCGTCGCAGCTGTTCGGCGTGGTCTATGTGCTCGACGAGCCCTCGGCCGGCCTGCACCCGGCAGACGGCGAGGCGCTGCTGGCGGCACTGCAGGGCCTCAAGGCGGCGGGCAACTCGCTCTTCGTGGTGGAGCACGACGTGGCCACCATGCGCCGCGCCGACTGGCTGGTGGACGTGGGGCCGGCCGCCGGCGAGCAGGGCGGCGAGGTGCTCTACAGCGGCCCGCCGGCGGGCCTGGCCCAGGTGCAGCGCTCGCAGACCCGGCACTACCTGTTCGGCGAGGCCGGTGCTGCCTTGCCTGCCCGCGCGCCCCGTACCGCCCAGGGCTGGCTGCGGCTCGAAGGCATCACGCGCAACAACCTGCAGGGGCTCGATGCCGCGTTTCCGCTGGCGTGCATGACGGCAGTGACCGGCGTGTCGGGCTCGGGCAAGTCCAGCCTGGTGAGCCAGGCCCTGCTGGAGCTGGTGTCGGCCCATCTGGGCCGGCCGCTTGCGGTCGACGAGGATGAGGGTGTGGCCGTGCCCGACGATGGCGAGGCCGCTGCGGGCGATGCCTCGCCCCTGGGGGGGCCTGTGGCCGGGCGCATTGCGGCCGGCGGCGAACACATACGGCGCCTGGTGCAGGTGGACCAGAAACCCATCGGCCGCACGCCGCGCTCCAACCTGGCCACCTACACGGGCCTGTTCGACGGGGTGCGCAAGCTGTTTGCCGCCACGCCGGCCGCGCGCAAGCGCCGGTACGACGCGGGGCGCTTTTCCTTCAACGTGGCCAAGGGCCGCTGCGCCACCTGCGAGGGCGAGGGCTTCGTCAGCGTGGAGCTGCTGTTCATGCCCAGCGTGTACGCGCCATGCCCTGCCTGCCACGGCGCGCGCTACAACACCGAGACGCTGGAAATCCGCTGGAACGGCCTGTCGATCGCCGAGGTGCTGGGCCTCACGGTGGATGCGGCCTGCGACGCCTTTGCCCAGGAGCCCCAGGTGCTGCGCCCGCTGGCGGTGCTGCGCGACATCGGCCTGGGTTACCTGCGCCTGGGCCAGCCCGCCACCGAGCTGAGCGGCGGCGAGGCCCAGCGCATCAAGCTCGCCACCGAGCTGCAGCGGCCCACGCAGCGCGGCGGCACCCTCTACGTGCTTGACGAGCCCACCACCGGGCTGCACCCGGCCGACGTGGACCGCCTGCTCGTGCAGCTCGATGGCCTGGTCGCCGCCGGCAACACGGTGGTGGTGGTCGAGCACGAGATGCGCGTTGTGGCTGCCTGCGATTGGGTGATGGACATCGGGCCCGGCGCGGGCGAGGAGGGCGGGCGCATCGTGGCACAGGGAACCCCGGCGCAGGTGGCGCAAAGCCAGGGCAGCCGCACGGCGCCCTACCTGGCCCGCAGCCTGGGCTGAAGGGCCGCAAGCCCGGTACCGACTGGGGAGTGCATTTTTGGTTGATACTTTGGGGGGCCTTGCCGCGGGCCCCAGGACCGGCGGGCTTGCGCCAGCTTTGAAACAACAACGGGCGCGCCTTGCCGGGCGCCACGACATGGGATACCGCAGTGGCTCGTGAAGACAACCAGTCCAAAGCCCAGGCCTCGGTGAAATGGCTGCGCCTGCTGGTCATCCTGAGCGTGGCCGTGCCGCTCTTCATCTACCTGGTGTTCGGTGCGGTGGGCTACGTGGATGCGCGCGGGGAGGCCGAGCTGCGCGTGAGCCGCTCGCTCAGGGTGGCGCACGAGCACGCCTCCAAGGTCATGGCCGCGTCCGAGGCGCTGCAGGACCGGGTGCTGGCCATGGTCAGCGGCCGCAGCCCGCAGGAGCTGCGCATCCATGCCGCGGACCTGCATGCGGCCCTGCTCGCCAGGGTCAAGGATCAGCCGCAGATCCAGTCCATCTGGATCATCGACTCGGAGGGCAAGCCCATCGCCAGCAGCCGGTTTGCGCAGCTGCCGGTCTTCGAGGTGTCGGACCGCGACTATTTCCAGTTCCACCGCCTGCGGCCGCCGGGCCAGCGCTACATTTCGGCGCCGCTGGTCACGCGCACCACCAAGGAGAAGATCGTCGACATCAGCATCGGCTACGAGGACCACAACGGCCACTTCGGCGGGGTCATCAACGTCAGCTTGCTGAGCGCCTATTTCCAGGATTTCTACAGCGACCTGGTGGCCGACGAACCCGGCCTGGCCGTGAACCTGTTCCGCGAGGATGGGGCCATCTACACCCGCTGGCCCCTGGTCGGCAGTGCCCCCGAGCGGCTGGCGCCGGACAGCCCGGTGATGCAGCGGCTGTTCAAGGGCGAGGCCTCGGCGCAGATGCGCGGCATCTCGTCGGTGGACCGGCAGGACCGGATCATTGCCTACCGCAAGGTCGGCGCCTACCCGCTGTACGTGGGCACGGGCATGAACCTGACCTCGCTGCGCAACGAGGTGCTGCGCCAGCTGGGGGCCCTGTTCGCGCTGGGCGCGCTGCCCGTGGCGGCGCTGTTCTTCGCGGCCCGCATGGCGCTGCGCAATGCCCGCACGGCCCTGTCGACCACGGAGAGCCTGGAAAAGGAGATCGCCACGCGCCGCCGCGCCGAGGAAGCCCTGCTGCAGGCGCAGAAACTCGAGGCCCTGGGCCGGCTCACGGGCGGGGTGGCGCACGACTTCAACAACGCGCTGATGGTCATCAGCAACAACCTGCACCTGCTCAAGCGCACCGTGCCCGATGTGGGCACCAAGCAGATCGACTCCATGGCGCGCGCCGTGAAGTCGGCCACCAACCTCACACGCCAGCTGCTGGCCTTCTCGCGCCGCCAGCCCCTGGTGGCCGAGCACGTGGTGCTGCAGGACAAGCTGCCGCCCACCAAGGACCTGATCGCCCCGGTGCTGGGCAGCCAGATCCAGCTGGACGTGCAGGTGGACCCTGCGACCGCCCCCGTGGTGCTCGACCTGGCGGAGCTGGAGCTGGCGCTGTTGAACCTCTCCATCAACGCGCGCGATGCCATGCCCAAGGGCGGCAGCCTGGTGATCCGCGCGCGCAACGCCAGCGAGAGCGAGGCCGGGCAGGGCATGCCCGCCATGGTGCTCATCGAGGTCACCGACACGGGCGGCGGCATACCACCGGAGCTGCTCAGCAAGGTGTTCGAGCCCTTCTTCACCACCAAGGCCGTGGGCGAGGGCACGGGCCTGGGCCTGAGCCAGGTGTACGGCATGTGCCAGCGCGTGGGCGGGCGCGCGGAGATCACCAGCACCCTGGGCACGGGGACCCGCATCCGCCTGTTCTTTCCGGGCGCCGGTCCGCAGGCGGCGCGCGAGGATGCAGCCGGCCCCGCACCGGCCCTGGCCCCGCTGGGCAAGAGCCTGCTGGTGGTGGAGGACAACGACGAGGTGGCGGCCTCGCTGGTGCCCATCCTCGAATCGCTGGGCTGCCGGGTGACGCGCGTGGACCGCGCCGCCAAGGCGCGCACGCTGCTGGAAGAGGGCGCACGGCCCGACCTGGTGCTCTCGGACGTGGTGATGCCCGGCGAGATCGACGGCGTGGGCCTGGCCCGGCACATCCGCCAGACCTGGCCCGCGCAGAAGCTGCTGCTGATGACGGGCTATGCCGAGCAGCTGGACCACATCCACCAGATGGGCTTCGACGTGCTGCCCAAGCCCTGCACACCGCAGATGCTGCACGTGGCCATTGCGCGCATCACGCAGTAGGGCCATCCCCTGCAGGCTCATGCATCCGTATCGTCCTCGCGGTTCTGGTCCAGGTAGTCGAGCAGGGCGCGTACCGCAGGCACCATGCCGCGCCGGCTGGTGAACACGGCCAGCACATCGGCACGCGGTGAGGCCCAGTGCGGCAGCACCTGTTCGAGCCGCCCCTCGCGGACATCGGCCTGGCAGATGCGCCGGGGCAGCAAGGCGACGCCCATGCCGGCGCGGGCCGCCTCGCGCAGCGCGAACATGTCGTCGGTCACCAGGCGCGGCACATGCTGCAGCTCCAGCGTGCGCCCGGCGCTGGCCAGGCTCCAGCCCACGCGCTCGCCCCGGCCGGGCCAGGACAGCGTGGGCAGGCGGGCGATGTCCTCGGGCTCGCGGGGGCGGGGCAGGGAGTCGAACAGGCGGCTGGCGGCCACCAGCACGTCGGTCGACTCGCCGAGCTTGCGCACCACTTGGTCCGAGTCGGGCAGGGGCGGGCGGCGCACGCGGATCACCACGTCCATGCGCTCCTCGATGGGGTCGACGCGGCGGTTGGTGGCCGTCACATGCAGGCGCACCAGCGGGCAGGCCTGCATGAAGCCCGGCAGGATGGGCGTGAGCCACACCTGCGCCAGCGTGATCGGGCAGCTGATGCGCACCTCGCCCTGCGGCGTGGCCGAGGCCTGGCGCGCCAGCTCGTGGGTGGATTCAGCCAGTTCCACCAGCTTGCGGCAGCGCTCGTAGACGCCCTGGCCCGCGCCGGTCAGCGTGATGCGCCGCGGCGAGCGCTGCAGCAGGCGCACGCCCATGCGCTCTTCCAGCGCGGCCATGCGCCGGCTCAGGCGCGACTTGGGCACGCCCAGGCGCCGCCCGGCCTCGCTGAAGCCGCCGTGCTCCACGATCTTGGCAAAGAACATCAGGTCGTTCAGGTCTTCCATGGCGTGTCTCCCGTGCCCATGATCTGCGCCATTGTCGTTCCATTGGAGGAACGATGCGTTGCACCAGACCCCGTTGTTTGGAACGAGGTGCGCGCCGATCATCGGTTTTCCATCGCTCGTGCAAGAAAACCATGACCCCCTTCAACCTCCTCCACCTGGATTCGAGCCTTACCGGCCCGGCCTCCGTCTCGCGCCTGTTGGGCCGTGAAACGGTGGACGCCTGGCGCGCGGCCGATCCCTCCGTGCGCGTCACCTACCGCGACCTGGCGGTGACCGTAGCGCCCCAGCTCACGCCCGAGACCGTGGCTGCGCTGCGCCTGCGCAGCGAACCCGCCAGCGCCCAGGGCCAGGCCGACCTGGCGCACATCAACACCCTGCTCGATGAGTTCCTGGCGGCCGATGCCATCGTGATCGGCGCGCCCATGTACAACTTCGGCGTACCGACCCAGCTCAAGGCCTGGATCGACGCGCTGGCGCAGGCCGGCCGCACCTTCGAGTACACGCCCCAGGGCCCGCGCGGCCTGGCCGGCGGCAAGCGCGTGGTCATCGCTTCGTCGCGCGGCAACATCTACAGCACCCCGCCGCAGATGCAGGACAAGGACTTCCAGGAGCGCTACCTGGTGGCGGCGCTGCAGTTCATGGGTATCACCCGCTTCGACGTGGTGCGTGCCGAGGGCGTGAACCGCGGGCCCGAGGTGCGTGAGGCCGCGCTGGCATCGGCCCGGGCCGCCATCGCCCAGCTCTTCGCCGCGCAAGAGGCGGTGGCACCATGAAGCTCGCCAGTTTCTCTATCGGTGGCCGCGCCAGCTATGGCGTGGTCGAGGGCGGCAGCACGCTGGCCGACCTGGGCGCCATCCCTGGCGCACCTCGGGACCTGATGGCCTTGCTCGCCCTGGGCCCGCCGGGGCTGGACTGGGCCCGCAGCACCGCCGCCAGCGCCCCCCGGCTGGAGCTGGCCGCCGTGCAGTTGCTCGCGCCCATCCCCGCGCCGCGCAAGTACCTGGGCCTGGGCGGCAACTACCCCTCGCACCTGGAAGAGGCGCGCAAGATCAACCTGGTGCGCAACCCCGGCCAGGCCTGGTTCAACAAGCAGGTCAGCTGCGTCAACGGCCCCTACGCGCCGGTGCACCTGCCGCGCGTCTCGCACGAGTTCGACTACGAAGGGGAGCTGGGCGTGGTGATCGGCCGGCGCTGCCGCCATGTGCGCCGCGAAGACGCCATGGACATGGTGGCCGGCTTCGTGGTGGCCAACGATTTGAGCGTGCGCGACTGGCAGATGCGATCGCCCACCCACACCCTGGGCAAGTCCTTCGACACGCACGGCCCCTTCGGCCCCTGGATCGTGACGCGCGACGAGCTGCCCGACCCGCATGCCCTGCGCCTGCGCACCTGGGTCAACGGCGAGCTGCGCCAGGACGGCAACACCCGCGAGATGACCTACCGCGTGGAAGACATGATCGTGGAGCTGACCACCGCCTTCACCCTGGAGCCGGGCGACGTGCTGACCACCGGCAGCCCCGCCGGCGTGGGTGGCCTGATGGACCCGCCGCGCTACCTGCAGGTGGGCGATGTGGTGCGCGTGGAGATCGAGGGCATCGGTGCCATCGAAAACCGTGTGATCGCAGAACCATAAAACCAAAAGCACAGGAGACAAACCCCATGCAAGCCCGCACCCTGCCCGATGCCGCCGCGCATCCCATCCGCCCCGCCAAGCTCGCCCACGTGGTGCTGCGCGTCACCGACCTGCCGCGCGCGCGCGCCTGGTACCTCACGGTGCTGCAGGGTTGGCCCGCGTTCGAGAACGCGATGCTGTGCTTTCTGACCTACGACGACGAGCACCACCGCATCGGCCTGATCGAACGGCCCGAACTCACGCAGGCCAACGATGGCGCGGGCGGGCTGGAGCACCTGGCCTTCACCTACCCGACGCTGGATGCCCTGCTGGCCACGTTTCGCCGGCTCAAGGCCGCAGGCATCCTGCCGTACTGGACCATCAACCACGGCCCCACGGTGTCGATGTACTACAAGGACCCCGATGGCAACCGGGTGGAGCTGCAGTACGACGTGTTCACGGCCAACGCGGACCTCGACGCGTTCTTCGCCTCGGGCGCCTACGAGGAGAACTTCATGGGCATCCTGTTCGATCCCGAGGCGCTGATCGCGCGCTACGAGGCCGGTGAGCCGCTGGCCGCGCTCACGGCACGCCCGCAGTTGCCGGCGGGCAAGACCCCCTGGGACATGCACATCCCCTGAAGTACCCGACTGCACAGCCACCCCATCAATAATCAATATTCGGAGACAAGACATGGATGATGCATTCGACCAACCCGCCGCCATCGATGGCCGCAGGGCCACCTTGGCGGCCTTGGGTGCCGCCGCACTGGCCACCATGCTGCCCGCCCGGGCGCAGGCCAAATGGCCCGACGGCCCGGTCCGCCTGGTCACGCCCACGCCGCCTGGCGTGGGCATCGACCCCATGGCCCGGCTGTACGCCGAGCACCTGGGCAAGCGCATCGGCGCCCCGGTGGTCGTGGAGAACCGGCCCGGCGCGGGCGGCATGCTGGGCACCGACGTGGTGGCCAAGGCCCCCGCCAACGGGCAGACCCTGCTGATGACGGTGGGCGCCACCTTCACCACCACGCCCTTCCTGTTCCCCAAGCTGCCCTACAACCCGCAGAAGGACCTGGTGCCCATCGCGCAGCTGTATGGCGGCGGCTCGTTCCTGCTGGCGCGCCCGGGCTTTGCGGCCGGCTCGCTCAAGGAGCTGATCGCGATGGCCAAGGCCAGGCCGCGCACGCTGAACTACGCCTCGCACGGCCCGGGAAGCACCTCGCACATGTTCACCGAGCAGATGCAGAACGTCGCAGGCATCGAGCTGCAGCATGTGCCCTACAAGGGCAGCTTCATCACCGACCTGCTGGCGGGCGTGGTGGACATCGGCTTCGAGCCACCGAGCTCGGCCATCCCGCACATGCGCGCCGGCAAGGTGCGGGTGCTGGCCTACACCGGGCCCGTGCGCAGCAAGATCGCACCCGAGGTGCCCACGCTGGCCGAGACCCTGCCTGGTCTCGAATTCAGCACCTGGGTGGGCGTGTGGGGGCCCGCCGGCCTGCCCGATGCCCTGGTGGCGCGGCTGCACGGCCTGTTCCGTTCGGTGACGGCCGAGCCGGCGCTGGCCCAGATGCTCTACGACACCAGCACCGAGCCCATCGCCACGCCGCAGGCGCAGATCGCCGCCGTGGTGGACCGCGAGGCCCGGGCCACGGTGCAGCTGATCAAGAGCAACAACATCCGGCTCGACTGAGCTCCATCCGTTTCACCATGACCGAACAGCCCACGCCCCTGTGGCAGCCCGATGCCGCATATGCGGCCACCACCCGCATCGCCCACTACATGGAATGGCTTGCCGAGCGCACGATCCACCCGCCCGGCCCCTACGAAGCGCTGTGGCGGTGGTCGGTGGACGACCTCACGGGCTTCTGGCAGTCCATCGTGGATTACTTCGGCGTGCGCCTGCAGGGCGACCGCTCGGTGGTGCTGGGCGCGCAGGCCATGCCCGGCGCGCAGTGGTTCCCGCATGCGCAACTGAACTACTGCGAGCAGGTGTTCGCGGCCGAAACGGCGGATTCGCCCGCCATCATCGCCTGCCGCGAGGATGGCCGCCAGGAGGTGCTCGAATGGGCCGACCTGCGCCGCCACGTGGCCCTGCTGGCCCAGGTGCTGCGCGAGGCAGGCGTGGGCCCGGGCGACCGCGTGGCCGCCTACCTGCCCAACTGGAGCGAGACGGTGGTGGCCTTTTTGGCCACCGCATCGCTGGGCGCCGTGTGGTCCAGTTGCGCGCCGGACATGGGCGCCGGCGTGGTGGCCGACCGCTTTCGCCAGATCGAGCCCAAGGTGCTGGTCGCCACCGACAGCTACCGCTACGGCGGGCGCCTATTCGACCGCCGCCGCGAGGTGCAGGCCCTGCTGGAGCAAATGCCGTCGGTGCAGCGCGTGCTGCATGTGCCGGGCCCGCACTGCGAGGCGGGCGCGCTCGCGCCCTGGCGCAACACGGTGCTGTGGGCTGATGCGCTGGCCGCCGTGTCCGCCAGCGCGCCGGGGCTTGCGTTCGAGCCCGTGCCCTTTGCCCACCCGCTGTGGGTCGTCTACTCCTCGGGCACCACGGGCCTGCCCAAGGCCATGGTGCACAGCCATGGCGGCATCACCCTCACGCACCTCAAGACCATGGCGTTGCAGCACGACCTGCGGCCGCACGACCGCATGCTGTTCCTGGGCAGCCCGGGCTGGATCGTCTGGAACCTGCTGGTCGGCGGCCTGCTGGCGGAGGGGACCATCGTGCTGTTCGACGGCAACCCGCAGCACCAGGGGCCTGAGGGCCTGTGGCGGCTGCTCGATGGCCTTGCCGTGACCCACCTCGGCTGCGGTGCGGCCTACCTCACGGCGGTGATGAACGCCGGTACCCGGCCGCGCGACTTCGTGCGGCTGGAACGGCTGCGCGCCATCGTCTCCACTGGCTCGCCGCTGCCCGATACCGCCTACCACTGGGTCTACGCGGCGGTGAAGCCCGATGTCTGGCTGGCCTCGGTCAGCGGCGGTACCGACATCGCCTCGGGCTTCGTCGCCTGCTGCCCACTGCTGCCGGTGCATGCCGGCGAGATCCAGTGCCGCGAGCTGGGCGTGGCGGCGCAGGCCTTCGATGAACAGGGCAGGGCGGTGGTCGGCGAGGTGGGCGAACTCGTGGTCACGCGGCCCATGCCGTCGATGCCCGTGTATTTCTGGAACGACCCCGATGGCAGCCGCTACCGCGAGAGCTACTTCGAGACATACCCTGGCGTGTGGCGCCACGGCGACTGGATACGCTTCACCGAGCGCGGCAGCTCGGTGATCTATGGCCGCTCGGACGCCACCATCAACCGCCATGGCATCCGCATGGGCACGGCCGAGATCTACCGCGCGGTGGAGCTGCTGCCCTGGGTGCGCGACAGCCTGGTGGTGGACCTGGAGTACCTGGGCCGCCCGTCCTTTTTGCCGCTGTTCGTGGTGCTGGGCGAGGGCCAGGTGCTGAGCGATGCACAGCGTGACGCCATCCTGCAGCAGGTGCGCACCCTGGCCTCGCCGCGCCATGTGCCCGACGCCGTGCTGCAGGTCGGTGCCGTGCCGCGCACGCTCACCGGCAAGAAGATGGAGGTGCCCATGCGCAAGCTGCTGCTGGGCGCGCCGGTGGAGTCCGTGGCGCGCACGGATGCCATGGCCAACCCCGAGAGCCTGGCCTTCTTCGTGCGCTATGCGCAGGAGCTGGCAGCCGCCCAGGCCGTGCAAACGGGCTGAGCTGTGCATTGTCGGCATTGGCTGACATGCTGCTGTGCAGCAATTTTCGACAATGGCGGCTCCATCGTTAGCGGAGAGCCCATGCCGGATACCCGAGAGCCCAGGCGCCATGCCTTGCCGACGCAGGGTGCGCACCCTGCCGTGCCCGCATGGATGTGATGACCTGGTTCGACCCGACCTCATGGACCCACACCGGCGCAGTGGCCGTGGCCGCCGTGGTGGCCGCGGCCATCGTGCACCGCATCGCAGCCGTGGTGCTGCGGCGTGCCACGGCGCCAGCGCCGGTGCTGCGCGCGGTGTTCGAGGCCTGCGTTCCCGTGGTGCGCCTCCTGCTGCCATTGATCGCACTGCAGGTGGTGTGGCAGGCGGCCAGCGACGACCTGGGCCACATCGCCACCGTGCGGCACTTCAACGGCCTGGCGGTCATCGCCGGTACTTGCTGGCTGCTGATCGCGGCCATCGGCGGGCTGGCCGACGGGGTGATCGCCAAGCACCCGGCCGACGTGGAGGACAACCTCACGGCGCGGCGCATCGCCACGCAGGCGCGCGTGCTCTCGCGCACGGCCATGACGGCGGTGGTGATGGCCGGCCTGGCGATGATGCTCATGACCTTTCCGGGCGCGCGCCAGGTGGGCGCGAGCCTGCTGGCCTCGGCCGGCGTGGTGGGCATCGTTGCCGGCATCGCTGCGCGACCGGTGTTCAGCAACATGATCGCGGGCCTGCAGATCGCGCTGGCCCAGCCCTTTCGCATCGACGACGTGCTCATCATCGAGGGCGAATGGGGCCGGGTGGAAGAGATCACCGGCACCTACGTGGTGCTCAAGATCTGGGACGAACGGCGGCTCATCATCCCGCTGCAGTGGTTCATCGAGCACCCCTTCCAGAACTGGACGCGCACCAGCTCCGAGATCCTGGGCACGGTGTTCCTCCATGCCGACTATGCGCTGCCGCTCGACCCGCTGCGCGAGGAGTTGAAGCGCGTGCTCGCCACCGCGCCCGAGTGGGACAAGCGCGTGAGCGTGCTGCAGCTCACCGAGGCGACGGACCGCACCATCCAGATCCGCGTGCTGGTCTCGGCCCGCTCCTCGGGCCTGGCCTTCGACCTGCGCTGCCGCGTGCGCGAGGCCCTGGTCACCTTCATCCAGCGCGAATACCCCGATTGCCTGCCGCAGGTGCGGGTGCCGCAGCAGCCCACAGGCCCTGCGGCCGCCAGCCTGCAAATGCCACCGCAAGGGATGTAGGCAGGGTGTGTTTGTATCCGCGACCCGCAACGCTGCGCGCCACCCGCGGGCTATGAAACTGGCGCGGCCCAGGCCAGTGCTCCCGTGCAAGGGCCGCCCCACCGCACCGGGAGCGTCCCCCTCCCGACTCGCGCAGCGAGTCGAGAGAGGGGTGAAGGCGCGAAGCGACTCAGGGGGTGTTTCACTTCATCTGCGCGGTATCTCGTGGTTCACGATGAAGTCCTCAGGCACAGCGGGCCCCCAGACATAGAGCGAGTCCTCGGGCGGGTGGTCGGCCGCAGGCCACTGGGTGTGGGGCGCGACGTAGTCGATGTCGAACGAATACTCGGTAAAGCTGCCCCAGGGGTCGCGCACGTAGCGAAAGTAGTTGGAGCCCAGCACGTGGCGCCCCAGGCCCCAGCCATCGGGGTAGCCGGCGACGACCATCTGCTGCGCACCCATGCCCACGGCGTCCAGCGAGGGCACGCACCAGCTGCTGTGGTGCAGGCCCCCGGCGTGGGACTTGGCGAAGGCGATGAGGTGGTGGTCGCTGCCGTGCGGCGTGTGCAGGAAGGCGATGATGCCGGCCGATTCGTCCGAGACCTGCAGCCCGAGCACGCCGGTGTAGAAATCCAGGGCCTCGCGCACATCGGCCGTGAACAGCAGGATGTGCGACAGGTACAGCGGCCGCGTGGCCTGCGCCGTGCTGCGGCTCGGTGCACGGCCGAAGTTGGCGGGTGCGGGCGGCACATCGCGCGGGCCCGGCGCATCGGGTGACACCTTGGCCGCCACGCGCAGCTGGATGGGCAGGGCATCGGGGCCCTGCAGCCACAGGCCCGATGGGTCGGCGCCCTCGGGCGCGGCCACGGTGGGGATGCCGCGCTCACGCAGCAATGCGGCAAAGCGCGCCAGGTCCTGTGCATGGATGCCCAGGCTGAGCCATTCGAGCCGCTTGGGGCCGCCCTGGCCCTGCAGCACGCGCGCCCAGCGGTGCGGGTGGCCATGGGTGTAGAGCGCCAGCGCGCCGCCTTCGTCGCGCACATCCAGGCCGAAGCTGGTGTAGAAGTGGCGCGCCACGGCGAGGTCGGGCACGCTGAACAAGAACTCGTCGACCGAGTGGATGGCGGGGCGGTTCGGGGGCTGTGGATTCGTCACGGTGTGTCTCCTGTCATGGCCGGCATCCCGCTCACTCGGCGGTCACGCCGATTTCCTTGGCCAGACCCTGGTACAGCTGGATCTCCGCCGCATAGAAGCGCTCGAGCTCGCGCAGGCTGTTGCCGCTGGCCAGCTCCATGCCGCTGGTCGTCACATAGGTCTGGAAATCGCTGTCCTTCATCGCCACCGTGAGCGCCTTGTTCAGGCGCTCCACCACGTCGGCGGGGGTCTTGGTGGGCACGAGCAGTGCGATCCAGGTGCCGTAGACGAAGTCCGACAGCGCCTTGTCCGAGCCCGAGATCGTCGCCACGCGGGGCAACTGCGGGTGCACGGCGGCGGCCGAGTTGCCGATGGCCTTGAGCTTGCCCGACTGGATCATCGACAGCGTGGCGCCGCCCAGCGGCAGAAAGCTCAGGTCGATCTGCTCGCCCATGAGGTCCTGGCTGATGGGCGGCACGCCGCGGTAGGAGATCTGGGTGAGCTTGACGCCGTTCTTGCGCGCCCATTGCTCGCCCAGCAGGTGGATCATGGTGCCCGGGCCGATGTCGCCCAGGCTCAGGGGGGTGGGCGACTTCTTCGCCAGTGCGGCCAGCTCCTTGGGGCTGGACGCCGCCAGACCCGGCCGGGCCACCAGGATGTAGGGCAGGCGCGCCACCAGCGCGATGGTGCGGAAATCCTCGGGCTTGTAGCGTGCTGCCTTGATGGTGATGGGCGCGAGGATGGGCTCGGTCTGCGAGGCGATCAGCACCGGCACGGTGCTGGCCTGGCTGTTGAGCACCTTCTGCACGCCGATGGAGCCACCCGCGCCGGGCGCGTTTTCCACGATCACGGTCTGCTCCAGCTCCTTTTGCAAGAGCGGCTGCAGCTTGCGGGCCACGCCGTCGGTGGGGTTGCCGGCAGGCTGCGGCACGATGATGCTGACCGTGCGGCCAGCCAGCTGGGCCTGGGCGGGGGCGCAGGCCAGCAGCGTTGCGGCGGCGATGGCCAGGGGGGCAAGCAAGCGGTTCATGGGGTTGTCTCCTGTCGTTCTGGTGGCTGGGTGTGTGCTCAGGCGGCCACTGCGCCGGCCAGCACTTCGTCGGCAATGGGGTTGCGCAAGGTGCCGATGCCCTCGATGGACACCTCGCACACGTCGCCGTCGCGCATCAGCAGGCGCGGGTTGCGCGCCCAGCCGATGCCGGCCGGCGTGCCGGCCACGATCACGTCGCCCGGGGAAAGGGTGATGGCCTCGCTGATCACGTGCACCAGCGTGGCCACGTCGAACACCATGTCGGTGGTGTTGGCCGACTGCACGGTCTGGCCGTTCAGGCGCGTTTCCAGTTTCAGGCCGCGGGCGCCAGGCGGCAGTTCGTCGGCCGTGACCACGGCCGGGCCGAAGCCGCCCGTGGCGTCGAAGGTCTTGCCCACCGTCCACTGCGGGGTCTTGAACTGGTATTCGCGCACCGAGCCGTCGTTGAACACCGAGTAGCCGAACACATGGTCGAGCGCTTTGTCGAGCGGAATGTGGCGCCCGCCGGTGCCGATCACCACGGCCAGCTCGCCCTCGTAGTCCAGGCTGTCGCTGCAGGCCGGGCGCACGATGGGTGCGTCGTGCGCGCACAGGCTGGTGGTCAGGCGCAGGAACAGCGTGGGGTAGTCGGGCTGGGCGTAGGCGCTTTCCTTGGTGTGGTCGTGGTAGTTCAGGCCCACGCAGATGATCTTGTCGGGTGCCACCACGGGGGGCAGGAACTGCACTTCGGCCAGCGGCACGGGCGCGCCGGCACCGGCAACGAGTTCCTCGCGGCTCGCGCCTGCCGCCAGCTGGCGCACGAAATCGCCGACGTCGCGCGCCACGCCTTCGGGCAGGGGGCGCACCTGCTCGCCATCGAGCAGGCCGAGACGGCGGGAACCTTGGTGGGTGAATGTGCAGAGCTTCATGGGGATGGTCCTGGTTGTGTGAATGGCGGAAATATATATATTTCTATTAAAAGTATATGTTAGTGCAAACCCTATAATTTCCCAAACGCACCCGCCCACCCCGGCGGCACCCCCATGACCACAGTTACCGACACGCTTTCAACCGCGCCCACGACCCGCACCTCCTCGCTGGTGGCGCAACTGCGCATGGACATCATTGGCGGCGTGTTCGCGCCGGGCTCCAAGCTGCTCATCAAGGATCTGTGCACGCGCTACGGCGCCAGCCCGATTCCCATGCGCGAGGCGCTCTCGCGCCTGACCAGCAGCGGCTTCGTGCAGGCCGAGGACCAGCGTGGTTTCAAGGTCGCGAGTGCCTCCGCACAGGACCTGGCGGAGATCTCGGGGGCGCGGATGCTGGTGGAAACCGAAGCGCTGCGCCTGTCGGTGCTGCAGGGCGACGTGGCCTGGGAGTCGCGCGTGGTGGCCGCCCACCACCAGCTCAGCCGCCTGGCTGTGCGCGAGGCCACGGCGCCGGCAGCCCTGTCCGCCCAGTGGGACGAGGCGCACATGGCCTTCCACGATGCATTGCTGTCGGCCTGCGGCTCGCGCGTGCTGCTGGAGCTGGCCGCCAACCTGCGCGAGCGCTTCACGCGCTACCGCTACATCTCGGCCTTGGCCGCTGGTCGCTCGGGTGGGCCGCCCGCGGCCGCCGAACCCGCGCACCGCGATATCCCGGCCGAGCACTCGGCCATCGTCGAGGCTGCGCTGGCACGCGACGTGGCGCGCGCCACGGCCTTGCTGCAGCAGCATTTCCAGCAGACGACGGAGCTGGCGCTGGCCGCGAGCGGCATGCAGGGAACACCAGGGCAGCGCAAGGCCGCCGTCGGATAGGTCGCACGCCAAGGTGCGCGGCAGGCATGCCGCACTGGGGCCGGCGAGGCTCAGCCCTTCAGGTCCGTGCGCGCCACCAGCGACTCGCCGATCGCATAGAACTGCCCACCCGCCACATAGTGCAGGCTGCGCCACTCGGGGCCGGCGTTCTCGAAGTGCCAGTGCCCGCCCGAGAACACGCGGGTATCGGCCCAGGCGCCCACCACCTCGCCGATGAACAGGTCGTAGGCCTGCTGGTTGTGCGGTTCGGGGATGAGCCGGCAGGCCAGCCAGGCCGAGCAACCGGCCACGAAGGGCAGGTCATGGCCGTCGATGCCGAACAGCTCCACGCCGTGGTGCTGCAGCTTGGCCGGGTCCTGGTGCAGGCTGCTGTTGCCCACGTCGTGCGTGAGCTGCATCTGCGCGGCCGTGGGCACCTGGATCACGAAATGGCCGCTGCGCTCGACCAGGTCGCGCGTGCGCGTGGCCTTGTCGAGCACCACCGTGAGCTTGGGCGGCGCAAAGTCCAGCGCGCAGGCCCAGGCGGCGGACATCACGTTGTCCACCCCGCCATGGCGGGCCGAGACCAGCACCGTGGGGCCGTGGTTCAGGAGGCGGTAGGCCTTGGCCAGTTCGACCGGGGCCAGATGGCTGTTCATGGGATTCCTTGAAGGGGTTGCGGGTGCGCCGGCGCGGCGGATATCGCAGCGATGATAGGTGCGCTGCAATGCCCCTGGGCGGCGTGCTGCCGCCCTCAGCGCCGGTAGGCACCAGGCGGGCTGCCCGTCCAGTTCTTGAAGGCCCGCTGGAACGCCGAGCCGTCGTTGAACCCCAGCTCGGCGGCCAGTTCCGCCAGCGAGACGCTGCTGGTGTTGAGCCGCCAGATCGCGGTGTCGCGCCGCAACTCGTCCTTGAGCGCCTGGTAGGCGATGCCTTCGTTGGCCAGGCGCCGCTGCAGCGTGGTCGGCGCCATGTGCAGGGCCTGGGCCATGCCGCCCAGGTCGGGCCAGGCCGGCTGGGTGCGCAGCAGCTGGGCACGCACCCGTGCACCCACCGAATCCTCGGCGCTCCTCGGAACGATGATCTGCGAGTGCGCATCCGTCAGAAAGCTGCGCAGGGCCGCGCCGTCGCGGCGCACCGGCGCCTGCATCAGCGAGTCGTCGAACCACAGGGTGGATGCCCGACAGGCGAAGCGCAGCGGTGCCGGAAAGATCTTGGCGTAGCTGGCGGAATAGGCCGGCTGCTCGAACGCGAAATCGATGCGCGTGATGGGCAACTGGCCCCCCACCAGCCAGGCAAACAGGCGCCAGAGCACGCGCAGCAACAGCTCGTGCAGGAACGTGGGCCGTGCGGCCTGCGGGTTGGTGAAGCACAGGGCCAGGCCCACCTGTGCCCCCTCGCGCACCACGTCCACCACCACGTCGTCCTGCAGCAGGCGGATGGTGTGCGCCGCGCGGCGCACCGCAAGCTCCAGCGTGGGCGCGCTGATGGCCGCCCTCGCCACCAGGGACAGGCAGCCCCGCTTCATCGGGCGGGTGAGCAGCCCCAGGCACTCATCGTCCAGTTGGTCGATGAGCCGCTTGAACAGGCTGGTGTACTGCGCCGCCGTCACGCGCGCACCGGGTTGCCCGAGCAGCGGTGGCGCAATGCCTGCCTCCAGCAGCAGGGGTTCGCAGGGCTCGCCACGCGCGTGCATTCCGGACAGCATGCCCTGGACGAAGGTGATGGGAATCGTGACGGGAGGTCGAAGCATGGGCAGGAGGACGGCGGGGAAGGGCGCCGGGCGCCCCTTCTTGATCTTAGCGATGCGGTGCGCCGCCGGCCCCCGGGACAACACGCATGCAGGCGCTTGGGCGCCACGGCCCGGGCCTGCGCCGGACCTTGCGGCGCTGGAGAGTGGGGTCTTGTGCCATTCGATTGGCGTGATCGTGCCATCGCCACGGCAAGAGCGCGCTTCTAGCATCCGACCACGGTGCAACGGGGGGCATGCAAGACCCCCCGCACCATGCATGAACCAACGACAAGCCACACCCTGGAGACAAGCCATGAACCACCGAAAGACCCGATCGCGGCGCGCATCCGCCGCACTCATCAGCCCCTTGCTGCTGCTGTTGTCCGCATGCGGCAACGGCAGCGATGACACCACCGCGGCCGCAGGCCCTGCGATGACCCCGGCCCAGGCCTGCAGCGCCCTGCAGGGCCGGGCCGTGGACCGCGCCGCCATCGGCCTGGCGACCACGGGAGCAGTGGTCACGGGGGCGGCGCTCGTCCCCGCGGCGGCGCCCCTGGGCGAGTACTGCAAGGTCTCGGGCGAGATCCGCCCGGTCGACGGCCGGGCGCAGTCCATCGGATTTTCCATTGCCATGCCCTCGGAGTGGAACGGCAAGGCCGTGCACTTCGGCGGTGGCGGCCTGAACGGGGTGGTGCCCGATACCACCAGCGCCTTCGTCGATTCCTCGCCGCCGCTGGGCCGCGGCTACGCCGTGTTCGCCAGCGACAGCGGCCACCAGATGGCCGGCGGCGACCCCTTCGATGCGCAGTTCACGCTCAACGACGAGATGCTGCGCAACTACGGGGGCGATGCCGTGAAGAAGACGCGCGACGTGGCCGTGCAACTGCTGCGCGAACGCTATGGCAGCGTGCCCGCCAGGACCTATTTCATCGGCGGATCGAAGGGCGGGCACGAGGGCATGACGGCCATGCAGAAGTGGCCCGAGGACTATGACGGCATGGTCACCCTGTTCCCGGCCTACAGCGTGGTGCCGACCTTGCTGTCCTGGCAATTGCTCAATCGCGCACTGCACCTGGGTGGCGGTGCCGGCTTTCTGGCACCGGCCAAGTTGCAGACCCTGCAGCAGGCGGAACTGGCCGCGTGCGATGCGCTGGATGGCGTGGCGGACGGCATTGTGGGCCACACCGCTGCCTGCCAGTTCGTGCCGTCCAGCCTGCGCTGCGCGGGTGGCGCGGACCTGGGCGATGCCTGCCTGTCGGACGCGCAGGTGGCCACCGCGCAGATGCTGCGCAGCCGCGCCCGCTACCCCTATGCGCTCAAGAACGGCATCACCAGCCAGGCGGGGTTCGATGTCTCCACGGCCTACCTGTCCACCGGTGGCTTTGGTCGGTCGCCCGGCATTTCCAGCCCGCCCGCGGGTGCCAGCCTGGGATCCCTGTCGGGCTTTGCCGATGCCCTGGTGCGGCACCTCATCCTGCGCGACCCGCGCGCCAGCAGCCTGGCCTTCGACCCCCTGGATCCCGGCCCCTACGCGGCGCGCGTGCAGGAGATGTCCAGCCTGCTCGATGCCACCAGCACCGACATCCAGCCCTTCATGAAGAAGGCCAGGTGGATCCTGGTCCACGGGCAGTCGGACAGCATGATTCCCCTGGGCGGCTCGGTCGACTACTACCAGGCCCTGGTCGCCCGCTTCGGGCAGGCCCAGGTGGACGGCTTCATGCGCTTTTACACCATCCCGGGCTACGGCCATGCCGCCGGGCCGTTCAACGCCATGGGCATGACCACCCTGGATGCGCTGGACCGCTGGGCCGAGTCCGGCACGCCGCCCGGGCCCCAGACCGTGGCCGACGCCAATCCGCCGGGGCGCACGCGCCCGCTGTGCCTGTTCCCCACCTGGCCCAGATACCGGGGCACGGGCGACGTGCATGCCGCCGCCAGCTTCGACTGCGCGGCGCAGGGACGCGACTGAGGCGTTTTGCCATCAGAACGGTGCGATGTGCCCTCGCGCACGAGGGGCCCGATTCGTACCATGAACCATCCACAGACAAGCCGGCAAAAAGAGCCGGCACCACGGAGACAAACCCCATGTACCTCACACAATCGCTGCACCGGGCCATGCAGCAGCACCCCGAGCGCATTGCGCTGCGCTGCGGCAGCCGCCAGCGCACTTTCCTCGAGCTGGGCGAGCGCGTGGCGCGCCTGGCGCATGCCCTGCAGAAGCTGGGCATGCAGCCAGGTGACCGGGTCGCCATGCTGTCGCTGAACTCGGACCGCTACCTGGAGTACCAGATGGCCGTGCCCTGGGGCGGCGGCGTGCTCAATCCCTGCAACACGCGCTGGTCGGCCGCCGAGATCGTCTACGCGCTCAACGATTCGGAGTCCACCATCCTGCTTGTGGACGACACGTTCCGCGCCATGGCCGAGGGGTTCCGTGCCCAGGCCACCACGGTGCGCGAAATGGTCTATTGCGGTGACGGCGAGGTGCCCGCGGGCATGCACGGGTACGAAGCGATCCTGGGCGCCGCAGAGCCCGCCCCCGATGCGCTGCGCCGCGGCGATGATCTGGCGGGCATCTTCTACACCGGCGGCACCACCGGCTTCCCCAAGGGCGTGATGCTCAGCCATGCCAACCTGTGCAGCGTGGGGCAGGCTGCGCGGTCCGAAGGCCTGGCCTCGCCGGGCGGCACCTACCTGCACGTGGCGCCCATGTTCCACCTGGCCGACATCGGCATGGGCATGCCGCACTGGATCGAGGGCAACACCCAGACCGTGCTGCCCTCGTTCCAGCCCGAGCAGGTGCTGGCCACGCTGGAGCGCGACCGCGTCACGCACGTGCTGCTCGTGCCCACCATGATCCAGATGCTGGTGGACCACCCGGCGATGCAGCTGCCGCGCGACCTGGGTGCGCTGCGCACCATCGTCTACGGTGCATCGCCGATATCCGAGGCAGTGCTCGAGCGTGCCATGGCCGCCCTGCCGGGCGTGGAGTTCGTGCAGGCCTATGGCATGACCGAGCTGTCGCCGATCGCCACCATCAACCCCGCGTGGTGCCACCAGGCCGAGGGGCGGGCGCGCGGCAAGCTGCGCTCCGCGGGCCGGGCCACCCATTGCGTGGAGGTGCGCATCGTCGACGCCGATGACCAGGAAGTGCCGCGCGGCACCGTCGGCGAGGTCGTGGTGCGCGGCCCCAACGTCATGCAGGGCTACTGGCGCCAGCCCGAGCTGACGGCCCAGGCCATCCGCAATGGCTGGATGCACACGGGCGACGGCGCCACCATGGACGAAGAGGGCTTCATCTTCATCGCCGACCGGCTCAAGGACATGGTCATCACCGGTGGCGAGAACGTCTACTCCATCGAGGTCGAGAACGCGCTGGCCCAGCACCCGGCCGTGCTGACCTGTGCGGTGATCGGCGTGCCCAGCGACGAGTGGGGCGAGTCGGTGCACGCCGTCGTGGTGCTCCGGCCGGGCCAGAGCGTGGCGGTGGCCGATCTCGTCGCGCACTGCAAGGCGCTGATCGCGGGCTACAAGTGCCCGCGCAGCATCGATTTTGCCGAGGCGCTGCCCCTGTCGGGCGCCGGCAAGGTGCTCAAGACCCAGCTGCGCGAGCCGTTCTGGAAGAACCGCCAGCGTGCGGTTGCATAGCGGCAGCTCCACAAACAACACACCACCAGGAAAGAAACCATGAGCCGTGATGTCTATGTCACCGGGGTCGGCATGATCCCCTTCACCAAGCCGGGGGCGAACGCGCCGTACCCGGCGATGGCCGCCGAGGCCACGCGCCGGGCCCTGGCCGATGCCGGCCTGGGGTACGAGCAGGTGCAGCAGGCCTATGTGGGCTACGTCTATGGCGATTCGACCGCCGGGCAGCGCGCCTTGTACGACGTGGGCATGACGGGCATCCCCATCGTCAACGTCAACAACAACTGCTCCACGGGCTCCACCGCGCTGTTCCTGGCGCGCCAGGCCGTGGCCAGCGGCGCGGCGGACTGCGTGCTGGCGCTGGGCTTCGAGCACATGAGTCCGGGCGCTTTGGGCGCCATGTTCAGCGACCGCCCCAGCCCCTTCGAGAACTTCGACAAGGCCACGGACGAGTTGGTCGACCAGCCGGGCATCCCGCTGGCGCTGCGCTACTTCGGTGGCGCGGGCCTGGCCCATATGCAGCAGTACGGTACCGAGTTGTCCACCTTCGCCGAGATCCGCGCCAAGGCCAGCCGCCATGCGGCCAACAACCCGCTGGCGCTGTTCCGCAACGTGGTCACGGCCGATGAGGTGCTGGCCACCCCGGTGATGTGGCCCGGCGTCATGACCCGGCTCATGGCCTGCCCGCCCACCTGCGGCGCGGCGGCCGCCATCGTCTGCTCGGATGCCTTCGCCCAGCGCCATGGCCTCAGCCGCACGGTGCGCATCCGTGCCCAGGCCATGACCACCGACCGGCCCGAGACCTTCGGGGCGCGCGACATGCGCGAGGTGGTGGGCTTCAGCATGGCGCGCGAGGCCGCGCGACAGGTGTACGAGGCGGCCGGCATCGGCCCTGCGGATGTGCAGGTGGTCGAGCTGCACGATTGCTTTGCCCACAACGAACTGCTGAGCTACGAGTCGCTCGGCCTGTGCCCCGAAGGCGGCGCCGAGAAGTTCGTGCGCGATGGCAACAACACCTATGGCGGCAAGGTCGTCACCAACCCGTCTGGCGGCCTCTTGAGCAAGGGGCACCCTCTGGGCGCCACCGGCCTGGCGCAGTGCACCGAACTGGTCCAGCAACTGCGCGGCACGGCCAGGAAGCGCCAGGTCGACGGCGCGCGGCTGGCGCTGCAGCACAACCTGGGCCTGGGTGGCGCCTGCGTCGTGACCCTCTATGAACGTGTGTGACCAAGGAGCCACGATGATCGACAAGAAGTGGATCGGCCACGAGCTGCAGGCCTCGGTCCTGCCCATCGAGCGTACCCGTCTGCGCTTCTTCGCCAAGGCCGTCGGCGAGACGGACCTGGTCTACACCGACACCCAGGCAGCGCGCGACGCGGGGTATGCGGACATCCCCGCCCCGCCGACCTTTCTGTTCGCGGCCGAGCTTGATTCGGGCATGACCGACCGCCTGCTGGCGGACCTCGGAATTCCGTTTTCCAAGCTGCTCCATGGCGAGCAGGGTTTCGAATACCACCGCCCGGCCTGCGCAGGCGACACGGTGACGGTGCGCTCGAAGATCACCGACGTCTACGACAAGAAGAACGGCGCGCTGGAGTTCGTCGTCAAGACCTCGCGCGCCACCAACCAGCAGGGCGAGCTCGTCGCCGAAATGCGCACCGTGCTGGTGTGCCGCCACTGACTGCCCCCATGACCACCCCCACCATCACCTTCGATGCCATCGAGGTGGGCAGCGAGCTGCCCGCGCTGGAGATCGCCCCCGTGGACCGCACCACGCTGTGCCTGTTCGCCGGCGCCTCGGGCGACCACAACGCCATCCACATCGACACCGACTTCGCCCGCAAGTCCGGCATGCCGGACGTGTTTGCCCAGGGCATGCTGGGTATGGCCTGGCTGGGCCGCCTGCTCACGCGCTGGGTACCGCAAAGCCAGTTGCGCCGCTTCGATGTGCGCTTTCAGGGCATCACGCACCTGGGCAACGCCATGCGCTGCACGGCGCGCGTGGTGGAAAAGCTCGAACGCAACGGGGAGCACTGCGTGCGCCTGGAGATCCAGAGCAGCAACCAGTTCGGACAAACCAAGATCGTTGGCGACGCGCTCATCGCGCTGCCATAAGTACCTGACAGGACAACCCAGAATGACACCCAAACTCGAAGGCAAGGTCGCCCTCATCACCGGCTCGGGCCGCGGCATCGGCCGCGCCATCGCGCTCAAGCTCGCATCCGAAGGTGCACGCATCGTCGTCAACGACCTGGACACCGAACCCGCGCAGGAGACGGTCGACGCCATCCGCCAGGCGGGCGGCACGGCCACGGCCTGTGTGGGCAACGTGACGGCGCCCGATTTTGCCGAGCGCTTCGTCGGCACGGCCGTGCAGGAGTACCAGGGCCTGGACATCCTCATCAACAACGCCGGCTACACCTGGGACAGCGTGGTGCAGAAGATGACCGACGAGCAGTGGTACGCCATGATCGACTGCCACCTCACGGCGCCGTTTCGCATCCTGCGTGCCGCGCAGCCCGTGATCCGCGCGCTCGGCAAGGCCGAGACCGAGGCCGGCCGGCGCGTGGTGCGCAAGGTGGTCAACATCTCGTCGGTGGCCGGGCTGTTCGGCAATGCCGGCCAGACCAACTACGCCACGGCCAAGGCCGGCATCCTGGGCATGACCCAGACCCTGGCCAAGGAGTGGGGGCGCATGAACGTCACCGTGAACTGCGTGGCCTACGGCTTCATCAAGACCCGGCTGACCAGCAGCGCGGCCGACCAGGCCACGGCACACATCGACGGGCGTGACATCAAGGTCGGCATCAACCCCGAGCTGATGGCCATGATGGAGCGCAGCATCCCGCTGGGCCGCGGCGGCACGCCCGAGGAGGCGGCGGGCGCCGTGTACCTGCTGTGCATCCCCGAGTCGGACTATGTCAGCGGCCAGACGCTCATGTGCAGCGGCGGCCTCACGGGGATCTGAGCCATGCTGCCGCAACTCTACCGCCACCGCTGGATGGACGACGAGATCGAGGCCTTTCGCGACCAGGTGCGCCGCTACATCGCTGGCGAGATGGTGCCGCACCTGGACGGCTGGCGCCGCCAAGGCTACATTCCGCGCGAGGTATGGCAGCCCTTTGGCGGCATGGGCTTTCTGCTGCCCGAGCTGGCCGGGGCCTACCAGGGCGCGGGGGCCTCGCTGGCCTACCAGCTGGTGGTGCAGGACGAACTGGCCCGGGCCGAGATGCCTGCGAACACGGCCGTGCATTCCATCGCCGCACACTACCTCATGGACTACGGCACCGAGGCGCAAAAGCAGCGCTGGCTGCCGCGCCTGGCCAGCGGCGAGCTGCTGGCCGGCATCGCGCTCACCGAGCCCGGCTGCGGCTCGGACCTGAAGGCACTGCGCACCCGTGCCCGGCGGGACGGGGATGACTACGTCATCGACGGCGCCAAGACCTTCATCACCAACGGCTTCACGGCCAACCTGCTGGTGGTGGCCGTGCGCACCGGCGAGGCCGGCAGCCGCGGTGTGTCGCTGGTGGTGCTGGAGACCGAGGACCTGCCGGGCTTTCGCGTCGGCCGCCGCCTGGAAAAGCTCGGCCAGCATGCATCCGATACGGCCGAGCTGTTCTTCGACGGCGTGCGCATCCCTGCCGACCAGTTGCTCGGCGCCAGGGAAGGCGGGGGCTTCATCCAGCTCATGAGCCAGCTGCCCTACGAGCGCATGCTGCTGTGCGTACCGGCTGCCGCCGTGATCGAGCGCGCGGTGGAGCTCACCGTGGAGTACACCAAGCAGCGAAAGGCCTTCGGGCAGAGCGTGTTCGACTTTCAGAACACGCGCTTCAAGCTGGCCGAATGTGCCACGCTGGCCCACGTGGCGCGCACTTTCGTCAATGACTGCACCCAGCGCATGCTGGACGGCACCCTGGACAACGAGGCTGCCTACATGGCCAAGCTGTGGTGCACCGAGCAGCAGGGCAGGGTGACCGACGAGTGCCTGCAGCTCTTCGGCGGTTACGGCTACATGGTCGAGTACCCGATTGCGCGCATGTACGCCGATGCGCGCATCCAGCGCATCTATGGCGGCACCAGCGAGATCATGAAGGACCTGATCGCGCGAAAGCTTGGCATGTCATGACAGGTTGTCGGGCCGCAATGGGGTCACCAGGGCTGCAGTCCGACAGAACAACGCGGCTTTATCCTACATTTCTTCACGTGGCAATAAATTAATTGCCAGAATTGGCGTACATTGCCAGCATGGGCTGCGTCCGCAGGTGGACTGACATGCCAACCGTGTACCACATCGTTGCTGCCGCCATGGACCCGCTTCTCGTCCGACTTTCCGACTCCGTCGTCCAGGCCAAGACGCTGGAAGAACTGACCCGCCCGCTGCTGGAGATGCTGGAGAAGGTCACGCGGCTCGAGTCCACCTACCTCACCACCATCGATTTCCAGCGCGCGCTGCAGCACGTGCTGTACTCGCGCAATACGCGCAAGATGGAGATCCCCGAAGGCCTGACCGTGCCCTGGGGCGACACCCTGTGCTACCGCGCCCTCAAGGAGGGCCGCATGTTCACGGCCGACGTGCAGGGCTGCTGGGGCGACTCGGAGGCCGCCGCCGCCCTGGGCATCCAGACCTATGTGAGCATGCCGGTGCGGCTGTCCGATGGCGCTATCTATGGCACGCTGTGCGCGGCCAGCGCCGAGCGCGCCGAGCTTCCGCCCGAGACCGAGAAGATGCTGCAGCTGTTCGCCGGCCTGATTGCCCAGCAGGTCGAGCGCGAGCAATTGCTGGAGGAGCTGCAGCGCAAGAACGAGCAGCTCACCGGCATGGCCTTGCTGGACCCGCTCACGGGTGTGCCCAACCGCCGCGCCCTGTTCGAGGAGCTGGAGCGGCTGCAGGCGCGCTCGCGGCGCTCGGGCAGCATGGTGATGGTGGCTTTTCTCGACCTCGACAGCTTCAAACAGGTCAACGACAGCCACGGCCACGAGGCCGGCGATGCCCTGCTGTGCACCATTGCCAACCAGCTGCGAGCTGCGATGCGCGAAAGCGACTTCCTGAGCCGTTTCGGCGGCGATGAGTTCGTGTTCGTCGGCCCGGGACCGCGGCGCGACCAGGACCCTGCCGAGGCCATCCGCAGCCTGCGCCAGCGCCTGCAGCAGGCCACGGTGTGCCGCATTCCGCTGGCCGGCAAGCGGACCCTGGAGTACCCGGGGGCCAGCGTCGGCGTGGTCTGCTCCGACCCCGGGCTGAACACGGCCGATGCGGCCATCCGCCATGCGGACGAGGCCATGTACCAGGCCAAGCACGAGCGCCGCAGCGCGCTGCAGCACTGATACGGATCTGCCTTCAACCGTCCAACGCGGTTGGTTCGCCTTGCCGTGCTACAGCACCGTCTGCGGCTCCCGCCTGGTGAAACGATCGAGGGTGAATCCGCAAGAGACCCGGCAGGGCCTTTCGGCTCAGCGGTCGTCCGCCGCGCAGTCGCCCACCGGGCGCACATTGGTCATGCACTGCGCGAAGGTGCGCGCCTTGGCCCACATCGCCGCATTGACCTCGTGGCCGGCGCCTGGCGCGACGTAGGTATAGAACGCTGCGGGCCTCTTGGTGCCGTCGGGAATGGCCGTCAGGATGCGGGCCCGGGCGCCGGACGCGCCGTAGCCCGAGCTGCCCAGCCCGACAGGCGGGAAAAGCTGGTCGGCGCTGCCCGAGACCGCTGCGACGCGGATGGCGGCGCCGTTGACCCGGAAATCGTTGGGCTGTTCGTAGGTCGTGCCGGTGGCGTTGCAGTCGTAGTCGCAGCCGCCGGCGAGCGCGATGGCGCCTTGCAGCCGGTGCTTGGTGGCCACCGTGAAGATGAGGTTGCTCGAGAACGAGGTGCCGGCCACGACGATGCGGCTGGTGTCGATGGGCAGGTTGCGCTCGGCGACGGCGGCCTTGATCGCCGCCAGGCCCAGCCCGAAGTCCGAACTGGCGATGTCGAAGGTCTCGTTCACGTTGGTGCGGACAATCAGCGGGCTGCTCCAGTTGTCGCACCCGCGGTACTCGAAGGTGGCCGCTGCCATGCCGGCGGCGCTGAACTGGTCCAGCCCGGCCGCGTCCTGCGCCACGGGTGCGGGCGGATTGCCGCTCGGTGCCCAGCCCGCCAGGCTGATCACCAGGGGCACCTTGGCCTGGGCCGTGGCACCGGCCGGGATCTTGAGGGTGATGGCCGCCTGGGGCAGGTTCGAGCAGGTGGCCACGACCCGGCCCTGCGCGGTGTACCAGTACTGGGTGTTCGGCTGGGGCGCATAGGCCAGCTGGAGCGTCTGGGCGTTGCCACCAGCGCCCGGGTTGCCCGCGGGTGGCGTGGCCGCCTCCAGCCCGAAGCGCCCGTCAGCGCCATAGCGCAGCACCACGTTGGTGTAGACGTCGGACCCCACCGTCAGGCTGGGGATGCGCAACGCGCCATCGTTCAGGCTCAGGGTGGCCTGGGCGCTCGCGAGCGGGCTGTAGGCGGTGACCACGGCGGTGACGGCAAGCAGGCAGACATGCTTCATGGGACGACTCCAATGGGAAGAACAGGAAGAGGAGGGTCGGCACGGATGCATGCCGCCGCTCACGCACTGGTTTCCTGGAGTGCCGGCTGGGGCGATGGGTCTAGTCCAGGTGCGCCAAGCTTAGTCCCCGGGCGACCGGGCAACAAGCCTTTTACCGCGCCGGGGTGTTAACTAGTTCTCGGTCCGGGCGGCGAAGTTCAGGCTTTCGGGGCCACCGGCAGGCGCGTTCCCTGCCATTCCCCGCTCGTGCACAGTTCGCGCACCACGTCCCCGATCAGCCGGAAGATCGCCCGCTTGGCATTGGTGGTGGGCAGGTGCACCGACAGGCACAGGCCGAGCGTGCGGTACATGGCGGGCGAGGCGATGCGGTGCGCACGCAGGCGGCCCTCGCTGACCTCGCGCTGGGCCAGGCCCAGCGGCATGATGGTAGGCCCCAGGCCGGCCTCCACCGCGGCCTTCAGGGTGTAGACGGAATTGATCTCTGCGGCCACGCGCGCGGCCGGGTGCCCTGCGCTGCCCAGGGCCGCATCCACCAGCCAGCGCGTGCAGTGGCCGTGCGTGTTGGCGGGCCACACCAGCGGGCGGGCCAGGGCCTGCGCCAGGCTCACCTCGCCCGGCGGCAGTGCCTGCGGGTCCTGGGGCGATTCGAGGAAAACGAATTCCTCTTCGACCAGGGGCGTGAAAGTCGTGTCCTCCGCGGGCATGGTGGGCGAGAAGATCGCCATGTCGACACGGCCGCGCAGCAGCTGGTCGACCATGTTGCCGGTGAGCTCCTCGTTGAGGTGCAGCACCACCTCGGGGTAGCGGCGTGCGGCCGCGCGCATCAGCGGCAGCGCGATCATCGGCGACACGCTCTGCGGCACGGCGGCCACGACGGTGCCGACGACAGAGTCGGCCGCCACGTGCACGGCGGCCTTGGCGTCCTGGACCTGCTTGGTGATGCCCTGGGCATACTCGTAGAACACCTTGCCGGCCTCGGTCATGGCCACGCCATTGCGCCCGCGCAGCAGCAGCTGGGTGCCCAGCTCGCCCTCGAGCTCGGTCATCTGCTTGCTCAGCGCCGACTGCGCCACATAGAGCTGCTGGGCCGCACGCGACAGGCTGCCGCAGTCCACAATGGCCACGAAATACTTGAACTGGCGCAATTCCATCGGCAAATCTCCGGCCGCCTCTCCGTGCAGGCCAGGGGCGGCAGGCCATTGTAGGGAGGGCGTGGCAGGCCGCCACGCCCCGGTGTCACTCCAGCGCGCAGTCGAAGCTGGCTGCCGCATTCACGTCGCCCGTGCCCTTGTAGCGCGGGTAGGCCGGGTGCTTGCACATCGGCCGCGCCATGGTGGTGGCACCCGCGGCGTCGGTCTTGCGCAGCAGCAGCTTCTGCTGCGAGGCGGGCACACCTTGCTCCACCCAGGTGGCCATGGCCTGCAGCAGGTCGACCTTGTCGGGGCCTGCGCCGCCAAAGCAGTGGCCCACGCCCGGCGCCAGGAACAGCTCGACCGCCTCGTCGGCCTTGCGCTGGCCCAGGCTGGAGACCACCTGGTCGTAGTAGCGGACGGTGTCGCGCGCGCTCACCGAGGTGTCGGTCGTGCCGTTCCACAGGATCAGCTTGGCGCCGCGCGCGTGCAGCGGGCCCAGGTTGGGGTCGGTCGCGCCGAACAGGCCGCCGACGATGGCCATGCGGTCCAGCCACTGGTCGGGGTTCCAGGTGGCGGTGTCGAAGGACGCATCGCGCGCGATGAAGGAGCGGATGAACCCGTCCGAGAACAGGCCCTGCGTCGATGCGCCGGCGAGGCTGGCCTGTGGCCAGATGTACTCGCCCCAGCCCTTGGCCGAGTTCTCGCCGCCGAACGGATAACCTGGGTGCGACCAGGCACCATTGCCGGTCGCCACCGGCGAGGTGACGGCCTGCACCGTGGCGATCTGCGCGTCCGACAGGCAGCTGTCGCCGGTGTCGGCGCCGCCCGTGCAGCGCAGTGCCTTGGCGTCGAACTGGCAGGCGGCGGGCCGGGCGATGATGCCGTCGTTCAGGCCGTCGAGCCCGTCGCACTGCGCCAGTACCGCATTGGCCAGCAGGGTCTGCTTGGCGGGGTTGAGCGCGCCGCCGGGGCCCTTGACCTGCCGGGCGATGCGGTTGAACTGCACGAACAGCCCCATCACGTTGCCGGCCGGCGCCCGCGCGACGATGCCGTCGAAGTCCTCGGGAAAGCGCTGGGCCTGCATGAGCGCATCGTGCCCGCCCATGGAGCAGCCTTCGAAGTAGCTGCGCGCGGGCGGCGTGCCGAAGAACTGAGCCATCACCTCCTTGCCGGGCGGCAGGGCGCGGTGCTCGGATTGCTGCGCGAAGTCGAGCAGCTTGGCGGCATCGAGCGCGAACTCGCCCTTGAAGTAGTTCAGGTCGCGCGGCGGCGGGTAGTCGTAGCCGCCGTTGGTGCCGATGGTCGCGTAGCGCTCGGTGAAGATGGATTCGCTGAACTGCGCCGCGGCGGCCGTGGGCATGGCGCCGTCGAAACCGCCGCCGCCCAGGAAGGCGAGCTTGCCGTTCCAGCCCGTGGTGGGCAACCGGGCCTCGAAGCGCAGGGCCGAGTCCTTGAAGCGGGCCGTCACCACGCAGTACTCGGGCTGGGGCGGCGCCGCGGCGGCCAGCTTGGCGTCGTCGATCACCACGCTGCCGTTGGCCAGGGTCTTGCCCTGCAGGGTGGCGCATTTCTCGGCCAGCGGCATGGCAGGCGCGCCGTCTCCGCCGCAGCCGGCCAGGGTGGCGAGTGCGGCCGCAGGCAGCAGCAGCCATTGCATCAGTTTCGTCATGGTGGATCTCCTCAGTGGGTGTGGCGGTCCGGCCCGGCCGCCGCGACGACCTTGCCGGGGTTGAAGATGTTGTGCGGGTCCAGCGCCTGCTTCACGGCGCGCATCAGCGCAACGCCCTGCGCGCCGTGCTCCTCGGCCAGGTAGTGCTGCTTGTGCAGGCCCACGCCGTGCTCGCCGGTGCAGGTGCCGCCATGGCGCAGCGCGCGCTGCACCAGGCGGTGGCTGAAGGCTTCGGCGGCGGCGTTCTCCTCGGCGCTGGCCGGGTCCACCAGCACCAGGCAGTGGAAATTGCCGTCCCCCACGTGGCCGAACACCGGCGCGATCAGGCCGTGCTCGGCCAGGTCGGCCTGGGTCTCTTCCATGCACTGCGCCAGCGCGGACAGGGGCACGCAGGCATCGGTGGTCAGGCTGCGGCTGCCGGGCTTGAGTTGCAGGCAGGCGAAGTAGGCATGGTGGCGCGGCGTCCACAGGCGCGAGCGCTCCTCGGGCAGGTGGGCCCACTCGAAGGCACCGCCGCCATGGCCGGCAGCGATCTCGCGCACGGTGTCCGACTGTTCGGCGATCTGCGCCTGGCTGCCGCAGAACTCCAGGAACAGCGTGGGGTGCTCGCTCAGCGTGGTGCGGCTGTGGGCGTTCACGGCGCGCAGGGTGAGCGCATCGAGCATCTCGGCGCGCGCCAGCGGCACGCCCATCTGGATCGACTCGATCACGCAGTCCACCGCGGCCCGCACGCTGGGGAAGTGCACCACCGCTGCGGCGCAGGCCTCGGGGTGCGGGTGCAGGCGCACCGTGGCCTCGGTGATCAAGCCCAGCGTGCCTTCCGACCCGCAGTACAGCTGCGTGAGGTTGTAGCCCGCCGCGCTCTTGCGTGCGCGTGAGGCGGTGCGCACCACCTCGCCGCTGGCGGTGACCACCGTCAGGCTCACCAGGTTGTCGCGCATGGTGCCGTAGCGCACGGTGTTGGTGCCGGATGCCGCGGTGGCCACCATGCCGCCGATGGAGGCGTCAGCCCCCGGGTCCACCGAAAAGAAGAAGCCGGTGCCCGCCAGCGCGGCATTGAGCTGCCCGCGCGTCACGCCCGCCTGCACCGTGGCCGTGAGATCGCCGGGGCGGATCGCGAGCACCTGGTTCATCTGCGAAAAGTCCACGCAGACGCCGCCCTCGACGGCCAGCAGGTGCCCCTCGACCGAGGAGCCCACGCCGAAGCCGATGATCGGCACGCGCTCCTGCGCGCAGGCCCGCACGACGAAGGCCACCTCCTCGCTGCTGTGCACGTAGACCACGGCGTCGGGCGGCTGCGGCAGGTAGGCCGACTCGTCCGTGCCGTGCTGCAGCAGGACGGCCTGGCTGGTGCAGCAGCGCTCACCGAAGCGCTGGCGCAGGCGCGCGATCAAGTCGGGGGAGGGCGCGCGGCGTTGCGTGCGCGCAGGGGGACTCAGTTCCGCAAGCATGGGAAGTCTCTTTCTGGACAAGGAGAGGGCGCTGCAGGCAGCGCCGGAAATTCAGCGGGTGGGCGAGGGCGCCTGGGGCCTGACGAACAGCACCAGCACTGCGCCCACCACCAGCAGGGCCGCCAGCATGTGCAGGCCCGCGTCGGTGCTCTGGGTCGCGTCCTTGATCACGCCGATCAGGTAGGGCGCGGAAAAGCCCGAGAGGTTGCCGAAGGAATTGATGAAGGCAATGCCCGCCGCAGCCGCCGCACCGCCCAGAAAGGCCGTGGGCATGCCCCAGAAGACGGGCAGGGTGGCCATGATGCCCATGGTGGCCAGCGTGATGCCAGCCATGGCCCACACGGCGTTGCCATGGAAGGCCACGCTCAGTACCAGTCCGAGCGCGCCGACCACGGCGGCGGTGGCGCTGTGCCAGCGGTATTCGAGCCGCCGGTCCGCACTGCGCGCCGCCAGGTACATGGCCACCACGCCGAAGGTCCAGGGGATGGCGCTGACCAGGCCGATATCCAGTGCGCCCTGGACGCCCATGGCCTTGATGATGCTGGGCAGCCAGAACGAGATGCCGTACAGCCCCGAGACGAAGGCGAAGTACACCAGCGCCAGCAGCCAGACGCGGGGATTGGACAGCACGGCCAGGATCTTCGGCTCGGGCTTGCCGGCATCCTCGGCCGCAATCTCGCGGGCGATCAGCGCGCGCTCGGCCGGGGTGAGCCAGCGCGCGTCCTTCACGCGGTCGTCGAGGTAGCGCCACACCACCAGGCCCAGCGCCACGGTGGGCAGACCCTGCAGCAAAAACAGCCACTGCCACCCGGCCCAGCCGTTGGTGCCGCCCATGCCCTGCAGGATCCAGCCCGAGATCGGGCCGCCCAGGATGCCCGCGAACGGGATGGCGGCCAGGAACAGCGAGGTCGCCTTGCCGCGGCGTGCTGCGGGGTACCAGTAGGTGAGGTACAGGATGATGCCGGGAAAGAAACCCGCCTCGGCAGCACCCAGCAGGAAGCGGACCACGTAGAACGAGGTGGGCGAGCTGACGAACATGGTGCCCGCCGACAGCAGGCCCCAGGTGACCATGATGCGCGCGATCCAGCGGCGCGCGCCCACGCGGTGCAGCACCACGTTGCTGGGCACCTCGAAGAGAAAGTAGCCCAGGAAGAAGATGCCCGCGCCCAGGCCGTAGACCGCCTCGCTGAACTGCAGGTCGCCCTGCATCTGCAGCTTGGCGAAGCCCACGTTCACGCGGTCCAGGTAGGCCACGATGTAGCACAGGAAGAGCAGCGGCAGCAGGCGCCAGCCGACCTTGCGGTAGGTTGCGTCGGCTGCATCCGCTGTGTCGTCGAAGCGGCCCTCGTACGGCGGCGTCATTGCGGGGGAACCCATGGCTGTCTCGCTTTCGTTGTTGGTGTGGCGAGATGGTTGCACCGGTGCCGGCCTGCACCGCCGGGGGTTACTACGCAAAATTCATATGGATTGGCGAGCTTCGTATCTCTGAAAGAGATGGTCGCAAGGGCATGCCGGCACAGGGTCAGGCGGCAAACAGGGCCCGGTTCTCACCGAACACATCGAGCAGGTGCTGCACCACGGCGCGGATCGGGGCCGCATGCCGGTCCTGCCCGCGGATCAGCACGAAGATCTCGCGCGCCGGCGGCAGCGGTGCCAGCGGGCAGGGCTGCAGCTCGGGCACCTGCCGGCCGATGTAGTGCGGCAGCAGCGCAATGCCGGCCCCGGCCCGCGCAGCGGTGGCCTGCAGCACCTGGTTCTCGGCCCGGAAGGCAAAGCGCGCGCGGGGGAACCGCTGCACCAGCCAGTTCGACTCCGGCATGCCCGCATGCTGCTCGTCGAAGCTGATGAACACCGGCGGCAGGCCCTGTTCGACGTCCGCGCAGTGCTGGCGTGTGCCATAGAAGCCGAAGGCCATCTTGCCCGCAGGCCTGGCGATCAGATCGCCGTCGCCGGGCCGGCCCAGGCGCACGGCAATGTCGGCTTGGCGCCGGCTCAGGCTGATGGAATGCAGATCCGTCGCCAGGTCGATGTCCAGCCCCGGATGGGCCACGGTGACCTTGGCCAGCTGCGCCGCCAGGAAGGCATGGGCCAGCGCCGGCGGTGCGTTGATGCGCACCAGCCCGCGCAGGTCCTCGCCTTCGCCATGCGCGGCCCGGGTCAGCGTCTGCGCCGCCGCTTCCATGCCGGTGGCCGCCTGCAATGCCACCTCGCCGGCCGGGGTCAGCACATAGCCGTCGGGGCGGCGCTCCACGAGCTTTTCGCCCATGCTGTGCTCCAGCGACTGGATGCGCCGGGCAATGGTCGCGTGGTTCACCTGCAGCGCCCGGGCCGCGGCCGACAGGCTGCGGTAGCGCCCCAACGCCAGGAAGACGCGCACGTCCTGCCAGTCGACCTCTGTGCGTTTTCTATCAGCCATTGCGCGAGGATAACGGCTACCGCTCCATCGGGTGCGTCCCTACTCTACGGAGAGCGTCGGATCTCCCTTCGCAGTCGCTATCGACACCACCCCAAGGAGCCATTCATGAGTGAGAAAAGAGTCGCCATCGTCACCGGCGCATCGCAAGGCATCGGCGCAGCCATCGCCGCCGCCTACCGCCAACACGGCTATGCCGTGGTCGCCACCTCGCGCAGTATCCAACCCTCCACGGACCCGGACGTGCTGGCCTTCGCGGGCGATGTGCGCGATCGATCGGCCGCCGAGCGCCTGGTGGCCGCCGCGCTGGAGCGCTTTGGCCGCATCGACACGCTGGTCAACAATGCCGGCATCTTCCTGGGCAAGCCGTTCACCGATTACACCGCCGAAGAGTTTGAGCGCGTGGTGGACGTGAACCTGGCCGGCTTCTTCCACACCACGCAGCTCGTGCTGCCGCACATGCTGCGCCAGGGCCGCGGCCACATCGTGCAGATCACCACCACGCTGGTGCACCAGGCGATTGCCGGCGCGCCCTCGGGCCTGGCCCTGCTGACCAAGGGCGGGCTGGACGCGGTGACCCGCGGCCTGGCCATCGAGTACGCGCAGACCGGCGTGCGCGTGAACGCGGTCGCCCCCGGCATCATCAAGACGCCCATGCACGACCCGGCGGCGCACGCCGTGCTGGCCGGCATGCACCCCATGGGGCGCATGGGCAAGGTCTCCGAGGTGGCCGATGCCGTGATGTACCTGGAGAACGCCGCCTTCGTCACGGGCGAGACCCTCAACGTCGACGGCGGCCAGCACGCCGGCCGCTGGTGAGAGAGGAGGCGACGACCATGCCCTACGTCAACATCAAGGTCACGCGCGAGGGCACGGCGCCCGGCGCCAGCGCCACCACCGCAGAACAGAAGCGCGCCCTCATCCAGGGCGTCTCCGACCTCCTGTACGAGGTCATGGGCAAGCCGCACGATTCCACCTTCGTGGTCATCGACGAGGTCGATCTCGACAACTGGGGCGTCGGCGGTCTGACCGTGCCCGAATGGCGCGCGCGGTCCAAGGCGCAGCCGGGCTGACTTTGCTTGGCTGACTCGGGGAAGGCGCAGGGCCCCGGAGGTCGCTGCCGGGGCCGGTGCATGCGGCCTGGGCAAAGCCGCGCAACCAAGAAAAAACCCCAAGCGGCGTGAGCCACTTGGGGTTGTATCTTTGGCGGAGAGGGCGGGATTCGAACCCGCGGTGGGGATTAGCCCACACACGCTTTCCAGGCGTGCGACTTAAACCGCTCATCCACCTCTCCGAAGCCTTCGATTATAGCCACAGGTTTGGGCTGTTTTGGGAAGTTGGGGCAGGGCGGGCCAAAAAAACGCTGCATTGCCCATGCGCTCCCTATCGGGTGGGTGCCGTCACACGGTGCGTTGTGTCGTCTGCACCATCTTCATGGCCGAGCCGATCAGGGCTGAGACCTCGGTCATGTTGCTGGGCACGATGAGGGTGGTGGTGGCATCGGCCGCCACCTTGCCGTAGGCTTCCACGGCCTTTTCGGCCACCTTGAGCTGCACGGCCTGCTCGCCGCCGGGCTGGCGGATCGCGGCGGCCACGCGCTCGATGGCCTGGGCGGTGGCTTCGGCCACGGCCATGATGGCTGCGGCCTCGCCCTGGGCGTTGTTGATCTGGGCCTGCTTTTCACCTTCGGAGCGCGCGATATAGGCTTCGCGCTCGCCGGTGGCGATGTTGATCTGCTCCTGGCGGCGGCCTTCGGAGGCGGCGATCAGCGCGCGCTTCTCGCGCTCGGCGGTGATCTGGGCCTGCATGGAACGCAGGATTTCGGCTGGGGGCGTCAGGTCCTTGATCTCATAGCGCAGCACCTTCACGCCCCAGTTCAGGGCCGCCTCGTCGATGGCCTGGACCACCTGGGCGTTGATGATGTCGCGCTCTTCAAAAGTCTTGTCCAGCTCGAGCTTGCCGATCACCGAGCGCAGCGAGGTCTGGGCCAGTTGCGTCACGGCCATGATGTAGTTGGACGAGCCATAGCTGGCGCGCATGGGGTCGGTCACCTGGAAGTACAGGATGCCGTCCACCTGCAGCTGGGTGTTGTCGCGCGTGATGCAGACCTGGCTGGGCACGTCGAGCGGGATTTCCTTCAGGCTGTGCTTGTAGGCCACTTTGTCGATGAAGGGAATGATCAGCTTGAGCCCCGGGGCCAGCGTGCTGTGGTACTTGCCCAGCCGCTCCACCACCCAGGCGTTCTGCTGGGGCACCTGCTTGAAGCTGCGGATGATGAACACCGCCACGATGACGATGATGACGAGCGCGATGTAGGTTTTGTCCATGGACGACTTTCAGTGTTCTTGCACGTACGTTGGGGGTTACATGGGATCGACCAGCAGGCGGTTGCCCACCAGCTCGGCGACCCGGTGCATGCCCGTGGAGGGCGTGACGCCCGGGCGATGGATGGCCGTCCACGTGGCACCGCGGTACTTCACGGTGGTGGTGCCGTCGGCATTCCAGCCCTCGATGAGGATGGTTTCACCGACGTCCAGGTTCACACTGCGGTCGGCGCGTGGCGAGGGGTCGCCCGGGCGCTTGCGCCGGACAAAGTGCCAGGCCACCACGGCCCCGCCGCCGACCAGCGCGGCGACGATGATCTGCAGGGCCGAGGACGCACCCATGTGGGCCGCCAGGGCTGCGGCCACCAGGCCCACCGCCATCATGAGCAGGTAGAACGTGCCCGTGAGCATTTCTGCCACCACCACGATCCCCGCCGCCAGCCACCAGATGGTGGATTCCTCCATACCGACTCCTCCTCATGTTGTTTGTTGTTCGGATCCTAAACAACCTGTGTGTCGGTTGTTCTTAATCCACCACATTCTGGGTCAAAAGACCCCCAGTTCAAAGGCCCGACAAGGTTATTCCTTACACTTCGCGCCTATTTCGTTTTTTGGCCGGCAGGGCACGGTTTCACGGAGGCTGCGCATGAAGTTTCGTTTTCCCATCATCATCATCGACGAGGACTATCGTTCCGAGAACACCTCGGGCCTGGGCATCCGCGCCCTGGCGCAGGCCATCGAGGCCGAGGGTTTCGAGGTGGTGGGCGTCACCAGCTACGGTGATCTGTCGCAGTTCGCGCAGCAGCAAAGCCGCGCCAGCGCGTTCATCCTGTCCATCGACGACGAGGAGTTCACCGTGGGCGAGGGGCTTGACCCCATCGTGCTGAGCCTGCGCAACTTCATCGGCGAGGTGCGTCGCAAGAACACCGAGGTGCCGATCTACGTGCACGGCGAGACCAAGACCAGCCGTCACCTGCCCAACGACATCCTGCGCGAGCTGCACGGCTTCATCCACATGTTCGAGGACACCCCCGAATTCGTGGCGCGCCACATCATCCGCGAGGCCAAGAGCTACCTGGAGAGCGTGCAGCCGCCGTTCTTCAAGGCACTGCTGGACTACGCCGAAGACGGCTCCTACAGCTGGCACTGTCCCGGCCACTCGGGCGGCGTGGCCTTCCTGAAAAGCCCCGTGGGCCAGATGTACCACCAGTTCTACGGCGAGAACATGCTGCGCGCCGACGTCTGCAACGCGGTCGAGGAACTCGGCCAACTGCTGGACCACAACGGCGCCATCGGCGAGAGCGAGCGCAACGCCGCGCGCATCTTCAATGCCGACCACTGCTTCTTCGTGACCAACGGCACCAGCACGTCGAACAAGATGGTCTGGCACCACACCGTGGCCCCGGGCGACGTGGTGGTGGTGGACCGCAACTGCCACAAGTCCATCCTGCACAGCATCATCATGACCGGGGCCATCCCGGTGTTCATGAAGCCCACGCGCAACCACTTCGGCATCATCGGCCCGATCCCGCAAAGCGAGTTCGAGCCCGAGGCCATCCAGGCCAAGATCCGCGCCAACCCGCTGCTCAAGGGCGTGGACGCCAAGAAGGTCAAGCCGCGCGTGCTGACGCTCACGCAATCGACGTACGACGGCGTGCTCTACAACACCGAGACCATCAAGGGCATGCTCGATGGCTACGTGGACAATCTGCACTTCGACGAGGCCTGGCTGCCGCACGCCGCCTTCCACCCGTTCTATGGCACCTATCACGCCATGGGCAAGAAGCGCACGCGCCCCAAGCACTCGGTGACCTATGCCACGCAGTCGATCCACAAGCTGTTGGCCGGCATCAGCCAGGCCAGCCACGTGCTGGTGCAGGACTCGCAGACCGCCAAGCTGGACCGCCACCTCTTCAACGAGGCCTACCTGATGCACACCAGCACCAGCCCGCAGTACAGCATCATCGCCAGCTGCGACGTGGCCGCCGCGATGATGGAGCCGCCCGGCGGCACCGCGCTGGTGGAGGAGAGCATCCTGGAGGCGCTGGACTTCCGCCGCGCCATGCGCCAGATCGAGGACGATTTCGGCAAGAACGACTGGTGGTTCAAGGTCTGGGGCCCGGACAAGCTGGTGGACGAAGGCATCGGTCGCGCCGAGGACTGGATCATCCGCAGCGACGCCAAGGGCAAGAAGGCCGGCACCAAGTGGCATGGCTTCGGCCAGCTGGCCGACGGCTTCAACATGCTGGACCCGATCAAGTCGACCATCGTCACGCCCGGCCTGAACCTGGACGGCAAGTTCGACAAGAAGGGCATCCCTGCATCCATCGTCACCAAGTACCTGGCCGAGCACGGCGTGGTGGTCGAGAAGACCGGCCTGTACAGCTTCTTCGTGATGTTCACCATCGGCATCACCAAGGGCCGCTGGAACACGCTGCTCACCGCGCTGCAGCAGTTCAAGGACGACTACGAGAAGAACCAGCCCATGTGGCGCATCCTTCCCGAGTTCTGCCAGCAGCACAAGCGCTACGAGCGCATGGGCCTGCAGGACCTGTGCCAGCACGTGCACGAGATGTACGCCAAGTACGACATTGCGCGCCTGACGACCGAGATGTACCTGTCGGACCTGACGCCCGCCATGAAGCCTTCGGATGCGTACGCGCACATCGCGCACCGCAAGACCGACCGCGTGGAGATCGACCAGCTGGAAGGCCGCATCACTGTGGGCCTGGTCACGCCGTACCCACCGGGCATTCCGCTGTTGATCCCCGGCGAGGTGTTCAACAAGAAGATCGTGGACTACCTCAAGTTCGCCCGCGAATTCGCCAAGCTGTGCCCGGGCTTCGAGACCGACATCCACGGCCTGGTCGAGGTGGAGGACGAGAACGGCCATGTGCGCTACTACGCCGACTGCGTGGCCGAGGAAGTGCCGGCCGACAAGCCCGCAAAGAAGAACCCCAAGCCCCTGGCCACGGCCAAGAACCTGGTGCAGGTGGGCTCGGACGGGCCTTTCGGCCGCAAGGTCTAGTAACCCTGTGTACAGGCCCAGGCTGTGTGGCAGCCGGGCCTGGCAACACCGACCGCTGCGCATCCGCTTGCGCAGCCCCATCGCCCCGAGGCCCAGGCCTGCGGGGCTTTTTTATTATTTGCGGTTTTTGTCCGGCCGCTGCATCCGATGCCTTGCCACCCCCGTATTGATTGACAGCCGCGTGGCATTCCTCACGCGGTCACCGAGAGACATTTGTTCATTCAGTTGCTCCGTCCATCCATCGATTCAGGAGATTTTCATGACCCGTATCCGTTTCAATGCCCGCCTCGCTTCCATCGGCCTGGCCGCCGCCCTGGTTGCTGCCGCAGCCACCCCGGCCCTGGCTGCCGACGTCATGGTGGGCGGTGCGCCCATGCTGGCAAGCAAGGACATCATCGACAACGCCGTGAACTCCAAGGACCACACCACGCTGGTGGCTGCGGTCAAGGCCGCCGGCCTGGTCGACACCCTGAAGGGCCCAGGCCCGTTCACCGTGTTCGCGCCCACCAATGCCGCGTTTGCTGCGCTGCCCGCAGGCACCGTGGACACCTTGCTCAAGCCCGAGAACAAGGCCACGCTGACCACGGTGCTGACCTACCACGTGGTGGCGGGCAAGTGGGATGCGGCGGCCTTGTCGAAGATGATTGCCGATGGCAAGGGCATGGCCAGCATCAAGACGGTGGCGGGGGGCACGCTCACGGCCAAGGCCAGTGGCAAGACCATCATGCTGACCGATGAAAAGGGCGGTACGGCGAATGTGACGATTGCGGATGTGTACCAGTCCAATGGGGTGATTCACGTGGTCGACAAGGTGCTGCTGCCCAAGTAATCACTGCTGGTAGGTGCTGAAGAGTGGTCGCGGCCTTTGGGGTTTTGCGGCCATTTTTCTTTGTTGCCTCGTGGTTGTTGTGCTGGTGGTGTGCCTGTGTTGAGGGCGGGGGCCGGGATGTGCGCCCGGCGGCGCACCCACCTTCTTTTGCGTCGCCAAAAGAAGGTGGGCCAAGAAAAGGCGACCCCCAGTCTGCGTCCCCCTTCGCCCGTTGGGCGAAGGGGGCAGCCTGCGATGGAACTGGGGTGGGCGTCGCTGAACTCGCGCCGTTCCCCCTGCGGGTGAACTCTGCTCAAACAGCAGCGACGAGCTAGACAACGAAGTGCATGTGTCCTGCGGCACATGCACCCACCCCAGCTCCTGCGCTTCTCGGCGCAGCCAGCAGGGGTGGGGA